>DASWPG010000044.1:0-220990 GCA_036404115.1 Cellulomonas sp.
CGCCGGCGATGGCGGCGTACGAGGACACCCAGCCGTCGACCTCCCAGGGCTCGGCGCCGAAGGACGCGCGGGAGGCGTACGCCTCGTCCAGGGTCTCGGGGACGTACGTGATCGTGCGGCCGGTGGCGCGGGACAGCACCTCGGCGGCCTCGGTGAGCGTGTAGGCAGCGGGGCCGGTGACGTCGTAGACCCGACCGTCGTGGGTGTGCGCGTGCTCGTCGAGCAGCACGGCGGTGGCGACGTCGGCGACGTCGTCGTGCGCGACCGCGGCGACCCGCCCGTGCCCCGCCGGGCCGCGGATCACCCCGTCCGCCCCGACGAAGCGCGCGACGGCGTCGTGGTACAGGCAGTCGCGCAGGAAGGTGAAGCGCAGCCCGGAGGCCCGGACGTGCTCCTCGGTGGCCCAGTGGTCACGGGCGAAGGTGAACGTCGCGTCCGGCGCGGCGCCCATGAACGACAGGTACACGATCCGCTCGACCCCGGCGTCCACCGCGGCGTCGACGGCCGCCCGGTGCGCGGTCGTCCGGTCGACGGCCTCCCGGCCCGAGACCAGGAACACCGTGCCGGCCCCGGCGAACGCGACCCGCATGGCGTCGACGTCCAGGTAGCCCGCGCTGAGCGCGACCTCGGTCTCGGTGCCGGGGATCTGCGGTGCGCGGTCGGGCGACCGGACGACGAGCCGCTGGTGGGCGCCCTCCGCGGCCAGCCGGAACGCCAGACGACGTCCGATCCGGCCGGAGGCTCCGGTGACCACGATCAGGTCGTTGCTCATCTCTGGCTCCTCATCCCGTGCTGCTCCATCGTGTGCCGCTCCGTCCTGCGCTGCCCTGCCCTGCCCCGTGCCGCTCCACCGCGGACCGACCACCGTCGCCGGGGTTCCGCGGTGCAGCGTGCAGCGTGCGGGGTCCAGCGTGCCGGACGGTCGTGATGCCTCGACGCTAGCCCGGACGGCGACCACGGGCCTCGGCGGCCGGCCCGACGTCGGGGACGCCGGCCGTCCCCAGCCCGCCGCCGCCGTCGAGGGGTGCAGGATGACGGGATGCCCGCGTTCGAGACCTACCGACCCGGGGCGCACGGCGTCCCCGACCGGCGATGCTCGATCCGGCGGGCCCGTCCCGGTGACGTCCCCGGTGTGCTGGTCGTCGCGAGCAGCCGCGGGCCGCAGCCGGCCGACCTCGGAGACCGGCTCGCGCGCTGGATCGCCGATCCCGGGCGGCTGGTCCTGGTCGCGCACGCCCCGTCGGACGACCCGGTGCCGTCCGCCCGCACCGTCGTGGGCTGGACGATGCTCGCCCGCTGGCAGGGCGGTGCCGACGCGCGCGAGGGCTGGCTCGTCGGCGCGCTCACGGTCGCCCCCGGCCGCCGCCGGGCCGGGATCGGGGCCCGTCTGCTCGCCGGCCTGCTGGACCGTCCGCCGGGACGCGGGGCAGCGGTGCACAGCGTGGTCAACGCGACCAACCGGGCGTCGATCGCACTGCACGAGGGGCTCGGGTTCCACGAGGTCGACCGTGGACCGTCGTTCGCCGGGATCACCTTCACCGGTGGCATCGGTGTGCTGCTGCGGGTCGGGCCGGACCGCGCGGCCGCCGGGCCTGCTGCCGGCGAGCGCACCGTCGGGGACCATGGGACCGACCGCGACGAGATCGAGCACGAGGAGCCTGTGTGACGGACGACCAGGGCAGGTACCGGGTCATGACGGTGTGCACCGGCAACATCTGCCGGTCGCCGATGGCCGAGGTGGTGCTGCGGGACCGGCTGGAGCAGGCCGGCCTGGGCGACCGGGTGCTGGTCGACTCCACCGGGGTGAGCGACGAGGAGCACGGCAACCCGATCGATCCGCGAGCGCGTGCGGCGCTGGCCGCCCGGGGGTACAAGGTGCCACGGCGCACCGCCCGGCAGGCGCGCGTGACCGACCTGCGGGACAACGACCTGGTGCTCGCGATGACGGCGTCCCACGCGCGGTCGCTGCGCCGGCTCGGCGGGCCGGAGCTGGCGGACCGGGTGGTGATGTACCGGACGTTCGACCCGGCGGCCCCGGTGCTGCCGGTCGGCGGGTCGGAGCACCTGCTGGACGTGGACGACCCCTGGTACGGCGGCCCGGAGGACTTCGAGCACTGCCTGGACGAGATCGAGGCGGCGGCCGACGGCGTGGTCGTGCTCGTGCGCGGCCTGCTCGGGGCCTGAGGCTCAGCCCAGGAAGGCAGCCACCTGCTCGCGCCAGCCGCGGATCGTCGTCAGGTCGTCCGCGACCCGGAGCGTGGCGGCCGGCAGGATCCGGGCCAGCGCCTCGGCGGTGGACACGGGATGGCCCGGATCGGTGGTCCACGGCAGCAGCAGCACGGGGTGCGGCAGCCGCGCCAGCACGGTGGGGTCGGGCAGGTCGCTCGCACCCGCACCGCGCAGCACGCTGGGCAGCAGCTCGGCCGGCACCGTCGGCTCGGGGTCGAAGTCCAGGCCGCCGAGCACCGTGGGTGCGGCGGACGCCGCCGCGGCCCGCACCCACGGGCCGGTGCCGTGCTGCTCCACCGAGCGGGCGTCCTCCTGGTAGCGGGCGGCCTGCCCGGCCCGGCTGCCCCAGGCGGTCGGCGGGATGGCGAGCACCAGCCGGCGGAACCGGTCCGGTCGCAGCGCGGCGGCCCACAGCACGGTCGCCGTGCCCATGGAGGCACCGACGGCGTCCACCGGGCGGTCGGGAGAGACGGCGTCGATCAGTGCCAGCAGGTCGCCGGCCAGGGCGGACCAGGTGTAGTCGGCGGGGACCGGGGCACCGGTGGACCGCCCGTGCCCCCGGGCGTCGTACTCGACGAGGTCGCCGCCGACCGTCAGCGCCGACCAGTCGAGCAGCCCCTCACCGGCGGCCGCCTGCCGGCTGGACGTCAGCCCGTGCGCGGTGATCGTGACGGGTCCCGGCCCACCCGGGCGCACGCTGTGGTCGAGGTGGGCACGAGGGCGGGTCAGCACGGGCATGCGCGCAGGCTAGCCCCGAGGTCCGACGTCGCCGCGGGTCCGGACGGTGGTCGCAGGTGGGCGACCGGGGCCCGCGCGCGGCACGATGGCCGGATGAAGGTCTCGCGACGCGCTCAGGTGCCCCCGTTCGCCGTGATGGAGATCCTGGCGGCCGCGAACGCACGACGCGCGGCCGGCCAGCCGGTGCTGAACCTCTGCGCTGGCGAGCCGTCCACCGGGGCCTCGGACGTGGTGCGGGACCGGGCGGTGGCGCTGCTGTCCGGCGGCGACCTCGGGTACACCGAGTCGCTGGGTTCGCCGGCGCTGCGCGCGGAGATCGCCGCGCACTACCGCCGCTGGTACGGCGTCGAGGTCGACCCGGCGCGGGTCGCGGTGACCACCGGGTCCTCGGGCGGGTTCATGCTGGCGTTCCTCGCGGCCTTCGACGTCGGCGACCGGGTGGCGCTGGCCCGGCCCGGGTACCCGGCGTACGTGAACATCCTGCGGTCGCTGGGCTGCGAGGTGGTCGAGCTGCCCTGCGGGCCGCAGACCGGCTGGCGCCCGACGGTCGAGCAGCTGGACGCGCTGGACGGCCCGATCGACGGCCTGGTGGTGGCCGGTCCGGCCAACCCGACCGGCACGGTGATCGACCGGCCGGCGCTGGACGCCCTGGTCGACTGGTGCGCGGACCACGGGGTGCGGCTGGTCAGCGACGAGATCTACCACGGCATCACCTACGGCGACGCGGCCGGTGCCGCCGGGCTCGGGCCCGCCGGTGCGCCCACCGCGGCCACGGCGCTGGACCGCGGCGCGGTGGTGGTCAACTCGTTCTCCAAGTACTGGGCGATGACCGGCTGGCGGCTGGGCTGGCTGCTGCTGCCCGAGGACCTGGCCGGCCCGGTGGACGCGCTCGCCGGCAACGTCGCACTCTGCCCGCCGGCGCTCGCGCAGCACGCGGGCGTCGCGGCGTTCAGCGAGGCCGGGTACGCGGCCGCGCGCGCGAACGTCACGCAGTACGCGGACTCCCGCCGCCTGGTGCTGGACCGGCTGGCGGACCTCGGGTGGTCGCGGGTCGCCCCCGCCGACGGTGCGTTCTACGTGTACGCGGACATCAGCGGTACCGGGCTGGACTCGGTGGCCTGGTGCGCGCGGCTGCTGGACGAGGCCGGGGTGGCGCTGACGCCGGGCACGGACTTCGACCGGGTGGACGGGCGGGACTGGGTGCGGCTGTCGTTCGCCTCGTCCCCGGCGGTGGTGGCGGAGGCGGTGGACCGGGTGGTCGCCTGGCAGCGCGGGCTCTGACCCGGCGGGCTACCAGGCGTCGAGCAGCTCGTCCGGGGTGAGCAGCGTGGCTCCGTCGACGGTGGAACCCGTGCGGGGGACGACGACCAGCGGGGTCCGGTCGTCGGCCCCGGGGAGCCGGGCGTGGTGCCGGATCAGGACGGCGAGCACCAGGTCGATCTCCGGCATGGCGGGGGAGAGGAAGGCCAGCCAGAACCGCAGGTTCGGACCAGCGACCCGGTACCGGGTCTCCTGCGAGGTGCGGGTGGCCGTACTCGTTCAGCGCCTCCATCGTCGCGACGTCCGATCCGATGCCGATCATCAGCAACGGCAGCCGGGAGAGCGTGCGGTCGGTGACCACCGCGAGCAACCCCGGCGACACACGCGTGACCTACCCTCGCCCTCGTGGACGTGGCGGTGCTGGGAGCGACGGGGGACGTGGGGCGGCAGGTCTGCGCCCAGCTGATCGAGCGCAAGGTGCTGCCGACGACCTCGCGGCTGCAGCTGGTCGGGCGACCAGGCGGCGCCTCCGGGCGGGCCGCGTACGGGCTGCGAGCCGACCTGGTGGACGCCTACGACGAGCACGCACCGCTGATCGACGTCGCTCTGGCTCCGCAGGACGTGGTCGCGGACGTGATCGTGCTGACCGCGGGGCGCACCGCTCCGGCACGCGCGGGGGCCAGCACCGACCGCGGGGCGCTCGCGGCGGAGAACCACGAGGTGTTCGCCGGGTACGCCCGGGCGATCGCCGAGCACGGATCGGGGCACGAGGTGGTGGTCGTGGTGTCGAACCCGGTGGAGCTGGGCGTCGCCGTGGTCGCCCACGAGCTGGGCCGGCACCGGGTGATCGGCATGGGCGCCTGGCTGGACACGCTGCGGTTCCGCCGGGAGATCGCGGTGCAGCTCGGGGTGCGCCGGCACCGGGTCGGCGGGTTCGTGGCCGGGCAGCACGGGGACGACCAGGTGCCGCTGTGGTCGACGGTGCGGATCAGCGGGCTGGACGTGGACGAGCGGGCCCGGGCGGTGGCGCGGCTGCGTGGGGACCGGTCGCTGGACGACTTCGCTGCGGAGGTCGAGCACGCCAAGCTGCGGCTGGCGGACCTGATGGCCTCCGACGTCGCGGCCGCCTTCGACCTGGTGGAGACGTGCCCGCCGGACCTGCGCGGGGTGGCACGCCCGTGGCTGACCCACCAGAGCGGGGCGAAGACGGCGTCCGCGACGGCGAACGCGACCGTCGACCTGGTGGACACGATCCTGGACGGGCGCGACATCGTGGTGGCCGGCCAGGTGGCACTGGACGGCGAGGTCGCGGTGGCCGGGGTGCCGCTGCGCGGGGTGCTGGGGGTGCCGGTGGTGCTGGGGCCGGAGGGATGGAGCCGGGTGCTGCTGGACGAGCCGGCGCCGGACGAGGCCCGGCGGCTGCTCCGGACCGCGGACCGGATCGACGCTCTGCTCGGTCCGTGGGGGCTCGGCCGTGGCACGAGCGGCACCGCACCTCTCGGCGGCGCACGATGACCGCGCCGGACCAGCCGGTGCCGGACCGGACCGTGCCCGTCGGGGACGAGCAGCGCTGGGTGGCGTTCGTGCAGGGCGCCGACCGCACCGGCACCCTGACCGCGCTCGCCGGCGTGTTCTCCACCCGCGGCGTCAGCTTCGACTCGCTGTCCACCGGCTCGGACGTCGCGGACGGGGTCGGGCCGATCGTGGTGACCTTCACCGCCTCCGAGCGTCGCAGCCGGCTGCTGGTGCGGACCGTGGCCCGGCTGTCGGGGGTGCGGGCGGTGGACCTGCGCGCCGCCGCCGACCCGACCGTCCGGGCGGTCGCGGTGCTGGCGCCGGGGGACTGGCCCGGCATCGCGCTGCCGGACGGGGTGCGCTGCTCCGGCGACCCGAGCGGGGACCGCCCGGTGCTGGTGGACGGGCCGCTGGCGCAGGTCGAGCAGGTGGTGGCGGCGGCGCACCGCGGCGGTGCACGGTCCGTCACCTCGGTGGTGCTGCCGCACCCGGGCCCCGACCCGGCCCGTCGGTAGATCGGTCGTCCTCACTCCCCCCGTTCTCGTCCCTGGAGGTCCCGCATGAGCAGCACCCTCGCCCACGACGTCACCGGCTCCGGCGGGCCGCTGCTCGTGCTGGTGCACGGCATCACCGAGGACCGCCGCAGCTGGGACCCGCTGCTCCCGGCGCTGGCGGGCTGGGGCACCGTGCTGCGGGTCGACCTGCGCGGCCACGGCGGGTCCGCGCCGGCCGGGCCGGACGGCGACTACCTCCCCGGGACGCTGGCCGCGGACGTGCGGGCCGTGGTCGAGCAGGTCGCGGCGCCGGGGCAGCCCACCGTGCTGATCGGGCACTCCCTCGGTGGCGTGGTCGTGACCGCCTACGGGGCGACCTACCCGGTCTCGGCGGTGGTGAACGTGGACCAGCCGCTCGCCCTCGGCGCCCTGCAGGCCCAGGTGCTGGAGCTGGAGCCGCTGCTGCGCTCCGAGGCGTTCGACGCCGTGATCGGGCAGATGTTCCAGCAGATGTACGGCGCGCTGGACCCGGCGGAGACCGCTCGGCTGGACGGCATCCGACGACCCTCGCAGCAGGTGGTGCTGGGGGTCTGGTCGATCATGCTGGACCAGTCGCCCGACGAGCTCGCCGCCACCGTCGCCGCGACGGCGGCCGTGCCGGCGGACGTCCCGTACATCGCGGTGCAGGGCATCCCGACCGGGCCGGACTACCCGGGGTGGCTGCGCGAGCGGCTGCCGCAGCTGCGGTTCGAGGACTGGGGCGAGGTCGGGCACTACCCGCACCTGCACGAGCCGGAGCGGTTCCTCGCGCTGGTGGACGAGGTGCTGGCCGAGGTCGCGCGCGGCTGAGCGAGCCGGCAGCCGGTCGGTCGGCCGCGCTGCGGGCCGTCGGGATCCTTCCGGACGACATCGGCGGAACGCAGATCATCGCGCATCTGCGTGGCCTGCTGGATGTCGAGGTCGACCATGGTGCGGATCGTCCGGCCGGTGATCCAGCCGGACGCCTCGAGGTGCGCCTCGACCCGGGGCCGAGCTGGTGCACCGTCGACAGCGATCGGGGAGAAGTCGGGCAGGGCGCGCTCTCGACCACCCACGGGCGTGCGGTGTGCGACCTCCGGATCGATGGGTGACCTGGTCAGGTCGGGTGCGTGCGGCACGAGCATGACCAGCGGCTCCCGCAGCCGTCGAGCTGAGGGCTCGGCACCGGCTGCCGGTCCGGGTCAGGTCCGGGTTCCGCCGTTCGTGGGCCAGCGCGCGCCCGGCCTCCTCGACGAGTCGGGGCTGCGGGCCTCCGGGTGCGCTACGCCCGGCAGAGTTCACCGCCCCGAAACCGTCGACCGTCCCCGTGGCGGCTACGCTGAGCCGGACCTCGTGCACCGTCCCCGACCCACCGGTCGGCAGGTGCGTGCGGCGCACAACTGAACACGCTGCTCGAACCGCGGCGGGAGAGTCCTCCCGCACCGCCGGTGCCGCGCTCCCGGACCATGGACGGGTCGGCAGGCATCGACCGGACGCGAGGCGCCGAAGGAGCAACCCTCCCCGGGAATCTCTCAGGCCCCCGTACCGCCGTGGCCAGGCAACTCTGGAAAGCGACCGGCCCGCACGGGTCGGTCCACCGACGGTGCAAGCCGGCGCGCCCCGGCCCTCGCGGGCACGGCGGACCGGCAAAACTCTCAGGTCGTGCGACCCGGGCCCGGTGCCCGCGGTCGGCGGATGACAGAGCGGGGAGACAACCGATCGTCCCGGTTCGTCCGACCCCCGGAGCAGCAGCGTGACCTCTCCCGACCTTCCCGGATCGCCCGCCCCCACCTCGTCGACCCCGGTGCCCCCCGGCGGTGCCTCGGCCGGGCCCGGCTCCGACGCGGCGCACGGGTTCACCGACCGGCACATCGGTCCGCGCGAGCGCGACCTCGCCGCGATGCTGGCGCACGTGGGTGCTGGCGGCCTCGCCGACCTGGACGCGCTGACCGACGCCGCGGTGCCGGCGAGCATCCGCACCGACCGGCCGCTCGCGCTGCCCGCCGCCCGCAGCGAGCCCGAGGTGCTGACGGCGCTGCGGGGGATCGCAGGCCGGAACACCGTGCTGACCCAGATGATCGGCCTCGGCTACAGCGACACCGTGACCCCGCCGGTGATCCGGCGCAACGTGCTGGAGTCGCCGGCCTGGTACACGGCGTACACCCCCTACCAGCCGGAGATCTCCCAGGGCCGGCTGGAGGCGCTGCTGAACTTCCAGACCGCCGTCGAGGACCTGACGGCGCTGCCGGTCGCGAACGCCTCGCTGCTGGACGAGGCGACCGCGGTGGCCGAGGCGATGGCGCTGATGCACCGGGCCGCCAAGGGGCGCGCCGGCGTGGTGCTGCTGGACGCGGACTGCCTGCCGCAGACGCTCGCCGTCACGCTGGGCCGGGCGGAGGCCGCCGGGCTGGGCGTGCGGGTGGCGGACCTGACCGACGGGCTGCCGGACCTGGGCGACGAGGTGCTGGTCGGCGTGGTGCTGCAGCAGCCGGGCGCCTCGGGCGCGGTGCGCGACCTCGCACCGGTGATCGCCGCGGCGAAGGCGGCCGGCGCGCTGGTCACGGTGGCGGCCGACCTGCTCGCGCTCACCCTGCTGACGCCGCCGGGCGAGCTCGGCGCGGACATCGCGGTCGGCTCGGCGCAGCGGTTCGGTGTCCCGCTGTTCTACGGCGGGCCGCACGCCGCGTACATGGCGGTGCGCACCGGGCTGGAGCGGATGCTGCCCGGTCGGCTGGTCGGGGTGTCGATCGACGCGGACGGCGCCCCCGCGTACCGGTTGGCGCTGCAGACCCGGGAGCAGCACATCCGCCGGGAGCGGGCGACCAGCAATATCTGCACCGCGCAGGCGCTGCTGGCGATCGTGGCCTCGATGTACGCGGTCTACCACGGGCCGGACGGGCTGCGGGAGATCGCGGAGCGGGTGCACGCCCGCGCGGTGGCGCTCGCGGACGGGCTGCTGGCCGCGGGGGTGCGGGTGGAGCACGCCCGGTTCTTCGACACCGTGCGCGCCGTGGTGCCGGGCCGGGCGCCGGCCGTGGTCGCGGCGGCGGTGGCGCGCGGGATCAACGTGTGGGCCGCCGACGACGACCACGTCCAGGTGGCCTGCGACGAGGTGACCACGCCGGAGCACGTCACGGCGGTGCTGGCGGCGTTCGCGGACGCGGCGGCCGCCGCCCCGGAGCCGGTGCCCGGTGCGATGGCCGGTGCGGTCGTGGTCGGCATCCCCGCCGCCCTGCGCCGGACCAGCGGCTACCTGACCCACCCGGTGTTCCACCGGCACCGCTCGGAGACCGCGATGCTGCGCTACCTGCGCGCGCTCTCGGACCAGGACCTGGCGCTGGACCGCACGATGATCCCGCTCGGCTCCTGCACGATGAAGCTGAACGCGACGGTGGAGATGGAGGCGATCTCCTGGCCGGGCTTCGCGGGGCTGCACCCGTTCGTGCCGGCCGACCAGGCCGCCGGGTACGCGGAGCTGATCGCGGACCTCACCGGCTGGCTGGCGGAGATCACCGGCTACGCGGCGGTCTCGGTGCAGCCCAACGCCGGCTCGCAGGGTGAGTTCGCCGGGCTGCTGGCGATCCGGGGCTACCACGCGGCCGCTCGGGACGCGGCGCTGGCCGGCGGCGCGGACCCGGAGCAGGCGCCGGTGCGGGACGTCTGCCTGATCCCGGCCTCCGCGCACGGCACCAACGCCGCCTCGGCCGCGCTGGCCGGGCTGCGGGTGGTGGTGGTCGCGACCGCCGAGGACGGCTCGGTGCTGCTCGACGACCTGCGGGCCAAGCTCGATCAGCACGGCCCGCGGGTGGCGGCGATCATGATCACCTATCCATCGACGCACGGCGTGTACGAGCAGGAGGTGCGCACCGTGTGCGACCTGGTGCACGCGGCCGGCGGGCAGGTCTACATCGACGGCGCGAACCTGAACGCGCTGGTCGGGCTGGCCCGGCCGGGCGAGTTCGGCGGGGACGTCTCGCACCTGAACCTGCACAAGACGTTCTGCATCCCGCACGGCGGCGGCGGCCCGGGCGTCGGCCCGATCGGTGTGGCGGCGCACCTGGTGCCGTATCTGCCGGCCACCGACGTGGTGCGACCCGGTGCGCTCGGCGCCCGCGGTGGCGCCGCAGCGGTCTCGGCGGCCCCGTTCGGTTCCGCCGGCGTCCTGCCGATCTCGTGGGCGTACGTGGCGCTGATGGGTGGCGACGGCCTGCGCCGGGCCACCCAGAACGCGGTGCTCTCGGCGAACTACCTGGCCGCCCGGCTGACCGAGCACTTCCCGGTGCTCTACACCGGCCCGGGCGGGCTGGTCGCGCACGAGTGCATCCTCGACCTGCGCGCGATCACCAAGGAGACCGGCGTGACGGCCGAGGACGTCGCGAAGCGGCTGATGGACTACGGCTTCCACGCCCCGACGCTGTCCTTCCCGGTGGCCGGCACCCTGATGGTCGAGCCGACCGAGAGCGAGGACCTGGCCGAGCTGGACCGGTTCGTCGACGCGCTGGTGTCGATCCGTGGCGAGATCGACGCGGTGGCGGCCGGCCGGTGGCCGGTGACGGAGTCGCCGCTGCGGGGCGCCCCGCACACGGCGGCGTCGGTGACCGCGGACGCCTGGGACAAGCCGTACGGCCGTGAGCTGGCCGCCTACCCGGTGGCGAGCCTGCGCACCGGCAAGTACTGGCCGCCGGTCCGCAGGATCGACGGCGCGCACGGGGACCGGAACCTGGTCTGCGCCTGCCCGCCCATCGAGGCCTACACCGAGGGAGCCACGCTGTGACCGACCCCCAGACACCGGAGACGTCCGCGGACGTCCTGCGCTCGCCCCTGCACGACGAGCACGAGGCGCTCGGCGCGAGCATGGTGCCGTTCGCCGGCTGGCTGATGCCGCTGCGCTACGCCGGCGACCTGGCCGAGCACCGCGCGGTGCGCGAGGCGGCCGGGCTGTTCGACCTCTCGCACATGGGCGAGCTGCACCTGGACGGCCCGCAGGCCGGCGCCGCGCTGGACGCCGCGCTGGTCGGCGACCTGACGGCGCTCGCGGTCGGCCGGGCCCGGTACACGATGATCGTGGCCGAGGACGGCGGCGTGCTGGACGACCTGATCGTCTACCGGCTGGCCGAGGAGTCCTACCTGGTGGTGGCGAACGCCGCGAACGTCCGGGTGGTCGCGGACGCGCTGGCCGAGCGGGTCGCCCCGTTCGACGCGACGCTGACCGACCGATCGCTCTCCACCGCGCTGATCGCGGTGCAGGGGCCGCGCGCGGCGCAGATCGTCGGCGACCTCACCGACCCTGCGCACGTCGACGACCTGCTGGCGCTGAAGTACTACGCCTGGGTGCCCGCGACCGTCGGCGGTGTGCCGGCGCTGGTGGCGCGCACCGGCTACACCGGTGAGGACGGCTTCGAGCTGTTCGTCCCGGCGGACGCCGCGCCCGGCCTGTGGCGGACGCTGCTGGCCGCCGGGGAGCCGCTGGGCCTGGTCCCGGCGGGGCTGTCCGCGCGGGACAGCCTGCGGCTGGAGGCGGGCATGCCGCTGTACGGCAACGAGCTGGACCGCACGACCGCTCCGCACGACGCGGGCCTCGGCCGGGTGGTCCGGCTGGACAAGGTGGACGCCGAGGGCCGGCCGCTGCCGTTCGTCGGCCGTGCCGCCCTGCAGGCCCGGGCGCACGCCACGCCCTCGCGGGTGCTGGTCGGGCTGGTCGGGCACGGCCGGCGGGCCGCCCGGCACGGCTACCCGGTGCTGGCGGGCACGGCGCCGGACGCGGCGTCGGTCGGCACGGTCACCTCGGGGGCGCCGTCCCCGACGCTCGGCACCCCGATCGCGATGGCCTACGTGACGCCCGAGGTCAGCGCGGCCGGTACCGAGCTGGCGGTGGACGTGCGCGGCCGGCGCGAACCGGTGCGCGTGGTCGCGCTGCCGTTCTACCGTCGTGCCTGACCCGAGCCGTCCCGACCTCCCGTCCCGCACCTCCCACCTCCCACCTCCCACCCTGCACGTCCCACCTCGCACCTGCCGGGCCCCGCGGGCCCGGCGCGCACCGATCGGAGAGCACCATGAGCGACGTCCCCAGCCACCTGCGGTACACCGCCGAGCACGAGTGGATCACCACGGCCGAGCCGGGCGAGGTGGGCACGGTCGGGATCACGGCCTCGGCCGCCGCCGCGCTCGGCGACATCGTCTACCTGGAGCTGCCGACCGTGGGATCGGCGGTGGAGGCGGGCGCTGTCGTGGGCGAGGTCGAGTCGACCAAGTCGGTGTCCGAGCTGTTCTCGCCGGTGTCCGGCACCGTGGTGGACGTGAACCAGACCGCGGTGGACGACCCGTCGGTGGTGAACGCGGCCCCGTACGGCGAGGGGTGGTTGTTCACGGTCGAGGTGTCGGCCCCCGGAGCGCTGATCTCGGCCGAGGAATACGCCGCACAGATCACGGACTGAGACGAAGGTCCTAGGACCGCTGCTCCGTTCGGGTGGTTCTCGATCCTGGCGGTGGAAAACGGTTCCCTGGAACTGACCTGGGACGTCAGTCCTATATAGGCACTCGAACTGACGGATTTGTCCGACATGCCGGTATCGGCCGGACAGCAGCAAGTTCGAGCGGGCAGGCGACACTTGCCGATCACAACCGGTAGACGGCAGTTGGACCCCCTGCAGCCGGACCTCGTCACTCGCACACCGGAGGACAAGATGGCCACCCTCGAGCTCGCACCCGCCACCACCGCCAGCATCTACGGCGAGCCCCTCACCACGCGTGAGCGCGTCGTCCTGGCGGAGCTCACGGAGGACGTCACGCTCGAGGACATCGCGCGCCGCCTGTTCGTCACGCGGAACACGGTCAAGTCCCAGGTGCGCAGCGTCTACCGCAAGATCGGCGTCTCCACCCGGTCCGAGGCCGTCGCCTGGGCCACCGCCGCCGGCATCCGCTGACCCTCCTCGGTCCCCCGCCCCCGGGCGGACCCACGGACGTGCAGGACCGCACGGGTCGCTCGTCCCGGCATCACGCCGGGGGAGCGGCCCGTGCGGCGTCCAGCACCTGCTCGGCCAGCTCTCGCGCGGCGGCCGAGGGACGACGGCCCCGAGCCCAGACCAGCCGCAGCGTGCGGCGCAGGTCGACCCCGGTCACCGGCACCCGCCGCAGGTCGCCCCGGTCCAGCTCGTCCGCCACGGTGAGCCGGGACAGCACCGCGACCGCGGCACCGCCGCGCACCACGTTCTTCACCGCCGAGGTCGAGCCGAGCTGAGCCGGTGAGCCTGCCAGCGGGTGCCCGGCCGCCACCAGGGCCTCCTCCAGCACCGCGCGGGTACCGGACCCCGCCTCGCGCACCGCGAGCGGAGCCGTCGCGAGCTCCGCCGCCGTCACCGGTCGCCGTCGTCGGGCCCACGGGTGACCCGGCGCCACCACCACGACCAGCTCGTCCGCGCCGACCGAGCGCGCGTGCAGCCCGGGATCGACCCCTGGACCCTCGATGAAGCCGAGGTCCGCGCGCCCGTGCAGCACCGCCTCGGTCACGTCGCGGGAGTTCGCCACCACCAGGTCCACCACCGCGGCCCCCGCCGGCCGGGCCGCCAGCCAGCCCGGCACCAGGTACTCCGCCACGCTCAGGCTCGCGGCCACCGCGACCCGGCCCCGGTGCACGCTGCGCAGCTCGGCGACCTCGCGCTCCAGCGCGTCCGAGGCCGCCAGCAGGTCGCGTCCGCGGGTGAGCACTGCGGTGCCGGCCGGGGTCAGCCGGGTGCCGGTCGCGGTGCGGGCCAGCAGCGTGAGCCCGGTCTGCCGCTCCAGCCGGGCCAGCCCGGTGCTCACCGAGGGCTGGGCGAGGCCGAGCGACCGTGCGGCGGCGGACAGCGAGCCGGTGGCCGACACCGCGGCGAGCAGCTCGATCGCGCCGAGCGGGACCCGCCGGTGCGCGGGGTCGGGAGCCCCGCCCGGGTCGGCGGAGGTCGCCGGGTCGCTCGGCTCGTCGGGGTGCCTGGCCATAGCCACAGGCTAGAGGGTGCCAGGGAGGTGGTCGTTCCGGGCACGGCCGACGGGCGGCAGCGTGGCAGCGTGACCGATCTCCGGACGCGCGTGCTGCGCGCCGCCCCCGCCCCCCGGACCGCCGTGCTGCCCGGCGTGCTGCTCGCCCTCGTCGTCTCCGGCGGCTGCCTCGCGCTGACCCGGCTGGCCCCCACCGTGCCGGCCCTGCTGCTGGCGATCGCGCTCGGCACCGCGGCCCGATCGGCGGGCTGGCTGCCGCCGGTGCTCGACGCCGGCCTGGCCTGGACCGCCCGGCACGTGCTGCGCGCCGGGGTGGTGCTGCTCGGCCTGCAGCTCTCGGTGGGCGACCTGCTCCGGCTCGGCGGTCGCGAGGTCCTCGTGCTGCTGGTCACGGTGGCCACCACCTTCACCGTCACCCTGCGGCTGGGTCGGTGCTGGCGGGTCGGCCGGGCGCTGACCCTGCTGGTCGCCACCGGCTTCTCGATCTGCGGGGCCGCCGCCGTCGCCGCGATGAGCCCGGTCGCCGACGCGGACGACGACGACGTCGCCACGGCGGTCGCCCTGGTCACGCTGTACGGCAGCCTGGCGATGCTGCTGGTGCCGGCGGTCGCCGGCGCGGCCGGGCTGAGCGACCGCACCGCGGGGCTGTGGGCCGGGATGAGCGTGCACGAGGTCGCCCAGGTGGTCGCTGCCGCCGGCACCGTGTCCGCCACCGCCCTCACCGTCGCCGTGGTCGCCAAGCTCGCCCGGGTGGTGCTGCTGGCGCCGCTGGTGGCCGGGGCCGGGGTGGTCCGTCGGCGGCACGGGTCGGCCGGGACCGCGAACGACGGCGGTGCCGGGCGGGTGCGCACCCCGGTCGTCCCGCTGTTCGTGGTCGGCTTCCTGGTCGCCGTGCTGGTGCGGTCCGCCGGTGCGGTGCCCGCGGCGGTGCTGCCGGCGGTCAAGCCGGTGACCACCCTGGCGCTCGGCGCCGCGATGGTCGCGCTCGGCACCCAGATCCACCTGCGCCGGCTCGTCCGCACCGGCGGGCGGGCGCTCGCGCTGGGCGCTGCGGCCACGCTGGTGGCGGCCGGGGTCAGCCTCGGCGGGCTGCTGCTGCTCGGCTGACTCCAGGGGGTGCACCACCGGCGGTCGGCGCGGGACGGCGGTCCGCGCCGGAGACCACGGTGATCGGCACCGGCACCCGTCGCGGCCGTGCCACGGTGTCGACCTGCCCGTGGTGACCGGCACCGTCGGGACGACGAGGGCGAGGTCGCCGATGACCTGCACGGCGCGGAGGCGGCCCGGCCGAGCGGTGGTGGCCGCACTGGACGCGGTGCTGTCCTGACGGTGCCGGGGTCGGGCCGGCGCCGTGTCACCGGCCCGTGACACGCGGCTGGCAGACTGCAGCCATGACCGCTCCGGTGCTGGTCGTCGCGGCGGCGATCGTGGACGACCTCGACGACCCCACCGTGCTGCTGGCCGCCCGTCGGCGGTCGCCGGCCAGCCTCGCCGGCCGGTGGGAGTTCCCCGGCGGCAAGGTCGAACCGGGCGAGACCCCGCTGGAGGGCCTGCACCGCGAGCTGCGCGAGGAGCTGGGCGTCGAGGTGGACCTCGGGGCGGAGCTGGTCGGCCCGGACGACGGGTGCTGGTGGCTGAGCGAGCGCTACACGATGCGGCTCTGGCTGGCCGAGGTCCGCACCGGGACGCCGGAGCCGCTGGTCGAGCACGACGAGCTGCGCTGGCTGCCGGCCGGGCGGTGGCGGACCGTGCCGTGGCTGGACGCTGACGTGCGGATCGTCGACGCGCTGGTGGCGCGGATCTCCTCGGTGGCCTGAGCCGCGCCGCGCCGACCTCAGGCGGCGTCCTCCGGCGGCCAGGCCGCACGCGCGTCGAGACCGGTGCCCGGCGGCGGCCCGCCGAGCTCGGGCACCGCGGCGCGCAGCCGCACGGTGTACGGGTGCTCCGGGGCGTCCAGCACCCGCGGCGCCGGTCCGCGCTCCACCACCCGGCCGGCCTCCAGCACCACGGCGTCGTCGCAGAGCCGGTCCACCACCGCCAGGTTGTGCGTGATCAGCAGCAGGGCCAGGCCGTGCTCGCCGCGCAGCCGTTCGAGCAGCTCCAGCACCCGCGCCTGCACGGTGACGTCCAGGGCGCTGGTCGGCTCGTCGAGCACCAGCAGCTGCGGCCGGGGTGCCAGCGCGCGGGCGATGCCGACCCGTTGGCGCTGCCCGCCGGACAGCTCGTGCGGGTGCCGGCCGGCGAGCTCGGGGTCCAGGCCGACGTCCGCCAGCAGCGCCGCGACCGCCGCGCCCCGCTCACGGCGTGGCAGCCGCAGGCCCTCGCCCACCGCGGCGCCGACCCGTTGGCGGGGGTCGAGGGTCTCGGGGCCGTCCTGGAACACGGGCTGCACGGCGGCCCGGTAGGCACGCCGCCCGGCCGGGTCCAGCCGGTGCAGCGGGACGCCCCGGTAACGGACCTCGCCGCCGACCGGGCGCAGCAGGCCGAGGGCGGCGCGGGCGGCGGTGGTCTTGCCGGAGCCGCTCTCGCCGATCAGCGCCACGGCGCCGCCCGCGGGCACGGCCAGGTCCAGGCCGTGCACCACGGTGTGCTTCCCGTAGGCCAGGTCCACCCCGGCCAGCTCGATGATCGGCTGCTCAGACATCCTGGCCCTCCTCCGCGCCGGTCCCGGCCGCCGATCCGCGCCGACCCAGCCGGGGCACGGCGTCGATCAGCTCGCGGGTGTACGGCACCGTCGACCGGTGCAGCACGTGCTCGACGTCGCCCTGGTCCACCACCGTGCCGGCCTGCATCACCAGGATCCGGTCCGCCACGGTGGAGACGAGCGCGAGGTCGTGCGAGACCAGCAGCACGGCGGTGCCCTGCTCCCGTCGCAGCCGGTCCAGCACCGCCATCACCTCGGCCTGCACCGTGACGTCCAGGGCGCTGGTCGGTTCGTCGGCGGCGATCACCGGGGCGCGCAGCGCGACGGCGGTGGCGATCGCGAACCGTTGTGCCTGGCCGCCGGAGACCTCGTGCGGGTAGCGGCGGGCGATCTCGGGGGGCAGCCGCACCGCGCGCAGCGCCTCGGCCACCCGGTCGTCGGCCTGCGCCCCGCGCACCCCGTGCCGCCGCAGCGCGAGCCGCATCAGCCGGCCCAGCCGCATGGTCGGGTTCAACGATCCCTGCGGGCTCTGCAGCACCAGCGAGATCGCCGAGCCGCGCAGTGCGCTCGCGGTGCGCTCGTCCGCCCGCAGGATGTCGGTGCCGCGCACCCGGGCGACGCCGTCCACCCGGGCACCCGTCCCGGCGAGCAGGCCGAGCAGCGCCATCAGCAGGGTGGACTTGCCGGAGCCGGACTCGCCGACCACCGCGACGCACTCGCCCGGGTGCAGGTCGAGCACCGGCACCGCGGACACGGTGCGCTCGCCGTACCGGACCGTCAGGTCCCGGACGCTGACCAGCGGCTCACCGGCCGGCTCGCCACCGGGCCGGGCCGGACCGGCGGGCGTGGGCGGGACGGCGGTCACGACCGGGCCCCCGCGGCCCGCGGGTCCAGGGCGTCCCGCAGGCCCTCGCCCAGCATGTTGAAGCAGAACGCGGTCAGCAGGATCGCCAGCCCGGGGAAGGCGGCCACCCACCAGTGCGTGGTGAACAGGGACTGCCCGGACTGCACCATCAGGCCCCACTCGCTCGTCGGTTCGGTCGCACCCAGCCCCAGGTAGGACAGGGACGCCGCGGTCAGGATGACGCCGCCGGCGTCCAGGGAGAGCTGCACCAGCACCGGGGTCAGCGAGTTGGGCAGCACGTGCCGCCCGATGATCCGCACCGGGTGCAGGCCCAGGCAGCGGGCGGCGTCCACGTACGGACGGGTGCGGATGCCGGCGGCCACCGAGGTGGACAGCCGGGCGTACCAGGGCCACCAGGTCACCGCGATCGCGACGATCGTGGTGCTGACGCTCGGCCGCAGGATCGTGGCGAGCGCGAGGGAAAGCAGCAGCGCCGGGAAGGCGAGGAACACGTCGGTGACCCGGCCGATCAGGTCCCGCAGCCAGCCGCCGGCGAAGCCCGCGACCACGCCGAGCGTGACACCGACCACGGCGGAGACGGCCAGCACGGCCGCCACGATGCCGAGGGAGGTGCGGGCGCCGAACAGCACCCGGGTGACGATGTCCCGGCCGACCTGGTCGGTGCCGAACCAGTGCGCGGCGCTGGGCGCCAGCAGCCGGTCGGCGGTGTGCGTGGCGGTGGTGCCGTCCTGCGGGTACGGGGCGACCCACGGGGCGAGCAGCGCCAGCAGCACGATCACCAGCAGCACCACTGCGCTCGCGGCGGCCATCCGGTCGCGGCCGGCGATCCGGCCGACCCGACGGGCCAGCGCGGCGGCTCCCGGCGCACGCTGGGCCGGCCGGACCGGGGAGGCGGGCCCGGGGGCGGGGGCGGTCCGGTCGCTCATGACAGCCGCACCCGGGGGTCGAGCGCGGTCTGCAGCAGGTCGACCGCGAGGTTGAGCAGCACGTAGACCAGGGCGACCACCAGGGTGACCCCGGCGATCGCCGGGGTGTCCAGGGACTCGATGGCGCTGGTGGTGTAGGAGCCGAGCCCGGGCCAGTTGAACACCGACTCGACCAGGAAGCTGTTCACCAGCGCGTAGGCGAACACCAGCGCGACCAGCTGGAGCACCGGCGCGGCGGCCGCCCGCATCGAGAACCGGACCAGCACCGCCAGCCGGCCGAACCCGAGGGCGCGCTCCATCCGGGCGTGGTCCTGGGCGGCCTCCTCGACCAGCGCGGCCCGGGTCATCTGCGCGATCACGCCGGTCGGGTACGCGGCCAGCGCGAGGGCGGGCAGGGTGAGGTGGTGCAGGGTGCTGGCGAGCATCGGCCAGTTGCCGGTGATCAGGGCGTCGAGCGCGGTGATGTCCGTCCACACCTGCAACGGGCTGGTGCCGTCCAGGGCCCGGTCGTACTCGCCCGCGGTGGGGAACCAGCCGAGCCGGGTGGCGAACACCAGCTGGAGCACCAGCGCGAGCAGGAACACCGGCACCGAGACCGCCAGCACGGAGGTCACCCGCACGCCGACGTCCACCGGGCCGGGGCGCCACCGGGCGGCCAGCACGCCGATCGGCACGCCGAGCAGCACCGCGAGCAGCATGGCCGCACCGACCAGCTCCAGCGAGGCCGGCAGCGCGGACCCGAGGTCCGAGGCCACCGACTGCCGGGTGTGCAGGCTGGTGCCGAGGTCGCCGTGCAGCAGATCGCCGAGGTAGCGGAACAGCTGCACCGGGAGCGGCTGGTCCAGGCCCAGCCGCTCCCGGGCGGCGGCGAGCTCCGAGGCGCTGGCTCGCGCGCCGGTCGCCGAGACGGCCGCGTCACCGGGCACCGCCCGTGCCACGAGGAAGCTCACCACCACCACGCCGAGCACGACCACGGCGGCCTGCGTCAGGCGGCGCACCAGGTGACGGGCCGTCATGTCAGTGCGTCAGCTCGTAGGCGAACACGACGTTCGGGTACGCCGGGTTGTCGGTGAAGCCCTGCACGTCGTCGCGGAACGCACGCTGGTAGGTGTCGGTCCACAGCGTGGTGACCGCGGCGTCCTGCACCTCGATCAGCTGCTGGAGCTCGACGTACGCGGCCTGGGCGGCGTCGCTGTCCGTGGCGGTCAGCGACGGCAGCTGGTCGATCAGCGTGTCCACCTCCGGGTCGGCGAGGTAGGACAGGTTGAAGTACGGCTCGTCCGAGGAGCGGAACACGTTCTCGAACCAGGAGTAGGCGTCCGCGTAGTCCGGGTACCAGTACATGACGAAGATGTCCTGGCCGTCGCCCGACTTCGCCTGGTCCCACTGCGCGTTCCACTGCAACGGCTGGGCGTCCAGGCTGACGCCGATCTCGGCCAGCGCCGAGGTGAGCAGCGTGACGTACAGCTGCTGGTTGTCGTCGCCCTGGGCGTAGGTCATCGTCAGGCTCAGCGGGTTGTCCGCGTCGTAGCCGGCCTCGGCCAGCAGGGCGCTCGCCGCGTCCAGGTCCTGCGTCCAGGTGATGCCGGCACCGGAGCCGAGCAGGCCGTCCGGCACCAGGCCCTCGGCGGCCACCGCGGCACCGCCCAGGGACTCCACCAGGCCGGCGGTGTCGGTGGCGAGCTGCACCGCCTGCCGCACCCGGACGTCGGCCATCGGCCCGTCCGCGGTGTCGTACAGGGCCAGCAGGTTCTGGAACGAGGCGGTCTCGGTGGTCGCGATGCCGTCCGTGCTCGTCGCGACCTCGAAGGTCTCCGGGTTCAGGGCTTCGACGAAGTCGACCTCGTCGTTCTGCAGCAGCTGCCACGCGGTCGTGGTCTCCGGGGTGACCCGGTACTCGACCGTCGTGTACTGGCCGTCGGTCCAGCCGCCCCAGTAGTCGTCGTACGCCTGCAGGGTCAGCTCGTACTCCTGGCCGCTGGACCACTCGCCGACGGTGTACGGGCCGCTGCCCGCGTCGTTGCCCTCCGCGAACCAGTCGCCCAGGTCCTCGTCGCCGGACGCCTCGGTGTCGTAGATGTACGCGGCGTAGGCGGAGGAGGCGATCAGGTCGATCGGTGCGGCGTAGGACAGGTGGAGCACCAGGGTGGTCGCGTCGGTGGCCTCGATCGACTCGACGGAGTCCCAGATGTACGCAGCGCCGCTGCCGAGCTCGATCGTGCGGTCCAGCGCCTCCTTCGCGGCGGTGGCGTCCAGGGCCCGGCCGCTGTGGAACGTGACGTCGTCCCGCAGGGTGAAGGTCCAGGTGGTGCCGTCGTCCGAGGAGGTCCAGCTGGTCGCCAGCCGCGGCTCGACGGTCTCGGTCTCGGCGTCGTAGGACGTCAGGGACTCGTAGATGTTCTCCATCGCGCGGATCTCGTTCGAGTAGGACACGGCAGGGTCCCACTCGGTGATGATCTCGGTGTTGGTGACGTAGGTGAACGTGTCGTCGCTCGAGGTGGTGGCGGTGTCGTCACCACGGACCTGGCCCCCGCCGCAGGCGGCGAGGAGGGCGAGGACAGCGACAGCGCCGGTGGCGGTGAGGGTGCGTCGCACGGAAGAGCTCCGTTCTGGGGAGGGGGAGGGGAGAGGTCGTACCTGGTCAGACCTGCCCGAGGGGGCCGGCGGCCTTGACCTGGACGCGGAGGGCGGGTTCGGGCAGGTAGCTGAGCGGGACCTCGGTGAGCTCGACGACCTCCACGTGCTCGGGGTCGGCCCCGGCCTGGATGGCGCGTCGGCAGGCGACGTCCTTCGCCTCGTCCAGGGCGGCCCGTCGGCCGGCACCGGCCGGGACGATGGCCTCCCACCGGCCGCTGGCCAGGGCGATCGCCGCCCCGACCGCGTTGGCGACCTGGCCGTGGTCGGGGCGCAGCACGGCGGCGACGCCGGGCACGTCGTCCGGCACCAGGAACGCTCCGCCGCCCACCGCGACCAGCGGGTGCTCGGAGCGGCCCATCGTCACCATGTCCACGGCGTCGGCGATCGCCTGGTCCGCGGCGCGCAGCCCGGCGGCCAGCAGCACCCGCAGGTCCGCGCCGACCCGCTCGGGGTCGGTCTGCTCGATCCGGGTGCGTCCGGCGACCAGCCCGGCATCGGTCAGCGTCGGGACCTGCCCGCCGAACACGAGGCCCTCGCGCGGCAGCGCGTAGCCGACCGAGTCCGGCCCGAGCGCCGGCTGCTCGACGGTGCCGTGCACCCGGGTGCCGCCACCGACCGCGATGCCGAGGATGTCCGGCATCCGGAAGTTGGTGCGCACCCCGCCGATGTCGACGGCCAGCGCGGACTCCCGCGGGAAGCCCTTGACCAGCACGCCGAGGTCGCTGGAGGTGCCGCCGACGTCGATCACCACGGCGTCCTGCACCCCGGACAGGTAGGCGGCGCCGCGCAGCGAGTTCGCCGGCCCGGAGCCGATCGTCAGCACCGGGTAGCGGGCCGCGTAGTCCGGCGCCATCAGGGTGCCGTCGTTCTGCGCGAAGTAGGCGACCACGTCCAGGCCGTGCGTGCTCAGCACCTGGCTCAGCGCCTCGGTGACGTCCCGCGCCACCCCGTAGAGCGCGGCGTTCAGGGCGGTGGCGTTCTCCCGCTCGATCAGGCCGAGCGAGCCGATCTCGTGGCTGAGCGACACCGGCATCGCCGCGCCGGCCTCCTCGGCGACGATCTGGGCGACCTCGAGCTCCTGGTCCCGGAACGCCGGGCTGAACACCCCGGTCACCGCGACGGCGTCCACGCTGCCCGCGTGCTCCCCGACGAACCGCCGGATCGCGTCCACGTCCAGCGGGGCGATCGGGTAGCCGTCGATCAGGTGCCCGCCGCGCACCACGGCCGCTCCGGCCAGCGCCACGGCCCGCAGGTCCGCCGGCCAGGAGTGCAGCGGCGGCACCGCCGTGGTGGCCGGCGCGCCGATCCGCAGCACCGCGACCCGGCCGAGCCCGCGCCGCTGCAGGATCGCGTTGGTGGCGTGCGTGGTGCCGAGCATCACCCGGCCGATGCGCTCGCGGTCCGGGCCGAGCTGGGCTAGCACGGCGCCGACCGCTCGGGCCAGGCCGGTGGTCACGTCGGCGGTGGTGGCCTGCTTGGTCCAGGTCAGCACGCTGCCGTCCTCGTCCAGCACCACCGCGTCGGTGTTGGTGCCGCCGACGTCGATCCCGATCCGCAGCGGGCGCTGCCGCAGGTCAGCCACGGCGGGCTCCGATCTCCTCGACGGGCACGTAGTCCAGGTCGTAGCCGAAGGCCCGCGGGCCGACGACCTCGATGCCGCGCGGGCTGCGCCACAGCGGGTGGCACGGCCAGGCGAGCACGCTGACCCGCTGGCCGTAGCGCAGGCTCTCGGTCTGGATCGCCCGGGCGCTCGCGGTGTCCACCACGGTGATCAGGTCCGGCACCGAGGCGAGCATCCGGCCCTCGTCCAGCACGACGAGGTTCTCGTTCTGCAGCTCGACCCGGACCAGGCGGCCACGGTCCTCGCCCAGCCCGTCGATCACCACCGACCCGCGGACGAACCCGCCGCCGGTCCGGCGCTCGATGTCGGTGATCTTGCCGGTGACCAGCACCTGGGCACCCAGCGCCTCGACCAGTGCGGTCAGCGGGTCGTCGGCGCCCTCGGTCGCGTGACCGAGCCGGACCGCCTGGCTGACCGTGCCGGGGATCACCGCGCCGTCCAGCTGCGCGCCGTCGAGCAGGTAGTCGGCCATCAGCGCGTGCGAGCCGGCGGCGACCGCCACCGCCCGGGCGAGCCGCTCGGCCCACAGCCCGTCCACCGGGCGCATCACCGAGACGTTCCCGATCGTGTCCGCGAGCGCGATCGTGTTCACCGGCAGGCCGGCGACGTACATCGAGATCATCTGGACCTCGGGGAACGCTCGGCCCATGCCGTCCGCGTCCACCAGCGGCACGCCGAGCCGGGCGGCCCACGCCACCGGCTGCACCCCGTTCGCGCCGCCGATCTCGGAGGACATCACGGCAGCGACCTCGCGTCCGGTGATCTCCTCGATGGCGTCCCGCAGCCGCAGCACGTCCTCGGTGTCCGAGACCATCTCGGCGGAGACGGTCGGTGCGCCGATCCCGGACAGCGGCACGATCAGCGCGTCCGGGGCGAGGTCGGCGATCTGGACCAGCGGGACCGGTCCGTACTGGGCGATCGCGTGGTCGGCGGCCAGGATGCCGGTGTCCACGCCGCCGCCGCCGCCGGTGCTCAGCACGGCGCAGCCGCGGCCGAGGGCCGGGACGGCGTCCGCGTCGATCACCGCCAGCGGCTGCGCGTCGGTCGGCGGTTCCCCGGCGTGCGCGACGGTGCGCTCCGCTGGGCGGTTCGGAAGGGAAGACGTGCTCACGGAGCGAAAGTCTGGTGGTCGGTCGACACCGCCTCAATGTCGTCTCACCACAGGTCTTGAGCCGAAACTGTGGCCAGGCGACAATCTTGCCCATGACGACGGTGGCCGAGCTGGTGTCCCGCGGTGCCCACCACGGTCTACGACGCCTGAACGGCATCACGGTGGACGCCGTCGGAGCCACCGGCCGACGCGACGGGCTCGCCCGGATGGAGGCCGCGGAGGTGCGCGAGGTCGCCACCGTGGGTGACCTCGCCGAGATCGCCGGCCCCGCCGCCGGCACCCTGGTGGTGCTGATGTCCAGCGCGCTCCGCCAGGCCGAGCCGTACGAGCTGGACGTCGCCGTGCGCCGCTCCGCCCAGCGCGGGCACCGGGCCCTGGTGCTGGTCGGCGCGGAGCGGGTGCCGGTCACCGCGGCCCGGATCGCCGAGCGCGCCGAGCTGCCGCTGCTCGGCGTGCCGGCGACGGCGGACGTGAACGAGCTGATCGTCTGGCTGAACCGCGCGGTGCGGGGCGGCACCTCGGACACCGTCGCCCGCGCCGAGGGGGTGCTGGCCGTGCTGGCCGGTGCGCAGGGCGATGCTGCGGCGGACCAGGACGAGGACGGCGGGGTGCGTGCGCTGCTGGACGCCGTCCAGACGGTGCTCGGCCACCCGGTCGAGCTGCGGCTGCCCGGTGCCGGCGCGCTCACGGCCACCGGCCCCGGGGCGGTGCTGGTCGGGGAGCGGGTGGTCGGCGAGGTGCGCTGCCCGGTGCCGGACCGGGCCGCCGCCCTGGTGATCCCGTCGGTCGCGGCCGCGGTGGGCCGGCTGGTGCGGCGGGTGCTCGAACGGCGGTTCGCCCCGTCGCAGACCCGGGCCGAGCTGCTGGCCCAGATCGTGGTGGCCGAGCCCACCCACCTGGTCGGCCTGACCGAGCAGGCCCGCAGCATCGGCCTGCCGGTGGACAGCACCCACGTCGCGTTCTGGCTCGATCTGCGCCCGGCGCACGACGGCGAGGGCGACGCGCCGATCGCCGCGCGCCGCCGGCTGCTGTCCAGCGCCGAGATGATCTGCCTGGAGATCATGCATCCCCAGCCGGTCTGGTGGCACGTGGTGCGGGTCGGTGGCTCGCTGCTCCTGCTGGCCAGCGACGACGACGGCAGCGACGGGGTGGCACTGACCGGCGCGGCCCGCCAGGACGTCGAGGCGGCGGTGGCCCGTCTGGTGGCCGAGGAGCAGGCCGTCGTGCACGTCGGGATGGGCACCGACCAGCGCGGTCTCGGTGGCATCCGGCAGTCCTCGGTGGAGGCGCGCTCCGCGGCCGAGCTGGCGCTGCGCGTCGGCCGGCCGGGCGTGGTCACCGTGGTCGACACGACCGGCCTGGGCCGGGTGCTGGCCGACCTGCACGCCTCGCCGCTCAGCCGCCGGGTGATGGACGAGCTGCTCGCGCCGATCGACGCCCTGGGACCGGCCCGGGCCGCCACCGCCGTGCGCACCCTCGCGGTCTACCTGGACCAGCAGTGCTCGCCGAAGCACGCCGGTGCGGTGCTGCACCTGCACCCGAACGCCGTCACCTACCGGGTGCAGCGGCTCACCGCCCTGCTCGGCACCGACCTGAGCGACCCGGACGCCCGGCTCGGGCTGCACCTGGCCTGCCGGATGCGGGGGCTGCTCGACCCCGCCTGATCGGCCGCGCAGGCTGCAGCCGCACGGGTCAGCCACCTGGGCACCCGGCGGGGCGACCGCGAGGTCGATCTCGTCGTGGCGCGGGACGACGGCCGCGTGATCGCCCTCGAGGTCAGGCTGACCCCGGTGCCGGACGACCAGGACGTCCGGGACGTGCGCCGGCTGCGTGAACGGTTCGGTCCGGACCTGATGGACGCGGCCGTGATCACCACGGCTCCGGTCGCCTTCCGACGGCCGGACGGGATCGCGCTGATCACGGCCGCGCTCCTGGGCCCGTGAGGCCTCAGGCGGTCGGCACCGCCAGCGAGGCCCGCACCGTGCGGGTCGCGGCGATGATGTGCTCCAGCGACGGCGTGACCTCGGCGTAGCCACGGGTCTTCAGGCCGCAGTCCGGGTTGACCCACAGCAGGGCCGGGTCGATCACCCGGACCGCCGAGGCCAGCAGGTCGGTGACCTCGGCCTCGCCGGGCACCCGCGGCGAGTGGATGTCGTAGACCCCCGGGCCGATGCCGCGCGGGTAGCCCTCGGCGGCGATGTCGGCCAGGATCTCCATCTTCGAGCGGGCCGCCTCGATCGAGGTCACGTCGGCGTCCAGGGCGTCGATCGCGCCGAACACCTCGCCGAACTCGGAGTAGCACAGGTGGGTGTGGATCTGGGTGCCCGGGCGGACGCCGGCGGTCGCCAGCCGGAACGAGGCCACCGACCAGTCCAGGTACGCGGCGTGGTCGGCGGCACGCAGCGGCAGCAGCTCGCGCAGCGCGGGCTCGTCCACCTGCACGATGGCGGTGCCGGCGGCCTCCAGGTCGGCGATCTCGTCCCGCAGGGCCAGCGCGACCTGGTTCGCGGTGTCGCCGAGCGGCTGGTCGTCCCGGACGAACGACCACGCGAGGATCGTCACCGGTCCGGTCAGCATTCCCTTGACCGGCTTCGGGCTGAGCGACTGGGCGTAGGTGGTCCACGGCACGGTGATCGGCGCCGGCCGGGAGACGTCGCCCCACAGGATCGACGGGCGGGTGCACCGCGATCCGTAGGACTGCACCCAGCCGTTGCGGGTGACCGCGAAGCCGTCCAGGTTCTCCGCGAAGTACTGCACCATGTCGTTGCGCTCGGGCTCGCCGTGCACCAGCACGTCCAGGCCGAGCTGCTCCTGCAGCTCGATCACGCGGCCGATCTCGGCACGCATCTCGTCCTGGTACTGCGCGGCGGTCAGCTCGCCGCGACCGAAGGCGGCACGGGCCAGCCGGATCTCCGGCGTCTGCGGGAACGAGCCGATGGTCGTGGTCGGCAGCACGGGCAGGCCGAGCCGGGCGGCCTGGGCCTGCCGCCGGCCGGCGAAGTCGCCGCGGTGGAAGGCGTCGGCCGGCAGCGTGGCGATCCGGGACCGTACCTCCGGGCGGACCACTCCGGGGGCCTCGGCGCGGGACCGGCGGGCGTCCGCGGCGGCCAGCAGCTCGCCGTGCACGGCCTCGCGGCCCTCGGTCAGACCGGTGGCCAGCGTGACCACCTCGGCGGTCTTCTGGTCGGCGAACGCGAGCCAGGACAGCAGCGTCGGGTCGAGGTCCGGCTCGTCGGCGGTGTCGTGCGGCAGGTGGAACAGCGAGGTCGAGCTGCCGGCGGCGACCTGCGCGGCGCCCAGACCCTCCAGCCGCTCCAGGGCGGACAGGGCACCGTCCAGATCGGTGCGCCAGATGTTGTGCCCGTCCACCACGCCGCCGACCAGCACCTTCGTCTCCAGCCCGGGGACCGGGCCGGTGGGCGCGGCGCCGCGGACCAGGTCGATCGCCAGGCCGTCGACGTCGGTGGCGGCGAGCACCGGAAGAGCGGCGCCGAGGTCGCCGTACGGGGCCGCGACCAGCAGGGCCGGGCGTTCGCCGAGCGGCAGCTCGGTGGACAGCACGCGGTACGCCTCGGTGGCGGCGGCGAGCAGCCGCTCGGTCGGCACGCCGGTGGAGTCCGAGACCAGGGCCGGCTCGTCCAGCTGCACCCAGGTGGCGCCGGCGGCTGCGAGGTCGCGCAGCAGCGCGGCGTACACGCCCACCACGTCGGACAGCCGGTCGATCGGGGCGAAACCGGCCGGGGAGCCCTCGGCGGCCTTGGCCAGCGCGAGGTAGGTGATCGGGCCGACCAGCACCGGGCGGGTCAGCACACCGTCGGCCAGCCCCTCGGCCAGCTCGCGGACCGGGCGGTCGCTCGCGTAGCGGAACGTGGTGCCCGGGCCGATCTCCGGCACCAGGTAGTGGTAGTTCGAGTCGAACCACTTGGTCATCTCGAGCGGCAGGTCGTCGCCCCGGCCGCGCGCCACGGTGGAGTACCCCGCGAGGTCCAGCCGGCCGTCGGCGTCCGCCAGGTCGGCGAACCGCTCCGGCACCGCGCCCAGCACGGCGGTCGCGTCCAGCACGTGGTCGTAGAACGAGAACGCGCTCGGGATCGCCGGCAGGGTCGTGTCCAGGCCGAGCTCGGCCAGCCGGGCACGGGTGCGCCGGCGCAGGTCGGCCGCGGTGGCCTCGACCTCGGTGGCCGTGCTGCGTCCGGCCCAGAACGCCTCGAGGGCCTTCTTCAGCTCCCGGCGGGGCCCGATGCGCGGGTAGCCGAGGACGATGCCGGACGGGAAGGGGTGCGTGGGGTGGGTCATCTCTCGCCTCAGATGGTGGGGACAGGGATCGGGGCGGTGCTGCGGAGCGCGGCGGCGCGGGTGGTGCCG
This sequence comes from Cellulomonas sp., assembly GCA_036404115.1. Taxonomy (GTDB): domain Bacteria; phylum Actinomycetota; class Actinomycetes; order Actinomycetales; family Cellulomonadaceae; genus Cellulomonas. Next base: position 28,398 of record DASWPG010000044.1, read on the forward strand.
GCGCCGGTGCGGGCCGGGTTCGCATGGCTCGGTGCCGGCGACTGGTCCGGTCCGTAGCCGGGTGCTGTGGCACTGGCCGGGGTGCGCGGCGCGCCGTCGCCGCCGAGCCCGGCACCGGCCAGCAGGTCGAGCGCGGGGCCGTGCGCGTTGAACGTGTAGACGTGCACGCCGGGTGCGCCGCCGTCCAGCACCGCGTTCACCAGGTCGACGCCGAGCTGCGTGCCGGCACGGTGCCGGTCGGCCAGCTCACGCGGGTCCGCGGGGTCGAAGGCGTCCAGCCGGTCCAGCACGGGCTGCGGCACCGGGACGCCGGTGAGCCGGGCCACCCGTCGCAGCCGGGCCGGGTCGGTCGTCGGGATGATCCCGGGCACGATCGGGATGGTGACCCCGGCGTCCCGGGCCAGCGTGACCAGCTCGGCGTAGGAGCCGGCGTCGTAGAACACCTGGGTGATCGCGAAGTCCGCACCGGCCTGCTGCTTGGCCAGCAGCGCCGCGACGTCCTGCTCCCGGCTGCTGCCGGCGCCCGCGTTGCCGCGCGGGAACGCCGCGACCGCCACGGAGAGCGGGCGCACCGTGGCGCGGACCGCCTGGGCGGGGCTGGTCGAGCAGCGCCGGGCCTCGATCTCGCGCAGCAGCTCGACCAGGGCGCTCGCGGTGCCCAGGCCGGCCGGGTGCGGCTGCCAGGACGCGTCCTGCGGCGGGTCGCCGCGCAGCGCGAGGAAGGCCCGCACACCTTCGTCCAGGAACTCCTCGACCACGGCGGTCAGCTCCTCGCGCGAGGTCCCCACGCAGGTCAGGTGTGCGATCGGTGTCAGGGACGTCTCGCGGAGCAGCCGGCGCACCAGAGCGCGGGTGGTCTGCCGGGTGCTGCCGGAGGCGCCGTAGGTGACCGAGACGAAGTCCGGCCGGACCTCGGCCAGCGCCCGCACGGTGGACCACAGGCGCGGGGCAGCGTCCGGGTTGCGCGGCGGGAACAGCTCGAACGAGACCGTGGGGCGGTCGACCAGGCCGAGGCCGTCGCTGACCCGGTCGTCGGACCGGGCGGCGGCGCCGGGGTCGGTGGTCGACGACCCGGCCGGGGTCGGGGGTGCGTCGGTGCTGCTCATCGCTCGCTCCATCGAACCTGGCGGAAGCACCCACACCCGCGTCGGCGGGGGGTTGCTGCGACGTCGTCGAGCCAGGTCTCTCGGTCGCTCTGGATGGTTCGGCCACACTAGGACCGGCCCGTCGGGGTGACAACTACCCCTGATGCGTCACCTTTTCTGCCGGCCGCAGCGCACCGCCGGTCCCGGATCGCCGGTCGGTGCCCGGAGACGGTGCGTGCCGCGCGGCGGCGGGCGATCCTGGACGTCGCGGGCTCCCGTACGCCCGACCGACCGGTGCGCCTGCGCACCCCGTGCGCCGTCCCGTCCTTCGCCCGCCGCGCCGATCGGGCCGGGCCGGGCCGATCGGGCCGGTCGTGGTGAGGTCGGCGCCGCCCCGCCGTCCCCGCGGACGGGCGTCCGGGAAAGCGGTCTCACACTGTGAGGAGCGGGTATCGCCGCGGGCTCCGCCCCGCTACCTTGGCCGCGGGCGTCGTGGCGGTCGCGGCGCGGGCGACCAAGGGGGAACCGTCGTGTTCTTTGGGTGGGGACGCAAGAACGTGTCACGACAGGTCAGCGAGACCGAGGCGCTGGTGCTGAGCTACGGCTACGTCCATCTGTTCTGGCTGTTCCAGTTCGCGTACGGACGGCGGTACGCGGTCTCGACGCTGACCGAGCAGGGATGGGCCACGCGGCCGATGTCGCGCGAGGAGGCCGCCGCGTCCGGGGCCGACAAGATCGTGACGGTGCCGTGGTGGCTGCGCTGGGGGCTGCTGGTCGGCCTGGGTTGCCTGGTCCTGGCGTCGCTGATCGCCCGGTTCACCGCCTGACGCGCGGTCGGCCCGACGGGCCGGGGGCCGAACGGCTCCGGTTCCCCGGCCCGGCCGGTCGCCGTTGACAGCGCATTCCGCCCGCCCTACGTTCGGTCCGGCAGCACGTGTGCGGCTGCCGACCGCTCCTCCGCCTCGCGTCGAACCGCGCAGCCCGCGGCCCGACCCTGCCGCTCCCCGCCGCTCGGCACCTCCGACGGACAGTCCGATCCGACTCGTCCTGGAGGCCTTCGCATGAGCTCCGACCGCACCACGTCCTCCGGCGTCCCCGACGCCACCGAACTCCCCTCGGCCGGCGGCGCCCTGCCGCCCGGCAGCCCGAGCCGGCGCGGGCTGCTGCGCGGCGGCGGGGCCACCCTGCTCGCCGCAGTGGCGGTGGGTGCCGCCGTCGGGCCGGCCGCGGCCGCTGCACCCGTCGGGTCGTCCGGCACCAGCAGCTCCTCCGGCTCGAGCACGGCAGCGGTGGTGGGCACGGTGGCCGAGCTGCAGGCGCTGCGCCCCACCTCGGGCGCCGTCGTGCTGGTCGCCGGGTATGCCGCAGCCGATGACGGCGGCGGGATGGTCGTGCGCTGGGACGCCTCCGCCACCGCCGACGCGAACGGCGGCACGGTGCTCGCCGCGACCGGCCGGGTCCGGGGCCGCTGGCTGCAGGTGCACGACGGCACGGTGGACTTCCGGACCTTCGGGGTGCTGGACGCCAGCACATCGGCCGACGACGCCCTGGACGCGATGGTCGCCGACCCGACGGTGCAGCGGATCGAGGCGCACTCGGATCTCAACTTCGTCCGGCGGCACACGTTCAGCCGTTCCGACCTGGTGCTGGACTTCGGCGGGCACCTGGTGACGACCGAGGGCATCGAGGACGCCGCGTCCAACGACCCGTTCGCCGCCGTGCTGTTCTTCCAGGGCACGGTCACCGGCACGGTGATCACGTCGACGTTGGCGGAGGCGCTGCCCGAGCAGGTGGACATCCTGCCGGTGCCGGACTCCACGGCGTTCACGCTGGGGGACTGGTACGCGGTGCAGACCGACACCGTCCCCGGCGGCGGCAGCGCCGAGCGCGAGCTGATGTACCTGCTGCGGGTGACGGCGCTGGTGGACGCTACGCACGTGCGGGTCGGCTACAAGACCGGCTGGCCGCTGGCCGCGGGGCGGGTGCTGACGTTCACCCGGGTGGAGCCCGTTCAGCGGGTCACCGTGCAGCACCTGCGGTTCCGTGGCACGGGCTCGGACCAGGTCACCGGCTCGCACCCGGTCGCCTTCGAGTACGCCACGCACTGCGACGTGCACCGGATCGACGCCGAGGGCACCTACTGGCCGGTGATCATGCGCCGCTGGAACACCAGCTACGTGACCTCGCAGTGCTCGCTGATGAACCCGGTGAGCGTCACGCTCGGCGGGGCGGGCTACCTCACGCAGCAGATCTCCTGCCTGTACGCGCAGGTGCGGGACTGCCGGACCTCGAACGCCCGGCACCTGAACGACTTCACCTGTGCGGCCTACTCGATGGTGCAGAACTGCCACGGGGACGGCGACGTGCAGGGGCCGTTCGTCACGCACGGCCAGTACGAGCACGACCTGACCTACATCGGGAACTCGGGCCTGATGACGTTCGCGAACTCCGGCACCACCTGGGGCGGTCGGGCTAAGCGGGTCACGGTGCGCCAGCAGGTCGCGGCGCTGCTCTTCGCCCGGGTCGGCGTGGTGGACCTCACGCTCGAGGACTGCCAGGTGGTGCGGGACCCGAGCATGGCCGACTACCCGAGCTGGATGTGGGTGAACGCCGACGGCCTGCAGATGCGGGGCTGCCGGGTGGACGACCGGTTCGGGCTGTCGCAGGCCACGACGCTGTCCGCGCGGCCGACCGTGATCGAGGACTGCGTGATCGGGTTGGCGGACCAGCTGTCGTCGACCCCGTTGATCGCGTCGTCCGTGACGACGCCGGTGCACCTGGTGCGGACCACGGTCAGCGGGCTGGACGGTGCGACGGCGCTGTTCCAGGGCACCGGACCGCTGACGCTGACCGACTGCACGCTGACCGGGTCGGGCGGTGCGGCGATCAGCGTGTCCGCGTCGTCGCTGACCCTGGACGGGACCTCGTTGACGGACACCGGTGTGCTGCTGCCGGCGGCGACCGACCAGGTGGTGGTGCTCGCCGGGTCGCGGTCGTCCGGCGGTCCGTCGAGCGGCGTCGTCCTCGCGCGCGGTGACGGTTCGGGCGTGGTCTCCTGGGTGCTGGACGGGCACTCGGCGGAGGGTGATGTGGCGCACGTGGTGATCGCGTCCGGGACGAACCACTACCGGGCGACCGGGTCGTCGTTCACCGGTGGTCGGATCGAGCTGGCGGCGACCGGCTTCGGCTCGGGCTCGACGCTGCTGCACACCGCGAACGTCGAGCGAGGGGTCACGAGGACGGCGCTGCCGGCCACCGGGGACGGGGTGCTGTCGGACGGGAACCTGGTGGCCTGAGCCGTCAACGTTCGGCATCACCGAACATCACCAGGCTTTACAGAACCGTAACGCGATTCTGTTGCTGGCATCGCGGAGCCTTGCTTGAATGGCAGGCATCCGTTCGGTCGTGCCGAATGGCGTTTGGAATGTGCTCTTGGCGGAGCAGCAGAACTCGTGGGTCCCGGTCGGGCTGGACCGGTCCCGCACCTCGGAGGGCAGCACCCGGTTCGGGTGCTGCCCTCCGAGGCGTCTCGTCCGCGGCCCGGCTCAGGCGGACAGGGCGGCGGTGATGCGGACGGTGTCGACCAACGTCCGGCCGCCCGGTCCCGGGGCCGTCGCGCGGCCGGCCGCCAGCCCGGTCACGAAGGCGCGCAGCAGCGGCAGCAGGTAGTCCGGGCCGAGGTCCAGGCGGGCATCGGTGCGGTCGTCCGCCCCCGCGACCGACAGCTGGAACGGGGTCTGCGCGCAGCCCCGCGGCGCCAGGACCGTGATCGTCGCGACATCCCTGCCGGCACCGACCACCGCGGTGCGCACCCCCTCGCCGGGGAGCACCGTGACCGAGGTGCCCACCGGCCCGCGCAGCACCGCCAGGCCGGCCTCCACGGTGTGCACCGCGTAGGTGGCCAGGCCGCCGTGCGGGTCGTCGGGGTCGGCCGGCCCGGTGGCCTGCACGCCGATCCCGCCCGGCTCCGACCGCCACCGACGGCGTGCGCGCTGCACGTCCGGGTGCCAGCGCAGCGCCGAGGAGCTGGTCAGCGGCAGCCCGCGGCCGGCGGCCAGCCGCACCAGGTGCGCGGCGTCGTCGGGATCGGCGGTGAACGGCTTGTCCACCAGCAGCGGCAGGTCGGCGCGCAGCAGCGGATCGGCGAGGGCGCGGTGCGTGCGGGCGTCCCTGGTCAGCACCAGCACGGCGTCCACCTGACCGGCCAGGGCCGCGGCCAGCGTGACCCCGTCCCCGCGATGCACCGTGCGGGGGCTCCCGCCGCCGGTCGTCCGGTCGGCGAGCAGCTCCGCGGGGACAGGCTCGGTGTCCGGCACGGCGAGGGTCGTCACGCGGGTGGTCGGGCCGAGCGCGCCCGCGGCGGCCAGGCGCAGCACCTGGGCGACGTGCGAGGATGCCGCCCCGACCACGGCCAGCCGCACGTCGCCGCTCCCTCCGGGGTCGTCGATCGCGACCCGTCGTCCGACCCGCAGCGTACTCGGCTGTTCGATACGCTGGTCGGCAGGGCCGAACGGCGACTAGCCTGGCGCCAGCACCTGCCCCGCACCGTCCGGTGCACGACGGTGCGCACCGACGACCCGGGGCGCCCGACCATCGAGCAGGGGGACGACCATGGAGGCCACGGTGCGAGCGGAGAACCGACCGGAGGACGTCGAGGACTCCCGCTACTGGGTGAAGTCCGTCTCGCGCGCGGTCGACGTGATCGAGCTGCTCGCGTCCCGCCCGCCGGGCGAAGGGCTGTCCGTCACCGAGATCGGTGCGGCGCTGGGCCTGTCCAAGAGCGCCGCGTTCGCCACGCTCTACACGCTGACCCGCCGCGGTCTGGTGGCCGACGAGGGTGCGGGGATGACCAGGCGCTACCGGCTCGGCATGGCACTGGCCCGGCTCGGTTCGCAGGCGCTGGCCCAGACCTCGCTCCGCGACGTCTCCCGCCCGCACCTGGTGGGGCTGGCTCGCAGCACCGCCGCCACCGCCCGGCTGGCCACCCTGGTGCAGGACCAGGCCGTGGTGATCGACCAGGTCGGCGGGAACGAGCGCGTCCGCCTCGACCTGCGGATGGGCAGCCACGAGCTGCCGCACTCCACCGGGCTCGGGAAGGCGATCCTGTCCTGCCTCGATCCGGACGAGATCCGCGAGATCGTCGGCCGCGTCGGCCTGGTCCGGCGCACCTCGCGCACCATCACGGACGTGGGCACCCTGGTCGCGCACCTCGCGGAGGCACGTGAGCTCGGCTACGCCTTCGACGACGAGGAGGATGCCGACGGCGTGTTCTGCATCGGTTCCGCGCTGCTCGGCCACGACGGCGCCTGCGTGGGGGCGATCTCGATCACCGGGCTCAAGCTCGACCAGCCGTCCTGGCACTACCAGCAGCTCGGCCGGACCGTGCGCGACGCCGCCCGCGCCATCTCCCACGACCTGGGCCACGACCCGGCCGCGCCGGCGATCGAGGAGGTCGGCGGACCCGGCACGGGGGTTGACGCCCCCGGAGAGCCCGGCTAGCGTCCTGCGCATCGCCCGACCCGCTCCCAGCCCGGGAGGATCGCGGCGGCAGGCCAGCCCCCTGCGCTCCGCCACCAGGTCTCCCTCGACGACGAGGCCGACCGGCGCCTTCCTCTCGCCAGCACGCACGACCCGACGGACCAGTCCTTCAGCGACGACTCCGAGGCGGTCAGGCGATGTCAGCAGCTCCCGTGGTGCCGGTGAGCCCGGTCGTGGAGCCTGCGCCCGTGCGGTCCCCGACCGCCCCCGCCGCCCCGGCGAGCGCTCCCTGGCGGCATGCCGTCCGACCGCTCCCCGCCGATGCCGTGCGCGGCCTGCCCCCCGTGACGGTGGCGCTGGTCGGTGCGGGGAACCGCGGGCAGTCGTACCTGGCGTGGGCGCACGCGAACCCGGGTCGGGCCCGGCTGGTCGCGGTGGCGGACCCGCAGGCGCACCGGCGGGAGATCGTCGCCGCCGGTGACCCGACGGTCGCGCACTACGCCGACTGGCGGGACCTCGCCGCGCAGGGCCGGGTGGCCGACATGGTGGTGATCTCGACGCAGGACCGCGACCACGCGGAGCCGGCGGAGGCGTTCGCCGCGCTCGGCTACGCGGTGCTGCTGGAGAAGCCGATCGCACCGACCGCCGCGGAGTGCCGGCGGATCGTGGCGGCGGTCGAGCGGGCCGGCGTGCTGTTCGGGGTCTGCCACGTGCTGCGGTACACGCCGTACACCGACCTGGTGAAGGAGGTCGTGGACTCGGGCGTGCTCGGTCGGGTGATCGACGTGCAGCACCTGGAGCCGGTCGGCTGGTGGCACATGGCGCACTCGTACGTGCGCGGCCCGTGGCGGCAGGAGGCCGCCTCCGCGCCGATGCTGCTGGCCAAGTCGTGCCACGACATCGACTGGCTGCGCTACGTCACCGGCCTGCGGATCGAGCAGGTGTCGAGCTTCGGCAACCTGACCGAGCTGCGCCCGGAGCACAAGCCCGCCGGCGCGGCCGAGCGCTGCCTGGACTGCGTCCTCGAGCCGGGCTGCCCGTACTCGGCGCCGCGGCTGTACCTGGGCACGCTGCAGGTGGACGGTCCGGTGTGGCCGGTGACGGTGATCACGGCACGCACCGACGAGGCCGGCGTGGTCGAGGCGCTGCGCACCGGGCCGTACGGGCGGTGCGTGTGGGACTCGGACAACGACGTGGTGGACCACCAGGTGGTCGCCATGCGGCTCGAGGGCGGGGCCGCCGCGACCTTCACGATGACCGCCTTCTCGGAGCAGACCCACCGCCAGACCCGGATCTTCGGCTCGCACGGCTGCCTGGAGGGCGACGGCGAGCGGGTGCGCGTCGTCGACTTCCGCAGCAACACCTCGCACGTCCTGGACGCGGGCGCCCTCGGCGGCTCCAACGCCGCGGGCGACCACGGAGGCGGCGACGGCGGCCTGATGGACGCGTTCACCGCGGCGGTCGCCACGCACGACCGCTCGTGGGTGCGTTCCGGCCCGGCCGAGTCCCTGGAGAGCCACCTCGCCGTGTTCGCCGCCGAGGAGGCGCGCCGCTCCGGCGAGGTCCGGGCGGTCGGCGCCGCCTGACCCCTGTCCGCACCACCCCCTGAGAAGTCCCCCCGGACCACCGGGACCGCACGGTCCCGCAGGTCACGACGAAGGAGTAGCGATGAGACGCTCGACGAAGTCGCTGGTGGCCGCCGGCGCGGCCTGCACGGTCCTGCTCGCCGGGTGCTCGTCCTCGGACGACGCCGGCAGCGCCGCGAGCACCGACGGCGCCCTGTCCGGCGAGGTCACCATGTGGATCTACCCGGTGATCACCGACGAGACCGCGCACCAGGAGTTCTGGGACGAGCAGATCGCGGCGTTCCAGGAGGAGAACCCGGACGTCGACGTGACCGTCGAGATCTACCCGTGGGCAGGTCGCGACGAGTCGCTGGCCACGGCGATCGCCTCGGGCACCGAGCCGGACGTGGTCTACCTCATCCCGGACCAGCTCGCGACGTACCAGTCGTCGATCGAGCCGATCGACGACTACCTGTCCGACGAGCACGTGGCCGACATCCTGTCGAACGTCGTGGACTCGGTCACGGTCGACGGCGAGATGCTCGGCTCGCCCCTGCTCACCACGTCCTATCCCCTGATCTGCGACAAGGCGGCGTTCGACGCGATCGGCGTCACCGACTACCCGACCACCTGGGAAGACCTGCTGGAGGTCGCCCCGGCGCTGGCCGAGCAGGGCATCTACGCCACGAACTACTGGGGATCGACCGAGGTCACGCTGAACATGACCTTCTACCCGCTGCTGTGGCAGGCGGGCGGCGACGTGTTCAACGAGGACGGCACCGAGGTCACCTTCAACAGCGACGCGGGCGTCGCGGCGCTGGAGTACCTGATGGAGCTGAACGACGGCGGCTACCTGGAGCCCGACCTCCTCACCACGACGCCGAGCATCGAGCAGACGGCGATCGCGCAGAACAAGGTCGCCTGCACCTGGCAGTCCGGCCCGTCGGACGTCGAGGCGTACTGGGGCACCGACAACATCATCGTCCAGGCCCCGTTGACCGAGGAGGAGTCCGTCGGCTACGGCACGGTCGGCTCGCTCTCGATGCTCCAGGGCTCGGAGAACAAGGACGCCGCCGGCGCATGGATCGACTTCGTCACCCAGGCGGACCCGATCACCGAGTACGTGACCGCGGCCTCCATGTTCTCCCCGCTCACGTCGACCGGGGAGCTGTACGCCGACGACCCGCTCTACAGCGCGATCGAGGCCACCATCCCCGACACCACGGTCGGCCCGATCAACGAGCACTCCCGCGAGGTGATGGGCGTGCTGGCACCGGAGATCCAGGCCGCGCTGCTCGGCCAGAAGACGGCGCAGGAGGCGTTGGACGACGCCGCCGACTCGGCGAACGCGCTGCTCGGCTGACGCCGCCCGGCCCCCCCGCCCCCGCCCCACCCCCCACCCGAGAGGCCCACATGAGCACCGCCGTGCAGGACCAGGGCCGGGCGGCGGGTCGCCATGCGCGACCCGCACGCTCCGGCCGGTCCGTGATGGCTCGCTGGGACGCCCGGATCGGCCTGCTGTTCGCCCTGCCGACCTTCCTGCTGTTCCTGGTGTTCCGGTTCGGTCCCGCCCTCGCGGGCGTGGCGCTGAGCCTGTTCGACTACGACATCTCCGGGAGCATCGAGTGGGAGGGGCTGGCGAACTTCCGCCGGATGCTCTCCGACGCGGTGTTCTGGCAGTCGCTGCGCGTCACGGTGCTGTACTCCGTGCTGGCAGTTCCGCTGTCGATCGCGATGTCCCTGGTGCTGGCGCTGGCCGTGCGGCGGCGGTTCCGCGGGGTCGGCTTCTTCCGGTCGGTGTTCTTCCTGCCGGTGATCACCTCGCTGGTGCTGGCCGGCACCGTGTTCGTCTGGGTGTTCTCCACCGGTGGCCCGGTCTCGTCGGTCTCCAGCTGGCTCGGCGGCAGCGGTGACTCCTGGCTGTCCTCGTCGGTGCTGGTGATCCCGGCGCTGGTGCTGGTGGGCGTCTGGTCCCGGTTCGGCTACGGGATGCTGATCCTGCTCGCCGGGCTGCAGGACGTGCCGCGCGAGCTGGAGGAGGCCGCGCTCACCGACGGCGCCGGACCGTGGGCCCGGTTCCGGTACATCGTGGCGCCGCACCTGCGACCGTCACTGTTCTTCCTGGCGGTGATCGAGACGACGGCCTCGTTCCAGGTGTTCGACCTGATCTACGTGATGACCCAGGGCGGCCCGGCGCGCGGTAGCTACACCCTCGTCTACCTGCTCTACGACCAGGGCTTCAAGTACGTCGACTACGGCTACGCAGCGGCGATCGGCGTCGCGCTGTTCGTGATGACTCTCGTGGTCGCGCTGGTCCAGCGTCGCTTCCTCGGGAGGGAGGAGTGAGCGCCGCCGACGCCCCCGCCACCCCCGCGGCGGCCACCGACAGCGGGCGTCCGGCGGCCACGGGATCCCGCCGGCCGGGTCGTCGCCGGCGGGCCTACCGGGCGCTCGAGCCGACCCGCGGCGGCCGGGCGGCGCGCGGCGTGCTGCTCGCCGTCGCGTCCGTGCTGACGATCTTCCCGTTCTACGCGATGGTCGTGATCGCGCTGAAGCCGGAGACGGCGATCCAGTTCCCGCAGTCGCTGCTGCCGTGGAACCTGGACACCTCGGCGTTCTCCTCCGTGCTGTCCGGGCAGGACATGCTGCGCTGGACGCTGAACAGCCTGGTGTACTCCGGCGTCTCGGTGATCCTCGTGCTGCTGCTCGCGTCGATGGCCGGCTACGCGTTCGCGAAGAAGCGGTTCCCCGGCCGCGAGGCGATGTTCTGGTCGTTCCTCGCGATGGTGATGGTGCCGTACCACGTGACGCTGATCCCGACGTTCATCATGATGGCGAAGGCCGGTGGGGTGGACACCTACTGGGGCCTGATCGTGCCTTCGTTGGCGAACGCGCAGGCGGTGTTCCTGATGCGGCAGTTCATCAAGGGGCTGCCGGACGAGCTGTTCGAGGCCGCCAGGATCGACGGCGCCGGGGAGTGGCGGACCTTCGTCACGATCGTGCTGCCGCTGTGCAAGCCGGTGCTGGCCACGCTCGGCACGTTCGTCTTCCTCTGGCACTGGAACGACTTCCTCTGGCCGCTGATCGTCGCGAAGAGCTCGGACATGTGGACCCTGACCGTCGGCATCGCGTCGCTGCGCCAGCAGCAGGTGCCGCTGTCGGTGGTGCTGGCGGGGTCGGTGGTCGCGCTGGTCCCGATCTTCGCCGCGTACGCCGTCGCGCAGCGCTCCTTCCAGGAGGGGGTGGCGCACACCGGCATCAAGGGCTGACGCCCGCCCGCACCCCACCGCCCGCACCCCGTCGACCGCGACACCTCGCAGGAGAGGACCTGATGTTCACCTCGCAGACCGAGCTGGAGGACCGGCTCACCACCCCCTCGCCCGCCCTGGTCGCAGACCTGGCGAGCGCCGGTGCGGCCGGCGGCGGCGACCTGGTGGTCCTCGGCGCCGGCGGCAAGATGGGTCCGACGCTGGCCGTGCTGGCCCGGCGGGCGCTGGACGCGGCGGGGCGCGGCGGCGACGCGGTGCACGCCGTCTCGCGCTGGTCGGACCCCGCGCAGGCAGACCGGCTGCGCGCGGCCGGGGTGCAGGTGGTGACCGCCGACCTGCTCGACGGCACGGACCCGGGCCTGGCCGCGCTGCCGGACGGTGCCGACGTGCTGTTCATGGTCGGTGCGAAGTTCGGCTCCGCCGCGTCGCCGTCCTGGGCGTGGGCGGTCAACGCCGCGCTGCCGGACCGGGTGGCCCGCCGGTACGCCGGCTCCCGGATCACGGCGTTCTCCACCGGCAACGTGTACCCGTTGGTGCCGATCGGCTCGCAGGGGGCAGCCGAGGACCACCCGGTGGGACCGGTCGGGGAGTACGCGATGTCGTGCCTGGGCCGGGAGCGGGTGCTCGCGCACGGGGCGCTGACCCGGGGTACGCCGGTCTCGCTGATCCGGCTGAACTACGCGGTGGACCTGCGCTACGGGGTGCTGCTCGACCTGGCGACGACCATCCTGGCCGGCGAGCCGGTCGACCTGACGACCGGCCACGTCAACGTGGTGTGGCAGGGCTACGCGAACGAGGTCACGCTGCGCGCGATGTCCCGCGCGACGCCGGAGGTCTTCACGCTGAACCTCACCGGTCCGGAGGTGCTGCCGGTGCGCCGCCTCGCGGAGCGGCTGGCGGCCGGGCTCGGGCGCGAGGTGACGTTCGCCGGTGAGCCGGCGCCGACCGCGCTGCTCAACGACGCCACCCGGTGCTTCGACCTGTTCGGCTACCCGGACGTCACCGCCGGCACCCTGGTCGACTGGCAGGCGGGGTGGCTCGCCGCCGGGCTGCCCACCAGCGGGCGGCCGACCAAGTGGGCCGTCCGGGACGGGAGGTTCTGATGGGCGCCTCCGCTGCCCGGCTCCCGGCCGACGTCGCCGCGCTGCTGCGCGCGGGCACGGTGATCCCGGCGCACCCGCTGGCGCTCACCGAGCGGCGCCGGCTGGACGAGCGGCACCAGCGCGCCCTCACCCGCTACTACGTCGCCTCCGGCGCGGGCGGCGTCGCGATCGGCGTGCACACCACCCAGTTCGCGATCCGCGATCCCGGCGTCGACCTGTACGAGCCGGTGCTCGCGCTCACCGCCGACGCGCTGGACTCGGCCGGTGCCGGTGCCGGTGCCGGTGCCGGTGCGGCCGGCCGGCCGTTCGTCCGGGTCGCCGGGGTGGCCGGACCGACCGCGCAGGCCGTCGCGGAGGCGGAGGTCGCGGCGCGGCTGGGCTACCACGCGGTGCTGCTCAGCCCGCCGCGGCCGCACCGCGACGACCCGGTGCTCGACGACCCAGACCGGTTCGACGACCTGATGATCGAGCGCGCCGCCGCGGTCGGCGAGGTGCTGCCGGTGATCGGCTTCTACCTGCAGACCGCGATCCGTGGGCCGCGCCTGACGCTGGACTTCTGGCGCCGGTTCGCCGAGCTGGACTGCGTGGTCGCGATCAAGGCCGCGCCGTTCGACCGGTACCGGACGCTGGACGTCGCCCGTGCCGTCGCCGGGTCCGCCCGGGGCGCCGACATCGCGCTGTACACCGGCAACGACGACGCCATCGTCGCCGACCTGCTCTCCGACCTGGTGTTCGAGGGCCCGGACGGACGGCCCGTCACCCGGCACCTGCGCGGCGGGCTGCTCGGGCACTGGTCGGTCTGGGCCCGCCGGGCGGTCGACCTGCTCGCGCAGGTGGAGCGGGCACGTACCGGCGACCGGGAGGCGCTCGCGGACCTGGTGCACCGGTCCGCCGCGATCACCGACGCGAACAGTGCGCTGTTCGACCCGTCGCACGGCTTCGCCGGGTGCATCGCCGGGGTGCACGAGGTGCTGCGCCGCCAGGGGCTGCTCGCCGGGACCTGGTGCCTGGACCCGGACGAGCGGCTGTCCCCGGGCCAGGCCGAGGAGATCGACCGGGTGCTCCGGCTGCACCCGTGGCTGAGCGACGACGACTTCGTGGCCGAGCACCTGGACGCGTGGCTGCGATGACGGCCGGGACCACGGTGCTGGTGGCGGTGCCGGAGGTGCTGCGCAGCGCTTTCTTCCGGGCCGAGCAGACTGTTCGGCTGGCGGACGTCGCCGGAGCGTTGGCGCCGTCCGGGACCGTGCGGTGGCTCGACGGCGGTGCCGCGCTGCAGGACGACGACCTCGACTGGCCGGACGCGCAGGTGCTGGTCACCTGCTGGGGCCAGCCGCCGCTGGACGCCGCGCTGCTGGCTCGGCTGCCCCGGCTCCGGCTGGCGGCGCACACCGGTGGGTCGGTGCGGCCGTTCGTCACCGCCGAGTCCTTCGCGCGGGGCGTGGCCGTCACCCAGGCCGGTCAGGGCATGGCCCGGTCGGTGGCCGAGGTGGCGCTGACCTTCACGCTGGCGCTGCTGCACCAGGTACCACGGTTCGACCGAGCCCTGCGCACCGGCGTCGACTGGCAGCAGGCCGAGGACGTGCCACCGCGGCACGAGATCCTCGGCACCCCGATCGGCGTGGTCGGTGCCTCCCGGACCGGTCGGGCATACCTCGAGGTGGTCCGTGCGCTCGGTGCCCGACCGCTGCTGGCCGACCCGTACCTGACCGACGCCGAGGCGGCGGACCTCGGCGCGGACCTGCTGCCGCTGGACGACCTGCTGTCCGCCTCCCGGGTGGTGGCCCTGCACGCGCCGAGCCTGCCCGAGACGCACCACCTGCTCGACGCGCGGCGGCTCGCGCTGCTGCCGGACGGTGCCGGGCTGGTGAACACGGCGCGGTCCTGGCTGGTGGACGAGACGGCGCTGCTCGCCGAGCTGCGCTCCTGGCGGATCGACGCCGCCCTGGACGTGTTCGACGCCGAGCCCCTGCCGGTGGACCACCCGCTGCGCCACCTCCCGAACGTGCTGCTCACCCCGCACCACGCCGCCGGGACCGTGGAGGGTCGGCTGCGGCAGGGCCGGATCGTGGTCGAGGAGATCGAACGGCTGGTGCGGGACGAGCCCCTGCGGCATGCCGTGACCGAGGCGGACCTGGAGCGGATGGCATGAGCGGCACCGAGATGACGACGGGTGTGCGCGCCCGGTGGGCGGCGGGCGAGGCGGCGTGCGGGGTGTGGAGCACCCTGCCGGACCCGGTGGTCGCCGAGCTGCTGGGCCGTGCCGGCTACGACTACGTCTGCGTGGACTGGCAGCACGGGATGACCGGGCCGGGGACGGCGCTGCCGGTGCTGCAGGCGTTGCGCGGCACCCCGGCCACCGTCCTGGTCCGGGTGCCCGGGCCGGACCCCGGGCTGATGATGCGGGCGCTGGACCTGGGCGCCGACGGGGTGGTCGTCCCGATGGTCGACACCCCGGAGCAGGCCGCCGAGGCGGTCGCGGCGTGCACCTACCCGCCCGGCGGGGTGCGGTCCTGGGGGCCGATGTGGGGCGACGTGGACGGCGCCGCCGGTGCTGACCCCGCGTCGGCGGACGCCGCACGGCTGGTGGTGGTGATGGTCGAGACGGCCGAGGGGCTGGCCGACGTCGCGGCGATCGCCGCGGTGCCGGGCGTCGCCGCGGTCTACGTCGGACCGAACGACCTGGCGCTGTCTCTCGGGCACGGCCGCCAGACCTGGTCGACCTCGCCCGCCGTGCACGCCGCCCTGGACCGGGTGGTCGCCGCGACGGGCACCGCGGGGGTCGCGGCCGGGCTGCACTGCGCGGACCCGGCGATGGCCGCCTACTGGCGGGACCGCGGGGTGCGGCTGCTCACCGTCGCCACCGACAGCGCGCTGCTGCGCACCGGGTCCGCCGAGGCGCTGGCCGGGGTGCGGACCGCCGCCGGCGCGGGCGCACCGGCGGGGGCGGCCAGGTGACGGCCCCGGCGACCGACGGCGGAGCCCCCGTGCTGCGGGAGATGCTGCCCGCCGTCACCAGCTGGACCCCGCGCGAGTCCCGGCTCACCGCCGGCGTCGGCCGCGCCGACATCACGGCGCCGGTGGGCGTCCGCGCGCACTCCTGGGGCGCCTCCCGCACCGAGGTCGCCACCGGGGTGCACCGGCCGCTCACCGCCACCGCGCTGGCGTTCCGGGACGACGGCGCGCGGCGCTGGCGCTACCTGCTGACCCTCGACCTCGGCTGGTGGCGCGACGCCGCGTCCTTCGAGCGGTTGCGCGACCCGCTGCTGGCCGCGCTGGACGCCGAGCCGGACGACCTGCTGCTGCACCTCGTGCACACCCACGCCGGACCGTCCGTCTGCGATCTCGGCCTCGACCTGCCCGGCGCCGATCTGCTGCCCGGCTATCAGCGCACCCTGCTGGCCGGGGCGGTGGCGGCGTGCACCACGGCCCGGGACCAGGCCACCGACGCGGTGGTCACCTGGGCCCAGGGCCGGTGCGACCTCGCCGTCAGCCGGAACCTGCCGTGCGGTGACCGCGACGTGGTCGCCTTCGATCCCGGCACGCCGGCGGACGGCACCGTGCTGGTCGGCCGGATCGTCGCGGTGCCGTCCGCCGGCGTCCCGACCGTCCTCGGCGTGCTGCTGAACTACGCCTGCCACCCGACCACGCTGGCCCACCGGAACTCGCTGCTGTCACCGGACCTGGTCGGTGCGGCCCGGGCGGTCATCGAGTCGGGTGCGGGAGCGCCGTGCCTGTTCCTGCAGGGCGCCTCCGGCGAGCTGTCCCCGCGCGAGCAGTACGGGCCGGGCACCGAGGTCACGGACCGGAACGGGCGCACCCTCGGCTTCGCGGCGCTGTCCGTGCTCACCGGCATGGGCGAGCCGGGCACCCGGCTGCGGTTCGACGGCGTGGTGGAGTCCGGCGCCCCGCTCGGTCTCTGGGTGCCCGAGCCCGCGGAGGTCCCGACCGCTGTCGCCTGCGCCGCGGTGCGGGTGCCGCTCGTCGCGAAGCCGGTGCCCACCGCCGTCGAGGTCGCCGAGCAGTGGGCCGGGATCGACCCGGTGGCCGCCGCCGAGCGGGTGCGTCGCGCCACCCGGCTCGCGGAGGGCTACCTGGCGCCGGGCGCGGACGGGCAGCCGGTGGCCGAGCACCCGCTGTGGGTGTGGCGGCTCGGCGACGCGGTGCTGGTCGCGCATCCGGGCGAGGCGTTCTCCGCACTGCAGACCGAGCTGCGCCGACGGCACCCCGACCGCGCGGTGCTCGTGCTCAACCTGACCAACGGTCCCGGGTTCGTCTATCTGCCGGACCGCGCCTCGTACCACCGGGACCGGTACCAGGTGTGGCAGACCCTGGTCGCCCCCGGTGGCCTGGAGGACCTGATCGACGCGGCGGACCGCCTGGTCGCCGCCCTGCCGGAACCTCGCGAGGAGATCGCATGACCACCCGCTCCGTCGTCGTCACCGGGTCGTCCTCCGGCATCGGCCGCGCCATCGCGCTGCGGCTGGCCGCGGACGGCTGGGCCGTGGTCGTGGTCGGCCGGGACACCGCCCGGGTGGCGGCTGCCGTCGCGGAGATCGGTGCTGCCGGTGGCACGGCCGCGGGCTGCGTCGGGGACGTCGGCGACCGGGACCTGCACCCGCGGCTGCTGGGCGCCGCGCTGGCCCTGGCCCCGCTCGGCGGCTGGGTGAGCTGCGCCGGGACCACGATCCGCAACGGCCTCACCGAGCTGTCCGCCGAGGCCACCGAGACCATGGTGCGCGGCAACCAGCTCGGTGCCCTGTGGAGCTGCGAGACCGCTGTCCGGCACATGGTGGCGCACGGCGGGGGCGCGATCGTGACCATGTCCTCGGTGCACGGCCGTGCCGCCTACCCCGAGCACACGGTCTACGAGATGACCAAGGCCGCGATCGAGGCGCTGACCCGGTCCGTCGCCGTCACCTATGCCGCCCAGGGGGTGCGGGCCAACGCCGTCGCGCCGGGCGCGGTCCGGTCCCCGGCGCTGGACGCGTCGTTCCGGCAGGCCCCCGACCCGGTCGCCGCCGAGCGGTTCCTCGCCCAGCGGTCCCCGGCCGGGCGGATCGCCGAGCCGGCGGAGGTGGCCGCGGTCGTGGCCTTCCTGCTCTCGGACGCGGCCTCCTACGTCTCCGGCCAGACGATCGCGATCGACGGCGGGTGGACGGCCGCGCTCGGTGCCGACCCGCAGGACCCGGGCGCCCGGCGGGCGGGGGTGCGCTCGTGACCGCGCTGCGCAGCGCCGCCTGGTTCTCCGGCGACGACGAGGTGGCGGTGCTGCACCGCGTCGCGCTGCGGCTCGGGCCGCAGGACGTCGGCCGTCCGGTGATCGGGATCGCCGACACCGCCTCCGACCTCAATCCGTGCAACGTCGGCTTCACCGCGCTCACCGAGCACGTCGCCGCCGGCATCCGGGCGGCCGGGGGCATCCCGGTGCGGTTCCCGGTGATGTCGCTCGGGGAGGACCTGATGAAGCCCTCCGCCATGCTCTACCGCAACCTCGTCGCGATGGAGCTCGAGGAGACGGTCCGGGCCAACCCGCTGGACGGCGTGGTCTATCTGGCCGGCTGCGACAAGACCGTCCCGGCCGCCCTGATGGCCGCCGCCTCGACCGACCTGCCGTCGTTGCTGCTGCTCAGCGGCGCCCGTTCCGCCCCCGAGTTCCGCGGTCGGCCGCTCGGCGCGGGCACCGACCTGTGGCGTGCACTGGAGGACCGCCGGGCCGGGCTGCTGGACGACGCGGGCTGGCGCGGCCTGGAACGCTGCCTGGCCTGCGCCGGTCCCGGGGCGTGCAACGTGATGGGCACCGCCTCGACGCTCGCGGCGCTCACGGAGGCGATCGGGATGGCGCTGCCGGGCACCGCGCTGCTGGACGCCACCGGTCCGGCGATCGAGGCCGCGGCCCGGGCCACCGGGGAGCAGGTGGTCGCGATGGCGCTCGCGGAGCAACGGCCCTCCGGGCGGATCACGCAGGCCGCGCTCGACACCGCGGCCCGGGTGCTGGCGGCGGTCGGCGGCTCCACGAACGCGGTGATCCACCTCGCCGCCCTCGCCGGCCGCCTCGGCCTGGACGCGAGCCTCGCGCGCCTGGACGCCCTCTGGCGTGACGTCCCGCTGCTCGCCGACGTCGAGCCCTGCGGCAGCGGCCTCGTCCACCAGCTGCACCGCTCCGGTGCCGTCCCTACCCTTCTCCATGCCCTCGCGGGCCCCGCCGCGCTGCACCGCGCGCCCGCGGACGCCGGTGCGGCGGGCGACGTGTCCCGTGAGCACGGGGCGCTCGGCGCCCGGACCCCCGCGGGGCTGGTGGATCTGGACCAGAAGGCGGGGGACGGGCGCGCGTGGCGGGATGTGCTGGGCGAGTTCCCGGCACCGGGAGCGGCCGGATCGCTGATCCGCACCCTGGACGCCCCGGTGCTGCCGGCCCCCACGCTCGTCGCGGTGCACGGAACCCTCGCCCCGTCCGGCGCGGTGATCAAGGTCGCCGCGGCCAGCCCCGACCTGCTGCAGCACACCGGGCGAGCCGTCGTCTTCGACTCCTACGCCGACATGCGCTCCCGGCTGGACGACCCGGAGCTGGACGTGGGTGCGGACGACGTGCTGGTGGTGCGTGGCTGCGGGCCGGTCGGTGTGCCGGGGATGCCCGAGTGGGGGATGGCGCCGATCCCGCAGCGGCTGGTCGAGCGGGGCGTGCGCGACATGGTGCGGGTCAGCGACGGCCGGATGAGCGGCACCTCCTTCGGCACGGTGCTGCTGCACGTCGCTCCCGAGGCGGCGGTCGGCGGACCCCTCGGGCAGGTGCGGGACGGCGACCAGATCCTGCTCGACGTGCCCGCCCGACGCCTCGACCTGCTGGTCGAGGCGGCCGAGCTCGACCGTCGTCGCGCAGCGGCTCCGGCGCCGCACGCCGGCACCGGTCACCTGCGCGGCTGGCCCCGGCTGTACGCCGAGCACGTGCTCCAGGCCGACCAGGGGGCGGACCTGGACTTCCTCGCCGCCCCGACGCCCGCGCACCGCGTGTTCGTCGAACCCGTGGTCGGGCGCTCGTGACCGTGCCGCCCGCGGCCGGGGCCGACAGGTCCGGCCGGCCCGACCCCCGATCCGTCCCGTCCCGAGGAGAGCTGATGTCCGCAAGGCCCCTGGCCGGCGTCCTGCCGGTCGTCCAGACCCCGTTCGCCGACGACGGCCGGATCGACGAGGCCGGCCTGCGCCGGGAGGTCGGCTGGGTGCTCGACCAGGGTGCGCACGGTGTGACGACCGGGATGGTCAGCGAGATCCTGCGGATGACCACCCCCGAGTGCGAACGGCTCGCCGCCGTGGTGGCCGAGGAGGCGCGCAGCCGCGGGGCCCTGGCGGTGCTGAGCTGCGGTGCCGAGTCCACCTTCGGCGCGGTGGCCGCCGCGCGGCACGCGGAGCGCGTCGGTGCCGACGCGGTGATGGCCATCCCGCCGATCACCGTGCAGCTCGAGGACGACGCGCTGTTCGGCTACTACTCCTCGATCATCGAGGCCACCCGGATGGGGGTCGTGGTGCAGGACGCCTCCGGCTACGTGGGTCGGTCGCTGAGCATCGGGCTGCAGATGCGGCTGCTCGAGCGGTACGGCGAACGGGTCTACTTCAAGCCGGAGGCCGCCCCGATCGGCCAGCGGCTCACCCAGCTCCGCGAGGCCACCGGAGGCGCGGCCCGGGTGTTCGAGGGCACCGGCGGTGCCGCGCTGGTGGACTCCTACCGGCGCGGGATCGTCGGCACGATGCCCGGCTCGGAGGTCACCTGGGCGATCGTCCGGCTGTGGGACCTCGTGGTCGCCGGTGAGTGGGACGCGGCGTACGAGATCAGCGGCCCGTTGTCCTCCCTGGTCGCGCTGCAGACCTCGATCGACGTGTTCGTCGCGATCGAGAAGCACCTGCTGGTGCGCCAGGGCGTGCTGAGCAGCGCCGACACCCGCGCCCCGCACGGGTTCGTGCTCGACGTCGAGACCCGGGACGAGGTCGACCGGCTGTTCGACCTGCTGCGCACGCGTGCGGTCGCCGGCCACGCGGCGTGACCGGTCGCACGCCGGTGATCGACCTCGCCGCGGTCGGCGCACCGGCACGGACGCTGGACCTGCGCGCGGTCCCGCGGGCCGAGGCGGACTGGCGGGTGGCCGGCGCGCAGCGGGCGGTGCTCGGCGAGCACCCGCTGCACGACCCGGTCACCGGCGACCTGCTCTGGGTGGACGTCGACGGATGTCTGGTGCACGGCTGGGGCGGCCGCACGAGGCGCGCACCGACGCCGGTCGGGCTGGTGTGGCCGACCGCGTCCGGCGGGCTGCTGGTCGCCACCGCCGCGGGTCTCGGTGTGCTGCCGGCGGGTGCCCGGGCCGCGGTGCCGCCGAGCGGTCGCCCCGACCTGCCGCACCCGCTCGGGGCGGAGGATCTCGGGCCGCTGCTGCGACCGCCGGACATGCCCGTCGGCTTCCGGTTCAACGACGGCGGCACCGATCCGGGCGGCCGGCTGTGGATCGCCTCGACGGCCGCGGACGCGAGCGACGGCACGCTGTACCGGCTGGACGTGCTCCCGGGCCGCGCGCCACGACTGACCCCGGTGGTGCGTGGTGTGCGCTGCGGCAACGGCGTCGCGTGGAGCCCCGACGGCGAGACGATGTACCTGACCGACTCGACGACACGGAGGGTGCACCGGCTCGCCTACGACGTCGCGACCGGGACGGTGGCCGAGCCCGAGGTCCTGCTGGCGCTGGCCGGGCACGGCCCGATGCCGGACGGCACGGCCGTGGACGCGCAGGGCGGGCTGTGGATCGCGCTCTGGGGCGCCGGTGCGGTGCTCCGGCTCGCTGCCGACGGGGAGCCGGTCGAGGCGCGGACGCTGCCGACGCCGCTGGTCACCTGCCCCGGGTTCGGCCCGGTCGGCTCCGGCGACCTGTACGTCAGCACCGCGGGAGCGCCGGCACCCGGGACGGAGCCGTCGCCGGGCGACCCGTGCGCCGGTGCGCTGCTCCGGGTCGCGGTGGATGTGGACGGTCTGGTGCCGCGTGCGGTGCGCGGGCTGTGAGGACGACCCGGCCGGCGTCGTCGCGGGCGCCGGGAGCACCGCGGCGCGACGGCTAGGCGGCCGTGCTGCGCGACAGCACCGTCGGGCAGCCCGCGAGGTGGTCGTCCACCAGCCCGCAGGCCTGCATCGCCGCGTAGGCGGTGGTCGGCCCCACGAACCGGAAGCCGAGCCGCTTCAGCTCCTTGGCCAGCGCGGTCGACGCCGGGGTGGTCGCGGGCAGGTCGGCGAACGACCGGCGCCGCACGTGCTCGGTGGCCGGGGTGGCGTACGCCCAGAACACCTCGTCCAGCGTGCGCCCCGCGGCGTGCAGGTCGAGCAGGGCGCGGGCGTTCGCGACGGTCGCGGTGATCTTGGCCCGGTTCCGCACGATCTCGGCGTCCTGCATCAGCCACTCGACGTCGCGGGAGCCGTAGCCGGCCACCACCTCCGGGTCGAAGCCGGCGAACGCGGTGCGGAACCCCTCGCGCTTGCGCAGGATGGTGATCCAGGACAGCCCGGACTGAAAGGCTTCCAGCGAGACCCGCTCGTAGAGCTCGTGCTCGTCGTGCACGGGCCGGCCCCACTCCTCGTCGTGGTAGCGCTCGTACAGCGGGTCCCCGTCGCCGAAGCAGCGGCGAGCGGGCGGAGGCGGGGCTGCGGTGCCGGTGGTCATGCGAACACTCTGCCGCAGACCTCCGACACACAGGTTGCACCTCGGGAGTGTCCGAATGGTGGACAATCACGGTCTGACCCTTGAGACGAGTCGTGCTCAGGACTACAGTCCACAGCGCACCGGCGTGCGGTGGGCACCGACGACGAACCTGACCAGGAGCTCCGACGGCCGGTGCCCCGACCGAACCAGGAGCACCCCGCATGTCCGCGCCAGCCACCCTCGCCCCGTCGAGCGCACCGAAGCCGGTCAACAGCCGTTCTCGGGTGATCGCGGCGAGCCTCGTCGGCACCACCATCGAGTTCTACGACTTCTACGTCTACGCGACCGCGGCCGTGCTCGTCTTCCCGAAGCTCTTCTTCCCGACCGGCAACGACACCACCGCGCTGCTCGCGTCGTTCGCGGTGTTCGGCGCCGCGATGGTGGCCCGGCCGATCGGCGCGATCTTCTTCGGCCACCTCGGCGACAAGCGCGGCCGCAAGACCACCCTGGTCTGGTCGCTGCTGACCATGGGCGTCGCGACCTTCCTGATCGGGGTGCTGCCCACCTTCGACCACATCGGCATCGCCGCGACGGCAGCGCTGCTGCTGCTGCGGCTCGCCCAGGGCTTCGCGCTCGGCGGCGAGTGGTCCGGCGCCGCCCTGGTCGCCACCGAGAACGCACCGGAGGGCAAGCGCGCCTGGTACGGCACGTTCCCGCAGCTCGGCGCGCCGCTCGGCTTCATCATCGCCAACGGGCTGTTCCTGATCATCAACGGCTTCCTCGGCGAGGGCTCCGCGGAGTTCATGAGCTGGGGCTGGCGGGTGCCGTTCCTGTTCTCCGCCGTCATGGTGATCATCGGTCTGTGGGTGCGGCTCAAGCTGGTCGAGTCCGAGGCGTTCACCACCGCGGCCAAGCAGGGCAAGCTGACCAAGATGCCGCTCGGCACCACGATGCGGCACCACTGGCGCGAGGTCGTGCTCGGCACGTTCATCATGCTGGCGACCTACGTGCTGTTCTACCTGATGACGAACTTCACGCTGACCTACGGCACCCGCGCGATCGTCCCGGACACCGACGTGCCCGGCGGCCTCGGCATCTCCTACGTGCACATGGTCGTGATGCAGATCCTCGGCGTGGTGTTCTTCGGCCTGTTCACGCTGCTCTCCGGCCCGCTGGCCGACCGGATCGGCCGTCGTCGCCTGCTGATCGGCGTCACCGCCGCGATCATCGTCTTCGGCCTGACGTTCGACGTGTTCCTGTCGGTCCGGTCGGACCTGGCGTTCACCGGCGCCCTGACCCAGGCGTTCCTCGTGATCGGCTTCACGCTGATGGGCGCGACGTTCGGGCCGATGGGCGCGATCCTGCCCGAGCTGTTCCCGACCAACGTGCGGTACACCGGCTCGGCGATCGCCTACAACGTCTCTTCGATCCTCGGCGCCGCCCTGGCCCCGATCATCGCGCTGGCGCTGTGGAGCGCGGCCGACGGCAAGACCTGGCTGGTCGGCCTGTACCTGTCCGGCGCCGCGGTGCTCACGCTGGTCGCGCTGATCCTGTCCAAGGAGACCAAGGACCAGGACTACTCGCGCACCTCGCACGACGCCTGACCGCGGGTCGCCGCAGGCAGCGGTGGCGCGCAGCCGGCACCACGCGCACCATCAGCTGGTGCGCGTGGTGGCTCGCAGCTCTGCCTGGTAGCGGCCGGGGGTCTGGCCGACGACGGCGTAGAACGCGTCGATGAAGCTGGTCGGGTTGGCCCAGCCGCAGGTGATGGCGGTGTCGGTGACAGACATGCCGTCGCCGAGGTGCAGCAGTGCGTGGTGGATCCGTAGCAGCGTGCGCCACTGGCGGAAGCCCATGCCGAGCTCGTGGTGGAAGAGACGGCTGAGAGTTCGCTCGCTGGCACCGGCAGCCCGTCCGAGCTCGGTGAGGGTCACCGGTCGCGCCGGATCGGCACGGAGCGCTTCGGTGACGGCCAGAAGCCGGTCGTCCCGCGGTTCCGGCAGGTGGATGGAACGGTCGACCGCCTCGACCAGCTCGTCGATCACGACCGCCCGCAGCCGCTCCCGCGCGTCGGGCCGGGTCGTCGCTCGGTCGATCAGGGCGAGCAGTGCTTCGCGCAGCAGCGGGGTGACGACGAACACGCCGGGACGGGCGGGCAGCGCCGCGCTGTCACCGAGCGGGAGGCTCAGGACCCGCACCTCGGTCTCGCCGTAGAAGCGGTAGGCGTGCTCGAACCCGGGCGGGGTCCAGGTGATGCGGCTGGCCGGTGCGATCCAGGTGCCCTGCTGCGTGACCATCGTGGCGATGCCGGAGACGGCATAGACGAGCAGTCCCTCGGCGTGCACGTGGGTGTCGAGCTGGAAGCCGTGCGGCAGCAGCCCGCCGCCCTGCGGGGGGCCGACCGGGAGGTCCAGGCTCGCCGGGGCAGTCTGGCGGGTTTCGTGCATCGACAGTCATCCTAGCGGTAGCCCGCAACGGTCGACTCGCGAAGGCTGGTCGAAGGGATGGCGGCCGCACCGCCACCGGGGCACCCCGCGACCTCGCGACACCGAACCTCCCGAAGGGAGCCGAACCCGTGCCGACAGCCACCTTCACCGGCAAGGTCCACGAGTATGACGACGTCTACACCTTCCGCTTCCGGCAGCCCGAGGTCCGCTACCGCGCGGGAATGTACGTGCACCTCCAGCTGGGGAACTTCTTCGCCAGCAGGTGGATGCACGAGTTCTCCATCGCGTCCGCCCCGCACGAGGACGAGCTGGCGTTCGTCGCGCACGTCGACACCGGCAGCGACTTCAAGCGCCGTCTCGATGCCCTCCGGCCCGGCGATCCGATCAAGTTCTACGGGATCGGCGGCCACATCAGCCTCCCCCGGACCACCGGCACGCCGATCCAGTTCATCGCCGGCGGCGTCGGGATGGCGCCGTTCCGCTCGCTCATCCTCACGGCGGCCCGGCAGGGCGGCTACGACCTGCGGCTGCTCCAGGTGCAGCGCGGATCGGCGTTCCTCTATCAGGACGAGCTGAGCCCGCTCGTCGACGAGCACACCCGGGTCGCACCCGAGGACTTCCTCGAGAACGTCCGCGCCACCGCACGCGAGAACCCGGACGCCCTGTTCTACATCTGCGGGTCGCAGCGGCTCGTCAAGGGCGCCAGCGCGGTGCTCCGCTCGTCCGGGATCGGCCGAAAGAGACTGCAGATCGAGAACTTTCGCTAACTAGGGTGCGTCTGCTCACCTCCTGAGGCAGAGCAGGGGCGCGATCTGCGGACGTGAGCTGAGCACGAGGTCGGGCAGCTCCGTCAGCACGGTGCGGGCGGATCGCAGCAGGTCTTCACGGGTGTGCACGAGACGCGCCAGGTCACCCCCGGTCGAGGGCAGGGCGTCCACCGGGCACGTACCGGACGCGATCGCGGCCGCCAGGGTCTCGTCGACCTGGGAGAGCTCGCGCACGACCGCCTGGCAGACCGTGGTGAACGCCCCCACTTCTCGTCGATCACCCGGACGTCCTTGCCCAGTTCGTGGTGCTGCTCGCGGAGGCCGCTCGTGAGCGCCTGCGCAGCACCGGTGAGCACGGCGCACTCAGCGTGCCAGACCGGGTCGGTGCGCTGGTGCTGCAGCCCGAGGGTCACCAGGATCAGTACGGTCAGCGTGATGTCGACGCTCTGGCCGCAGGCACCGTCCGAGACGACCTCGTCGTCGTGGAACAGCGAGAAGTGGTGGCCATCGAGGTGTCGTAGACGTGCACGCGGTCGTCGTCCGGGTCGTCCCGGTCGACACCGATGTGGTTGTCCCCGAGGACGTCGGCGGTGCCGGGCACGGGCGCGGGGTTCACCGTGACGGCCTCGATGCCCGGGTCGCGCGCGGCGACGTAGGCGGCGAGGCCGCCGCCCGGGGAGTTTCCGCACACGAAGTCGACCGGACCGACGCGGTTCGGGTAGGCCTCGGCCGCCTCGAGCTGCGCAGGCGTCAGCGAGGTGACCGGCTGTGCGTTGTTCCACCGGTCGGTGCCGCCGTTCGAGCCCTGGAACGCGACCGTGGTCTGGCCGGTCGCGACGTTCTGGAAGGTGATGGCGTCCAGGCCACCGCCAGTGCCACGGCCAGCACGGCACGCACCGATCGGCTCGTCAGCACACGGACCTCCCGACACCGCTCCGATGTCGGTCACCGGGCTGCCCCGCACCGTGGCACGAGCCGGGAGGTGCGCTGCTGCGGGCTGTGTGTCTTCCGGCGCCCGGGCTGATCCCGCCCGGCCGTGCCCGGGTCAGGCCAGCGCGGCGAGGGCCTTGCGGATCCGCTTCTCGCTGACCGGGACCGGCGTGCCGAGCTGCTGCGCGAACAGCGAGACCCGCAGCTCCTCCAGCATCCAGCGGACGTCGGCCAGCACGGCGAGGTCGGCCGGCACCGGGGTGCGCGAGGCGACGCGGGCGCGGGTCTGGCCGAGCAGCTGCTCCAGGTCGTGCACCTGCCAGGCGAGCTGCTCGTCCCGGGCCGGGTTGTCGCCGGCCTTGTCCAGGCGGTGCGCGGCGGCACGCAGGTAGCGGGTCAGGTGCACCAGCCGGTCGGTGCCGGTCTCGGCGACGAACCCGGGGTGCACCAGCGCGGCGGACTGCGCCTGCACGTCCTGCACGGCACCGAGCAGGGCCAGGCTGCGGGTGCCGCGGATCGCGCCGTCCAGCTCCCGCCAGGCGGCGAGCACCGTGACGAGCTGTCCGACCAGGGCGTGCACGGTGTCCTCCAGCCGGTCGCGGACCAGCGTGCGGGCGGCCTGGTAGGCCTCGGCGGTGCGGACGGTGGTGGCCGGCCGACCGGCCAGGTGCTCGGTGAGCAGGGCGTCGATCGCGGCGAGCTGCACGTCCTCCACCAGTGCGTCCGTGCTCGGGTACGGTCCTGCGGCGAGGGTGAGCGCCTGGGTGCCGGACCACCGGCTGACGACGCGGCCGGTGGGCAGCCCGACGTCGCGCAGCAGCAGCCGGCGCAGCCCGGTGCGGTGCGCCGCGGCCTGCTCGCCGGCGTCCGCGAGCACCGACAGCCGCACGGTGGCCGGGCTGCCGGCGTGCTCGACCAGCGCGGGGTAGCCACGGACGGTCAGCCCGGAGGCGTCCTGGGTCTCGACCCGGTCGGGGATCGCGCCGCCGGGCAGACCTGGGCCGTCCGGCCAGGTGGACAGGTCGGTGCCGTCGCCGATCGCGGGCAGCGCGGGGCGGGCGGACGGTCGGGGGACCACCGGTCGCGGGGCGGCCGCGCCCGTGCCGCCGGCGTCGGGCCCGCCCGCCCGCGCGGCGGCCTCGGCCATCGCCTCCCGCACGGCCGTGCGCACCGCGCTGCTCACCGCGTCCTGGGTGCGCGCCGCCAGCCGGCGCTGCACCGTGAGCAGGTCCTTGCTCTCGTCCACGACGCGGCCGCGGTCGTCCTGCACCCGGAACGTGACCCGCAGGTGCGCGGGCAGCCGCTCGTCGTCGAAGGCGTCGGCCGGCACGTCCACGTCCCGCAGCGCCCGCACCGCCTGGGCGAACGCGTCGTGGAACGAGGGTGCGGCGTCGGCGGCCCGGACGGTGTCCTGCCACGAGGCGGTGTGCGCCTCCAGCCACGCGACCACCTCCCGGGCGACGTCCGGTGCCGGCACGAGCTGCACCCGGACCGGCTTCGGCAGTGCGCGGATCGTGGCGGTGGCCAGCTCCTCGCGCAGGCCGGGCACCATCCAGCCGAACCCCTCGGGGCGCACCCGGGCGAGCGCGACCAGCGGCACGTGCACGGTCACGCCGTCCGCGTCGGTGCCGGGCTGGAACTGGTAGGTCAGCGCCAGCTCCAGGTCGCCCTGCGGCCAGGCGGACGGGAACTGCCCCTCGTCCACGCCGGCGTCCTCGGCGACCAGCAGCTCGCGGGTGAACGAGAGCAGGTCGGGCTGCGTGCGCCGGGCGGTCTTCCACCACTGGTCGAAGTGCCGCGCCGAGACCACGTCCGCCGGGATGCGCTCGTCGTAGAAGTCGAACAGCGTGTCGTCGTCCACCACGAGCCCGCGCCGGCGCGAGCGTGCCTCCAGGTCCTCGGCCTCGTCCAGCAGCCGCCGGTTCTCGGCGAAGAACGCGTGGTGCGTGGTCCAGTCGCCCTCCACCAGCGCGTGCCGGATGAACAGCTCGCGCGCCTGCTCCGGGTCGACCGTGCCGAACAGCACCCGGCGGCCGGCCACGATCGGCACCCCGTAGAGCAGCACCCGCTCCAGGGCCATCGCCGCACCCTGCTTCGACGACCAGGACGGCTCCGAGTAGGTGCGCTTCACCAGGTGCGCGGCCAGCTCCTCGGCCCATTCCGGCTGGATGCGTGCGACGTCCCGGCCCCACAGCCGGGAGGTCTCGACCAGCTCGCCCGCCATGATCCAGGCGGGCGGACGCTTGGCGAGCCCCGATCCGGGGAAGATCGCGAACCGCGCCCCGCGGGCACCCAGGTACTCGTTGCGGGCGCGCCGGTCCGGGCGATGGCCGCCGGCGGGCTGCCGTCCGCGCGCGGGGGCGGCCTGCACCTCGTTCGCCTCCTGCATGCCGATCTGCGAGAGCAGACCGGCCAGCAGCGCGACGTGGATCCGGTCGGCGTCCCAGTCCAGGCGCAGCGCGCCTCTGCGGGCCTCGCCCGCGTCTCCGGCTGCCGGTGCGTCGGGGGCCCGCTCGGTGCGTCGTGGCGGGTCCACCGTGATGCCGAGCGGCTTGGCCAGCTCCTTCAGCTGGGTGACGACGTCCTGCCACTCGCGCAGCCGCAGCCAGTTCAGGTGCTCGGCCCGGCACAGGCGGCGGAACGCCGAGGAGGACAGCTCGCGCTGCGCGTCCCGGACGTACTGCCAGAGGTTGAGGTAGGCCAGGAAGTCCGACGTCGGGTCGGCGAACCGCGCGTGCGCCTGGTCGGCCTGCGCCCGCACCTCGGTCGGCCGCTCCCGCGGGTCCTGGATCGACAGCGCGGCGGCGACGATCATCACCTCGCGGGCCACCCCGCGCCGGCCGCCCTCGACGATCATCCGGGCCAGCCGCGGGTCCATCGGCAGCTGCGCCAGTGCGCGCCCCGTGCCGGTCAGCCGTACACCGTGCTCGGTGCTCCCGGCACGATCCGGGTGCTCGGTGGCGCTCGCGTGCTCGCTGACGCCTGCGTGCTCGGCGGCGCCCGCGTCAGGGCGGGCGCGGCGGGCGGGCGCGGGCCGGCTCAGCGCGCCGAGCTCGGTGAGCAGCTGCACGCCGTCCCGCACCGCCCGCACGTCCGGCGGGTCCACGAACGGGAACGCGGCCACGTCGTCCGGAGTCGCCGCGACCCCCACCGCGATCATCTGCAGGATCACCGAGGCCAGCGAGGTGCGCAGGATCTCCGGCTCGGTGAACCGCGGCCGCGCCGCGAAGTCGTCCTGCGAGTACAGCCGGATCGCGATGCCGTCGGCCACCCGCCCGCACCGGCCGGACCGCTGGTTCGCGGAGGCCTGCGAGATCGGCTCGATCGGCAGCCGCTGCACCTTGGTGGCCTTGGAGTACCGGCTGATCCGGGCCGTGCCGGGATCCACCACGTACCGGATGCCCGGCACGGTCAGCGAGGTCTCCGCGACGTTGGTCGCCAGCACCACCCGTCGGGTGCCGTGCGCCTGGAACACCCGGTGCTGCTCGGCCGCCGACAGCCGCCCGTACAGCGGCATGATCTCCACCGCGTCCGCACGGCGGGCGTCCTGCACCCGCGGGCCGAGGTGCCCGCGCAGCGCCTCCTCGGCGTCCCGGATCTCCCGCTCGCCGGACAGGAAGACCAGCACGTCGCCCGGGCCCTCGGCGCACAGCTCGTCGACGGCCTCGCAGATCGCCGTCATCAGGTCCCGGTCCTCCTCGCCGCGGGCCGGGCGGGGCGCCGCGCGCGTTGGCCGGGCGGCGGTGGCGTCGTCCGGGTCGTCGGTGGGCTGGTCGGGGGACAGCGGCCGGTACCGGACATCGACCGGGTAGGTGCGCCCGGTCACCTCGACCACCGGCGCCGGTGCACCCTGCGGGTGGTCCGGGTCCGGCGCCTGCGCGAAGTGCGCCGCGAACCGCGCGGAGTCGATCGTCGCGGAGGTGATCACCACCTTGAGGTCCGGGCGGCGCGGCAGCAGCCGGGCCAGGTAGCCGAGGATGAAGTCGATGTTCAACGAGCGCTCGTGCGCCTCGTCGATGATCAGCGTGTCGTAGGCGAGCAGCTCCGGGTCGCGCTGGATCTGCGCCAGCAGGATGCCGTCCGTCATCACCTTGACCAGGGTGCGGTCCGAGGACTCGTCGGTGAACCGCACCTGGTAGCCGACCAGCTCGCCGATCGAGGTGCCCAGCTCGTCCGCGATCCGCTCCGCGACGGTGCGCGCGGCGATCCGGCGCGGCTGGGTGTGCCCGATCTGCCCGGCCCGGCCCCGGCCGAGCTCGAGGGCGATCTTCGGGATCTGGGTGGTCTTCCCGGATCCGGTCTCGCCGGCCACGATCACCACCTGGTGCTCGCTGATCGCCCGGGCGATCTCCGCCCGCCGGGCGCTGACCGGGAGCTGTTCCGGGAAGACGATCGGCGGGACGTCGACGGCCGCCCGGGCCTCGGCGAGGGCGGTGAGGCGTCGGGCACGGTGCTCGGGACGGTCACGCCGGGGCCGCTGGTCGGTGCTGCGCTCGGGACGCTGCTCATCGGGTCGAGGACCGCCGTGGGCGCGTCCAGGTCCACCGCGTCGTCGCCGGCTGCTCCTGCGAGATCCTCCGTTGCCGCTCTGCCGGTCGATGGGCGTCTCGTCCCCGCCGTCCCGTCCTGGAGCGCTGTCCGAGACGGGGCCGCCGAGGGGTGGATCGTCCAGGACCGGACCGGGTGCCGTGAGCCGGGCGTCGCGTGCGTCGGACGGCACGGGTGGGACGGGATCGGCTGGGCTCACGACCGACCATTGTCGTCGGTGTTCCGGGGTGCGCGCGATCGAGATTCGTCCCGGGCGCGGTGTGAGAGCGTTCCGCGGTGCGACGTCGGCGTAGGCAGCACCATGCTGCGACGGGTCGTCCGGGCGTACCGTCCGCGATCGCTGCGGCGCGGGCCGGTCGAGTGTGGATGTCGAGCGGCGGGCGCCCACCTGTTCTCGACGCTGTTGCTGGCATGCCCGGTCACCGGTGCGCAAGCGTCGAAGAGGCGGCGACCGACGGGTCCGTCACCTGTCGGCATCGGTGGAGATCTGCGACATTTCGGGTGCCATCGCTGCAGCAGCCAAAAAAGGTACGAATCATCGCGGACCGGACATCTGCGCACAATGCGGAACAATCTCCGGACGGTCTTGATGATCGGCGTGTCGTAGGCCGGTGGCTCGAGCCCGCGGGTGCATGGGGCCTGCTCGCCTGGTGGTGGACGTGCGCTGCCGCAGCTCACCGCTGATCCTGCAGCGAAGGCTCAGGTGGTGCCCGGGCAGGTACCGAGACCGGCACAGCTCAGATCGCCGGCGATGCATCCCGGTCCTCCGACCGATGCTCCCTGGTGCCCGCTGACGAGCTGCGAGCGGCCGCAGACCAGGGCGCAGGCGAGAGGGATCAGTTCGAGCGCCGTCGTCGTGAGCTCCGATCCCTGCCACCCCTTCGACAGCAGAGGGCTTCCGACATGTCGCTCCAGGTCACGAAGATGCCGTCCAACGGTGGAGGGCGCGTAGCTGAGCTCCTTCGCAGCCGCGGTGATCGAGCCGTGGGCCGCGACGGTCACGAGTGCCTGCAGGCCTTGGTGGAGTGCCATGCTCGTCAGCCCTACAGGGAGATCTCACATATCTCAAGTTTGGCGGTCATACGTGCGAGATGCGCACGTATGATCTCGAGTCCTTTCCCCGGTCCGCGCTGATTCTGATTGGCTGTTCATCGCCCATCCGGGTGTTGTGGTCGAGAGAAAAGGGGAGATCATGATCGAGAAGCTCGTGGATCGTCTCAGCGTCGATGCGGGGCGCGCGATCTCGTCCGGCGGCGCCTGGAAGGTGTACTGCACGAGGTGAGGCGCAGCGCAGCGACCCGGCCGAGGAGGGAGCTGCTGCGCCTCGACGGGCTGACGAAGCGGTACGGCGGCAAGGTCGCGCTGGATGGTCTCGACCTGTCGGTGCACGCGGGGGAGGTCGACGGTCTGCTGGGCCCGAACGGCTCCGGCAAGTCGACAGCCCTGCACCTGCTCACCGGGATCATCGCGCCGACCGCAGGGTACGTCACGGTCGCCGGCGTCCCGATCGGGGACAAGCGGTCACGACGGCATCTGGGATTCGCGCCCGACGATCTCCCGCTCCCGTACGCGCTGACCGGTCAGGAGTACCTCGCCTTCCACGCGTCGGTGCACGGATGCCATGACCGACCGCTCGTGCAGCGCCTCACCGAGGCGTTCGGGCTCGGTGAGGCGCTGGAGATTCCGCTGCGTGCCTACTCGCACGGGATGAAGAGAAAGATCCAGGTCGTCGCCGCGGTCGCGCACCTTCCCGAGGTGCTGGTGCTCGACGAGCCGTTCCGCGGGCTCGATCCCGGTGCGGCGATCCTGCTGCGCATCCTCGTCTCGTCGTACGCCCGAAGCGGACGCGGCGTCGTGATCGCGACGCACGATCTGGTGCGTGCTGAACGGGACTGCGACCTCGTGAACATCGTGTTCGAGGGGCGGTCGGTGGCAGCGGGAAGCCCTTGGGCGCTGGTGTCGGCCGTGCCGGGGGACACGCTCGAGGACGTCTTCCTCGCGGTGACGGGTGAGGGACCGGACGTGCGTTCGTTCTCCACACAGATGACGGAGGTGTTCGACGGTGACGGATGAGCCGGGTGTGGGAGCGGGCAGCCTGGTCGTCGGTGCGGTCGTCGGCCTGATGCTGGGGCTGGCCGTAGTCGTTCTCCTGATGATCGCTGTGGTCGCGTACGCCATCGCGTCGGGGACTGCCGCCGCCGTGCCGGAGGTCTTCGCTGCGGAGGCGGGTGAAGAGTCGGGGGCGTTGGCGATCAGCTTCACACCGCATGCGCGCGGGATGCTGAAAGTCGTGTGCGCGGTCGCGCTCGTCTACTGCCTCGGTCCTGTGCTGCGACGGTCACGTCGTCACCGTGATCGCAGCGCATGACGGCGGTCGCCGGCGCGGTGTGCCGGATGTGGGCGCGCGATCTGGCCTTCACGCTCCGGATCAGCGTCCGGCGGGTGATGGGCATCGTCGTGCTCGTGCTCGTGCTGCTGTTCGCTGCGGGTCTCGGTGCGCTGCTCGCGATGGTCTCGGGTGCGGCGCTGAGCGGGCCGGCGGTGCTGCCCGAATCCATCATCTCGGGGATGTTGCGCAGCGCCTGCGCCGTCACCTTCGGCATCGCCGCGGTGATCGGGGTTGCGGTGCATCTCGCGGTCCCGCCGTTCGGCGCGCTGCAGGTGGTCCTGGAGCTGTCACCTCTCGGCCGGGCGCGATCGGTCATCGGCGCTCGTCTGCCGATCCTGGTCGGCGCCGTCGTCCTGTCGTGCTCGGTCGCGTCGATGTCGGGCAACGTCGTCGTGCAGACAGCGAGGGACGGGTGGTTCGCCGCTCTCGGCCTGTGCGCCCTGGTCATGGTCGTCGTCTCCCAGTGCGTGGCATGGGCGCTGATGATGCTGCTGACCTGGATGCTCGGTCGTGTCCTGCGGCTCCGGCACCAGGCGGCGGCGGGTGCGGCGGGGCTGGTCGCCATCTGCGTCGTCGTGCTGCTCGTCTACCCGGACATCTTCTCGCTCAGGTCGGAGGCCGAGGCCGGCTTCCGGTCACGGGACCTCCTCCTGCACCGGGGTGCTGCGCTGCTCGCCGCTGGTTCGCTGCCGGGTGCGCTCGTCCTGCTCGGCTGGCTCGTCCTCAGCGTCCTCGCCGTCAGGTGGACGGCCGGGCTGGAGGTCGATCGTGACCAGCCGGCGTTCCGGCCTGTCGGCAGACGCGTCCCGACCCCTCGAGGTGTCGTCCTCTCGACGGCACGGCTCGAAGCGGTCCAGGCACTCAGGTCGCCGCACGCGGTCTCGGCACTGATCGTGATGGCAGCGTGCGTGGGGCTCGGCTGGTGGTCGAGCCGCATGCCGTTCATCTCCGATTCGTCATCAGTGCTCTTCGAGGCTGCCTGTCTGCCGCCGTTCTTGCTCGCGGTCTTCGCCACCGGACGATCTCGTGCCCACCAGTGGATCGGGGCCGCGCTGACGGCCGACCGGGGCTGGTCGACCTGGCCTCGTGCTCTCGGGCTCGCTGCTGTGGGAGTGTGCGGTGCACTGGTCGCATTCGTCGTGACCCTTGCCGTCACCGGCACCTCGATCCTCGGCGGAGTGACGATCGCACGCTGTGCCATGGTCATGGGTGTCGCGCTGCTGGCTGGTTCGGTGATCCCGTACGGGGACGAGCAGCCGATGTCTGCGGTGGCAGGAGTGGTCGGCTCCGCGACGGGGCTCGGGGTCGTCGGACTCGTCGCCGATGTGGGAGGACCGGCGGCCGGCATCGCGGTGATGCTGAGCCTCGCGACGGTCGCCCTGGTGCTCTACGGCGTGTCGGCCCGTCGATCGGAGGTGATGGTCTCTGCGGTATGAGCTGCACCCGTCGT
The DNA here is from genome assembly GCA_036404115.1 of Cellulomonas sp. Classification (GTDB taxonomy): domain Bacteria; phylum Actinomycetota; class Actinomycetes; order Actinomycetales; family Cellulomonadaceae; genus Cellulomonas. Next base: position 63,100 of record DASWPG010000044.1, read on the forward strand.
CCGCTGCCCAGGTGACGCCGGAAGGATGGGAGTGCACGCGGCTCGGGCTGCAGGTCGCCGCACGGTCGGACCGGGCGGTTCAGCGTGCGCTGCACCTCGGGCTCTTGGCGGAACGCCCCGCGCGTCGGCCGCAGGCGGAGTGGTGGGTATCGCTGGTCAACGGCGTGCTCGGGCGGACGTCAGTCACGTTCCTTCGGCCCGGCTCCGATCGCCCGGTGGCGCGCGCCACCAGGCGCTGGGGTCCGGGTACGCGATCCTCGTGGTGCAGGGCTGCCGGATGCGGGTGATCCGCTCTGCCCTGGGAGAGCAGCGTGATCGGGTCGTGACCCTCGCCGGCCCCTGCTCGCCCGCAGTGGTCGCGATCGCGCTGTGGGTCGCCACGGAGTGGTCCCTGGCCACGGCGTGCGCAGCCGTGATCGCGCTGGCGCACCTGCTCGGACTGCTCGACCCGCGAGGCGACGGGCGCGCGGTTCGACGTCGGTCGACCCCGTCGCGCCCGACCTGAGCCGCGTGCCCTGCTCCGCTCTCCCGGTCGCCGTTCCGTCCGCCCGGCACGGGCTGCACCGGTGGGCAGGCGCAACGTCGCAGCGGGCGCTACCCGCGGCCGCCTCAGACGTCGGCGCTCGACCCCTGCTCGGCCGCCCATGCCGCGACCCGGCGCGCGCTCGCCTGCTCGGACAGGTCCTCGACCCGCGACATCAGGGACCAGCGCACGCCGAACGGGTCGCGGACCGAGGCGTACCGGTCTCCGGAGACGAAGGTCTGCGCCGGATCGCGCACCACGGCCCCGGCCGCGACGGCCCGCGCCTGCACCGCGTCCACGTCGGCGCAGGAGAAGCCGAGCGAGTAGCAGGCGCCGTCCCCGTCCGCGCCGGTCGGTGGCGGCAGCAGGTGGTACGCCGGGTGCGGTTCGCCGAGCTGCAGGTGGCCCGTGCCGAGGTCCAGGTCGGCGTGCACGACCGCGCCGTCGATCCGGGTCACGTCGGCCACCCGGGCGCCGAGCACCTCGCGGTAGAACTCGATGGCCTCCGCGGCGCGCGGCAGGGCCAGGAACGGTGTCAGAGTGGTGCAGCCGTGCGGCCGGCCGTCGGTGATGTGCTCGCCTGTGACCCCGTGCCGGGGCGTGTCGCCGGTGTCCAGGGCAGGACGGTAGGGACCGGCGCCCGGTGCCGTCTTGGAGATTGGCGACGACGGGAGGGGCGGCGATGGGCTCACCGGACGGCCGAGGCGTGCTGTACCCCGACCGGCTGCCGACGTTCCGGCGCGAGCCGGTCCCGCCGTCGCTCGACGGCCTGGTCCGGTGGCTCTGGCTGCCGCGGTGGGACCTGCCGCCGGGGGTGGTGTCCCGCCAGGAGGTGCTGCCGTTCCCGGCGTCGAACCTGGTGGTCGAGCCGGACGGTGTGCGGCTGCACGGCCCGACCACCCGCGCCTCGCACCGCGACCTGGTCGGGTCCGGCTGGGCCGTCGGGCTGCTGCTACGGCCGGCCGCCTGGGCCTCCCTGCCCGGCGAGCCGGCTGCGGTACGGGACACGTCGGTCGTGCTGGACGAGCCGGACCTGGTCCGCGCGGTGAGCGAGGCGCTGTCCTGCGCCGATCCGGAGGGCGGCGGGCGGCGTGCGGTGACGGTCGCGACCGGCTGGGCGCTCGACCGGCTCGCCGCCCCGGACGAGGCCGGCCAGCAGGCCGACGCGTTCGAGGACCTGGTCGCCACCGATCGCACGGTCGTCCGGGTCGAGTAGGCCGCCGCGCGGCTCGGGCTGACGGTGCGCGCGGTGCAGCGCCTCGCCCGTCGGTCCATCGGCCTCCCGCCGCTCGCGGTGATCCGGCGGTACCGGCTGCAGGAGGCCGCGCAGCGGCTGCGCGAGGACCCGGAGCTGCCGATCGCGAGGGTGGCGGCCGAGCTCGGCTACGCCGACCAGGCGCACCTCAGCACGGACTTCCGCCGCACGCTGGGTCGGGCGCCCCGGGAGTACCGGCACGACGCGCGCGGCACGGGCCCGGTCTGACGAGAATCGGGTCGACGCCGATCGGCCGGGGCCGTACCGTCGGGCACATGCGGATCTGACCGGCCCCGAGTCCTGTCCCGACTCCCTGGCTGCCACGCCGCCCGTGCGGGCGCGTCGCGTGGTCGGCCGCCGGTGGTGATCCGCTTGACCTCCTCTACCTCCTCGTCCTCGTCTCCCGACGCCGCGCCGCCGGCACGCACGGGGAAGGCCGGCACCCCCGTGCTCCGCGCGGCCGGCCTGTCCCGTGCGTACGGCGATCGCCGGGTGCTCACCGACCTCTCGTTCGCGGTCGGTCCGGGGCACCGCCTCGGCATCGTCGGCGAGAACGGGATCGGCAAGTCCACCCTGCTCCGGCTGGTGGCCGGCATCGAGCCGCCGGACTCCGGCAGCGTCGAGCGCCCGGACGACCTCGCGCTCCTGCACCAGGAGCCCCCGTTCGGCCCGTCGGCGACCCTCGGCGAGGTGGTGGAGACCGCCCTGTGCGAGGTGCGAGCGATCGGCGCGGAGCTGGAGGCGGCAGCCCTGGCGCTGGCCGGCCCGGGATCGGCCGGTCTGGTGGCGGGCGGCCCCGGGCTGCACACCGACCCGGCCACCCGCTACGACCTGGCCCTCGCCCGGGCGCAGGCCGCCGAGGTGTGGGACGCCGACGCCCGGGCGCAGCGGGTGCTCGCCGGCCTCGGCCTGGCCGCGGTCGACCCGGCACACCCGACCGGTCGGCTGTCCGGCGGGCAGCGCAGCCGGCTCGCGATCGCGGCGGTGCTGGTGCGCCGACCCTCGGCCGTGCTGCTGGACGAGCCGACCAACCACCTGGACGACGACGCCGCGGAGTTCCTCGCCACCTCGCTGGTGGACCTGCCGGGCGCGGTGGCGCTCGCCAGCCACGACCGGGTGTTCCTGGACGAGGTGTGCACCGAGATCCTGGACCTCGACCCCGGGCTGGACGGTCCCCGGGTGATCGGCGGGCGCTACCGGGACTACCGGGCGGCGAAGCGGGCTGCCCGGCAGCGGTGGGAGCAGCGGTGGCTGGCCGAGCGCGAGGAGCTCGCCGAGCTGCGGGCGATGCTCGCGACGGGCGGCTCCGCGCGTGCGGTGGCGCCGGGCCGGGCGATGACCGACCGGAACAAGATGGCGTACGGCCGGCAGGGCGACCGGGTCGGCCAGCAGCTCTCCCGGCGGGTGCGCGACGCCCGGCGCCGGCTGGACGACCTCGAGCGCGAGCAGGTGCCGCGTCCGCCGCGCCCGCTGCGGTTCTCCGCCTCGCTCGCGCCGGCACGCGCCGGGACCGCGCAGCAGCCTGCCGCCGGGGAACCCGGCTCGACCCGGTCGATCGGTCAGCACACCGCCGACGGCACCGCGATCACCGTGCGGGACGCGGTGCTGCCGGGACGGCTGCACGTGACGGCGCTCGACGTGCACCGGGACTCGGCGCTGCTGGTCAGCGGACCGAACGGCTCCGGCAAGTCGACGCTGCTGCACCTGCTCGCCGGCGATCTGGCGCCGACGTCCGGGTCGGTCGGGCGGGCACGGGGCCTGTCCGTCGGGCTGCTCGAGCAGGACGTCGGGCTGGCGGACGACGCCCGGACACCGCGCGAGGTGTACGGGCTGGTGGCGGCGGTCGCGAGGCAGCCGGTGCCGCTCGGTGAGCTGGGGCTGGTCGCCCCGCGGGACCTCGACCGGCCGCTGCGCGAGCTGAGCGTCGGGCAGCGGCGACGTCTGGTGCTCGCCCTGCTGGTGGTGCAGCGGCCCGACGTGCTGCTGCTGGACGAGCCGACCAACCACCTGTCGCTCACGCTCGCCGACGAGCTGGCGGACGCGCTGCGGCCGTCCGACGCCTCGACCGGGGCCGTGGTGGTCGCCTCGCACGACCGGTGGCTGCGGCGCACCTGGCGCGGGCGGGAGCTGGAGGTGCGGGACGGCCGGCTGCTGGGGTGAAGCGGGAGGGCGGGGTGCGCCCCGGCAGATGCTCGTGTCGGCGGGCGATCGTAGGCTGGCCGGCATGAGCAGCACCGACAGGTCCGGGTCCGCCGCGCAGGCCGCCGACGGCACGCCGCAGCCGGTGGAGGCGACGCGATCCGAGGGGGCGCAGCGGGCCGCGCAGGCGCTGGCGGCCAGCGGGGTGCCCTTCACGATCACCCAGCACGGGCCGGTGCGCTCGCTGCAGGAGGCGGCCGCCGCGCGTGGCGTCGACCCCTCCGGCATCGTGAAGTCGCTGGTGGTGCGGCGCGGCGAGGGTGACTACCTGTTCGTGCTGGTCCCGGGCGACCGCGGCATCTCCTGGCCGAAGCTGCGGGCGCTGCTCGGGGTCAGCCGGATGTCGCTGCCGGACGCGGCCACCGCGAAGGAGGTCACCGGCTACGAGCGCGGCACGATCACGCCGTTCGGCTCGCTGCACCCCTGGCCGGTGGTCGCGGACTCGCGGGTGCCGGGCCGCCCGGCCTCGATCGGCGGCGGCGCGCACGGGGTGGGCGCCACCCTGGACGGCGACGACCTGGTGCGGGTGCTCGGCGCGACGGTCGCGGACGTGACCGAACCCCTCGGTGACGGGGCCTGAGCGGGGAGACCCGACGGGGCCGCGCCGGCCGTCCGAAGTTCCGCCATTCGTCAAGCGATGGTCAACGGATGTTCGCATCGCGCGGGAACGATGGGGCGCGGCCCCTCGTTCTTCCCCATGAGCACGACGGGCGGACCACCAGCGGCACCGACCGACGGCGCGCGCACGGGAGCGCGCGCCGGGGTCCGGGTCGCTGATCGGCCCGCGAGCCACGACAGGACAGAGGAACGATGGACCAGACGGATGATCTCGCCCGCCACGGGGGGATCGACGTGACGACGGCGGGGGGCTGCACGCTGGTCAGGCTGTGGGGCGAGGTGGACGTCGCACTGCGCGAGGACGCCAGCGCCTCGATGGCCCGTGCCCTGGCGAGCACGGACCCGATCGTGGTGGACGCGACCGGGGTGACCTTCATCGACTCCTCGGGGCTCGCGTTCGTGCTCCAGCTGCACCTGGCGGCCAGCGAGACCGGCCAGCCGCTGACCCTGCGCGACCCGCACCGCGAGCTGGTGGACCGGCTCGCGCTGCTCGGCCTGGACCGGGGCTTCGTGCTGGAGCCGACCCGCGCGATCGCGTGACGTCGCGGGCGGGCGCCCCGACCGGGCGGACCTGCCGGGTGGGAGCCGCCGGGGCTGCCGCGTCGGGCCAGCCCGTGGCCGGTCTCGTGGGGGCGGGCATGGCCGCGCAGAGGCCGGCGGCGTGGCCGGACTGCCCTGGCAGGCGGGCACCGACCGCCCACAGGTCGCCTGGAAGGTGCGGCGTCCACAGGCCGGCGACCTGCGGGACCGACCTGTCGGCGCGCTCGGCTACGTTCGGGTCATGCGGCTGCTGCACACCTCCGACTGGCACCTGGGCCGGACCCTGCACGGGGTCGACCTGACGGCGCACCAGGCCGCGTTCCTGGACCACCTGGTCGAGGTGGTGCGCGCCGAGCGGGTGGACGCCGTGCTCGTCGCCGGTGACGTCTACGACCGGGCGATCCCCCCGGTGGAGGCGGTCGGGATGCTCTCGGACGCGCTGCGCCGGATCGCCGAGACCGCCACCGTGGTCCTCACCCCGGGCAACCACGACTCGGCCGCGCGGCTCGGCTTCGGTGCCGCCCTGATGCAGGACCGGGTGCGGATCCTGGCCCGCCCGGAGGCCGTCGACCGCCCGGTGGTGCTGGCCGGGCCGGAGGGTGACGTGCTGGTCTACGGGCTGCCGTACCTCGACCCGGACGTGGTGCGGCACTCCCTCGCGCCCGGGGACGAGCCGCTGCCCCGGTCGCACGCCGCCGTCCTGGGCGCCGCGATGGACCGGGTGCGGGCGGACCTCGCCCGACGCCGGACCGCCGCGAGCCGCCCGGTGCGGTCGGTCGTGCTCGCGCACGCCTTCGTCGTGGGCGGCGCGGCCAGCGAGTCCGAGCGAGACATCCGGGTCGGCGGGGTCGACCACGCGCCCGCGTCGGTGTTCGACGGCGTGGACTACGTGGCCCTCGGGCACCTGCACGGTCCGCAGCGGGTGGGTGCCGAGGACGCCGCGACCGTGCTCCGGTACGCCGGGTCGCCGCTCGCCTACTCCTTCTCCGAGGCCGGGCACACCAAGTCGACCGCGCTGGTCGACCTCGGTCCGACCGGTCCGGTGATCGTGCGGCTGCTGCCCGCGCCGGTGCCGCGGCGGCTGACCGACCTGTCCGGCCCGCTCGACGCGCTGCTCGGCGTGGAGGGCGAACGGCACCACGACGACTGGGTGCGGGTCACGGTCACCGACCCGCACCGGCCGGCCGACCTCTACCAGCGGGTGCGGGCCCGGTTCCCGCACGCCCTGGTGATCCAGCACCGGCCCCCTGACCAGGGCACGGAGCGGCGGTCCGCCGCGGTGACCGCCGCCCGGGACCCGCTCGAGGTGGTCGCCGAGTTTGTGCAGCACGTCACCGGCACCGACCCGACGCCGGCCGAGGCCGCGGTGCTGCGGCGCGCGTACGAGGACGTCGTCGCGGTGGAGCGGAGCGCCTGATGCGGCTGCACTCCCTGACGATCCAGGCGGTCGGACCGTTCGCCGGCCGGCACGACATCGGCTTCGCCGAGCTGTCCGCCGGCGGCCTGTTCCTGCTCGAGGGCCCGACCGGTGCCGGCAAGTCCACCCTGATCGACGCCATCGTCTTCGCGCTGTACGGCAAGGTGGCCGGGGCCGCCGCGAGCGAGGAGCGGCTGCGCTCGGCCTTCGCCGCGGACGGTACCGAGACCGTCGTCGACCTCGTGTTCGAGACCAGCGCCGGCGTCTTCCGGGTCCGGCGCACGCCGGCCTACGAGCGAGCCAAGAAGAGCGGGGCCGGGCGGACCCGGCAGCAGGCGGGAGTCACGCTGTGGCGGCTCGGCGGGACGCCCGACGGGCCGGCGGACACCGCGACCGGCGAGGTGCTCGCCACCCGGCTGGACGAGGCGGGTGCCGAGCTGACCCGGATCGTCGGGCTGGACCGCACCCAGTTCGTCCAGACGATGGTGCTGCCGCAGGGCGAGTTCGCCAGCTTCCTGCGGGCCGACCCCGAGCAGCGGCGCGGGCTGCTGCAGCGGATCTTCGGCACCGAGGTCTACGAACGGCTGCAGCAGCGGTTGGAGGAGCAACGGCGCGAGGTCAACCGCGCGCTGGCGGACGCGCGGACGCGGGTGCGGGAGGCGGTCGTCCGGTTCGCCGAGGCCGCGGGGGTCGACCAGGAGGGCGCCGAGACCCTGCGCCAGGCCGCCGACGGCCCCACCGATGCGCTGGTCGCGCTGGTCGAGGAGCGGACCGCCGAGCTGGTCGCCACCGGCGTCGAGGCGGAGTCCGTCGCCGCGGGCGCCGCCGACCGGGCCGTGGTCGCTCGGACGGCTTCGGTCGAGGCCGCTGACCTGCTGCGCCGGGTCCGGCACCGGTACCAGGTGCTGGCGGAGCGAGCCGAGCTCGTCGGCCGCGCCGAGCGGCACGCCACCGAGGTCGAGCGGCTCGACCTGGCCCGACGTGCCGCCGTGGTGCGCCCGGTGCTGCGCGGCCTGGACGAGGCGCACGCCGGCCTGGCCGAGGCCCGGCTCGAGCTGGCGTCCGTGCTTGCGTCGGCGCCGGTCGGCCTGGTCCCGGACGGCCTGGCCTCGATCAACGCTGCCTCGACCGGCGTGGTCCCGACCGGCGTGGTCCCACCGGCGCGGACCGGTCCAGCCGGTGCGGCGGGCACCAGCGACGAGTCCGACCCCGGTCCCGCGGCGCTGGCCGAGGCCCGCCGCACGCTGACGGACGTGCGGGGGCAGGACGCCGCGACCGCGGCCACCCTGGTCCGCCTGGTCACGCTGGAGGAAGGGCTGGCCCGGCGGGAGGCCGAGGTCGACCTGCTGCGCGCGTCGGTCGCCGGTTCGGTGGCGGCCGCCACGGAGGTGGACGCCGAGCTCGCCGGGCGCCCGGCGGCACGCACCAAGATCGTCGACCGGTTCGAGCGGGCGGGGACGGTCGCCGCGACCGCGCCGGCCCGGCGGCACGAGCTGACGGCTGCCGAGGACATCCGGGCCGCCGTGCGAGACCTGCACGCCACCGAGCGGGAGCGGGCCGCCGCCCTGGCGGTGCGCGAACAGCTCGCGGCCGCCGCCGTGCAGACCGTGCAGGCGGAGGCGCGGCTGCGCCAGGCTCGGCTCGACGGGTTCGCCGGCGAGCTCGCCGGTGGGCTCCGGCCCGGCGAGGAGTGCCCGGTCTGCGGCTCGACCGAGCACCCGCACATCGCGGCCCTCGCCCCGGACCACGTCAGCCAGGAGCAGGTGGTCGCGGCCGAGCAGCATCGCCGCGCCGCCGAGGACCGGGTCGCCGCAGCCGAGACCGATCTGGCGACGCTCGTGGAACGGTCCGCGGCGCTCGCGCGGGTCGCTGCCGGCCGCGACCTCGCCGCCGCCGAGGCCGCTGTCGCATCGGCTCAGGACCAGCTCACCGAGGCCGTCGCCGCGGAGGGACTGCGGGACGTCTCCCGATCCGCTCTCGCCGACCACGACCGTCGTACCGAGGAGCTCCAGGCCCGGCGAGACGGTCTCGCGGCCGGGCGCCGCACGATCGAGGCCGACCTGGACCGGGCCGTGCGGGACCTCGACCGCGACCGCCAGGAGGTCGAGCGGGCGCGGGACGGGCACCCGACCGTCGCGGACCGTCGCTCCGGGCTCGTCTCCCGGGTCGAGGCGGCGGAGGCCCTGCTCGGTGCTCTCGACCGACGGGTGCGCGGGGCGGAGGACGTCGCGGCGCGCACCGCCGAGGTCGCCGCGCTGCTCGTCGCACAGCAGCTCGGGTCGCCGGACGAGGCGCGCGCCGCGTCGGCCGGCCCGGCGGAGGTCGCCGCCCTGGAACGGGCCGTCGAGCAGCACCGCTCGGCCCTCGCCCGGGTCGACCTCGAGCTCGCGGCGGACCCGCAGCTGGCGCACGCGGTGCGCGCGCTGGTCGGGGGCACGGTGCCGGGAGATGTCGCGCGGGCCGCGCCGGACGAGGCGGGGTCGGCTGGAGGCGTGCCGGACGGGGATCGCTCGGACCAGGCGGTCCCGGGCGGCGCTCCGGACCCCACGGAGCCGGAGCTGACCGTGCCGGACCCGGCGGTGCTCGCCGCGGTCGAGTCCGCGGTCGAGGAGCGCACGATCGCCGAGCGGACCGCGCAGGACGCGGTCGAGCAGGAGGCCGCTCGGTTGACCAGCGCCCGGGACCGTGCCGCCGCCGCGACCGCCGCGGCACGGTTGGTCAGCCAGGCCGGCGTGGCGCTGGGCGAGCAGGAGCACGCCGCCGGGCCGGTGGTCCGGATGGCCGGGCTCGCCTCCGGGAGCGACGCGGACAACGGCCGCGCGCTGTCGCTGCCCACGTACGTGCTCGTCCGACGGTTCGAGGACGTCGTCGCCGCCGCGAACGAACGGCTGCGCCAGATGTCCGACGGCCGCTACGAGCTGGAGCGCAGCGACGAGCGCGAGGACGTCCGGACCCGGCGCACCGGGCTCGCCATGCGGGTGCTCGACCACACCACCGAGCGGGCGCGCGACCCCCGCACCCTCTCAGGCGGCGAGACGTTCTACGTCTCGCTCTGCCTGGCGCTGGGCATGGCGGACGTCGTCACCGCCGAGGCCGGCGGCATCGAGCTCGGCACGCTGTTCGTCGACGAGGGGTTCGGGTCGCTCGACCCGGAGACCCTCGACGTCGTGCTCGCCGAGCTCGGGCGGCTCCGGGCCGGCGGGCGGGTCGTCGGTGTGGTGTCGCACGTCGAGGCGATGAAGTCCGCGGTGGCCGAGCGGATCGAGGTCCGGCGGCGGCCCGACGGCTCCAGCACCCTCACCGTCGTCGCCGGCTGACCGGACGTCGTCGGTCGCCCTGCGCGACGATGCTGCTGCCTGCTGCCTGCTGCCTGCTGCCTGCTGCCTGCTGCCTGCTGCCTGCTGCCTGCTGCCTGCTGCCTGCTGCCTGCTGCCCGCCCCGCTGGCTGGCCTCACCAGTCCGCCGGGGCCGCGGGCTCACCAGGTCCAGCCGCGCGCGGTGAGCTCGACCTCCTCGCGGAGGCGTTCCCACGGGTCGCCCTGCGGACGCGGCACGACCTCGACGCCCGCCATCCGGCAGGCCTGGGCCAGCAGCGCGTCGTAGGCGAGCTGGCTGGCGATGATCCGCTCGGCGCGGGCCCACGCGTGCGGGTCGGCCTCGAGCTGCTGGAGGTGCTGGGCGACGATCGTCAGCCGGGTCTGCACCTGGAGCGCGTCGAACGGGTCGGGGAGCTCCACCTCCGGCCCGGACCGTCGGTGCCGGAGCGCGAACCGGTCGCGGTGCACGGTGGCGCGTGCGGCTCTGCGGGCGCGGGCGGACCGTCGTCGTGCCGCGCGCCGCCGGGACGAGCCGCGTCGGTCGGCCCGGTCGTCGCCGGGCAGCACCGCGATCAGCGTGGCGCAGGCGAGCGCCGGGACCACGCACCACAGGAGCAGGAACCACACCATCGGAGCACCTCGGCGCTCAGCCTAGGCACAGCCTGCGACCGCCGCCAGGGTGCGCGCCTCGGACCCCGGCGGCATGGACCGTCGCCCGGCCTCGGTCCGGAGAGCAGTCCGGGGAGCGCGCGGGGAGCAACCCGGCGAGCAGTCCGAGGAGCAGTCCGAGGAGCGGCCCGGGGAGCGCCGCCGGGGACCGCCCGGGGAACGGCCCGCCGGCCGTCCGGCACGCTCCCTCGGCCGGCACCGTCACCCGGTCGGTCCGCCTGCCCCGTCGACCGTCGCCCGACCGGGTGACCGGACCGCTGCGGGGCACCGTCCCGGGTCGGGGCCGCGTGGGCCGATCAGATGGTCCTGGCGTCGCCGGCGACGCCGCGCAGACCGGACCTGCGGCTCCGCGCTGACCTGACCTGCGGCTCCGCGCCGGAGGCCACCCAGGGTCCGCTCAGGGGACGACCAGGGTGGTCACCGATGTGCACCGAGGTCCGGCACCGGGACCATCGTCACGACGGGGCAGACCTCACGGCGTCCACAGTCGGCAGTGCCGGCCGGGCAGGTGCGGGTCCGGGCCTATCGACCACTCACAGACGGGGCATCATGACGACCAACGAGACCACGCCGATCGCGACGGCACGGGGACTGGTCAAGACCTACGGCTCGGGCGAGACGGCGGTGCAGGCGCTCGCGGGGGTGGACGTCGACTTCGGCCGCGGTGAGCTGACCGCGATCATGGGCCCGTCGGGCTCGGGCAAGTCGACCCTGATGCACTGCATGGCGGGGCTGGACCGTGCCACCGCGGGCTCGGTCACGGTGGACGGGCTGCGGGTCGACCAGATGAACGAGCGGCAGCTCACCCAGCTGCGGCGCACCCGGCTCGGCTTCGTGTTCCAGTCGTTCAACCTGGTGCCGACGCTGACCGCGCTGGAGAACATCACGCTGCCGCTGGACATCGCGCGCCGGCCGATCGACCAGGCGCACCTGGACGCGGTGGTCGAGGCGGTGGGGCTGGCGGACCGGCTGAGCCACAAGCCCACCGAGCTCTCCGGCGGGCAGCAGCAGCGGGTGGCCTGCGCGCGGGCGCTGGTCTCGCGGCCGGCCGTGGTGTTCGCCGACGAGCCGACCGGGAACCTGGACTCGACGTCCTCCGGCGAGGTGCTGGGCTTCCTGCGGCGATCGGTGGACGAGCTCGGGCAGTCGGCCGTGATGGTGACGCACGACCCGACGGCCGCGTCCTACGCGCACCGGGTGCTGTTCCTGGCCGACGGCCGGCTGGTCGCCGAGGTGCGCGAGCCCACGCCGGACTCGGTGCTGACCACGCTGACCGCGCTGACAGCCCGCCGCGCGCCGGCCGGCACGCACGACGAGGCAGCCCGCTGATGGGTCGGGTGGCACTGCGCGGCATCCGCGCGCACCTGGTGCGGTTCCTGCTCTCGCTGCTGGCCGTCGCGCTCGGCGTCGCTTTCGTCGCGGGCACGTTCTCGCTCCGGACGATGATGTCCAGCACCTTCGACGGGATCGTGGACGCCGGGTCGCGCGGCGACGCCTATGTGCGGGGTGCGGTCGAGTCGGGCTCCGAGGCGACGACCGCGGAGGGCTCGTCGGCCACGCACGCGCCGATCTCGCTGGACCTGCTGGACGAGGTCGCGGCGGTGGACGGCGTCGCGGCGGCGATCCCGGAGATCCAGGGCTCGGTCGTGCTGGTCGGCGCGGACGGCACCGCGGTGCTCAGCACGCAGGCGCCGAGCATGGCCTTCCCGTACACGCCCGGGGACCCGTCGATGGACTTCATCGCGGGGCGCGCGCCCGAGCGGGCCGGTGAGGTCGCGCTGGAGAAGGCGACCCTGGAGTCGTCCGGCCTGGCGGTCGGCGACACCACGACGGCGGTGCTCCAGGGGGAGCTGACCCAGGTCGAGGTGGTGGGCGAGGTCGACATGGGCGGCCCGATGGCCGGCGCGACGATCGTGCTGGTCGATCAGCAGACCGGCCTGGACCTGTTCGCCCCGGACGGGCAGATCACCGACATCGCCGTCTACGGCGAGGACGGCGTCACGCAGCAGCAGCTGGTGGACCGGGTCGGCGACGCCGTCGGCTCGGCGTCGGTCGAGGTCGTGACCGGTGACGACGCGCGGCAGGAGAGCAAGGACGCGATCGCGGACATGCTCGGCTTCATCACGACGTTCCTGCTGGTGTTCGCGGGGATCGCCCTGTTCGTCGGTGCGTTCATCATCTCGAACACCTTCGCGATGTCGGTCCGGCAGCGGATGCGGGAGTTCGCGCTGCTGCGGGCGGTCGGCGCCTCGCCGGTCCAGGTGTTCACGTCGATCCTGGTGCAGGCGGCGGTGGTCGGCCTGGTCGGCTCGGCGATCGGCATCGCCGGCGGCCTGGGCCTGGTGCAGGTGCTCAAGGTCGCGTTCGAGTCGATGGGCATGGGGCTGTCCGGCGCGATCCCGGTGGACGCGGCCACGATCGGTGTCTCGCTGCTGGTCGGCACGCTGGTGAGCGTGCTCGCCGCGGCGGTCCCGGCCCGTCGGGCCGCACTGGTGCCACCGGTCGAGGCGATGCGGGACGAGGTCACGGTGCCCGAGCGCTCGATGCGGGTGCGGGCGGTGCTCGGGCTGGTCGTGGCCGGTCTCGGTGCGGCGGCGGTGGTGGCCGCGGTGCTCCGTCCGGAGGCGGGCTTCGCGGAGACGGCGCTCGGTGCCGGTGCCGGCGCCGTGGTGATCGGGATGCTCATGCTGTCCCCGCACCTGGCCCGCTGGACGGTCGGGGTGCTCGCCTGGCCGTTCGTGCGGCTGCTGCGGCCGATGGGCCGGCTCGCACGGGGCAACGTCGTGCGCAACCCGCGCCGCACCGCGAACACCGCCGGGGCGCTGATGATCGGCATGGCCCTGGTCGGCGGGGTCTCGGTGATCGCCGCGTCCGCGCAGTCCTCGGTCGCGTCGATCGTGGCGCAGGAGGCCGACGCCGACCTGATCCTGCAGTCGGCCACGTCGGCGGTCCCGACGGCGGCGGTCGCGGACGTGCGTGCGCTGGCCGAGGTGGGTTCCGCGGACGAGGTCGCGTTCGGCTCGGTCGACGTGGTGACGCCGGACGACGCCGCGGGCGGCTCCCAGACACTGGTCGGTCTGACGCCGGGCACGTTCGGGCGGTCGCTGGACGTCCGGACCATCGACGGGGACCTCGGGTCGCTGGCCGACGGGGACGTCGCCGTGCTGCAGTCGTTCGCCGAGTCGCAGGACCTGGCGGTCGGCGACGTGCTGACCGTGCAGGTGGACGGCCGGGCGACCGAGCTGACCGTGGGGGCGGTCTTCGACTCGAACGCGCTCGGGGTGCCGCTGGTCGTGGACCAGCCGGTGCTGGACACGGTCATCCGCTCAGAGGACCAGCAGATCAGCACGGTGTTCGTCACTGCGGCGGCCGGCACCGACGTGCCGGCGCTGCGGGCCGCGGTGGCCGACGCGGTCGCCCCGTACGTGGTGGTCTCCGTGCAGGACAAGGACGAGTTCGTCTCCAGCCTCGCCGACCAGGTGAACCAGGTGCTGGTGATCCTGTACGCGCTGCTGGGGCTGTCCATCGTGATCGCGGTGCTCGGCATCGTGAACACGCTGGCGCTCTCCGTGATCGAGCGCACCCGGGAGATCGGGATGCTGCGGGCGGTCGGTCTCGGACGGTTGCAGCTCTCGACCACCGTGACCATCGAGTCGGTGCTCACCGCGGTGTTCGGCACGGTGGTCGGCCTGGTGGTCGGTGTGGCGCTCGCGTCCGCCCTGCCCCGGATCTACGCCGACGACGGCCTGTCGTCGCTGGTGGTGCCCTGGGGCAGCCTGGTCGGGATGCTGGTGCTGGCGGTCGTGGTCGGCGTGCTCGCCGCCCTGTGGCCCGCCATCCGTGCCGCCCGGATGAAGGTGCTCGACGCCGTGAGCTACGAGTAGCGCCCACCCGTCGTAGCCGTGCGGGGCCGGCCCGGTGCGGAGGCACCGGACCGGCCCCGCACGCGGTCGTGGGGCCGGCCCTACTTCTTCTCCAGGAAGTCCTTCGCCTTGTCGACCACCTGGTCGACCTTCGCGTCGGTGGAGTCGGACGTCCGTGCCTTGATCGCGTCGGCCGCCTTGTCCAGCGCGTCGGCCGCCTTGTCCTCGTTCCCCGCGAGCGCCTGCTTCGCCTTGTCGACGTAGTCGCCGATACCCATGATCGTGCTCCCTTCGACGGGTGATGGACCGAGTCAAGGCCCGACGGCGCCCGCGCGCAACCGGGACGGCTCGGACCGGGTGCACAGACCGGGCTCAGGCGCGGGACCCGCCGCCCAGGCTCCCGACATGTCCGCACCGGTCTTCGCCGTGCCCGCACGTCTCGATGCGGACGGCCTCCTGCTGGGCCCGGCGGAGGCGTCGCTCCCGGGCCTCAGAGCGCGAGCGCCGCCAGGAACCCGGCGTTGATCGCCTCGCCGACCTTGGCCGGCTGCACGCAGTCGCCGAGCGCGACCACCTCCGGCCGGTCGGCCAGGCTGTCGGGCAGGCCGCGGTCCGGACGCACGCCGAACGCGGACAGCACCGTGTCGGCGTCCACCCGGACCTCCGCGCCGTCGGGGTCGGTCGCGACCAGGCCCTTCTCGTCGATCGCGGTGACGGTGTGCCCGGTCAGCAGCCGCACCCCGTGCTCGGCGAGCTGGCGGAGCAGGGTGATCCGGTTGATGACGATCATGTCCTGGGCGATCTCGGGCGCCATCTCCACGATCGTCACCTCGTGGCCGGCCTCCGCGAGCTCCAGGGCGGAGTCGGCGCCGGACAGGCCACCGCCGGCGACGACCACCCGGTTGCCCACCGGGGCGCCGAGGTGGAAGTCGAGCACCCCGACGACGTTCTCGCCGTCGATGCCCGGGATCGAGCGCGGCACGAGCGGCAGCGAACCGGTGGCCACGATGATCGCGTCCGCCCCGGTCAGCTCGGCGGAGCCCGCGGTGATCTCGGTGCCGAGGTGCACGGTCACCGGCAGGGTGGCGAGCTGGCGCTCCCACCAGCCGACCATCCCGCGCAGCTCCTTCTTGAACTCGGGGGTCGCGGCCGGCCAGAGCACGCCGCCGAGGTTCTCGCCCCGCTCGTACAGGTCCACGGTGTGCCCGCGCTCCGCGGCGACGCGGGCCGCCTCCAGGCCGCCGGGACCGCCACCGACCACGACGACGTGCTTCGGCCGGGCCGAGATCGTCAGCACCCGCTCGCGCTCGAAGCCGACCTGCGGGTTGACCGCGCAGCCCAGCGCCTGGACGAAGAACGCGTGCCCGACGCACATCGAGTTGCAGCGGATGCAGGGCCGCAGGTCGCCGCGGCGGCCCTCGCGCAGCTTGTTCGCCCACTCGGGGTCGGCGATCAGGCCGCGGCCGATGCCCGCGAAGTCGGCCTCGCCCGCCGCGATCACGGCCTCGGCGTTCTCCGGGGTGAGGTTTCCCACGGCCATCACGGGGATGGTCAGGACCTCCTTGAGCGCCTTCGCGGCCGAGGTCATGCAGCCGTCGCCGAGGTAGTACGGCGGGAAGACGTAGTCCATCGCCTCGTAGGAGCCGTCGTCCGCGATCATCAGGTCCAGGCCGGCGGCCTCCAGGACGACGGCGATCTTGCGGGACTCCTCGGCGGTGCGCCCGCCGGGGAACTTGTGGTCCACCGACAGCCGGTAGCTCACCGGCAGGCCGGGGGCGGCGGTCTTGATGGCCCGGATGATCTCGACCGCGAACCGGCAGCGGTTCTCGGTGCTGCCGCCGTACTCGTCGGTGCGGCGGTTCCACACCGGGCTGACGAACTGGTCCACCAGGTAGCCGGTGTGGCCGTGGATGTCGATCGCGTCGATGCCGGCGGCGGCGGCACGGGCCGCTGCCTCGGCGTGCCGACGCACGATGACGTGGATCTCGTCGACCGTCAGCGGGCGGCACAGCACCGTGGGGTCGGCGTAGTGCGGGTTGTCCGAGGCAGAGATCGGCAGCCGGTCCGGGTCCACGGTGTTGATGTTGCGTCCGAGGCCCGCGGTGAGCTGCAGGCTGATCAGGCCGCCGACCGCGTGGATCGACTCGGCGAGCGCCGTCAGGCCGGGCAGGCAGGCGTCGGTGTCGACCCGGCACAGGCCCGGGTTGATCACCTCGTAGTCCTGGGAGACCGCCGAGATGCCGGTCATCACCAGGCCGGTGCCGCCCTTGGCGCGCTCCGTGTAGTAGGCGATCTCGCGTTCGGTGATCAGGCCCTCGTGGGTGCCCATCTCGGTGCCCATCGGGGCGAGGACGACGCGGTTGGGGATGTCGAGCGATCCGATGCGACCGGGTTGCAGGACATGGGTGAACGTGCTGGACATGGCGAGCTCTCCTCCCGGGGCCGGCGCGGCTGAATGGGGGGAGTGCGTCGGTCCCTGCTGTGTCAGCATCTCCATCCGGCGGGGGAGCGTCCCGGGTCGTACGTCCCGGGACGCGGCACGCGCCCGCCCGGGCCCGTGCCGCACAGCCGCAGCACATCGGGGCACCCGTACCCTCGGAGCGTGACGTCCGACGCCGCGACCCCGACCGCCGCCGACCCCGACCCCGAGCCCTGGGCGGGCCCGCGCGGTGCCCGCCGACGCCGCCGCCGGGTGGGCTGCATCGTCGGGCTGTCCATCGCGCTGGTCGTGCTGCTGGGCGGCGCGGCGCTCGCCGACGGGGTCACCCGGTCGATCGCCGAGGACGTCGCGGCGGACGCGGTGCGCACCGCGATCGACACCTCCGGCGACGTCACGGTGCAGATCGACGGCACGCCGTTCCTCACCCAGCTCGTCGCCGGCAGCCTCGACCAGGTGCAGCTGCACGCCGATGCCGCGACGCTGTCCGACCTCCAGGTCACCGACCTGGACGCCGTCGTCACCGACATCGCGGTGCGGGAGCCGCGCAGCGCCGGCCTGGTGGTGGCCACCGCGACCGTGCCGCTGAGCCAGATCGAGCAGACGCTGGAGGACCAGACCGGCTGGGACCTCACCGCGTCCGTCGACGGTGAGACGTTGATCGCCAGCGGTGACCTCGCGGGCGTGGCGGTCTCGGCGAGCCTCACCCTCGCCGCCGCCGGGACCGCCGGCGTCACCGCGACCCTGCAGAGCGTGACGCTCGCCGGCGTGGCCGTGGACCCCGCGACGCTGCCCGACGGGCTCGGCTCCCGGCTGACCGACCTCGGCAGCCTGACCGGCGACGTCCTGGCCGACGGCTCGGTCACCGCGGTGCAGGTGCAGGACGACGGGGTGCGCGTCACCGTGCAGCTCGAGGACGTGGACGTCGCGAGCCTGTGAGCAGCCTGCTGGACACCCTGCGCGCGCTGCCGGGCGAGATCTGGGACCGAGCGACCACCGTGCAGCCCGCGCCGAGCCGCGAGGTGGTGCTGGCCACGCTGGCGGCGGCCCTGCTCTGCCTCGCGGTGCCGCGGCTCTGGCACCTGACCCGGCACGTGCTGACGATCGTGCACGAGGCGGCGCACGCCCTGGTCGCGGTGCTGTCCGGCCGGCGGCTCGCCGGCATCCGGCTGCACTCGGACACCTCGGGGCTGACCGTCTCGGTGGGGAGGCCGCGCGGCCCGGGCATGGTCGCGACCGCCTTCGCCGGCTACGTCGGGCCGGCCGTGCTCGGGCTCGCCTCGGCGTGGGTGCTCGGTCGCGGCTACGCGGTCGGCCTGCTCTGGGGGCTGCTGCTCGCGCTGACCCTGCTGCTGGTGCAGGTGCGCAACGGGTACGGGCTGTGGGCGGTGCTGGTCACCGGGGTGCTGCTGGTCGGTGTGACCTGGTGGGGCAGCGAGCAGGTGCAGGTCGCGGTGGCGTACGCCGTGACCTGGTTCCTGCTGCTCGGGGCACCGCGGGCGGTGCTGGAGATGCAGCACTCACGGCGCGGGGCCCGGGGGCGGGGCACGTCGGACGCCGACGTCCTCGGGCGGCTGACGCCGCTGCCGGGCGGGTTCTGGGTCGGGGCGTTCCTGGTGGTCTGCCTGGGCGCGCTGCTGCTCGGCGGGTCCTGGGTGCTGGACCGGCCGCTGCTCTGAGCCCCTCGGGGCCGGCCGCACCCGGTCCACGAGCCCGGCCGGGTGGATCAGGGCAGCGGCCGGCCGTCCTGCTGCTCGCGCCGCCGGCGGGCGAGCAGCAGGACGAGCCCACCACCGACCACCAGCAGCAGCGCACCGGTCGAGACGACCCACCACACCCGGGACCCGCTGCCGATCGCCTGCGCCCCGGCGGTGTCCTCGGCTGCGTCCGAGGAGGACGACCGGTCCGGGGCGGCGGTGGTGCTCGCGGACCGTCCGTCGCGCTCCGTGCCGGTCCTGGAGCCCGCCGACGCGCTGGTCGGCGGCTCCGGGACCGTGCCGTCACCCTGGTCGTCGGACGTGGTCGCGACGTCGACGGCGGCCGGCTCGGACGAGGTGCCCAGGTCCGTGCCGGTCCCGGGCGTCGCCTCGTCCTCGGCGCTCTGGTCCTGGTCCGCGTCGTCGCCGGGCGCCGGTGCGTCGTCCGACCCCGGGGTCTGCGCCGGTTCGGTGCCGTCCGCCGGCCCGGGGGTCTCCTCCGCACCGGTGTCGGCCTCCGCCTCGGGGTCGGTCTCCGGCTCCGGATCGGTCTGCGGGTCCGGGTCCGACGCGACGGCCGGGTCGACGACCAGCATCCAGGTGGTGCTGCTGGCCTGTCCGACGGCGCCGGTCACGGTCACGGTCACCGCGGCCGTGCCGGCCTCGGTCGGGGTGCCGACGATCCGGGCCTCGTGCGTGCCCACCTGCTCCAGCGACATGCCGGCGGGCAGGCCGTCGGCGGTGAACGTGATCGGTCCGGCGCCCGACGCGGTCAGCGTCTGGGTGTAGGCGACGCCCGCCTGCGCCTGCGCCAGGTCGACCGAGGTGAGCTCGGCGGCGGTCGGCTGCGGCACCTCGGAGGCGTCCACCAGGACCAGCCGGCCGTCCTGGATCCGGAACGCCTGCTCTGTGGTCGTACGGTTCGCCTGCAGCACGCCGTCCACGTCCAGGCTGAGCTTGCTGGGCTCCGCGTGCGTCACCAGCAGGTACCGCCCGTCCTGGTAGGGGACGCCGGAGAACGCGGCCGCGATCGCGTCGGCGGTCTCCTGGCCCTCGACCGAGCCGCTGACCACCGTGGCGCCGTCCGCGGTGCGCAGCTCCAGGCTGAGGAACAGCTCGCCGGAGAAGTTCGGGTGCACCGCGACGCCGCGGCTCCAGGTGTAGAGCGTGCCGGTGCCCGGCTCCAGGGCGAGCACCAGCTGACTGTTGCTGTCGCCGTAGGTCAGGCCGCCGAAGGTCAGCCCGTTGCCGCGCAGCACGGTGGCCGTCGTCGCGACCAGGTCCCGGACGCCGTGATCGTTCTCCAGCAGGACCCAGACGGTGCCGGTCAGGTCGCGCGCGCTCGTGGTGACGCCCGAACCGATCACGCGGGTGGTGCTCGTCCCGCCGACGCTGCCCAGCCCGAGCACCAGGTCGGCAGCGTCCGGCAGCGTGGTCTGACCGAGCAGCACGTCGTCCGGGTCGCCCAGGACGGCGGTCGGCACCACGTAGGCCGGCAGGACGTTCTCCTCGACCATGTCCGCCGGGACCAGCGTGTCCCAGATCGTACGGGTGGGCGCCGGGAGGTCGGCGACGGCGGCCAGGGTGGTCTCGTCGGCAGGCATCCCCCACTGCCGGAAGAACTCGGACAGGTCCCGGTCCGCGACCGCTGAGGCGGTGCGGATGAAGTGCTGCACCTTCTCGTCGTCGTCGGTGATCTCGGCCCGGCCGGCGGCCCGCTCGATCCGGTACTGCTGGTTCACCCGGGACCAGAACGTGTCGCCGAAGGCGTGCCGCAGCTGCTCGAACATCAGCTCGTGGGACGAGCCGCTGCGGCTCCGCTCCTCGAGGGGCTGGGCGAACAGGGCCTGCGCGGCCTGCACGGCGCCCGACGTCGCGGTGTAGCGGGTCGAGATGCCGAGCTGTGACTGGATCTGCGCGGAGTACAGGTTGACCTGCACCTCGTTCATGTCCTCCCACCGGTACTCCGGGTTCTGGAACGTGTGGCCGACCTCGTGCCACACACCCCAGCTGTTCGTGCCGGGCAGCACGCGCAGCAGGTCCTGGCCCGCGCCCGAGCCGACCTGGAAGGTGATCACGCCGCCGGTCGCGCTCGCCCAGGCCAGCCCGGTGTCGGGGTTCACCGCCCGCATCCGCTGGGTCCACTTGTGCGCGACGCCGACCGCGTCGTCGGACAGGCCGTGCGCAGCGGCCGCGAGCGACACCACCTGGTCCCAGCAGGTCACCATCACCTCGGGGTCCCAGGTCGCGACCTCGGACCGCACCGTGTCGACCTCGCTGCGCTGCATCTCGGCGAAGATGCGCTTGCCGACGAACAGCACGAACCGCGAGTCGTCCCACCGGTCGAGCTGCGCGGTGAGCTCGTCCTGGGTCGTCTCGCCGAGGACGTGCACCGGCTGCGGCTCGCCACCGGTGACCCGGACCAGCGCCTCGCCGCCCAGGGTCAGGCTGATCAGCGAGACCAGGCCGTCGGACTGCGCGGTCACGGTGGACTCCCCGACCGGCAGCACCGTCCCGGTGGGCGTGTTGCTGCCCGGGACGCCGTCGTTGAGGTCGGAGTAGGACCCCGACGCCGCGACGGCGTACATCACCGTGATGTCCGCGGAGGCGATGTCGAAGGTCAGCACGTCCCCGGCGTGCACGAACCGGCCGGTCGGCTGCAGGTCGGAGTGGTTGTACTGCCGGTCCTCGGCGTCCGAGGCGGCGGACGCGGCACCCTGCCCGCGCACCAGGACCTCCGTGCTGTCGTCGCCGTGCGTGAGCAGCGGCGTCGTGCTGCCCGTGCTGGCCTCGACGGTGTCGGCCGCCGCGGGCCCGGCGGTGCCGGCGGCGCCCAGCCCGGACCCGGCGAGGACGAGGGCGAGCAGGGTGGCGGTGAGCGTGCGGGGCACGGCTGGTGTCCGATCGGCCGGGCCGCCGAGATGCACGAGGGACGGCGGTCGGAGGCGGGGATCGGCCCATGGTGCGCAGGGCGGCCGGCCGTGCGCCCGGCGAGACAGGGGTTTTCCGTGGTCCACGGCAGTGCCTGCCCGGTTCTCGGTGCCTGGCGCCGACCGCGCGGGAGCCCGGTGCGCCGCTGCCCGGCGCACCGGCGTCCGGCGCCCGCGGCCGACCGCTCGGCGGCCCGCGCCCGGGCGCGCGCCGGAGCCCGACGGTCAGTCCGCGACCACGCAGGTGTCGAGCTGGCGGTCCATCGCGTCCCGCTCGGCCGGGGTCACCCAGAGCCCGTAGGCGGCCTTGACCCGGATCTGCTGGGCGACGTAGGCGCACCGGTAGCCGGTGCTCGGCGGCAACCAGGTCGCGGCGTCCCCGGCGCCCTTGGCCTGGTTGGTCGGACCGTCCACCGCGAGCAGGTTCGCCGGATCGTTCGCGAACTCCGTGCGCTGGCCGGCGGTCCACTGCTGGGCACCCTTCTGCCACGCGTCCGACAGCGCGACGACGTGATCGATCTGCACCGCCGCGCTGGTCGCCCCGCGCTCGAACGCGATCGTCGTGCCGCTGTACGGGTCGACCAGGGTGCCGGTGAGCACCACGCAGTCACCGGTGCCCTCCCGGTAGGTGACGTCGGTGAGGTCCCGGGCCAGCACGTCGTTGCGGGTGTCGCAGCCGTTGCGGTCCACGTCGGACCAGGCGGTGCCGAACTCGTCGCGGTCGTACCCGGTCTTCGGCGCCCGGCCCTTCACCTCCAGCGAGGCGAGCTCGGTGCGCGCCCGGTCCAGGTCCTCGGCCGCCAGCGGGAACCTCGCGGACTCGCGCGCCTGCGACCAGACGGGGATGCCGGCCCCCAGGGCGACGCACAGCACGAGCACGGCCCAGGCCCAGCCGTGCCGGCGTCTGGCACTACGACGGGCGGGGTCGGCGGGGCGTCGGCTCACCCAGGAACCCTTGCACACGACACCGACACGGCACCTCCCCGCGACCCCGCGCGCTCGCACCCCTGACCGGCTCCGACGCGTCCTAGCGTGGTGATGGACACGACGACCGGACGGAGGACACATGACGCCCAGCACCCCGTTCGAGCCCAGGACCGGGCCGATGCCCGTGCCCCGTCGCACGCCCGCTGACCGGTCCGGCGGTCGGCCGGGCACCGGACCCGAGGCCGAGCCGGGCACCGAGCCCGACACGGAGCCGGGTGCCGAGCGCGACATCCGGCCGGCACCGGACGCGTGGTCGGCCGCCGCCATCCCGGCACACCTGACGGGCGAGCTGCCGATCGACGCGATCGTTCCGATCCCGATGTCCCTGCAGCTCGACTTCCTCACCGCCCCACCGCTGGAGCAGACCGGTGCTCCGTCCACGGCGCGGACCGAGGCTCTGCCCGTCGCGCCGCACGGCCGCCGGTCCGCGGCCCGGCTCTCCGGCGACCCGGTGCCGGCGCGCCGCCCGTGGCTGTCCACGCTGCTGTCCGGTGCGCTGGTGACCGCCGCGGGGCTGGCCGTCGCGCGGTGGGGGTCGGGCGCCGCGGCGGATGCGCTCGGCGACGCGCTGTACGCCGTGCTGGTGCTCGTGGTCGTGCGGTTCGCGGTCCCGGGCCGGTCGAGGGCAGTGCAGGGCGGCGTGGCGCTCGCGATCTGCGCGCTCGTCGAGCTGGCGCAGCTCTCGGGGGTGCCCGCCGCCGTGGTGGCCGCGGTGCCGCAGTCCCGCTACCTGCTCGGCACCACCTTCGTGGCGACGGACCTGCTCGCCTATGCGGTCGGTGTGCTCATGGGAGTGCTCCTGCTGATCGTCGTACGCCACCGCCCGACGAGCGGGCAGCCCGTGTCGCTCGCTGGGTGAGTTGTCCGACAGGAGCCGCCCGCTCGGCGGGCAGCCGGCTACTCGCAGCCGATCCCGTCGCCGTCCCGGTCGAGGGCGGAGCGGTAGCCGGGGTCGCCGACCATGACCGGTGCGGCACCGGCGGCTCGCGCGGCGTCGCAGTTCTCGTAGTAGACCGAGTCGCTGCTCGACGCTGACCCGCTGGACGAGGACGTCCCGCTGCTCGACGCGGCGACGGCCGCCTCCCGTGCGGCGACCTCGGTCTCCCGCGCCGCCAGGTCCGCCGCCGTGCCATCGAGGTCGGACTGCTGCTGGTCGAGCTGCTCCTGGAGCGCCGCGAGGCTGTGCGCCTGGTCGCTCGCCGTGCTCTCCCGGGCGTCGAGGTCGGCGTCCTGCGCCTCCTGCTCGGCCTGCTGCGCGTCCAGGTCGTCCTGCCACCGGTCGAGCTCGGCAGCGGTCGCGGCCTGCTCGGTCTGCTGGGTGGCGACCTGATCCTGGTCGGCAGCCAGCGCGGCCCGCTCCGCGGTGTCCGACGCTGCTCCCGCCCCCATCGGGATGCCGAGCAGCATCCCGGCCAGCACCCCGCCGGTGACGAGCAGCACGGTCCGTCGCCGCGAGCGGGGCCGCCGTGCGCCGTCGTCCGGTGCGCCGGGCCCCGCCGCATCGGGCCTGGTGCCACCCGGCCCGGTCGCCGGTCCCGTCGCCGGCCCCGTCACGAGGCCGGTCGACGTCGGAGCGACCGGCTGCGGCCCGACGGGCCCGGTGGGCCGGCCGGTGCTCGGCGGCACGGGTGCGGTCGGGTGGTCGTGCCAGCGCGTCATCGGGCTCCCTGCGGTCTCCGGCCCCCGGTGTGCGAGCGGGGGTGGCCGTCGGCCCCCGTCACCGGGAGGGATCGGCCCGTGCGCCCCCGGTGCTGAGCGCCGGCCGGCCGGACCCGCACCGATTCACCCCATCGGCGGAGCGCACCCGCGCACCTTCGTCACGGGAGTCGGCGTCGGGCCTCGCCTGTTCCCGGTGGTCACCGCGCAGCGGGTCCAGGTCGGGGACGAGGTGGTGCCCGGCACGGTGCTCGTCGAGGTCTCCGACCGACCGCTGATCGCGCTGCCGCTGCCGTTCCCGCTGTTCCGTGACCTGCACCGCGGTGACACGGGCTCGGACGTCGCCGCCCTGGAGGCGCTCGACACGCTGCGGACCGAGGCGGCACCGGGCGCACCGGAGCCGGTCGGGCTGTCGGCGGCCCGCACCACGCTCGCCGAGGCCCAGGCGCGAGCCGGGGCCTGGCTGCCCGCGGCCGAGGTCGTCGCGCTCGAGCGGGGATCGGTGGTGACAGCCGTCGCGCCGGTCAGGACGACCCTCGACGACGGGCTGCCCGTGGTCAGCCTGCGTTCGGGCGCACCCACGGTGACCGCGCGGGCCGACCTGTCGGTCGCCGGTGGCTTCTCGGTCGGGACCCCGGTGGTGGTGTCCGAGGTCGGTGGCGACGGGTCCGCGACCGGCGTGGTCGGCGAGGTCGGCGAGGTCGGGACGTTCCAGGAGGGGACCGCCGAGCTCGCCCCCGGCTACGACCTGCGGGTCGACCTGGACGACGGGGCCGAGCTGCCGGACGGCACCCGGGAGCTGCTCACGCCGGCCGCGGTGCGGGACGAGGGTGGCGGCCTCGCGGTGCTCGTGCTCGACTCCGCCCCCGACGTGGTGCCGGTGCAGACCCGGCGGGTCGACGTCGCGGTGCTGCTGTCCGCCGACGGGCAGGCGGTGGTCGAAGCCGCGCTCGCCCCGGGGGGACCGGGTCGTGGTCGTCCCGTGACCACCGTCGTGGCGGCGTCCGGGCTGCACCGGCGCTATGTGGACGGCGACCGCGACGTGGTCGCCCTGCGCGGTGCGTCGATCACCCTGGACGCGGGCGAACGGGTGGCGGTCACCGGGCGGTCGGGCGCCGGCAAGTCGACGCTCGCCAGCATCCTCGGTCTGCTCGACGAGCCGGACAGCGGTACCTACCGGCTGGTCGGTCAGGAGACCGCGACGATGTCGGCACGGCAGCGCGACCGGCTGCGCCGTGACGCCATCGGCTTCGTGTTCCAGGCGTTCCACGTCCTCGGCAACCGGACGGTCTGGGACAACGTCCACCTCAAGCTGGCCACGGCCCGGTCCGCGGGCCCGGACCGTGCGGCGCTGATCCGGGCGGCGCTGGACGCGGTCGGCCTGCGCGAGCACGCCGAAGCACCTGCCCGGCTGCTGTCCGGCGGCGAGAAGCAGCGGCTCGCGATCGCCCGTGCGGTGGTGCTGCCACCCGCGCTGCTGCTCGCCGACGAGCCGACCGGCAGTCTGGACACCGAGAAGGCCGCAGCCGTGCTGGACCTGCTGCGCGGCCTTGCGGACCGCGAGATCGCCGTGCTGGTCATCACGCACGACCCGGTGGTGACCCGGTGGGCGGACCGGACGGTGCAGCTGCGGGACGGTCGTGAGGTGCCGGCATGACGTCCGTGCGCTGCGGCGCGCGAGGCCGTGGCTGAGAGTGGCCTGGCGCGGCTGGGCCGACGACGCCGACGAGGTGCTGCGGTCGATCGGTTCGCGCCGCGGCCGGACCGCGATGCTGATCCTGGCGGTCGCGCTCAGCGTCGGGTCCGCGACGGCGAGCATCGGGCTCGGGCGTACCGCCGCCCAGCAGATCGCCGCCGACCTGGCCGCCGACATCCAGGACGAGGTGACGCTGGAGATCGGCCCGGCGGACCCGCTGCACCCGGCGGACGCGGAGCAGCGGGCGTCCGATCTCGCCCTGGTCACCGCTGCGGGTCTGCGGATCGACCTCCCCTTCGCGGTCGCCGAGGTCGATCGCCCGGGCGGGCTGCTCGCCTCCGGTCTGCGCCCGGCCGTGTGGGCGGTGACCGAGGGCTACCTCGACGAGATCGGTGTGCACCACGCCAGCGGCTGGGCGTTCGACCCCGCGACGTCGCAGCCGGTGGCGCTGGTCGGTTCGTGCGCGGCGGAGCGGCTCGGGCTCGCCGGGGCACCTGGCTGTGCCGGTGCCAGCATCCTGGTCGCCGGGCGGCGTCTGCCGGTGCTCGGCGTGGTGACCGCGAGCGAGCGTGACATCTGCGACGTCGTGCTGATCCCGTGCGACCGGGGTGTCGCGGCGATGGGCGGAGACGCGGCGGCGCGGCTCGTGATGCATACCGAGCCCGGGGCGGGTGCCCGGGTCGCCGATGCGCTGGCGGCAGCGGTGCGCCCGGACGCGCCGACCTCCCTGTCGGCCTCCCGGGTGGTCGACCTCGCGGAGCTCCGCGCGGGGGTCGACCCCCGGCTCAGCCGGTTCACCGCGATGCTCGGTGCGGTCCCGGTGGTCATCACCGGCCTGCTGATCGGCAACGCGACCGCCAGTTCGGTGACAGCGCGGACCGCGGAGATCGGCCTGCGGCGCGCGCTCGGTGCGTCCTCGGGCGTGATCGGTCGGCTCTTCCTCGGCGAAGGGCTGGTGGTCGGACTGGCCGGTGGTGTCCTCGGGGCGGCCCTGGGCGGCTGGGCCGTGGTGGCGGTGTCGTCCGTCGACCGGTGGACGGCGGTGGTCGAGCCGGCCCTGCTGGCTGGCGGTCTCGTGCTGGGCCCGGTCACCGGGGTCCTCGCATCGGGAGCGCCCGCGGTGCGGGCGGCACGGATCCCCCCGGCGCAGGCGGTGCGGATCGAATGAGCGGCGGCCGGCGACGCCACCGCGACCTCAGCGCAGCAGCCAGGTCGGCTGCCGCAGGTACCGCTCCGCCACCAGCACCGTGCCCGCGGGCTGCTCCGCCCGCAGCTCGCCGGACGGCCCGCCGCGCGGGTCGGTCTCGGTGCGACCGAGCAGCTGCAGGCGCCGGAGCATGGACAGCGCGCAGGCGGTCCGCTCGTCCTGGCTGGTGAACGGCCGCACCTCCAGGTAGCCGGCCACCCATGCCTGGGCGCGTTCGGGGGCGTCGGGCAGGTGCTCGGAGTAGGACAGTGCGGCGGCGAGGTCGAGGGTGAACCAGGAGAACCCGCAGTCGTCGAAGTCGATCACGGTCAGGTCGGGCCCGTCGAGCAGCAGGTTGCCGCCGCGCAGGTCGGCGTGCACCAGGCCCCAGGCGTCCGGGGCGCGGGAGGCGTCGCGCAGCGTGGCCAGCGCGGCCTGCTGGGCGCGGTGCAGCAGCTCGCGGTCGGCGGCCGGCAGCGCGGCACCCTCCCACCGGCCCCACCGGCTGTCGGGACCGACCATGTCCGCGGGCTCCCAGGTGGGTCGGACGAAGCCGCGCGGCCGGAGGAAGGTCAGCGCGTGCTCGTGCAGCTGCGCGGCGGTCGTGCCGACCCGGCGGTGCAGGGCGGCGGGGTCGGGTGCGCCGACCAGCGCCTCGTCGAACGCGGTCCCGGGAGACCAGGCAGTGGTCAGGCAGGACCAGCGGCACTCGCGGTCGTCGGCCACGATCGCGACGTCGCGGCCCTCGGCCGGCGGGACCACGGCGGGCACCCGGACCACCTGGGCGGCGGCCAGCGCCGTCATCCAGGCGACCTCGGACTCGACGGCGGCGGTGTCCTCCATGTAGGCGGGCGGCGACACCCGGGTGACGGCGACCGGGCGGCCGTCCACCCGGACCTGCACGGTGGCGTTGTGCGAGAGGCCGAGCAGGGTGACGGTGGTGCGCCCGGGGTGCCAGCCCCACGCCTCGCACAGCCCGGCGTGCAGCCAGCGGGGGACGTCGTCGCCCGGGACCAGCTCGGTCAGCGGGGGTGCGGGCAGCGCGAGCCGCGTGCCGCCCGGGCTGTCGTCTGTCGTCATCGGACCTGCCCCCGGGGTCGTGCGTGACCGTGCGGACCGGGCCGGTCCGCGGTGCTGTGTGGCGAGTCTGTGCGGGTCGGCGGGCCGCGACAAGATGTCCGGCCGCGAATTCACGCAGGTGTGACCTCCCCGACGCCGGCGTGACGCCGTGGAAACACGGTCGTCCCGTGCCCGTCCCGCCGCGACCGACGGTCTGCGGGGACGAAGGTCCCGGCCGGGTGGTCGGGGGGGCCGGGTTAGGGTCGAAAACAGGGGCTGTGCACGGCCTCGGGAGGCGAGGCAGGGGATGACGCACGGGACGTCGCTCGGGCTCGACATCGGATCCACCACGATCAAGCTGGTGCTGCTCTGCGACGGTGAGGTCCGGTTCTCCGCCTACCGGCGCCACCACGCCGACGTGCAGGCCGAGCTGGTCCGGCTGCTGGACGAGGTCGCGGCCGAGCACCCGGGCCTGCGGGTGCGCGGTGCGGTCACCGGCTCCGGCGGCCTGGGGGTGTCCGGTCTGCTCGGGCTGACCTTCGTGCAGGAGGTGGTGGCCGGCACCGCGGCCGTCGAGGAGTGGCTGCCCGGCACGGACGTGGTGATCGAGCTGGGCGGCGAGGACGCCAAGATCACCTACTGCGGCTCGGTGCCGGAGCAGCGGATGAACGGCACCTGCGCGGGCGGCACCGGGGCGTTCATCGACCAGATGGCCACCCTGCTGCACACCGACGCGGCCGGGCTGGACGCGCTGGCGGCCCGCAGCAGCACGCTGTACCCGATCGCCTCCCGGTGCGGGGTGTTCGCCAAGTCCGACCTGCAGCCGCTGATCAACGACGGCGCCCCGCCGGAGGACCTGGCCGCGTCGATCTTCCAGGCGGTGGCCACCCAGACCGTCGCCGGGCTGGCCTGCGGGCGGCCGATCCGTGGCCGGATCGCCTTCCTCGGCGGGCCGCTGCACTACCTGCCGCAGCTGCGCCGGGCGTTCGAGCGGACGCTGGCGGGTGCGATCACCGAGGCGGTCACCCCGGCGGACGCGCAGCTGATGGTCGCCGCCGGCGCGGCCGTGCTGGCCGGCTCGGCCCCGGTGACCCTGGACGAGCTCGCCACCCGGGTGCGCACCCGGCGCAGCCTGCCGCTGGGCACCTCGCGGATGGCGCCGCTGTTCGTGGACGAGGACGCCCGCCGGGAGTTCGACCAGCGGCACGGCCGCGACACGGTGCCGCGGATCGACCTGGCGGACGTCGAGGGGGCGTGCTTCCTCGGGATCGACGCGGGCTCGACCACGATCAAGGCGGTGCTGGTCGACGACGAGGACCGGATCGCCTTCACGCACTACGCGACCAACGGCGGCGACCCGGTCGGGGCGGCGATGGAGATCGTGCGGCAGGTCCGGCGCGGCCTGCCGCGCCGGGCGGTGATCGCGCGCTCCTGCGTCACCGGGTACGGCGAGGGGCTGATCCGGGCCGCGCTGCGGATCGACGACGGCGAGGTCGAGACGATGGCGCACTACCGGGCTGCCGAGCGGCTGTGCCCGGGCGTGACGTCGATCATCGACATCGGCGGGCAGGACATGAAGTACCTGCGGGTGCGCGACGGCGTGATCGACTCGATCGCGGTGAACGAGGCGTGCTCCTCGGGGTGCGGGTCGTTCCTGCAGACGTTCGCGCAGACGATGAACCTGGACGTGCAGACGTTCGCGCAGGCGGCGGTCGCGGCGTTCTCCCCGGTGGACCTGGGCTCGCGGTGCACCGTGTTCATGAACTCCTCGGTCAAGCAGGCGCAGAAGGACGGCGCGACGGTCGGGGACATCTCGGCCGGGCTGTCCTACGCCGTGGTGCGCAACGCGCTGTACAAGGTGATCAAGCTGCGCGACGCCGACCAGCTCGGCCCGCGGGTGGTGGTGCAGGGCGGCACGTTCCTGAACGACGCGGTGCTGCGGGCGTTCGAGCTGCTGACCGGGCGCGAGGTGGTCCGGCCGGACGTCGCCGGGCTGATGGGCGCGTACGGTGCGGCGCTGATCGCGCACGGCCGGTTCGTGCCGGGCAGCCCGGGGCGGCTGCGCTCGGTGGCCGAGCTGAGGACGCTGTCGGTGAGCACCGAGACCGAGGTCTGCACGCTCTGCCAGAACCACTGCCAGTGCACGATCTCGACGTTCTCGGACGGCGGCCGGTACGTCTCGGGCAACCGGTGCGAGCGCGGCGCGGACCGCAGCACGCCGAAGAGCGACCTGCCGAACCTGTTCGACTACACCTACAAGCGGCTGTTCTCCTACCGGCGGCTCACCGCCGCGGCGGCGACCCGCGGGGACATCGGCATCCCGCGCGCGCTGAACATGTACGAGAACTACCCGCTGTGGTTCACCGTGCTCTCGAAGCTCGGCTTCCGGGTGGTCGTCTCCGGGCGGTCCAGCCACGACCTGTTCACCTCGGGGATGGACTCGATCGCCTCGGAGAACGTCTGCTACCCGGCCAAGCTCACCCACGGGCACGTGGTCAACCTGGTCGAGCGCGGCGTGCCGACGATCTTCTACCCGTCGATCGCCTACGAGCAGGACCTGATCGAGGGCACCGACAACCACTTCTCCTGCCCGATCGTCGCCTCGTACCCGCAGGTGATCGCGCACAACGTCGAGCAGCTGCGCACCCAGGGGGTCCGGCTGCTGAACCCGTTCCTCAACCTGAGCGACCGGCCGACCCTGGTCCGCCGGCTGGTCGAGGTGTTCGCGGACTGGGACGTCACGCCGGCCGAGGCCGAGGCGGCGCTCGCCGCCGGGTTCGCCGAGGACGCCGCGTTCCGGGCGGACGTGCGGGCCGCCGGTGCCGCCGCCGTGCAGCAGATGGAGCGCACCGGCGTGCGCGGGATCGTGCTGGCGGGACGGCCGTACCACCTCGACCCGGAGGTGCACCACGGTCTGCCCGAGCTGATCACGGGCCTGGGGATGGCGGTGCTGACCGAGGACAGCGTGCTCGGCCTGGACGACGCGCCCGGCGTGGAGCGCCCGCTGCGGGTCCGCGACCAGTGGGCCTACCACTCCCGGCTCTACGAGGCCGCCGCCGTGGTCGCCGGCCGGGACGACCTGGAGCTGGTGCAGCTGAACTCGTTCGGCTGCGGGCTGGACGCGATCACCTCGGAGCAGGTCGCGGAGATCCTGGAGGCCCGGCAGGGCGTCTACACGTCGCTGAAGATCGACGAGGTGTCCAACCTCGGCGCCGCACGGATCCGGCTGCGCTCGCTGCGGGCCGCCGCCGACGAGCGGGCCGGCCGGCCGGGCGGGTCCTGCTCGGACGCCGTCGCCGCCGGTGGCACGCACGCGGTCGCCCGGCTGCCGTTCACCAAGGAGATGCGGGCCCGGCACACCATCGTGGCGCCGCAGATGTCGCCGGTGCACTTCAGCCTGCTGGAGGCGGCGTTCCGCCGGTCCGGCTACCGGGTCGAGGTGCTGGAGAGCGTGTCGGGCGAGGACCTGGAGACCGGGCTGCGGCACGTGAACAACGACGCCTGCTACCCGGCGATCATGGTGGTCGGCCAGCTGGTGCAGGCATTCCGCTCGGGCCGGTACGACCCGGACCACACCTCGGTGATGATCACCCAGACCGGCGGGATGTGCCGGGCCACGAACTACACCGCTCTGCTGCGCAAGGCGCTGCGCGAGGCCGGGTACGCGCAGGTCGCGGTGGTGGCGGTCTCCACCGGCGGGATCGAGGACAACCCGGGCTTCTCGCTCACGGTGCCGCTGCTGCACCGGGCGGTGCAGGCCGTCGTGCTCGGTGACCTGCTGCAGGACGTGCTGCTGCGGGTGCGCCCGTACGAGCGGGTGCCCGGCAGCGCGATCGCGCTGTACCGCCGGTGGGACGCGATCGCTCGCGAGCACCTGCTGGCGGGCGGCCGGTCGGCGACCTGGGGCGGGCGGATCGGCTACCGCCGGATCATCCGGAACGCGGTGGCCGAGTTCGAGGCGCTGCCGCGCAGCGCCGAGCCGCGCCGGCCGCGGATCGGCGTGGTCGGCGAGATCCTGGTGAAGTTCCACCCGGACGCCAACAACCACCTGGTCGACGTGATCGAGCGCGAGGGCTGCGAGGCGGTGGTGCCCGGGCTCACCGAGTTCGTGCTGAACGGCCTCTACTCCACCGAGTGGAACTACGCGAACCTCGGCACCGACCGCCGGTCCCGGCACGTGAAGAGGCTGCTGCGCGGCGTGATCGAGCGGTACCGCGCACCGGTGCGCCGGGCGTTCGCCGCGTCGGGCACCTTCACCGAGCCCGGCGACATGGCCGAGATGGCCGCGCAGGCCGCCCCGATCGCCTCGCTCGGCAACCAGGCCGGCGAGGGGTGGCTGCTCACCGCCGAGATCCTGGAGCTGGTCCGCACCGGTACGCCGCACGTGGTGTGCGCCCAGCCGTTCGCCTGCCTGCCCAACCACGTCACCGGGCGCGGGATGTTCCGCGAGATCCAGCGCCGGCACCCCGAGGCCAACGTGGTCGCGATCGACTACGACCCGGGCGCCAGCGAGGTGAACCAGCTCAACCGGATCACGCTG
This sequence comes from Cellulomonas sp., assembly GCA_036404115.1. GTDB lineage: Bacteria > Actinomycetota > Actinomycetes > Actinomycetales > Cellulomonadaceae > Cellulomonas. The sequence goes on from DASWPG010000044.1 coordinate 95,689, forward strand.
CTGGTCACGGCCGCGAAGCGGTGGCACGCGCAGCAGCAGCCCGCCGCGGTGCGGGCCGAGGAGGAGGGCGACAGCCGGGTGCTGGTCTGAGCACCTCCCGGGTCGTTCCGGTGCGAGTGAGGTGCCGACCAGGAGAAACCCCTGTGCGTCGTGGTCGTCCCGGGTTCTCGTCCCTGGCGTGACCGGCAGCCGCGACCGTCCCGGTCGGCGGTGGACCCGATGACCGCAGGGGGACGTGATGCACCGTGCTGCTCTGCCGTTCCGATCTGCGCGCCGTGCGGGGGCGAGACCGCCCGCCGTCCGCGCTTCCGGCCGGCGCCCGCGACCGAGCTGAACAAGGACCTTGCGACCATCGACAGCTCGTTGACCTCCATGATCGGCTGACCGGTCGGGCCCGCTCAGTCGTCGGTGTCGTCCGGCTCGTCGAGGTCGCTCTCGTCGTCCGGCGGGTCCAGCAGCCGTTCCAGCAGGCTGCCGGCGCCGACCTCGCCCAGGCTGAGGAACGTCTCGATCCGTTGCAGCCCGTCGATCTGCCAGAGCGACTCCAGCAGGAGCGCCTGCAGGTGCGCGTGGTCCCGCAGCCGGAACCGGGCGATCAGGTCGTAGGTGCCGGTGAGGGCCACCAGCTCCTCCAGCTCGGGCAGCTCGCGCAGGTCGGTGAGGATCTGCGCGAGGTCCGCGCCGGGCGCGATGCTGATCGGGATGTAGGCGAGCACCGGGAAGCCGAGGGCGGCCCAGTCCACCGAGACGGTGTAGCCGCGGATCACTCCGGCGCGCTCCAGCCGGGCGATCCGCTCGCCGACGGCCGGCCCGGACATGTTGATCTCGCGGGCGAGCTGGCGCTGCGAGGCGCGGGGGTCGGCGGCGAGCCGACGGACCAGGTCGCGGTCGATGTCGTCCATCGGCACCGGCTGACCCTGCCGCTCGATGAACCCGGACAGGCCGGACATCGATCCGCGGCCGCGGCGGGCGGGAGCGGCGGTGGCGGTGCGGCGGCCGGCGCTGCGGCGCGGTCCGCCGGACCCCGACCCGGCGGACGCCCCGGACCCCGACCCGGCCGCAGGCTCGCGGGGGGTCACGGGGTCCACGCGGTGGGCAGGTCGGCCTCGGCCATGATCCGGGGGAACCCGGGCATCGACACCTCCGGTTGCAGGTAGCGCGCGACGTACAGACCGAAGAATGCGGCACCGGGGGTGCCCGCGGCGGCTCGACCCGCCGGGAGCGGCGGACGGACCAGCAGATGGGTGGCGCCGGCATCCGCCCAGGCCGTGACCAGGGCACGGTCCTGGTCGAGGTCGCCGGTCAGGTCGGCGACGGCGGGCTGCACCTGGATGTCGCGCCGGACGTCGGCCAGGTCGGTGGCCAGCACCGGCAGCGTGGCGCCGGCGCCGGGGACGGGCCGGGTGAGCCAGACCGGGAGGTCGATCTGGGCCGGCAGCGGGGTGACCGCGAGGCTGGTCGGCATGCCCGGGCCCATCACCCCGCTGGGCACGGTCCAGCGGGTGCCGTGGTGCCGCACGGGGCGGCCGGACCAGCAGGCGCGCAGCAGGGCGAGGTCCTCCGCCGCGGCGGTGCCGTCCAGCGTGCCGGGGTCGAGCAGCACGACCACCCGGCCGGCGCTCAGGTGGTCGAGCACGGCGACCTCCTCGGCCAGGGTGACCGGGTGCTCGGTGCCGAGCCGTACGCGGACCAGCACGCGGGCGTCCTGGGTGAGCACGGCGACCTGCGCGGCGGTGACGCTGCCGGTGTCGTCGGCGGCGTCCGGGGCCGCGGGGCCGTCCAGCAGGACGCCGAACAGGCCGGACTCCGCGGCGGGGACCACGTCCGCCGGGTCGGTGGTCAGGACGCCGATCCTCATGCTGCTGCCTCCTCGTGCTCGAGGTCTGCCAGCTGCGGCAGCACCTCCTCGGCCAGCCGGCCGAGCATCTGCCGCACCGCGGGTGCGGGTGCACCCTCGACGATGACCCGGAAGACGACGTCGTCTACCCCGGCGGCGTGCGCCTCCTGCAACGCCTCCAGCACCTGGCCGGCCGGGCCGACGACGGAGGTGGCGACGGCCTGGCCGACCGCCTTGTCCAGGTCGGTGCGGAAGTCCATCGCCTCGGTGGACTCCTGCTGCGCGACGGCCCAGCCGAGCCCGGCGTAGAGCACGTAGGACGCGCGCTGCCAGTCCAGCACCGCCTCGGCTTCGTGCGGGTCGTCGGTCAGCCAGAAGTTGCGCAGCGCGGCCACCCGGGGGCGGGTGCCGCCGGGTCGGCCGGCCTGCTCCCAGCCCTCGCGGTGCGCGGCGGCGAGCTCGGTCACCAGGGAGAGCGGGTTCGCGCCGGACAGCAGCACGCCCTGCCCGCGGGCGCCGGCCCGGGCGATGCCCTTCGGCGTGGCCGAGCCGTTCCAGATGGTCGCGCCCGCCGGCACGGCCAGCCGGTCCAGCTCGGCGAGCCCGGCGCGGTGCAGCGCGACCCGGTCCTGGCGGCGCACGCCCTTGCCGTCGAACTCGACGTCCCGGTAGCCGAGGCCGACCCCGACGTCGAGCCGTCCGCCGGAGCGTCGGGCGATGTCGGCGGACAGCCGGGCCACCCGGCCGGGATCCTGCAGCGGCAGCAGCATCATCCCGGTGCCGACCCGCAGCCGGCTGGTGACCGCGAGCGCCGCGGCGGCGGCCGGCAGCAGGGCCGGGCAGTAGCCGTCGTAGAAGAAGTGGTGCTCGGACAGCCACATGCTGTCGTACCCCAGGTCCTCCAGCAGCCGCGCGTCCTCGATCAGGTCGCGGTACGGGGTGCTGGGGTGCCGCGGGGTGCTGGCGGTGGCCTGCAGGCAGTAGAGCCCCACGCCGAACTTCACGATGCTGCCTCCTGGTCGGGCCGGTGCTGGTGTCCGCTCTGCAGCCTAGGCGCCGAATGTTTCAACTGTGAGTCGATCTGGCGATCCAGCTTTACATCTGCGTAGTGTTCGCCTGCTTCCATAGGCACATGACATCCCTGGCTTCGATCGATGCAGCGTTCGTCACCGGCGGGGCGAGCGGCCTGGGCCGCGCGGTGTGCCGGCGGCTGGCGGCACGTGGTGATCATGTCGTGGTGGCCGACCGGGACGCCGCGGGCGTGGCCGGCACGGTCGACCTGATCCAGGCGGCCGGTGGCCGTGCGCGAGGCGTGCCGCTCGACGTGACGGACGCGACGGCGGTGCGGGCCGCGGTGCTCGCCGCGGACGCGGAGCTGGCCCTGACCACCGTGGTGGCCTGTGCGGGCATCGCCCGGCCCACCTCCGCGCTGGACGCGGACCTCGCGGACTTCGACGCGACGATGGCGGTGAACGTCCGCGGTGCCTACGCGGTGCTGCAGGCGGCCGCCGCCGTGATGGTGCCGCGCGGTGCGGGCAGCATCGTGACGATCGGCTCGACCTCCTCGTTCACCGCCTCGTCCACGCCGATGCTGGCCTACGACATGTCCAAGGCGGCGGTGCGGATGCTCACCCAGGCGGCCGCCCGCGAGCTCGGCCCGCTCGGGGTCCGGGTGAACGGGGTCGCGCCCGGCACGATGGACACCCCGCTGATGCGCGGGCTCGGCGCCGACGACGAGGCGCTGGACCGGCTGGCGGCCGCCCGCATCCCGCTCGGCCGGCTCGGTACGCCGGAGGAGGTGGCGGAGGCGGTCGCGTTCGTCTCCTCGCCGGCGGCCTCCTACCTGACCGGGCACGTGCTCGTGGTGGACGGCGGGTGGCTGGCATGAGCGCCGCACGCGTCGCGCTGGTGACCGGTGCCGGTGCCGGGATCGGCGCCGCCATCGCACGCCGGCTGGCCGCCCGCGGTGACCGGGTGGTCTGCGCGGACCGGGACGGCGACGCGGCCGCGGCCGTCGCCGCGGAGCTGGACGGGCTGGCGGTCGCCGCCGACGTGGCCGCCGACGGCGCCGGCGAGGAGATGGTCGCTCGCGCGGTCGAGGGCTACGGCCGGCTGGACGTGCTGGTCACCAGCGCCGGGGTCGAGCGCACCGGGCCGGCGGCCTCGCTGCCCACCTCGACGGTGCGCGACGTGCTGGCGGTGAACGTGCTGGGCTCCTACGACGTCGCCACTGCCGCGGCCCGCCGGTTCCAGGTGCAGGGCGGCGGCGGCCGGGTGGTGCTGGTCGGATCGGTGAACTCGGTGCGCGCGCTGCCCGGCCAGGCGGCCTACGCCACCTCCAAGGGTGCGGTGCTGATGCTCGCCCGAGCGCTCGCGGTGGACTGGGCGCTGGACGGCATCACGGTGAACGTGGTGGCGCCCGGGGTGACCGACACCGCCATGTCGGCCGGGTCGCTCGGGGACCCGGCGCGGCGGGCCGCGCTGCTGTCCCGCGTCCCGATGGGTCGGCCCGGCCGCCCGGAGGACGTCGCGGAGGCGGTGGCGTTCCTGTCCTCGCCCGAGGCGTCGTACGTCACCGGCGTGCTGCTGCCGGTGGACGGCGGCTGGCTGGCCGCGGGATGACCGCGCTCGCGGTCGGGGCGAAGCTGCCGCACACCGGGCCGGCGGCGACCGGCGCGAGGGTGCGGTCTGCGGCCGTCGCGCTGGAGCGGGCCGGCTTCGACTCGCTGTGGGTCAGCGACCATGTGGTGCTGCCGGACCGGGTGCGCTCGGAGTACCCGTTCGCGGCCGACGGGGTGGCCCGCTGGCCCACCGACGTGCCCTACCTGGAGGCTCTGCTGACGCTGGCCGTCGCGGCGGCGGTGACCACCCGGGTGCGGCTCGGCACCGCGGTGCTGGTGCTGCCGCAGCGTCAGCCGGTGCTGCTGGCCAAGCAGGTGGCGAGCCTGGACGCGCTGGCCGGTGCCGGTCGGGTGGTGCTCGGGGTGGGCACCGGCTGGCTGCGTGAGGAGTTCGCCGCGCTCGGCGTCCCGTTCGAGCGGCGCGGCCGGCTGACCTCGGTGGCGATCGAGGTGCTGCGGGACTGCTGGACCGGGCGTCCCGCCGGCCGCGTCGAGGGCGACCTGCCGCTGCCGGACGGGCTGGTCGTGCTGCCGGCGCCGGACCCGTCGGTGCCGGTGCTGGTCGGCGGGCACTCGCCCGCTGCGCTGCGCCGGGCCGGCACGCTCGGTGACGGGTGGCTCGCCCAGCAGTCCGCGGCCGACCTGGACCCGGACGGGATCGCGCGGGAGGTCGCGCTGGTGCACGGGCACGCGGCGGCGGTCGGGCGGGACCCGGGCGCCCTGCGCGTCGTGCTGCGGGTGGCGGACTCGGCCGGCCGGTGCGGTGCGCTCGCGCGGCGGGTCCCGGAGCTGGTCGCGGCAGGGGTGCACGAGGTGGTGGTGGACACCGACCCTGCCGGCGACCCGGCGGCGGACCTCGCGGTGCTGCGGGACGCGGCGGCCTGACCGGTCGGCGGGTCCCCGGTCAGGGGGTGCCGTACCCCCCGCCCATCGCCTCGGTCGTCCCTGCGCCGGTGCCCCAGCGCGCCACCGTGGCGCGGGCGGCCGCGAGCAGCAGCCCGGTGTCGGTGCCGACCACCACGTCGGTGAACCCGAGCTCGACCAGACGTGCGGCGCGCGCCTCGTCCCCGGCGAACGCTCCGGCCCGGACGCCCGCGGCCCGGCATGCGGTGACCACCGCGGGCAGCGGTGCGCCGGGCCCGTCGTCCGCGAGCAGGTCGTCGACGTCCCGCCCGAGCGCGAGGCCCAGGTCGAACGGGCCGACGAACACCATGTCCAGCCCGGGCACGGCGGCGATCGCGTCCACGACGGCGAGCGCGGCGGCGGTCTCGACCATCACTGCGCACCGGACGGACCGGTTGGCCGCCGCTGCGCCGGGTGCGGTCCGGGCGACCAGCGGAGCGGCCGGACCCCAGCTCCGGGCGCCCTCGGGCGGGTACCGGCAGGCACGCACGGCGGCGGCGGCCTGCGCGGCGGTCTCGACCATCGGCACCACGACGCCGTCCGCGCCCGCGTCCAGCGCCCGGCCGATCCCGGCGGGCCGGTCGTCCGCGACCCGCACCAGCACCGGCACGGCGACGTCCAGCGTGGGCAGCGTCGCGAGCAGGGCGGACTCCGACCAGGTGCCGTGCTGGGCGTCCAGCACCACCCAGGCCGGGGCGGCCGCGGCGAGCAGCCGCACGGTCGCCGGGTCGGCCAGGCTGCTCCACAGGACCGGGTGGGCATCATTCTGAAAGACCATGGCTCATCGTAACTTGCGTTCGATAGGTTTCGGTGCCCCAGAGTGAGCGTTTAGCAAGTCTGTTACCCGGGACGACTTCCGATGTAACACAGGCTGCCTAGGTTCAGGGCCAGTCGCAGGGCGCCCCACGGGGTGCCGCCGCCCCACAGAAGGACGAGGACGCATGAGCAGGCACGGAGCGTGGACGTGATCGCGCCGACCCGGACCACCGGCAGCGACCGGTCTCGACGGATCACCGGGGCGGCCACCGCGGTGCCGGGGTCCGGCATCCGGGAGATCGTGATGCTCGCCTACGGGCGGTCCGACGTGGTGCACCTGGAGATCGGTGAGCCGGACTTCGCCACCCCGGCGCACATCGTCGCGGCCGGCGACGCCGCGCTCGCCGGTGCCAACCGCTACACGCCGAGCGCCGGGGTGCCGACGCTGCGGCGCGCGATCGCCGAGCGCCTGCACACGCGGTACGGCCTGAGCGACGACCCGGAGAGCGTGGTGGTCAGCCAGGGCGCCGTGCAGGGCCTGGCCGCGGTGCTCGCCGTGCTGGTCGAGCCGGGCGACGAGGTGCTGGTGCCGGACCCGGCCTGGCCGAACTACGAGATGCAGACCCTGCTGGTCGGCGGCGTGCCGGTGCGGTACCCGCTGCGGCCCGAGCACGGCTTCCGGCCGGACCCGGCGGAGGTCGCCGCCCTGATCACGTCCCGCACCCGGGCGCTCGTGCTGAACACCCCGTCGAACCCCACCGGCGCGGTGCTGGAGCCCGAGCTGGTCCGCGCGATGGTCGAGACCGCCGTCGCCCGCGGCGTGACCGTGATCGCCGACGAGGTCTACGACGAGATCGTGTTCGAGGGCACGCACACGAACGCCGCGGCCATCGCGCCCGACGACGTGGTCAGCGTGTTCTCCTTCTCCAAGACCTACGCGATGACCGGCTCCCGGGTCGGCTACCTGACCGCACCCTCCTGGCTGGCGCCCACGCTGGCCCGGGTGCAGGAGCCGCTGCTCTCCTCGATCTCGGCCGCGTCCCAGGCCTCCGCGCTCGCCGCCCTGCAGGGACCGCAGCACGTGGTGGCCTCGATGGTCGGCACCTACCGGCAGCGCCGCGACCTGGTGGTGCGCCGGCTCGCGGAGGCCGGGCTGCCGGTCGACGCGCCCGCCGGAGCGTTCTACCTGATGCTGCCGCTGGCACCCGGCGCCGACTCCCGCACGGCGGCGCTCGACCTGGTCGGCCACGGCGTCGCGCTGGCCCCCGGCACGGCGTTCGGCGCCACCGCCGCCGGCCACCTGCGCCTCTCGCTGGCGTCCTCGGCCGCGGACCTGGTCGCGGGTCTGGACCGATACACCACCTGGTACGAGGCGACCTCCGGAGGTCTGCGATGAGCATCCACCTGCCGACGACCGGCCCGACCGACGCCGCAGCCCCGGCCTCCTCCCCGCAGGACGCGGCGCCGGGCGGACGGACCCCGGTGGTGGCGGTGCGCGGGCTGCGCAAGTCCTTCGGCGACCTGGAGGTGCTCAGCGGGATCGACCTCGACGTGCACCCCGGCGAGCACGTCGTGCTGCTCGGCCCCTCGGGCTCCGGCAAGTCCACGCTGCTGCGCAGCATCAACCTGCTGGAACGCCCCAGCGCCGGATCCCTCGTGGTGGACGGCCGCGAGTACGGGGCAGACCCGGCGCCCGGCGTGCCTCGCGGGAACCCGTTGCAGCTGCGGCGGACCGTCGGCATGGTGTTCCAGCAGTTCAACCTGTTCCCGCACCTGACTGCGCTGGACAACGTGGTTCTCCCGCTGCGCTCGGTGCGCGGCATGAAGCGCCGCGAGGCCGAGGAGCGCGCCGCGCACGACCTGGAACGGGTCGGCCTGCTGGCCCGCGCCGGCCACTACCCGGCCCAGCTCTCCGGCGGCCAGCAGCAGCGGGTCGCCATCGCCCGGGCGCTCGCCCTCGACCCGCAGGTGATGCTGTTCGACGAGCCGACCTCGGCCCTGGACCCGGAGCTGGTCGGCGAGGTGCTGCGCACCATCCGGCAGGTCGCCGAGAGCGGCATGACCATGGTCGTCGTCACGCACGAGATCGGCTTCGCCCGCGAGGTCGGCGACCTGAACATCTTCCTCGAGAACGGCCAGGTGGTCGAGACCGGCGGCCGGGAGTTCTACACCGAGTGCCGCTCCCAGCGTGCACGTGACTTCCTCCAGGCGGTGAAGTGATGTTCGACTGGTCTCTGGTGTGGGCGCACCGGCAGGAGCTGCTGGACGGCCTGCTGGTCGCGCTGCAGGTCTCCGCGACCGCCCTGGTGGTCGCCGTCGTGCTCGGGCTGGCGCTCGCGCTGCTGCGGATGTCCCGGGCGCCGTTCTCCTGGGTCGCGGCGATCTACGTCAACGTGTTCCGCGGGGTGCCGGCGCTGGTCAGCGTGATCTGGGTGTACTTCGGCATCTCGCTGGCGTTCGGGATCACCTTCACCGTGTTCCAGGCCGGCGTGATCGCGCTGTCCCTGCTCTACGCGGCCTTCCTGGCGGAGATCTTCCGCTCGGCGCTGACCGCCGTGCCGCCGGGCACCCGGGAGGCCGGCCAGGCGCTCGGGATGCGGGCCAGCCGGGTGTTCTTCTCGATCACCCTGCCGCAGGCGGCGAAGATCGCGCTGCCGAACATCGGCAGCATGTTCATCGGCATGGTCAAGGACACCTCGACCTTCACGGTGATCGGCCTGCTGGAGGTGGTCCGCGTGACCCAGAACCTGGTCAGCACCACCTTCCAGCCGTTCGTGCTCTACTCCGCGGCCGCCGGCATCTACGTGGTCGCCGCCTTCGTGATCGACTTCCTGTTCCGCCTGGTCGAGAAGCTGCTGTCCAGCCCGCCCCAGGGCCGGCTGGCCCGGGCGCTGCGGGCCCGCCGCCACGCCCGGATCGACGAGCTGATCGCCACCACCGACCGCCGCGAGCCCGCTGCGGTGTGACCACAGCGCCGGCGCTCCCCCGGGCGCCGGCCGAGAAGGGACCTTCTGTGCGACTGAACTCACGCCCTGCCCGACGTGCCGGTCTCGTCGGCACCGTCCTCGCCCTGGTCGGCCTGCTCGCGGCCTGCGGCGGATCCTCCGACGCCGGTGCCAGCGCCACCGACGACTCGTCCGCGACCGAGGCATCCGCCGACCTGGGGCTGCTCACGCCCGGCGTGCTCGTGGTCGGGATGAACCTGCAGTTCGAGCCGGAGATGTACCTGGACGAGAACAACGAGCCGGCCGGGTACGACGTCGACCTGCTCAACGAGCTCGCCGACTCGCTGGGCCTGGAGCTGCAGATCCAGAACCTCGACTTCAACGGACTGATCTCCGGCCTGCAGGCCAAGCAGTTCGACATGGTCTCGGTCGGTCTGACCGCCACCGACGAGCGCAAGGAGGTGGTGGACTTCTCCCGGGCCTACGTCCCCTACACCACCGTGCTCGCGGTGGCCGCGGACGACGACACCACGGCCACCATCGACGCCTACGACACCAGCAGCACGATCATCACCGCGCTGCAGGGCAGCTCGGGCGAGCAGCTGGCGCAGGAGACCTTCCCGAACGCGACCGTCTCCGGCTTCGCCGACCAGAACTCCGCACTGCTGGAGGTCTCGACCGGGCGGGCGCAGGGCTCGGTGATCGAGGACTACATCCTCGCCCAGTACATCGCGGCGAACCCCGACCAGGTGAAGAAGGCCGACCTGGCCGAGCCGCTGGAGATCGGGTACGGGTCGTGGGCGGTGCAGAAGGGCAACAGCGGTCTGGTGACCGCGCTGGACTCGTTCCTCTGCGAGCAGCAGACCAGCGGGGGCCTGGCCGAGCTGTACGAGGCGAACTTCGGCGTCTCGGTGGACGAGTTCCCGGAGATGCCGACCGGCTGCTGACCGGCTGACGGCGCACGGCGGCCGGCCTCCCCGGTGCGGGGAGGCCCGCCGCCGTGCGCCCCGGGCAGCACACCTAGGGTGGTGGCGTGACCACCTCGACCGGCCCGACCGCCGTTCCTCCGCTCCTCGTCCGGGACCACCGGGTCACCGTGCCGGTGGACCGCGCGCACCCGGACCGGTACCCGGCGATCGAGGTGCTGGCCCGCGAGCTGGTCGACCCGGCGCGGGACGGCGAGGACCTGCCGCTGCTGCTGTTCCTGCAGGGCGGGCCGGGCGGCATGGGGCCGCGCCCGCTCGGCGGCGGCTGGTGGAGCACGATGCTGCGCACGCACCGGGTGGTGCTGCTGGACCAGCGCGGTACCGGCCGGTCGGGCCGGGTCGACGGGCGGACGGCCGCCCGGTTCGCCGCCGCGGAGGCGTTCGCGGACTACCTGGCGTGCTTCCGGGCGGACGCGATCGTCGAGGACGCCGAGGCGGTGCGTCACGCGGTGTACGGCGGGCGGCGGTGGGCGACCCTCGGGCAGTCCTACGGCGGGTTCCTCACGCTGACCTACCTGTCCCGGCACCCCGAGGCGCTGACCGCCTGCTGGACGACCGGCGGGCTGCCCGGCACCACGGCCACCGCCGAGGACGTCTACGCCCGGACGTTCCCCCGGCAGGAGGCGCGCAACGCGGCGCTGGCTCGTCGGTACCCGCAGGACGTCGCCCTGCTCGGCCGGATCGCGGACCGTGCGGCCGGTGGCGACCTGCTGCTGCCGGACGGCGACGTGCTGACCCCGCAGCGGGTGCAGGCGCTCGGCATGGGGCTGGGCATGAGCACCGGCGTGGACGGGCTGCACTGGTTGCTGGACACCGCGGATCTCGACGCGGACGGCCGCCCGTCGGATGCGTTCCTGCAGGCGGTGCAGGCCGAGACCGGCTTCGTCGCGAACCCGCTGTACGCGGTGCTGCAGGAGGTGATCTACCACCAGGGTGCGCGGTCCGGCGGCTGGGCGGCGCAGGCCGAGCTCGACCGGCGCCCGGCGTTCGCCGCGGACGCCCGGCCGCTCGCGCTGACCGGGGAGGCGATCTTCCCGTGGATGTTCGCGCAGGTCCGGGCGCTGCGCCCGTTCCAGGGTGCGGCGCAGGCGCTCGCGGCCCGCACCGACTGGCCCGTGCTGTACGACCTGGACCGGCTGGCCGCGAACGAGGTGCCGCTGGCGGCCGTGCAGTACGCGGACGACCCGTACGTGGACCTGGACCTCGCGCTGGGCAGCGCGGACGCGATCGGTGCCGCGCAGGTCTGGGTGACCAACGAGTACCTGCACGACGGCCTGCGCGCCGCCGGTGACGTGATCCTGCCCCGGCTGATGGACCTGGCCGCCGGGCGGTGGAGCGTCACCCGGCGCTGAGGCCGCCCGCGCCGGGTGACGCGGGGTCAGGCGGACGTGCGGGCGTCGAGGTGGGCGAGGATCGCGTCCAGGACCACGGCTCGGTCGAACCGCAGCGCGTGCTGGCGGGCGCGGTCGGCCACGGCGGCCCGCTCGGCCGGCGGCATGGCGAGCGCGCGGTCCAGGGCGGCCGCGATCGCGTCCGGGTCGTCCACCGGCACCAGCAGCGCGGTGTCGCCGACCGCCTCCGGGATGCCGCCGGTCTCGGTGGTGATCACCGGACCGCCGCCGGAGAGCATCTTCTCCACCAGGGCGATGCCGAACGTCTCCACGAACTCCGGGCGCGGCTTGGACGGCAGCACGTACGCGGCGGCGCCGGCCATCAGGTGCGGCTTCTCGTCGTCGGACACGTCGTCCAGGAACACGATCCGGTCGGCCACCGGGGTGCCGGCGGCGAGCGCGCGCAGCCGGGCAGCGTCCGGCCCGGTCCCGGCGATCACCAGGCGATGGGTGGCCGGTGCGCCGGAGCGGGCGTACCCGGCGATCAGGTCGTCCACCCCCTTGGCGGCGGCGAGCCGGGACAGGTAGAGCAGGTAGCCGTCCCGGTCCAGGCCGCGTGCGGCGAGCAGCGCGTCGGTCGCCGCGTCGTCCCGGTCCAGGTACTGCGCGACGTCCACCGCCGGGTAGGAGATCTGCACTCGGTCCCGGCACTGCGCGGCGAAGGTGGTGCCGTGCTTCGCGTCGATCGCGGCGGCCTCGGTCACGATCAGGTCCCGGGTGTACTGCGAGACCGCCAGGCAGACGTCGTGCTCCAGGTACGAGGCGAGCACGTGCGCGGCCGCACCGAACCGGTCGGACTGCACGCAGGCGCGCACGACGTTGGTCACGTCCGAGCCGACCGCCTCGGCGACCGTGGTCACCCGCACCGGCAGCCCGGTGCGCCGGGCGACCTGCATCGCGTCCGCGACGGCGGTGGCGTGCGGGCTCAGGTACAGCGACAGGGCGACGGTCGGCACGCCGTCGGTGAACAGCTCGACCAGCCGGCCGATCAGCCCGGCCACCCAGCGGCCGTCCGGCACCTTGTAGTCACCGACCGGATCGGGCCGCTCCACGACGATGCCGTCGGAGTACGGCAGCACGCGGTCCAGCGGCTTGAGCGGCAGACCGGCGGCCTGCAACCGGTCGATCGGCCAGGTGACGATCCGCACCTCGTCGAACCCGCGGTCCAGGGCGGCCTCCGCGAGGTTGCGGGCCTCCCCGGAGTGACCGCAGATCACCGGGTCGGCGCGCACGACGATCACCAGACGGCGCTCGGCACGGCGCGGGGCGGGGGAGCCGGTCGGGTGGACGGTGCTGGCGGACGGGGCGGCGTGGGTCACGGTGGGCCTCCGGATCGGCGCGGGTCGGGATCGGGTCGGGCGACGCGGCACCGGGTGGCGCGGGTCGGGTCGGGACGGGCTCGGGGCACAGGACCGGCGGGGCACCGGTCGGGACGGGCGCGGGCCGGGTCTCGGCTGCGGTCAGGCGGGTGCGCCGGGGTCCGGCGAGGTGCTCAGCGAGGGTGGTCGGGCGGCGTCCCACCGGCCGGGCTCCGGGCCGAGGTCGATCTGCAGCCGACCGCCGGCGTGCAGCTCGTTCCCGGTCAGCCAGGTGCGGTCCAGCTCGACGCCGTCCAGCAGCACCCGTTGCACGTGCTGCGCCGGGCCGTCCGGCTCAGGTTCGACGAAGCCGGTGGTCTCGATGGTGAACGGCCGGCCGCCGACCTCCACCTGTGCCTCGCGCCAGGACGGCGCGTTCAGCAGCACGATGCCCTGGCCGGCGACCGGGAACAGCCCCAGGGACGCCCAGACGTACCAGGAGCTCAGCGCGCCGGAGTCGTCGTTGCCGGGCAGCCCGCCGCGGCCGGTGCCGAACTGGTTCTGGGTGATCGCGTGCACCACCTCGGCGGTGCGGTCCGGCCGGCCGGCGTACTGGTAGGCCCAGGGGGCCTCCATGTCCGGCTCGTTGTTCAGGCCCTCGAACCGGTGCAGCGCGTACCCGGCACGCATCTCGTCCTCGCCCGGGGCCAGGCCCGGCTGCTTCACCGGGTCGGCCCCGTAGCCGAAGAACCGGTCCAGCAGCGTGACGAACGCGGTGTCCCCGCCGGCGAGGTCGATCCGGGCTGCCATGTCGTGCAGCAGCCGGAACGAGTAGTTCCACCGGCCGCCCTCGTAGAACGTCGAGTCGTGCAGCAGCCCGGTCGCCGGGTCGTAGGCGTTCCGCCACCGGTCGGCCAGCGGTGCGAACTGGTCCAGCAGCGTCCGGTCGCCCACCTGCCGGGCCAGCACCGCGGTGCAGAAGTACCCGTAGGCGAGGTCCAGCGTGTGGCTGATCGGGTGCGCGAACCCGTGCAGCAGGAACTCCTCGCCGTAGGTGCGGCGCAGGTCGTTGTGCAGGTGCACCAGCGCCCAGTCCCAGTCCAGCCCGGGCAGCCCCAGCCGGCACAGGTCTGCCAGGAAGGTGTGCGCCAGGGCGCTGCCCTGCCGGGAGAACCGGTCCGCGCCGCGGGCCATCCGGTAGCCGATCGGCAGGTTCCCCTCCTCCTCGCCGATGTGCAGCAGCGCGTTCGCCAGCTCCACCGCCCGCTCCGGCAGCAGGGCGGTCAGCAGAGGCAGCTGGGTGCGGTAGATGTCCCACATCGTGGCGATGTCGAACGCGAACGGGGTGTCCGTCGGCCAGAACGGGCTCTCGTCCGGGGCCAGGCAGGGCTTGATCAGCGCGTGGTACGTCGCGGTGGACAGCACGGTCTGCCGGTCGGTGGACGGGGTGTCCACCTGCACCTTGTCCAGCGTGCGGCGCCAGGTGTGCGCGGTGCGCGCCCGCCGTTCCGTGAAGCTGGTCGGGCCCGGCCCGCACTCCGCCAGCAGGTTGGCCCGCGCCTGCTCCACCCCGCGCAGCGAGAAGCCGAGCCGCAGCTCCACCACCTGGCCCGGCTCGCTGGGACCGGCCCACATCAGGCCGAACGGGCGCAGCGTGGTCGGGCGGATCCGGTCGAAGTCCAGCCGGGTGCCGCCGGGCATCAGCCGGCGGTCGTACCAGAGCATCTGCCGCCACTGCGCGGAGCCGGGAGCGTCGCACTCCAGGTGCACCGCGAGCGGCGCGCCCTCCACCGTGATCTCGCCCTGCGCGATGCCCGGGGCCAGCGCGTGCAGGTGCGCCCGCAGCGGCACGGTCCGCCCGTACGGGATGTCCAGCCCGCCGAGGCTCAGGTCGATCACCAGCCGGGCGTCCCGGTGCGCCGGGAAGGTGTACCGGTGCACCGCCGACTTCGGCCCCACGGTGACCTCGCACCGGATGTCGCCACCGAGCGTCGCCGCGTACCAGCCCGGCTCGGCCTGCTCGTCGGTCAGGTCCCAGACCCGGCCGAGGTCGTCCAGCGGCTGCAGCATCGGCGTGACCCGCACGTAGTTGTAGTACTTGCGGATCGCACCGGTGCCGGACTGCTGGAAGTGCGTGAACCCGGATGCCTGCTGCGTGGCGCGGAGCACCGGCGGCCGACCCTCCGTGGACAGGTCGTACCGCCCGTACCCCGTGGGGTAGGCGCCCGAGTACGCGCACGCGCTGACCATCCCCAGCGGGTAGGTCGCACCCGGGTGGGTGTTCCCGACCTGCGGCTTCGGCCACCACCAGGTCGCGGCCAGGCCGGCGGGCGCCGGCAGGTCGGTGGCCTCGGTGCCGATGAACGGGTCGACGTGGCTGAACATGCGGCTGACCCCCTGTCCACGGTCGCGTCCGGTGCCGCTGCGGCGCGGCTGGTGCACCGGAGGCTAGGTGCTCGAGGTGTCCGGGGGGTTACGTGGCGACGGAGGGCGTGTGCGGAGGCCCGAAATCCCCCGGAAGCGGGACAGACCGCCCGAAATGCCCCAACCTTGGCGTGTGCTGGGTCACGATGAGTGCTGTGAGTGACCCGCGCCCCCTGCCGCCTGCCGGCTGGTACCCGGACGGCGTGACCCCGGGGGTCGAGCGGTGGTTCAACGGCTCGGAATGGACCGAGCAGGTCATGCCCCTCGCTCCGCCCGCCCCGCCGCCACCGGCTCCGACCGCTCCGACCGCTCCGACCGCACCGGTCACCCCTGGCTGGCCTGCCGCGGTCGGCGCGTCCGCGCCCGGGCACCTGCCGGCCGGGTCGCCGGTCGCCGTGGCCTGGGACGTGCCGCGATCCGCACCGGAGCGGATCGGTGCGCACCCGTCGGACCCGGTGCACTGGCTGCTGCCGACCGGTCGCTCCTGGCAGTCGATCGTCGCCGGCTACCTGGGGCTGCTCGCCCTGGTGGTCTGGCCGCTCGCCCCGTTCGCGATCGGCCTCGGCTGCTGGGCGCTGCAGCGCGGGCGCCACGGCGGGCACGGCCGGGGCCGGGCGGTGTTCGCGATCGTCGCGGGGGCGATCGGGTGCGGGCTCGCGCTCTGGGTGCTGGTGATCGGGCCCCGGCTCGGCTGACGCGCGTCGATCGGCGCACGGCCGCTCGACCATCGGCCTCGTGCCGATCCGCAGGTCGAGGCCGAGGTCAGTGCACCGCCACCCGTCCGAGCGGCTGCCCCGTCGTCACCGCGCCGCGCAGCGTGCGGTCGTCGCCGCCGAACGGGTCGCCCTCGCGGTGGGCCGCGTGCACGGAGCGGCTCAGCGCCTCGACTTCTTCTTCAGAGCACGGTCCACCCGTCGCCACAGCTCGCCGAACGCGGCCGCCGGGACGGTCGACGGTGCGAACGCCGCGAGCGGGGCCGTCCGGGCACCCATGCTCTCGACGACCGCGGCGGCCGGCACCACGACGTCCAGCACCTCGGCCCGCGCGCCCGGCAGGTCGTCGACCGCAGCGCGGTGGGCGGCCTTGCGCCGGTCCACCATCGAGAGGTAGGCCAGCACCGTCGCGGGCTTCGGTGAGGCCGCCACCAGGTCGAGCACCTGATCGAGCGAGCGCAGCGACAGCGGTGCCGGCACCAGCGGGAGCAGCACGACGTCCGCGGCGCGCAGGGCGTTCTCCGCGACGAGCGACGCACCCGGCGGGCAGTCGAGGACCACGAGGTCGTAGTGCTTCGCCAGCGGCTCCAGGGTCTTCTCGACGCGCTGGGTGGACTTCTTCGCGGCGTCGAGCACCAGGTCCAGCTCGCGGTAGGAGGCGTCGGCCGGCAGCACGTCGAGCCGGTCCCACGCGGTGCTCCGGATCGCCCGCCGGACCGGGGTCCTGCCCCGGACGAGGTCCTCCGCGCCGCCGCGCAGCCGGGGCTTGACGCCGAGCAGGAACGTGGCGGCGCCCTGCGGGTCGAGGTCCCACAGCAGCACCCGTCGATCCCGTGCCGCCTCGTAGGCGAGGTTGACCGCGGCGGTCGTCTTGCCGACGCCGCCCTTGACGCTGTAGGCCGCGACGACTCGCATGGGTGCCACGGTAAGGACCTGCGGCGCGCGACGCCAGGGGTGGGGAGCGTCGCGGGTGGTGCCCGCGCTCAGGCGGCGGACCGTCGTCCGGTGATCTTGCCGCGCTCGGCGCGGGTCAGCGGCGGGATCGAGGCCAGCAGGTCCCGGGTGTACGGGTGCGCCGGGTGCGTGAAGATCTGCCCGACGTCGCCGGTCTCGACCGCGACGCCCCGGCGCATCACCAGGACCCGGTGCGCGAGGTTCTGCACCACCGACAGGTCGTGCGAGATGAACACGATCGCGACGCCGAGCCGGTCCTGCAGCTCGACGAGCAGGTCGACCACCTGCGCCTGGATGGTGACGTCGAGCGCGGAGACGGGTTCGTCGCAGACCAGGACGTCCGGGTCGCGCATCAGGGCGCGGGCGATGCCGATCCGCTGGCGCTGGCCACCGGAGAACTGGTGCGGGAACCGGTCGAGGCAGCCGCGGTCGAGGCCGACGAGCTCCAGCAGGTCACCGGCCCGGGCGTGCCGTTCGGCGCGGGTGCCGGTGCGGGTGACGGCGAGCGGCTCGGCGACCACGTCCCGCACCCGCATCCGGGGGTCGAGGGAGGTGTACGGGTCCTGGAACACCATCTGGATGCCGCTGTGCGGGGCGCGCCGGCGGGCCCCGGTGCGCCGGGTGACGTTCACGCCGCGGAACGCCACGGTGCCCTCGTCGGCGCTCTCCAGCCCGACCAGCACCCGGGCGAGGGTGGACTTGCCGCTGCCGGACTCGCCGACGACGGCCAGGGTCTCGCCGCGGTGCAGCACCAGGTCGACGTCGTCGACGGCGCGCACGCTGCGGCGCCCCCAGGGCGATCCGGAGCGGAAGACCCGCACGATGCCGGCCGCCTCCAGCACGACCTCGGCCCGGGCGTGCCCCCCCTGAGCCGCACCGGCCACGACTGCCGTGCCCGCGCCGGACGTCGCGGCGGGCACGCCGAGCACGCCGAGCACCCGGGGCGGCCCCGGGTGCGGGGCGGAGGCGAGCAGCGTGCGGGTGTAGTCCGCGCGGGGCGCGGCGAAGACGGCGTCGGCGTCGCCCTGCTCCACGATCTCGCCGCGGTACATCACGGTCAGGCTGTCGGCGACCTCGGTGACCACGCCGATGTCGTGCGTGATGAGCAGCACGGCCATGTCCAGCCGCCGGCGCAGGTCGTCCAGCAGCCGCAGGATCTGCGCCTGCACGGTGACGTCGAGGGCGGTGGTGGGCTCGTCGGCGATCAGCAGCTCGGGTTCGAGCGCGATGGCCATCGCGATCAGGATGCGCTGGCGCATGCCGCCGGAGAACTGGTGCGGGTAGTCGCCCACCCGGTCGGCCGGATCGAGGATGCCGACCAGGTCGAGCAGCTCGACCGCGCGGTCTCGGGCGGCCCGGCGGCCGAGACCGCGGTGCACCCGGACGATCTCACCGAGCTGGTCGCCCACGCTGAGCACCGGGTTCAGCGACGACAGCGCGTCCTGCAGCACCATGCTCATCCGCTCGCCGCGCAGCCGGCGGCGCTGCTCCGCGGTCAGGGCGAGCAGGTCGGTGCCGCCGAGACGGAGCTCGGTCGCCGTGACGCGGGCGGCCGGGTCCTGGATGCCCATGATGGCTCGTGCCGTCACGGTCTTGCCCGAGCCGGACTCGCCGAGCAGGGCGACGAGCTGGCCGGCGTGCACGTCGAGGTGCACGCCGCTGGCGACGGGGACCGGCGGCCGGCCGGGGGAGTCGAAGGCGACGTCCAGACCGCGGACGCGCAGCACGGGCACGGAGGGCGAGGTCGTCGGCATGGCTTCATCTTGCCCGCCGGTCGACGCCGGAATGTTTCACGGAAGAAAACTCTGCACCGATCTGACCCTCAACCATTGACCCAGACGCCGAAAAGCACCAAGAGTGGCCGTTGTGAAGCCGGGACCGACTGGCGCCACGACCCGCTGGCCCCGGCCGGCCGGGAGTGCACCCGCCGGCGCTGCCCGCACCCCTGACCGAGGAGGCTCTCCTGTGCTCGACCCCGCCGAGCGGTACACCGGATACACCGCCTACGACTACCTGGAGCCCGGTGTCGACCACCGCGGCTTCCGCTACGCCCAGCAGGTGGGCCGCGTGCCGGCCTACGCCGGGCTGGACCTGAGCACCGAGCAGGCCGGGCGCGCCCAGCGGCTGCTCGCCGAGGAGACGGTGATCTCGCTGCACGAGCACGTGCAGGTCTTCCCCGAGGACATGGGTGAGCTGCACGACCACATCCGGCAGGGCCGCGAACCCACCGCCTACGCCGGTCTGGCACGCTCCGGCCTGACCGCCGTCTTCGACAACGGGATGGACGGCACCTGCTGCATCTCGTCCGACGCGGGCTGGAAGTACCAGGACGTGCTGTTCGACCTCGGCGTCCGGATGGCCGACATGGCTCACCAGGACTTCGTCGTCAAGGCCGAGAGCCTGGCGGACATCCGCCACGCGCAGGAGACCGGCCGGATCGCGCACGTCTTCGCGCTCGAGGCCGCGACCATGATCGAGAACGAGGTGGACCGGCTCGATGTGCTCTACGGGTTCGGCGTGCGGCAGATGGGCATCGCCTACTCCGAGGCCAACACGCTCGGCAGCGGTCTGAAGGAGCGGGGCGACGGCGGCCTGACCTTCTTCGGCGAGCGGGCCGTGCGCCGGATGAACCAGCTCGGCATCGCCATCGACATCTCGCACTCCGGCGACCGGACCTGCCTGGACGTGATCACCGCCTCGACCAGGCCGGTGTTCATCACGCACGCCGGGGCCCGGTCCGTCTGGCCGACCAACCGGATGAAGACCGACGAGACCATCGTCGAGTGCGCGCGCCGCGGCGGGGTGATCGGCCTGGAGGCCGCCCCGCACACCACGCTGTCCCCCGCCCACCCCCGGCACAGCCTGGACTCGGTGATGGACCACTTCCAGTACTGCCTGGACCTGGTCGGCCTGGAGCACGTCGCCTTCGGCCCGGACACGCTGTTCGGCGACCACGTCGGGCTGCACGACGCCTTCGCCTCGAACCTCTCGCTCGGCCAGGCGCACGCCGGCGTCGAGTACGAGAAGGTCCCGTACGTCGACGGCCTGGAGAACCCGGGCGAGGCGTTCGGGAACATCATCGGCTGGCTGGTCCAGCACGGGTACTCCGACGACGAGATCCGCGCCGTCGTCGGCGGCAACATCGTCCGCGTTCTCGAGGAGGTCTGGGTCTGATGCCTGTCCGCCCACGCTCGTCCGCCGTCGCGGCCCTGGCCGTCGCCGGCGTGCTCGTGCTCGGTGCCTGCGCACCATCGGCCCCCGAGGCGGACACCACGTCCTCCGCCGGGAGCGAGGCGTCCGCGAGCACCGACACGCTCACCATCGCCACCACCACCGACGTGGTGAACTTCAACCCGCTGATCGGCAACAGCCGCAGCGACTTCTGGATCACCAACCTGATGTACCCCCACCTGCTCACCATCGCGGACGACGGCAGCAAGGAGCCGTACCTCGCGACCGACTGGGGCTACACGGACGACACGCACGGCTACTACGAGATCCGGGACGACTTCACCTGGAGCGACGGCGAGCCGTTGACCGCCGCTGACGTCGCCTACACGCTGAACGCGGTGAAGAACGACGCCCCGTCCGGCACGTTCTACGGCCAGATGGGCACGTTCGCCTCGGCCGAGGCCGTCTCCGACACCCGGGTCGAGATCACGCTGACCGAGCCGGACACCTCGCTGATCGAGGAGATCGGCTTCTGGGGGAACATCGTCCCGCAGCACGTCTTCGAGCCGGCCGGCTCGGTGGCGGAGTTCGCGAACGACGGCTCCGACGGCGGCTGGGTGAGTGCCGGCCCGTACGTGCTGACCGACGTCCAGGTGGGCCAGAGCTACACGCTGGAGCGCACCGACTCCTACCCGCTGGTGGACGGCGGTGTCGCGATCCCGGCCACGATCGTCTACCGGGTGCTGCCGGACACCAACACCGAGATCCTCGCGCTGCAGAGCGGCGAGGTCGACGTGATCGCCAATGCGCTGCCACCGGCGCAGGTCGACGAGCTGAGCGCGACCGACGGCATCGAGGTGGTCGAGGCCACCGGGCTGGGATACGCGCACATGGTCTACAACATGCAGAACGCCGACCTGGCGAAGACCGAGGTGCGCCAGGCGCTCGCGCACGCGGTCGACTACGAGGCGATCCGGTCCGTGGTGCTGCAGGACCAGGCGGTCTCCACCGGGTCCAGCCCGATCATGCCGGTGCTGGCGGAGTACTACGACGACTCGCTGACCGAGTACGAGTACGACACCGACCTGTCGCGCTCGCTGATGGAGCAGGCCGGCTACACCGCGGGCTCCGACGGGATGTTCCCGGTCAGCTTCCGGCTGATCTACTCCCTGCAGGACTCGGTCACCAGCCAGTGGGCGCAGATGGTCAAGGACAGCGCCGCGGAGGCCGGCATCACCATCGAGCTGCAGGGCACCGAGCGGAACACCTACCTCGCGCAGACCGCCGACGGCGACTACGACATCTACGCCGGCAACTTCGCGATCATGGACGACCCGGTGACGAACTTCCGGCTCGCGTACCTGCCCGACGGGTCGATCAACTACACCTACGTGGACGACGCCGAGCTCAACGAGCTGGTCGCCGAGGCCGGCGTCAGCACCGACCTGGACGAGAAGGTTGACCTGATGCAGCAGGCCGCGGCGATCGTGCACGACGAGGTCTACGACAACATCATGTACACGCAGAACCTCTACTTCGCGTACAGCTCGGACTGGACCGGGTTCCTGTCCAAGCCCTCCGAGCTGCTGTCCATCGTCAACCCGGAGTCGGTGGCGTCGGCCCACCGCACGGACGGCTGAGCGAGGCCGCCCGCGTGCCCATCGTCCTGTTCGTCCTGCGTCGCCTCGGGCTGGGGCTGATCACGGTGTGGTTCGCCGTGACGGTGACCTTCCTGCTGCTGCGGCTGCTGCCGGGGGACCCGGCGCTCGCGGTGGCGAGCCCGAGCATGACCGAGGAGACGCGGGCGGCGCTGCTCACCCAGTACGGGCTGGACCGGCCGCTGCCCACCCAGTACCTGCTCTATCTCGGGCAGCTGCTGCACGGGAACCTCGGCACGTCGTTCACCCAGTCCATCCCGGTGGTCGACGTGATCGCCCAGCGGCTGCCGTGGACCCTGCTGCTCACCGGGTCCGCCCTGGTGCTCACGGTCGTGCTCGGCATCCCGCTCGGCGTGGCCGCGGCCGCGCACCGCGGGGGGCTGGTGGACAAGATCGTCCAGGTCGTCGGGGTGACCGGTCAGTCGCTCTTCGTGCCGAGCATCGGCATCTTCCTGCTGTACGTCTTCGGGCTCCGGCTGGGCTGGCTGCCGATCGGGGGGGCGTACTCCGACGGCACGTACGGCGTGGCCTGGTACGGGTCGGTGCTGCAGCACCTGGTGCTGCCCGCGGTGTCCCTGACCCTGATCCAGCTCGGCTCGTACGTGCTGACCATGCGCGCCACCCTGGTGGACGCGCTCGGGGACGACTACGTGGTGCTCGCGAAGGCGAACGGCATCCCGCCCCGGCGCATCCTGTGGAAGCACGCGCTGCGGAACGCCCTGCTGCCCGCCACCACGCTGATCGGCCTGCAGCTCGGGTTCCTGGTCGGCGGCGCGGTGCTCACCGAGACCGTGTTCGCCTACCCCGGCGTCGGCCGCGGGATCTACGAGGCGGTCACCCAGCTGGACTTCCCGGTGCTGCAGGGCGCCTTCCTGCTGCTGGCCCTGACGGTGGTGGCGGCCAACACGCTGACCGACATCGCGTACGGCTTCCTCGACCCGAGAGTGAAGGCCTCATGACCTCCCCGATCCCCGAGAGCGCTCTCGGCGCCCTCGACGGCGCCGCGGTCGCAGAGCCGGCGGGCAGCACCGGGGGCACCCGGGCCGGCCGCGCGACCTGGCACGCGTTCCGCCGCCAACCGCTCGGCATGGTGTCGTTGGTCGTGCTGGTCCTGCTGGTGCTGGTCAGCGTCCTGGCGCCGCTGCTCGTCGAGGCGCCCGCCTCGTACGGCACCGACGTGCTCGAACCACCCGGTCCGTCCTCCCTGTTCGGCACCGACGCCCTCGGGCGCGACGTGCTCGCCGAGGTGGTGTGGGGCACCCGGCAGTCCGTGCTGGTGGCCGTCGCCGCCTCGCTGATCGCGATCGTGCTCGGCACGCTGGTCGCGGTGCTCGGCGCCTACGTCAGGTCGGTGGACACCGCGGTGGGCGTGGTCGTGGACCTCACGCTCTCCCTGCCGGTGCTGCCGCTGATGATCCTGGTCGCGGCGCTGGTCGGGCCGAGCACGACCACGATCATCGCCGTGGTCGCCGCGTTCTCCTGGCCCGAGGTGACCCGGCTGGTGCGCTCCCAGGCGCTCACGGTGGTGCACCTGCCGTACGTGGACGCCGCCCGGCTGATGACGCGGCGGCACGGCTGGATCATCTGGCGGCACATCGTGCCGGCGGTGACCCCGGTGATCGTGGTCTCGGTGGTGGTGACCGCGTCGCGGGCGGTCCTCTCCGCGGCGGGGCTGGCGTTCCTCGGCCTCGGCGACCCGTCGAGCTGGTCGTGGGGCCGGATCCTGTACGAGGCGCAGCAGTCCGGCGCGATGGTCAGCGCGTGGTGGCTCACGCTGTTCCCGTCGTTGGCGATCCTCGCGCTGGTGCTGTCGGCCACCTTGCTGTCCATCGCGTACAACGACGCCCGGAACCCGAGGAACCATGCCCGCTGACATCGCTGCCGGCACCCGGTCCGACCCGCTCGGCCTGCTGGTCACCCGGCTGCCGCCCGCCGTGCTGGACGCGATCCAGGACGAGGTCCGCGCCCGGACGGCCGCCGCCGGGCTGGTCGCGCTGCTCACCGACGACCCGGAGGACGTCGCCTACCTCACCGGCTTCTTCCACCATCCGTGCGAGCGTCCGGTGGCGGTGCTGGTCCGGCCGGACGGGGGCACCGTGCTGCTGCTGCCCGAGCTGGAGCGCCAGCACGCCGAGGAGCAGCACGTCCGCGCCGAGATCGTCGGGTACGCCGAGTACCCGGGGGTCGAGAACCCGTTCGCCGCGCTGGCCCGGGCCGCCGGGTCGGCGGTGCGGACCGGGCGGGTCGGGGTGACCACGGCGATCACCCAGCACCGGCTGGCTCTCGCCTCGGCCGCGCTGCCGCACATCGACTGGTCGCCGACGGACCTGGTCACCCGCACCCGGTTCGTCAAGCGGCCGGAGGAGGTCGCGCTGCACCGGGAGGCCGCCCGGATCACCGACCTGATGCTGGTCGCGGGGATCGCGCTGCTGGCCGAGGCGGTGCGTGCCGGCGGGCCGCTGCCCACCGAGCAGGAGATCGCCGCGCACGTCACCCGGACCGGGACGGCGACCATGCATGCCGAGCACGCGGACGTCGTGGTGGTGCCCTCGCTCGCGGGCGGCCTGGTGTACGCGGGGCCGAACTCGGCGATCCCGCACGGCCGGCCGTCCGGGTACCGGCTGCGGGCGGGCGACACGTTCATGCTGTCCCTCGGCTGCGCGGTCGGCGGCCGGTTCGTCGAGGGAGAGCGCACCTTCGTGCTCGGCGAGCCGACCGCCGACCAGCGTCGGTTCCACGACGTGGTGCGCGAGGCGCAGGCGGAGGGCGCCCGGGCCATCGAGCCCGGCACGCGCTGCACCGACAGCAACGCACGCTGCCTCGACGTGATCCGCGCGCACGGGTTCGGCGGCTACCTGCGGCACCGGCAGGGGCACGGGATCGGCCTGGGCATGCACGAGCCGCCGTGGCTGGCGGACGGGGACCCGACGGTGCTCGAGCCCGGGATGGTCGTCTCGAACGAACCCGGCATCTACGTGCCCGGGCACGCCGGGTACCGGATCAGCGACTCGGTGCTGGTCACCGAGCACGGGTCCGAGCCGCTCACGCGGCACCCGCGCGAGCTGGACGCCTGCACGGTGCCGGTGTGAGCCGCGCCCACCGTGCCGCACCCCGCCGTACCGCAGCCCATCGCAGGAGGTCGACCATGACATCGTCCGACGTGCCGCCGGCACCCACGACCGCGACCGACGGGACGCAGCGCGTCCGGGTCAACGGCAACGAGCTCGCCGTGGAGGTGCTCGGCCCCCCGGACGCACCCGTGCTGCTCACCCACCACGGCGCCCCCGGCCTCGGCTCGCGCAGCGAGCCACGGGCGAGCTTCGGGCGGCTGGCCGACGAGTACCGGGTCGTCGTCTTCGACGCCCGGGGCAGCGGCGAGAGCGAGGGGTCCGGCGAGCTCTCGCACGCGCAGTGGGCCGCCGACCTCGACGCGCTGCGTGCCTGGACCGGTGCCGAGACCGTCGCGATGGCCGGCGGCTCCTACGGCGGCTTCATGGCGATGGAGTACGCGGTGCGGTACCCGGAGCGGGTCAGCGCCCTGGTGCTGCGGGACACCTCCCCGGACAACGGCAACATGGCGCTCTCCCGCCAGAACGCCCTCGCCTCGGACCGGGTCACGATCGACATGGAGAAGTTCGACCGGATCGACCAGGGCCGGGTGCGGGACGACGAGGACCTGGCGGACTGCTGGCGGGAGATCCTGCCGCTGTACGACCACGTGTACGACCCGGAGGCGGTCGAACGGAAGGCCCGGGCCACGCCCTACCGGTACCGCGCGCACAACTACGCCTTCTCGACCAACCTGCCCCGCTACGATCTCAAGCCGGCGCTCCCGCACGTCACGGCGCCGACCCTGGTGACCGTGGGGCGCACGGACTGGATCACCCCGGTGCCGTGCAGCGAGACGATCGTCGAGCTGATCCCGGACGCTCGGCTGGTGGTGTTCGAGCGCTCGGGGCACTCGCCGCAGATCGAGGAGGCCGAGGAGTGGACACGGACCGTGCGGAGCTTCTTGCACGAGGTGTACCCGCCGGCGAGCCGGCAGGCGCCGATCGCGTGAACCCCCGGCTGCAGCCGCTCGACGACCTCGACCGGCGCATCGTCGTCGCCTTCCAGGAGGACGGCCGCGCGAGCTGGCGCACCATCGCGGACGCCGTGGACAGCCCGGTGACCACCGTCGTGCGACGGGGCCAGCGGCTGCTCGCCGACGGCGTGGTCAAGGTGACGGCCGTGCCTGCCCTCGGCGCGCACGGCGTCTACGACAACTTCTGGGTCCGGATCAACTGCACCCCCGGCACGCAGGTGGCCGTGGCCGAGCAGCTCGTGGCCCGACCGGACGTGCGGTTCTGCACCATCGTCACCGGCAAGTTCGACATCATCGCCGAGCTGGTCGTGCACGGCGGGACGGACCGGTACCCGAGCCTGCTGGCCGAGCTGCAGACCCTGCCCGGCATCGAGCGGTGGCGCAGCGACCTGATCATGCACGTGTACAAGGTCAGCCACGACTGGGGCCGGCAGCTCTCCGGGGCGATGCTGACCGACGCCGGTGCCACGGCCCGGGTGCACCCCGCGGAGCCCGAGCCGTGCGACCCCGGCCACCTGGACGTCGCCGACTGGGCGATCCTGGAACGGCTGCGGCTGGACGGGCGGGACACGTTCCAGGCGGTCGCGGACGCGGTCGGTCTGAACGAGAGCAGCGTCCGCCGCCGGTTCGAGCGGATGCGGGCGAACCGGTGCGTCGAGGTCGTCACCCTGGTGCCGTCCGCGGCCCTGGGCCTGGGCACGGAGACGCTCGTGACGGTGCGGGTGGCCCCGGCCCGGCTGGACGCGGTCGCGCACCAGCTCGCGGCGCACCCCTCGGTCCGCTACCTCGCCGCGCTGCTGGACGACAGCTCGCTGCTCTGCGAGGTCATCACCCCGTCCGCCACCGAGCTGTACACGTTCATCCAGCGCACGCTCTCGGTGCTCGACGGGGTGAAGGGCTGGAACGCCTCGATGGAGCTGGTGTTCCTCAAGCGCGGGTCGGTCGAGACGCCGTGGTGGCGTGCCCAGCTCGCGCCGGAGCCGTCGGTCGGCGGCTGAGGTCCGCCCGCTCGCGCGCAGGTGCCCGCCCCGGCCCGGCCGGAGGTCCCGCATCCCGGCCCCGGACGGCGGGGACACTGGACGGACCCCCACGACGCCGCGAGCCCTCGCCCGGCCCGCACCGTCCTGCCGACATCCCGAGGAGACTCCCGTGGAGCAGCCCGTCGAGGTCCTGCCGGGCGCGGACGCCGTCGACGTGCCGGGCGTACCGGACGTCACCCTGCACGCCTCGGTGGTCGACACGGTGGTCGCCTACCTGCGGGACGGCAGCCAGGTGAACCTGGTGGGGATGCGGGCCTCCGGCCGGTCGACGGTGCTGCGGCAGGTCACCGATCGGCTGACCGCCGCCGGGCACCGCGTGCTGCTGGTGAACGGGGTCCGGGCGCTGCAGGACCGGCCGCTCGCGGCGCTCGCGGTGGCCGGGCTGCCGGTCGCGCAGACGTCCGGCCAGCTGCCGGCGCTGGTCGCGGCGGTGGAGGCGGTCGAGGCGGTGCTCGGCGAGCAGCCGGCCGTGCTGGTGATCGACGACGCGGACGACCTCGACCCGGCCTCGGTCGGTGCGATCGTCGCGGCGCACGCGCGGGTGCGCACCCCGGTGCTCGCGGTCAGCCGACCGGTCGGCCAACGACGGTCCGGGACGAGCGACCTGACCGCGGGGCTGGCCCCGGGCGTGCGGGTGCGCCTGGACCCGCTGGGCTTCGAGGACGTGCACGCCCTGGTGCACGCCACGCTGGGTGGTGCGGTCGACCCGGCGACGCTCGCGCAGATCGCCGCGGTGTCCGGCGGGCTGCCCGGACTGGTGACGGCGACGGTGGCCGCTGCCCGCCGGGAGAACCGGTTGGTGCACCGGGACGGGATCTGGGTCGCGCGCGGTGAGCTGTGGTGCACGGCGCTCGCCCTGGTGGCCGAGCCCTACCTCACCCAGGTGGACGGGCCGGGGCTGGACGCGCTGACGCTGGTCTCGCTGGCGCCGTCGGCGCCGCTACGCACCGTGACGGGGATGGTCGACCCGACCACGCTGACGACGCTGGACGACCTCGGGCTGCTGCGGGTGCGACCGGGCGGCGGTGAACCGGTGGTCGAGGTGTTCCCGCCGCTGCTGCAGCAGTACGTGGTCCGGGAGCGCTCGGCGCTCGGTGCGGCGCTCGGGCGGGGCCGGCTCGCCGCGCTGGGCACGGACGGCGACCCGGCCGGGCCCACGGCGCCGCCGACGCCGGTGGACACACCGGTGCGGGGTGCCGAGCAGCTGCGCCGGCACTGGTCGCAGGAGGTGCGCACGCGGCGCCTCGCCTGGGAGCAGCGGCCCGCGCCGGTGTCCGCGGCCGCACTGCTGGCGGCACTGGCCGTGACGGCCGCACCGGCCTGGGAGATCGACGAGGTGCTGGAGCGGTCCGCGCTGCTGGACGGCCCGGCGGCGGACCGTGCCGCGCTGGCCGGCTGGGCGGCGCGCTACCGGGCAGCGACCACCGGCTCGGTCGCGGCGGCGCTCGCGGTGCTCGACCCGGTCCGCGGCACGGTGCCGGGGTACGAGCCGCTGCTGCGGGCGGCCGAGGCCCACGTCCGGCTCATGGCCGGCACCCGGCCGGACGACGACCTGCCGCGGCCCACCGGCACCGATCCCGGTCTGGGGACCGGCCCCGCCGCGGACGTCGGGGCGGACCCGGCGGCGCTGGCGGCGCTCGCGGTCGCGCGGGCCGCGTGCGCGGTGGCGGCCGGGCAACCCGCGGCCGCGCTGGAGCTGCTGGACGGCTGCGACCCGGACCGGCCGGCCGGCCACGACCTGCAGGAGCCGGAGCTGCGCGAGGAGGCGGCGTGCCTGCGCGCGCTCGCCCTGCTGCTTGCCGGGGACGTGCCCGCCGGGCTGCTGGCGGCCCGCGCCGGCATCGACCGGGCCGGTGCCGCGCTGGACCCGGTCGCGCTGCACGAGCACGCCTACGTCGCCGCCTACGCGCTCGCGCTGCAGGGCCGCGTGGCCGAGCTGCAGGAGCTGACGTCCGCGGTGCTGTCGCTCGGGGTGGTGCCGGTGCACCGGCCGCACGCGCTGGCCGGGCTGCTCACCTTCGCGGCGGTCGCGGCCCAGTGGCAGAGCCGGCGCGACTTCGCCCGGTCGGTCGCGACCCAGGCGACCGCCCGGCGCGGCGCCCGGGGCCCGTTCCCGTTCATGGCCGCGGACCTGGTCGAGCTGCTGCTGCACGAGGGCGCGGGCGACCCGGAGGGGGCGGACCGGCTCTGGGCCGCGGCCCGCGAGCGGCTGGACGGCGGGTTCCTCGCGGCCGGCATCGCGCTCGGCGTCCGGGCGGTGGAGCGCGACCCGCGCGCGGACCGGGCGCAGGCGCTCGCCCTGGCCGCGGACGGCGGCGGATCGCTGCTCCTGCGGCACCTGGCCGACTACGCCCGCGCGGTGGCCGCGGGCGAGGCCGCCGGGCTGGCCGAGCAGGAGGGTGTGCTCGGCGCGGCCGGTCTGCGGCAGTACGCGGTGCGGGCGGCCGTGGCGCTGTCCGCCCGGCTGCTGGCGGACGGTCGCGCGCACGAGGCGATCGAGCACGCCGACGCCGCCTGGGGCCGGGCCGGTCTGCGTGGCCGTGACCTGTGCGGGCTGTTCCGGCCGCTGGACCGTGCGGTGCGGGTGACCCCGCGCGAGCGGGAGGTCGCGGTGCTGGTCGCCCGGGGCTTCACGCCGCCGGAGATCGCGGCTCGGATGGTGCTCAGCGTGCGGACGGTGGAGAGCCACATCCTGTCGGCCTGCCACAAGGTGGGGGCCGACGGCCGCGAGGGGCTGGCCCGTGCGGCGCAGACCTGGCTGACCTGCGCACCGTCCTGACCCACGTGGCCTCCGGCACGGCGGGGCGCAGCAGCCGCAGCCACCGCGCCCCGCCGTCCGCACCGGGTGAGGGCTGTCAGCCCTCGCGGAGCTGGATCCCGGTGCCGCCCCGCGGGTAGTGCCAGCTCAGCGCCTCCGCCGGGGCCACGGCCGCGCACGCCCCGCACTCGAAGCACGCGGCGTACTCCGCCGAGAGCGTGCCGTCGGCCTCCTGCGCGTACACCCCGGCGGGGCACACCGCCACCAGCATCGCGGCGCAGCCGGTCCGCCGGACCCCCTCCTGGTCGATCAGGATGTGGCTCTCCTGCTCGTCCGTCTCGTACCGGTCCGCGGCGAGCCGCTCGGTGATCGTCCCGATCCTCACAGCGCCCGCACCCCCGCGATCCCGTCCGAGAGCAGGTCCCGCACCCGCACCGGCGAGCGCCGCAGCGCCGTCCGGGCGACGTCGCGCAGATGGCGACGCGGGGTGAGGTCGTGCTCGAAGGCACCGTGCATCACATCGGCCAGCAGCCGGCCGTACTGCTCGTACATCCGCTCCCGCTCCAGGAAGGCCGGTGCCTTCGCGTAGGTGGTCATGTCCTGGCCGGCGAACGAGGCGAACAAGGCCTCGCGGTACCCGGCGAGCCCGGCCTGCGAGGTGTCCCCGGCGATCAGCGCGGCGTCGATCCCGCTCGCCGCGGCGATGCCGGAGGCGGCGGCCAGGTCCATGCCGCGCACGGTCAGACCCGTGTTCAGCGTGAGGCCGGCGGCGTCGCCCACCACGACCAGCCCGTCCGTGGCGATCTCGCCGACCATGTCCAGGCCGCCCTCGGCCACCAGGTGGCTGGCGTACTCCGAGACGGTGCCGCCGGCGAGGTACGGGGCGACGAACGGGTGCCCGAGGAAGTGCTCGAGCACCGCGGCGGACTGCGTGCCGCGCGCGACCAGGTCGTCCAGCCGCAGCACCACGCCGACCGAGATCGAGTCCCGGTTCGTGTAGAGGAACCCGCCGCCGCCGATCCCCAGCGTGCAGTCGCCGACCACCGCACAGGCCGCGCCCTCGTCGCCGGTCAGGTGGAACCGCTCGGCGACGGTGTGCTCGTCCAGCGCGACCACAGCCTTGACGCCCAGGGCGAGGTGGTGGGTCGGTGGCTTCTCGCGCAGGCCGATGCCGCGGGCCAGGAAGGAGTTCACCCCGTCCGCTGCGACCACCACGTGCGCGCGCAGCTCGTCCTCGCCGGCCCGGACGCCGACGACGCGGTCGTCCTCGGTGAGCAGCTCGTCCACCCGGACGCCGGGCATCAGGAACACGCCGGCCTCCTCGCAGCGCTCGGCGAGCCAGGCGTCCAGCTTCGCCCGCAGCACGGTCACGGCGTTCACCGGATCGGCCAGCCGCTGGTCCTGGTAGTCGATGCCGACCGAGGAGGTGCCGTTGAGGAACTGGACGTAGTTGCGGGTGATCCGCCGCTCCACCGGGGCCTCGGTGAGGAAGTCCGGGAACACCGTCTCCATCACCCGGGAGTACAGCACCCCGCCGGACAGGTTCTTCGACCCCGGTGCCTCGCCGCGCTCGATCAGCACGACCGACCGGCCGGCCTGAGCGAGCCGGTAGGCCGTGACGCAGCCCGCCACGCCCCCGCCGACCACGACGACGTCGAAGTCGGGCTCGACCGCAGCGGTCACGACAGCGCCTCGGTCAGCGCCGGCACCACCTGGTACAGGTCACCGACCACGCAGTAGTCCGCCTCGGCGAAGAACGGGCAGTCCTTGTCCGAGTTGATCGCGACCACGGTGCCGGCGCCGCGCGCACCGACCGCGTGCTGCAGCTGGCCGGAGATGCCGACCGCGACGTACAGCGCCGGGCTGACCTGCTGCCCGGTGACGCCGACGTACCGGTCGTGCGCGTACCAGCCCAGGCCCTCGGCCAGCGGGCGGGAGCAGGCCTGCTCCGCGCCGAGCGCGGCGGCGAGCGCGTCGACCAGCGCCAGGTCGGCCTGCGCCTTGACCCCGCGGCCCGCGCTCACGATCCGGGTGGCGCGGGACAGGTCGGCGGCCACCCGCTCGGACGGCTGCTCGGACACGACCGTGATCCCGGCGATCGGCTGCGCGCCGACCTCGGTCACCGGGGCGGGGCCGCCCGGAGCGGCCTCGCCCGGGGCGCCGCCGTCGGCCACGACCACGACCGGTCCGGCGGTGGTCTCGGACTGCTGCGCGATGCCGCCGAACACCCCGCCGGTGGTGCGCACCAGGCCGGGCTCGACGACGACCTCGGTGGCCATCGTGCGGACAGGGGCGCCGAGGGCGGCGGCGACCGCACCGGCCAGCACGCGGTCGGCCGGTCGGGTGGCGGCGAGCACGAGGTCCGGCACGGCCTCGGCGACCAGGGCGGCCACGGCGACGGCGTAGGCCTCGATCGGGACCGTGCCCGGCTCGCCGAGCCAGGTGACGGCGTCGACGCCGGAGGCGGCCACCTGGTCGGCGACCTGCCGGCTGCCGACCACGACGGCGGTGCAGGTGCCGGCGGGGGCGAGAGAGACGAGGTCGGCGATGCGCGCGTCCCCGCCGACGAGGATGACGGTGCTGCTCATGGGAGTTCCTTCCGGTTCGGGGCGGGTCACAGGACGGCGTCGGCGCGCAGCGCGGCGACCAGCGCGGCGGCCGCGGCGGCGGGGTCGGACCCGTCGATCACCTGGCGGCGTCGCTCGGCCAGGTCGGGGGCGGCGGTCCCGGTCACCTGCGTCTCGACCAGCGGGCGGTCGGCGCCGGCGGAGTCCAGCACGGCCAGGTCCACCGACTCGGCCGGGCGCTTGCCGGCGGCCAGGATGTCCTTCATCCCGGGCACGCGCGGGACCACGGCGTCGCCGGCGACGGCGAGCACCAGCGGGCCGGTGGCGTGCAGCACCTGGGAGCCGGCGTCGAGCGTGCGCTGCACGGTGCGGTCGCCGGGGCCACCGGTCACCGCGGTGACGTCGGTCAGGGCGACCCGGCCGAGCGCACCCGCCAGCACGGCCGGCACCAGCCGGGCGCCGACGTCCACCGAGGAGTCACCGGTGATGACCAGGTCCACGTCGTCGAGGTGCTCGACCAGCCGGGCCAGCACGGTGCCGGTCCGGACGGTGCCGGCCCGCTCCAGCGTCGGGTCGACCACCTGCACCAGGCGGTCCAGCCCGCGGGACAGCGCGGCCTTGCGGGCCAGCGGGCCGGCGGCGTCCGGGCCGCCGACGCACAGGCCGACCAGCTCCTCGCCGGTGGCGTCCGCGAGCACGCGTCCGACCTCCACGGCGACCTGGTCGTACTCGGACAGCGCGGCCTTGGTGCGGGACCAGTCGACGGTCCCGTCCGTGCCGACCACGGCGTCCTGGGGATTGGGTGCCCACTTGTAGGCGACTGCGATCGTCATCGTGCGTTCTCTCCAGGGTGGGGGCCGTGCTGGGCACGACCGACGGGGGCCGTGCCGGGCACGGCCGAGGGGGGTGCGGGGGCCGCACCGCGACGGTGCAGCGGGAGAGCGCTCGCCTGCGCGAGCGTGAGGCGGCGGGTCTCGGGGGCCAGAGCGACGGACACCAGCAGGCCGACGGCCGAGATCACTGCGCCGGCGACCATCGTGGCCCGGGTGCCGTGCGTGGCCAGGAAGGTCGGCAGCACATAGGTGGACACCACGGTGCCCACCCGGCTCAGCGCCATCGCGGCGCCGACGGCGGAGGCGCGGATCTCGGTCGGGAACAGCTCGTTCGGGTACAGCCACTGCAGGTTGCCCGGTCCGCCGGAGAAGAAGGCGTAGGCCCCGAGGCAGACGATCACCAGCGGCACCCCGGCGGACGGCAGCACGCCGAGCACGGTCAGCGCGAGCGTCATCATCGCGAAGCTGACCACCAGCAGCCGGCGCCGACCGAGGCTGTCCGCCCAGAACATCGCCGGGATGCAGCCGATCAGGAAGAACGTGCCGATCACGATCTGGCCGAGCGTGGCGGTCTGGCCGGCGTCCATGCCGAGCTGCTGCATGATCTGCGGGCCGAAGGTGTAGATCGCGAACATCGGCACGGCCTGGCACATCCAGATCACGCCGATGAAGACCACCTTGGACAGGTAGTCGCCGCGGAACAGCGCGCGGTAGCCGGCCCGTTCGCCGGTCTCGGGCTCCAGAGCGACGTCGGCACCGAACACCCGGGCGACGATCGCGCGGGCCTCGGCCGCCCGGCCGCGGCGTGCCAGCCAGCGGGGCGACTCGGGGACGTCCCACCGGCCGACCAGGATCACCAGGCAGGGCCCGGCCGCGCTGGCGAGCATCCACCGCCAGCCGCCGGTCACGTCCATCAGCAGGTAGCCGACCGCGAAGGCGGCGTTGGCGCCCAGGTACCAGGCGGCGGCGACGACCCCCATCGACCGCGCGCGGTACCGGCGCGGGGTGAGCTCGGCGATCAGCGAGGTGGCGATCGGGTAGTCCGCGCCGATGAACAGCCCGATGCCGAACCGCAGCACCACCAGCAGCAGGGCGTTCGGCACGAACGACGTGGCGACCGAGAGCAGCCCGATGCCCAGGATGTCGATCACGAACATCCGCTTGCGGCCGATCCGGTCGGTCAACCAGCCGCCGATCGAGGTGCCGAGGAACAGCCCGACCAGCGCGGCGACCCCGACCGCACCGGTCTGCGCGGCGTCCAGGCCGAGCTCGGGGCCGAGCTGCACCAGGGCCACGCCGATGATGGACAGCACGTAGCCGTCCAGGAACGGGCCCCCGCTGGAGAACAGCGTGACCCGTCGGAGGAACGGCGTCATCCCGACGTCGTCCAGCGAGACCGGACCCGCGGCGGGTGCGGCGTCGGCCGCACCCGCCCCGGGATCGGCGACGGAGGTCAGGCCCACTCGAGGACCCCGAAGTTGAGGAACGGCTTGGCCTGCGGGTCGTTCGCGTCGACCAGGCGGAAGTGCACCCGGTTCTCGGCCATCCGCCACATCTGGGTGGCGACGGTGGTGCCCGGCAGCAGCGACGCGGTGATCCGGGTCTTGAACCGGGTGAGCCGCTGCGGCTCGCCGGGGATGAAGGACCGGACGAAGTGCCGGCAGGCGATGCCGGCGAAGCTGACCGCGTGCAGGATCGGGCGGGGCTGGCCGTTCTCGGCGGCGTACTCCCAGTCCACGTGCTGCGGGTGGTAGTCGCCGGACAGCCGGTAGATCAGCGCCTGGTTCTCCGGCACCCGCTCGACCAGCTCGACGTCCGGGGCGCGGTCCGGGATCTCGACCAGGTCCTTGGGCGCGGTCGGGCCGCCCCAGCCGCCGTCGTAGATCAGGCAGTCCCAGCTCTCGTTGGTGAACAGCAGCGTGCCGTCCGCGTCCCGGGTCTCGCCGACGTGCTGGGCGAGCAGGCCGCGGCCCTCGCCCCGGTCGTACAGGCCCTTGAGCAGCACCCGGGTGCTCAGCCGGCCGGCCAGCGCCGTGATCGGCTGGTGGAACTGCAGGTCGAAGCTCCAGTGCAGCGAGCCGGCGTAGTTGTAGCCGTAGTCGATGGTGCGGGTGACCTCGGAGTCCACGATCGGCATCGCGCCGAAGGTGGGCAGCACCACCATGTCCTTCTCGTACACGTACTCGAGGTCGGTGCGGCCGTCGATGGCGCAGCCCGAGCCGAGCGCGAACAGGCTCAGGTCCCGGGTGGAGTACTCGCGCTCGAACGGACCGAACCACTGGCCGACCATCTCGGTGCGGATGGGCATGGGTGCTACCTACCGATCTCTGGGACGGCGACCCGGCCGGACGGCTGGGTCGCGAGGTCGCCGACGGCGACCTTGTACGTGCGGGTGCGGGGCAGCCGGGGGACGACCTCGACCGTGCTCGGGACCTTGAAGGCCGCGAGCCGCGTCGCGCAGAACCGGCGCAGCACCTCGGGGGTCGGGTCGGCACCGGGGGACGGGACCACGAAGGCGGCGACGACCTCGTCCAGCACCGGGTCCGGCACGCCGAGGACGCAGGCCTCGGCGACGTCCGGGTGCTGCTGCAGCACGGACTCCACCTCGGCGGGGGAGACGTTCTCGCCGGCACGTTTGATGTACGCCGAGCGGCGGTCCTGGAAGAAGTACCAGCCGTCCTCGTCGACCGTGCCGATGTCGCCGGTGCGGAACCAGCCGTCGGCGTCCAGCACCGCGGCGGTCGCCGCCGGGTCGCCGGCGTAGCCGCGCATCAGTGTGCGGCCGGGCACACCGCGCACCTGGATCTCGCCGGGCTGGCCCGGAGCCGCCTCGCGTCCGTCGTCGGTGACGATCCGCGCCTGGTAGCCGGGGCCCACCCGGCCGACCGAGGGCCAGCGCCGCTCGCCGACCGGCGGGTCGGTGAGCACGCCGACCAGGGTCTCGCTGGTGCCGTAGGAGTTCAGCAGCCGGGTGCCGAACCGCCGCTCGAACTCGACCTTCTGCCGGTCCGGGATCGGCAGGTAGTACAGGATCTCGCGCACCCGGTGGTCACGGTCGTCGGCCGCGGGCGGCTGCAGCAGCAGGGTGCGCACGATCATCGCGATCGCCTGCACCACCGTCGCGTCGTGCCGGCGCACCTGGCCCCAGAACCGGCTGGCGCTGTACCGCTCGATGCTGACCAGGGCGGCCCCGGCGACCAGCACCGGCAGCAGGGCGTTCAGCAGGAAGTTCACGTGGCAGGCCGGCATGGTGGTGGCGAGCCGGTCGTCCGAGGTCAGCGACGCCTGCCAGGCGACGTAGCTGCCGGAGTGCAGCAGGTTGGCGTGGGTCAGCTCGACGCCCTTGGGGCGTGCGGTGGAACCGGAGGTGAACACGAGGCAGGCCAGGTCGTCACCGGTCAGCGGCACCCGGTCGAGCAGCGTCGTCGGCTGGGCGTCGCGGGCACGGACGTAGTCCAGCGGGGCGTCGGTCGTGGGCCGGACCGTGGGCCCGGTCGTCGGTACAGGTGTCGGCACTGGTGTCGGCACGGGAGCCGGCGTGGTCGTGGCAGCAGGCGCAGGCCGGGCGTCGTCGCCCGTGCGGGCCAGCAGCACCCGGACGTCGGGCCCGTACCCCTCGGCGGGCCGGACGGCGGGCTCGGTCACGACCAGCCGTGCCCCGACCCGGGCGATCAGCTCACGGCACTCCGTGGCACTGCTCCGCGGGTGCAGCGGCACCGTGACCGCACCGATCGCGGCGAGGCCGAACAGGCACTCCACCTGGTCGGCGCCGTTGCCGAGGTGCACCGCGACGGCCTCGCCCGGGCGCACGCCGAGCGCACGGAACAGGTTCGCGGCCTGCGCCACCCGCGCCCCGACCTGCGCATAGGTGAGGGTGCGCACCCGGTCGGCGCTGTCCTCCTCCACGAGGAAGACCCGATCGCCGTGCGTGCGCACGCGCTCGTCCCACAGGTCGCGCACCGTCCTGCTCGCCACGATGTCCATGTCGTCGTCCGCCCGTCGACGGCGCGCGGGGTCGCCCGCCGCGCGCCGCCGTCCGCGGTCATCCCTTCCGGATCGTCCCGTTCCGGTCCAGCTCGTCGATCTGGTCCGGGCTCCAGCCGGCAGCGGTCAGCACCGCCTCGGTGTCCATGCCGAGCGAGGGCATCGGCCGCCAGATCCGGCCGGGGTTCCGGGCGAACTTCGGCACGATGCCGACGCCCTTCACCGGCTCGCCGGCGAGCGTCTCCCACTCCACGATGGCCTCGCGCTGCGCGACGTGCTCCTCGGCCAGCAGCTGGTCGAACTCCAGCACCGCGTTGGCGGCCACGCCGACCGCCGACAGCTCCTCCTCCAGCGCCAGCGACTCCTGGGTGAGGCAGAACTCCTCCAGCCGCTGCTCGATCAGCGCGGCCTTCGGCCCGTCCAGCCACAGCGCGCTGGTGTCCTCCGGGTACTCCTCGGTGCCCCAGAGGTCGCCGAGGCCGATCCGCTCCAGCAGGTACTTGTTCTGCTTCACGCCGTACACGCACAGGCCGATGAAGCCGTCCGCGGTGCGGTACTCGCCGATCGCGCACAGGTTCGGGTGCCGGGCGCCCGGACGCGGGTACGTGGTGCCCTCGTTCAGGTAGTCCACCAGGTAGTAGGCGCCCACCCGCATCAGGACCTCGTACATCGCGACGTCCACGCTCTCGCCCTGGCCGGTGGCGCGCGCCTTGTGCAGCGCAGCCAGCGCCGAGGAGGTCACCATCAGCGAGGTGAAGTAGTCGCCGACGTACGGCACGGCGGCCATCGGCTGCTCCGGGGTGCCGTTCTGCGCCAGGTAGCCGCTGTACGCCTGCACCGTGAGGTCGTAGGCCGCACGGTTCACCCGGGCCTCGACGCCGTACTGGCCGAAGCCGGACACGTGCACGATCACCAGGCGGGGGTTGTGCTGCCACAGCACCTCGTCGGTCAGGCCGCGGCGGGCCCAGGTCGGTCCCTTGGACGACTCGACCAGGATGTCCGCGTCCTTGACCAGCGAGAACAGCACCTCGCGACCCTCGTCGGTGAACGGGTTCATCGCGACGGAGCGCTGGTTGCGGCGCTCCATCTCCTTGATGTGCTCGGTGTCGCGCATCGAGTCCCCGGTGCGGGTGTTCTCGATCCAGACCACGTCCGCGCCCCACTCGGCGAGCATCGCGGCAGCGGTCGGTGCGGCGATCTCGACCGCCGAGTAGACGACCTTGACGCCCTCCAGGACGCCGAACCCGGGGACCGGCCCGGCCGCCGGGGCGCTCACCGGTACTCCTTCAGCGCGGCGCGCCCGGTGGTCAGCACCATCATCTCGTCGGTGCCGCCGGAGATCCGCTCCACCCGCAGGTCGCGGTAGAACCGGGCCACCCGGTGCGACCCGGTGACGCCGATGCCGCCGAGCACCTGGATCGCGGCGTCCACCACCTCGGACGCGGCGCGGGTGCAGTACAGCTTGGCCATCGAGGCGTCACCCTTGCCCAGCAGGCCGTTGTCCGCCTTCCAGGCGACCTCGTAGACCATGTTCCGCATGTTCGTCAGCCGGATCTTCATCTCGGTGAACTTCTCCTGGATCAGCTGGTAGCGCGCGATCGCCTCGCCGCCCTGCACCCGCTGGTTCGCGTACCGCGCGGCGTCCTCGAACGCGCAGAGCGCCCAGCCGTAGTCGCAGGCCGCCACGAGGAAGCGTTCCAGGTCGAAGTCCGCGACCGTCCGGGCGAAGCCCTGGCCCTCGCCGCCGAACATGTCCTGCTCCCGCAGCTCTACCTCGTCCAGGTAGATCTCGCAGCACGAGTCCATCCGCAGGCCGAGCTTCTCCAGCGGCTCGGTCGTGATGCCGGGCAGCGACATGTCGACGAAGAACTCGGTGTACTGGTCCATGTCGTCGGCGTTGCGCGCCATCACGACCAGGTACGGCACGTGCCTGCTGGACGTGATGAACGTCTTGTGCCCGGTCAGGTAGATCTTCCCGTCGCGCCGGGTGTACGTCGTGGCCATCGCCGCGAAGCTCGACCCGGCACCCGGCTCGGTCATCGCGAAGTTCCAGATCTGCTTGCCGGTGCCGACCAGCGCGAGGATCTTCTCGATCTGCTCCGGGGTGCCGACCCGCAGCACGGTCTCCAGCGTGGGCAGCTGGTACAGCACGTACGTGGGCACGCCGAGCCGGCCGAGCTCTTCCCAGACCGCCGCGATGGTGGCCCACCCGGCGTCCATGCCGCCGTGGGACCCCGGCAGCAGCAGGGTGTCCACGCCGAGCGCGGCGAGCTCGGCGACGAAGCGCTCCGGGTACTCGTGCTCGGCGTCGCAGGTGGCGAAGTACGCCTCCCAGCTCTCGCGGGCCATCAGCTCGCGCACGGCCTGGACCATGAGCTGCTGGTCGTCGGTGAGGGAGAAGTCCATCTCGGGACCTTTCGGTGGTGGGGCGGGTGG
The DNA here is from genome assembly GCA_036404115.1 of Cellulomonas sp. Taxonomy (GTDB): domain Bacteria; phylum Actinomycetota; class Actinomycetes; order Actinomycetales; family Cellulomonadaceae; genus Cellulomonas. The sequence continues at coordinate 135,048 of DASWPG010000044.1, forward strand.
CGGTACCGACGGCGCGGGGCGGTCCGTGCCGGGGGCGGAGGGGGCGAGGCGTCGGCCGAGGCGGGTCGGTCAGGCCGGCGTCGCTGCGGCGGTCGCTGCCGCGGCGCTGCTGCGCGCGGCCTCGACCTCGGCGGCCTGGTACGCGGCGTCCAGCTCGCGCTGGTGCGACCGGACGTACCGGGCGAGGAGCAGCGCGCACCCGGCGGCGACCACCGCGCTGGCGACCAGGATCCAGAAGATCGTCGGGTAGGCGGCACCCTCGTCACCGGCGGCGGCCGCGTCGTCGATGATCCGGCCGAACCAGGTGCTGGAGAACGTGTCCGGCAGGAAGCCCACCAGCGAGACCACCCCGGTCGCCGCACCGAACGAGGCCAGCGGCACCTTGCCCTCGGTGAGCTGCCCGGAGACGATGCCGAACACGCCGTTCGCGATGAAGCCCAGCCCCACGCCGACCGCGGCGACCGCCACCACGAGGGTGGTGCCCGCCGGCAGCAGGTCGGGCACCGGCACGAGGGCGAGCGCGGCGATGCCGGCCGCGGTGACCAGCGAGCCGATCCAGATCACCCGGGACGACCGGCCGGCCTTGTGCGCGAGCGCCCCGAACACCGGGCCGGCGAGCAGCGTCACGCCGTACTGGCGCAGCACGCTCATCACGTTGTTGAACGTGCCGTCCGCGCCGAGGTAGGTCAGGTAGGTGGTCGCGTAGTTCACGCCGGTGTAGAAGAAGTAGACGAAGAACACCGTCGCCGCCGTGATGAGCACGACCGGGTTGGCGATCGCCCGGACCGTGCCGGTGAGCACCTGCTGGACGCTGCGGACCGTGCCGACCTCGCCCTCGAACCGCGGGATCATCACCAGCGAGAGGATGCCGAGCAGCAGGATCAGGCTCGCGTAGAACAGCAGGAAGGCGCGGAAGGCGGTCGCCGATCCGTCACCGAGGCGGGCGATGATCGCCGTGCCCACCAGTCCGGCCAGGAAGCCGGCGGCACCGTAGAACCCGTAGCTGATGCCGATGTTGCGCGAGTACTCCTGCTCGCTGGAGACCAGCCGGACCAGCTTGTACCGGCAGCCCCACCACAGCAGGATCGACGAGACGCCCATGCCGACGAAGATCACCAGCAGCGTGCTGAACGAGGGCAGCGCGGCGTACCAGAAGGTCAGGGCGGCGGTGAGCAGGAAGCCGGTCGAGGCCAGCGTGCGCATCCGCAGCCGGTCCGCGACCAGGCCCGAGGGCAGGTAGCAGATCGTCGCCGTGATCGCGTAGGCGGACAGCAGCGCACCCACCTGGGTGTTCGTCAGGTCGAGCGCCGCACGCTGGGCGTCGTAGAACGAGTTCTTCAGGTAGGCCGGGCCGTAGATCGTCGAGCTGCCCACGCTCACCAGGATCAGCACGAACCAGCGTCGGAACGTGCTGAGGTCGGCGGCCTTCTTCTCGCGGCCGGCGTCGATCGCCATCGGGGCTCCTTGCGCGGTTCGGGGGCGCACCAGCGTGGTGCGCCCCCGCAACCTCCCCCGGCTTCCCGCGCGCTGCGTGGGACCTGGCACGGGACCAGCGGCCTTTGCGTAGCGCGACCGGTCGGCCTCAGTACTCCCGGACCCGACTTCAGTACCGGGACGCGGAGATCCGCGCGTGGCCGGTGGTCCGGCGCGGCCGCCCGGTCCGGGCCCGGGAGCCGCGCGGCGAGGTGCTCAGCGGCCGGCGGACAGCCAGGCCAGCAGCAGGTTGCCCGCCGTGAGCACCCCGAGCACCAGCACCGACGCGCGGAGCAGGCCGTCACCGCGGGCCGCGCCGTCGACGTGCGCCGTGCCGGTACCGGCCGGCCCGGGCCCGGGGAGCGACGTCGGGACCGGTCCCGAGCCGGACGGTGCGCCGGTGCCGTGCGTCGGCCGGCGGCGGCTCGACGGGCCGACCCGGGGGATCGCGGAGCCGTACGGGCGCGGCACATCGTTCGCGTCGCCGGTCAGCATCGGGCGGAGCACGTCGTCCACCGTGAGCTGGTCGGGGCCGGTCGGCCCGCCGAGCTGGGCCACCAGGTGGTCCACCACCAGCGCCACCTCGGCCGGCGCCAGCAGCACGGGCAGCCCGGTCAGGTGCTCGGCGAGCCGGGCCGACCCCACGGCGACCGCTCCGCCGTGCACCGGGACCGGGCGGAGGTCGCGCCCGATCAGGCAGACCACCGCCCGCCCGGCCCGGCGGTGGCTCGGGGTCAGCAGGGCGGTCACCGCCCCCGCGGTGCCGACGGCCGCCGCGACCTCCGGCGTGCGGCCGTAGCCCCGGTGCCGCAGCGTGCCCTCGACCACCTGCACCTCGCCGTCCCAGCGCAGCGGCTCGACCACCACCACCCCGCCCGGTCCCACGGCCAGCAGCGTGACCGTCGCCCCGCCGCGGCCCGGCCGGTGCAGGTTGCGCAGCACGGTCCAGCCGTGGGCCTCGACGGCGTGCAGCAGCTCGGCGGGGAGAGCGGCGTCGAGGGCCTCCGGATGCGGGGCGTCCAGCAGCTCCAGAGCGTCCGTGGCGCGTCCGGGCGCACCGCCCAGCCACCGCGCCCACCGCGACCGTCGTGCAGTCTGGTCGCCGGTGCCCTGCCCCGCCTCGGTCATGTCCTCACCCCGTGCAGCCTATCGACCGGCGCACTGGCCGGGCTGAGGTGAACCGGACGGCCGGTGCGGGTGAGGTCGCCGGGCGGGCGGCGCGCCGGTGCGGGTCAGCCGAGCGCGACCGTGACCCCGCCGGAGAGCAGCGAGTCGTGCAGCTCCACCGAGGCCAGGGTCGCGTCCGCCGGCACGTCGAAGACGATCACGCCCTCGACCTGGTTGCCGGGGTTGATCTGGTCCAGCAGCAGCGTGCCCTCGTCCAGGTAGATCGCTGCCGACGAGTCGGCCGAGTGGGTGCGCCCCTGCGTGTCGGACGCGGTCTGCGCACCCTGGTAGAAGTACTGGGCCTCGGTGCCGACGTTGGTCACCGTGACGTGCACCAGCACGAACTGCCCCTGGGCGTCCTGCCCGAGGAGCTGGTCGCCCACCCGGGCGATCCCGGTCTCGACCTGGGTGACGACGAACTCGAAGGAGCCGTCCGCGACCGTGGCGCCGATGCCGGGCGTGACGTCCTCGGCCGTCGTACCGGCGGAGGCGTCGGCGTCGGCGTCGGCGTCGGACGCTGCTCCCGCGGTGCTGCTCCCGCCGTCGCCACCACCGCCGAGCGCCGCGGATCCGATGCCGATCACCACCAGCACGCCGAGGGCGGTGAGCACCTTGTGCCGGGCGAACCACGAGCGACGCGGCGGGACCGGGGCCGGCGCGGGGGCGTAGCCGGGCACCGGGCCGGGTGCCGATCCGGGCGTCGGGCCGGGAATGGGTGCTGCGGGCTGGTACGGGTGCTGCTCGGACATCGGGACCTCCTGGTCGCTGCGCCCCGGGGCGCCGGTCTGCGCCGCGGCACGGGCGCTGAGGACGACACTGCTGCTCGGGCGCCCGGTGCCGCGTCGTCGGACCGGCTCGACCTGGCTGGCCGATCGATGGACGGATCCGGACGCCGGGGCACCCGGGAGACGGACGTGCACGATCGGGGACCCGCCTACGCTCAGGGCCCATGGGAACCGCACCGCCGCCGTGGCAGCCGCAGGAGTGGCCGCCGCCGAGCGGCACGCGACCGCCCGGCCGGGCCGTGCCGCCCATCGGTCGTCCGCCCGCGCCGGTGGCTGCGCCCGCACCCGCACCGGTGCCCGTGGCCCCGGGCGGGTCGTGGGCGGTGCCCGGGCCCGGCGTCCCCGGCCCGGTGCCCGTCGTCCGCCGCTCGCCGTCCGGGCGGCGCTGGGCGCTCGAGATCTGGCTCCAGGCGGCCTGCCTGTTCTCGATGACGGCCAGCGTGGCGTACGCCTCGGAGGCGGCCTCTGGCACGAGCCGGACGGGGCCCGGGTACCTGCTGGCCTGGCTGGTCGGGGTCGGGGTCTGTGCGACGGTCGCGCTGCGCCGTCGCTACCCGGTGCTGGCCACGGTGGTCACCGGCACGGCGGCCGTGCTGCTGCCGTTCGACGCGCTCGGTGTGCTGATCGCGGTGCCCTGGGTGATCGCCCGGCGCCCGGAGCGCACCGCCTGGCTGTGCGGGGGGCTCGCCGGCCTGGCCGTGACGGCCTCGCTGACCCGCGACGCGCTGCGGCCCGCGGCCCATGCGGTGTTCTCCGTGGCAGACCAGGTCACCGGCGTGCACGAGAGCCTGACGCCGGTCGGCTATGCGGGGCTCGGCCTGCTGCTGCTCACGGTCTCGGTCGCCTGGGGCCTGGTGCGGCGGTCCCGGGAGGCCGCCGCACGGTCCGCGCAGGCCGAGCTGGTGCAGGCCGCCGCGGTGCACGAGCTGCGGGCCGAGCTGTCCCGCCAGGACGAGCGGGACCTGATCGCGCGCGAGCTGCACGACACGGTGGCGCACCACCTGTCGGTGGTCTCGCTGCGGGCGTCGGCGCTGGAGGTCAGCGCGGACGGCGGTGAGGTGCAGGACGCCGCCCGCTCGATGCGGGCCTCGGCGCACCAGGCCCTGGAGGAGATGCGGGACCTGATCGCGCTGCTGCGGGACGCGCAGGTCGCGATCACCCCGGGGCCGATGCCGGGCCGCACGCTCGCCGAGCTGCCGGAGCTGCTGGCCGCCGCCCGGGACGGCGGGGCGGACATCTCCGCCACGGTGTTCGTCTCCGACGGCGCCTCGGCGCCCGCGACCCTGACCCGGGCGGTGTACCGGATCGTGCAGGAGGCGCTGACCAACGCGCTCAAGCACGCGCCCGGCACCCGGGTGGACCTCGACGTGCGGGCCGCCCCCGGTGACGGGGTGCACCTGCGGGTGCGCAACGCGCTCGCGCCCGCCGGCGTCCCGGCGCCCCCGGTCCCGTCGGTCCCGGGTTCGGGCACGGGGCTGGTCGGGATGCGCGAGCGTGCGGCGACCGTCCGGGGGACCGTCGAGGCGGGACCGGACGGTGCGACCTGGCTCGTCGTCGTGCACCTGCCCTGGCCCGCGCGACCGGGGCCGAGCCCTACGATCGGTGCGTGACCCGGGTTCTCGTCGTCGATGACGACCCTCTCGTGCGCTCGCTGCTGAGCACGATCCTGCGGCAGCAGGGCATCGAGGTGGCCGGTCAGGCGACCGACGGCGACGAGGTGGTCGCGGAGGTGCAGGCGCACCACCCGGACGTGGTGCTGATGGACCTGCGGATGGCGCGGATGTCGGGGGTCGAGGCCACGGCGGCGCTGCAGCTGCTGCCGACGCCGCCCGCGGTGCTGGTGCTGACGTCCTTCGATGCGCAGGACGTCGTGCTCGCCGCGGTGCACGCCGGCGCCCGGGGCTACCTGGCCAAGGACGCCGACCCGGCCGAGATCGCCGATGCGGTGCGCGCCGTGGCGGACGGCGGCAGCCGGTTGTCCGACCGGGCGGCGCGCGCAGTGCTCGACCACCTGGCGGGGGACGCCGGTGCACGCCGCCGGGCGGACGCGCGGGCGCGGCTGGACGTGCTGACCGCGCGGGAGCTGCAGGTCGCGGCCGCAGCTGCCGCAGGCCTGTCCAACTCGGCCATCGCGGCGGCCGCCTTCGTCAGCGAGGCGACGGTGAAGACCCACCTGAACCGGGCGATGACCAAGCTCGGCCTGGAGAACCGGGTGCAGCTCGCCACGCTGGTGGACCGCGCGGAGCTCGCCGGCGGCTGACCCGCGCCGGCCCGTCCGGCCCGCTCCGAGCCGCCAGTCGGCACCGACCACGAAACCGCCGACCGGCGCGAACCTGTGCGGATAGCATGACGCGGCACCGCCTCCGTCGCGGATGCCGCAGCTACCGAGACCCGTCGTGGCACCCGCAGCACAGGAGAGACGATGCGATTCAACCCGCCGCCGAGCTGGCCGACCCCGCCCGAGGGCTGGACGCCGCCGCCGGGCTGGCAGCCGGACGCGAGCCTGCCGCCGGTGCCCGAGGGCTGGCCGCTCTGGGTGCCGGACGACGCGCCGGCCGCACCCGCTGCGCCCGGCTGGGGCGGTGCCGTGACGCCCGGTCTGGTGCCGACCTCGGCGAGCGGGCACATCGGCCCGCTCCCGCCCGTGGCGCCCGCACCTGCGTCGCCGTTCGCCACAGGCGGGTTCACGCCCGCGCCGATCGGCTACCCGGCGCCCGGTGCCGCCGCCGCCGGGGCGCCCGGTGGTGCGGCCGGGCAGGGCCCGATGCCGACCTGGTCCGCGCCGCCGGCCGCGCCGGAGGCCGGGCGCGCCGAGCGCCGCAGCGCCACCCTGCTGTTCTGGATCGGGGTGGTGGTCTTCACCATCGGCGGCGTGAGCCTGATCCTGGCCTCCGGCGACGGCGGCGGCTTCATCTGGACCGGTGGGCTGCTCGTCGGCACCGTCATGCTGATCCGTTCGCTGCTGGGCTACCGGGGCGCCCGGAAGGCTGGGGCCCCATCGTTCGCGACCCGGGGCTGGCTGGGCATGGCGGGGGGTCTGGTCGTCTGCGCCGCGGTCGCTGCGGTGGCGGCGGTCGCCTTCCTGGTCCCCGGCAGCGTCACGCCGCACGCGACGACCGGCGTGGGCTCCTGCTGGGCGTTGTCCGGCAGCACGATGCTCGAGGCGGTCGACTGCGGCTCGGACCACGACTACACCGGCGTGCAGGTGGTCTCCTCGCTGGACGGCTGCCCGCTGGACGCCACGATGTACGTCACCGCCGACGAGGGCGGCTACCTCTGCCTGACCGCCGACTCCTGACCGCTCGACGGTGGACCGCCGGCCGGCGACGGCCCGCGCGCGTCAGCGGCCGGAACGGCGTGCGTAGCCGGCGGCGTCGATGCCGCGCAGCTCGCAGAACTCGCGCACCGGCCCGGTGAGCAGCAGGTCCACCCGCCGCAGATCCGCGACCGTCGTCGCGCCGAGCAGGGTCATCAGGTCGCCCACCTGGTCCAGCCAGGAGGCGATCCGGGTGACCAGCGCGGCCTCGCCCTGGTCCAGCAGCAGCCGGAGGAACCCGCCCGCGACACCGACGGCCGTGGCGCCCAGCGCCAGTGCCCGCACCACGTCGAGCGGGTGCCGCACGCCGCCGGAGGCCAGCAGGTCCACCCCCGTCACCGCGGCCGCGTCCAGCAGCCCCTCGACCGCGGACTGACCGAACCCGCCGAGGTAGCCGAACGCCCCGTCGGTCCGGCGTGCGGCCTCGATCACGGGGAAGTCGGTGCCGCCCCGGCCGGAGACGTCCACCGCTGTCACGCCGAGGTCGCGCAGCCGCAGCACGGTGCCCCGGCTCATCCCGGCGCCGACCTCCTTGACCACCACCGGCACGTCGACGCCCGCGACGATCGCCGCGATCCCGTCCGCCCAGCCGGTGAAGTCGCGGTCGCCCTCCGGCATCACGATCTCCTGCGCCGGGTTGATGTGCACCTGCAGCGCGTCGGCGCCCAGGATCTCCACCGACCGGCGGGCCTGCGCCGGGCTGACGTTCGCGTTCACGTTCGCCAGCACGAAGCCGTCCGGGTTGAGGTCGCGCAGCACCCGGAACGAGGGGATCGCCGACGGGTCGCGGTGCAGGATGCCGGTGGAGCCCGAGGCGATCGGGATGCCGGTCTCGCGGGCGGCCAGCGCCAGCGCGCGGTTGATCGTGGCGGTGTGCGCGGTGCCGCCGGTCATGCCGTTGATGTAGAGCGGCACCGGCCAGGACAGCGCCGGGGTGGCACGGGCGACGACCGCCAGGCTGACGGCGGAGCGGTCGCCGGCGTCCAGCGGATGGTTCATCGGCCGCACGTGGTCGAAGTCGTGCGGGCGGGGCGCACCGTGCTGGGCGGCGGCCAGGCGCACGTGGTCGTCCTTGCGCCGGGCAGCCAGGGCGGTGCCGTCGGGGTCGGGGCCCGGGCCGGGCGGGTCAGCGACCATCGTCCGGCCTCTGCGGCGGCTGCACCCGCAGCGACAGGTGCCGCACGTCGGACAGCTCCCACTCGCGCAGCATCGGCTCCAGGTCCGTGCCAGCGTCCACCAGCACGATCCCGCAGTCCCCGCCGCCGGCCCCGGACGACTTCGCGGCGGCGCCGACCAGCTCGGCGGACTCGCACAGCGTGCGCAGCGCGGTGGTCTCGACGTGCACCCCGGCGGCCTGCGCCAGCGCGGTGAGCAGCCCGCGCGCCCGCCGCAGCCCGGCCTTGGCGGCCGGGGCGTCGTCCCGCTCGATCGCCTCGGCGAACGCGTCCACGCAGTCCCGCGACGCGGCCAGGAAGTCCGGGTAGTGGCTCTCGTCCGCGCCCTTGCGGGACTGCATCGCCTCGACCAGCCGCATGGTGGAGGCGGGCACGCCGGTCCAGCCGACCACCAGGTCCATCGAGGCCGGGGTGCGCAGCCGGCGCACGGACAGCCCCGGCCAGTCGGCGGCCAGCAGCGCGGTCAGCGTCCCGGTCGAGCCCTCGCGGCAGTCGGCCAGCCGGCCGCGCAGCCAGTCGCGGTCCAGCGCGGTGTAGCGGATCCACCCGCCGTACAGGCTGGCGGCGACGTCCCCGCCGGAGCCCATCGGGTTCACCGAGACCGTCGCGACCAGCGCGAGCCGCAGCAGGCTCATCGTCGGCAGCCGCAGGTCGTAGAACCGGTCCAGCGCCCGCACGGTGGCGGCGGTGACGGCGGCGGACGACCCGAGGCCGAACTTGCGCCCGGAGTGGTCGTCCAGCTCGCTGGTGATGGTCAGGTCCGAGAACGCCAGGGTGCGGCCCTGCTCGGCGGCGTACCGCTCCACCACGTCGATCGCGGCCAGCACGTAGTCGAACGGGCGGCTGTCGTGATCGATCACCACCCGGTCGCCGACCCGGCGCCAGACCACCGGCAGCCGGCCGTACTGGTCGGAGGTGATCGAGCCTGCGCCCTCGGCGGGGGACAGCCGCACCGTGACGTGCCGGTCCACCGCGACCAGCACGGCGGGGTACCCGGCCTCGACGACCGCGTACTCGCCGGCGACGAACAGCTTGCCCGGGGCGGAGGCCTCGATCATGCGAGCACCTCCGCCGGGTCGACCGCCGCGTCCGCCGCTGCGCCGGTGCTGACCCGCAGGTCCGGGCCCGGCCGCGCCGTCACCACGCGCTGCGGGCCGGTGCCGTCCGCGCCGGTCGCCAGCGCCGCGGCCACCGTCGTCAGATCGGACCCGGCGCACAGCACCTTGACGTTCGGTCCCGCGTCCATGGTCGCCCAGCAGCCCACGCCGTCCGCGCGCAGCCCCTGCACCTGGTCCAGCACCGCCATCGTGCGTCCCGTCCAGTACCGCACCGGGGGCCGGGCGCCGAGCATCGTGGCGTGCATCCGCAGCGCGTTCGACTCGGCCAGCTCGCCGAGCACCGGCAGGTCGCCGGCCGCGACGGCCGCGAGCATCTCGGCCACGTCCTGCTCGGTGGCCTCGACCCAGCCCGGGAAGAACGGCGAGGTCTGCACGGTCCGGCGCATCGCGACCCGGCTGGACACCGGCTTCGCACCGTCGTCCAGCACCACCACGGCCATCGCCGGGTCCAGCACCGCCGGGAACGGCACCGGCTCCGCGTAGCTGGTCGCGTCGTCGGTGCCCGCGTGCCAGAGCACCAGGCCGCCGAACACCGAGCGCGCCGCCGACCCGGAGCCGCGCCGGGCGAGCCGGGACAGCGCGCGCGGGGCGAGGTCCAGACCGTAGGCGGTCGCGGCGGCACCGGCCAGCGCGGCGAACCCGGACGCGGAGGAGGCCAGCCCGGCACCGGTCGGCACGGTCGCGACGGAGACCACCGAGGCCGGCAGGTCCGAGCCCGCGAGCCCGCGCACCAGGTCGAGGAACCGCTGCACCCGGGCCAGCGCGTCCCCCGCCATCGGTGCACCGTCCAGCGTGGCCACGTCCGGCCCGCCGGGGGCGAGGTCGCCGAGCGTCACCGTGGTGGTGGTGCGGAACGCGTCGAGGGTCAACGAGAGGCTGGACGTGGCGGGCAGCGCCAGCGCCTCGTCGCGCTTGCCCCAGTACTTGGCAAGCGCGATGTTCGCGTGCGCGACGGCGGTCGCAGAGCTGGTCATCCGAGGGGCACCTGGGAGGGGGTCACGGGTTGCCGCGCGTCGGTCCGGTGCAGCCAGGTGCGTGGGGCCCCGGCGCGGCGCAGGGCAGCGGCGATCGTACCAGCGCTGCGGGCGTCCGCCGCGAGCGCGAGCAGGCAGCCGCCCTGCCCGCCTCCGGTCAGCTTGGCCCCGAGCGCCCCCGCCTCCAGGGCCGTGGCGACCAGCAGGTCCAGCTCCGGCGAGCTCACCCCGAGCTCGGTCAGCGCGTGGTGCGCCCGGGTCATCCGCGCACCCAGCTCGACCGGGCGGTCCAGCGCCAGGTCGTCCACGGTGTCCCGGGTGATCTGGCCCAGCTCGCCGATCAGCCGGGCGCCGCGGGCCGGGTGCCGCTCCCGGAACGCCCGGACGTCGGCCACCGCCACCCGGGTGCGCCCGTGCACGCCGGTGTCTGCGATCACCAGGTGCGCCCGCAGCCGCAGGTCCAGCGGCCGGGTCGCGCCACCCTGGAACCACACCGGCTCCGCGGACGCCGTGGTGCGCGCGTCCAGGCCGCTCGGGCTGCCGTGCGCCACCCGCTCACCGACCTGCACCAGGTCGAAGTGCTCCTGCGGGGTCAGCGTCACCCCGGCGAGGTCGGCCAGAGCGAGCGCCAGCGCCCCGGCGGTCGCGGCGCTGGAGCCCAGCCCGCGTGCGGCAGGGATGGTCGACTCGGTGGCCAGCACCAGGTCCCGGTGCGGCAGGCCCAGGTGGTCCAGGGTCGCCTCGATGGCGGCGCGCGGCGCGGCCAGCTCCTCCGGTGCGTCTGCGAGCGTGCCGGAGTACAGCACCGACTCGATCCCGAGCGGGCCGTGCTCGCGGCGGACCGTGGCCCGCATCGGCAGGCTGGCGAGCGGCAGGGCGATCGCGGGCTCGCCGTACACGACGGCGTGCTCCCCGACCAGGATCGCCTTGGCGCGGGTGGCGCCGGTGCCGGTGTCCCGGACCGGTCGACGGTGCGTGCTGCGGATCATCTGCTTCCTCACATCAGGTGGGCGACGAACCACGGGGCCGCGTACAGCGACATGAACTGCACCCCGTAGCTCACGCCCAACCGGTTCAGGGTGCCGCACGTCAGCCCGACGAGCAGCACGGCGAAGATGTTGACGAGTCCCGCGTCCAGGTAGGCGAGCAGCAGGACGAACACCACGAACAGCGCCAGCACGGCCTCGTGCGGCACGTACCGGGTGACCAGAGCGGTCAGCCGGAAGGAGTAGCGGACCGCCAGCACGTACGACAGCACCAGGGCGGTCACCGCGCCCACCAGCACCGCCACCACGAACTGCCCGGTGGACAGCAGCTGGTGCAGGTTGTGGTCCAGTGTCAGCACCGGCGGGGCGTTGAACAGCGCGTTCGCCGGACCGACCGCCACCGGGGACAGCGGCAGCCCGACCGCCAGCAGCGGGATGATCACTCCGGCCAGGTAGGTGGAGTGCGCCAGGGCCGCCATCGACGTGATCGCCCGCGACGACCGGTCGGCGGGGTCCTTCGCCCAGGCGCCCGCGGCTTCCCCCATCAGCAGGGTGAGGGCCACCGGGCTGAGGAAGAACAGCGGGGTCGACGCCGCGGAGACCGTTGCGCTCGCGCCGAGCTCGGACCGGGTGAGCAGCCGCCGCGGGCTCAGCGGCTGGCCGCGCAGCTCGGTGGTGGTGATCCGCACCGGTGTCCGGCCGGACCGCGGCATCGCGGCCCGCAGTGCCGGGCTGAGCAGGCTGAGCAGGGCCAGCAGCAGCGGGCCGGCGGTGATCGACAGGAAGAACGACACCGTGATCGTCTCGTCCTCGGCCAGCACCCCGGTCTGCCGGTACAGCGCCTGCACCCCCTGGAACAGCAGCCCGAGCGGCACGATCGCCAGCAGCGACAGCAGGCGGTTCTTCCCCAGCAGCGCCAGCACCACCGCCCCGGCGACGAACAGCAGCGAGCCGTACTCGCGCAGCTGCGCCCCCCACGGCGCGATCGCCCCGGCGATCAGCAGGGCCAGCGGCACCGAGACCACCGTGCCGACCACCGATCCCGCCGCCATCTTCCGGATGGTCTGCGCAGCCAGCCCGCGCCGCTTCAGCGTGAGGGCGTGGTCGATCATCGGCGCCGACAGCACCCCGCCCGGCAGGCCGACCAGCGCCGTCGGGATCGAGTTCGTCAGATTCAGCGTCACCACCGCCGCGATGAAGAACGTCAGCACCACCTGCGCCTCGGCACCCGCCAGCACCAGCGCCAGCGTGACCGGAAGCAGCACCGACGTCTCGTCGGTGCCGGGGATGAACCCGATCAGCGTGTACAGCGCCACGGCGGCCAGGGCGGCGCCGATCATCGGCAGCAGCAGGGAGAGGTCCACAGAGGTCTTTCGGTGGGCGACGGACGGGTCCCGGACGAGGGGGACGCACGGGCCGTCAGGCGGAGGGAGGGCCGGCGGGGCGGGACGGCCCCTCCGGCGGGTCGCCGGGCGCGGGGGAGCCCGGTGCCTCGCTCGGCAGCGCGATCGCGGTGACCGGGACGTCGGCCACGGCCTGCGGGTCCGCCACGATCTGCACGTCACGCTTGGGCTGCACGATCAGCACGGCGGCGACGAAGCCGACCACCGCCCCGCCCAGCCCCCAGAAGAACTCCGACCCGTCGACCGCCCGGCCGATCAGCACGGCGGCGACCGTCGCGGCGCTGCACACCGCGAGCGCGACCACCAGGTCGCGCAGCGAGACCCGGTCGCCCCAGATCTCGACCAGCTCCTCGTCCGTGCTCACGTTCCTCCTGGTGTCGTCGCCGGCCGTGGTGCGGCGGGCCCGCAGGACACCCTAGATCCGCGGGTGCGGGGAGGCTGTGCGCCCGGTGTGCCGGCACCGTGGACACGTGTGCACGTCGACCGGGGACACTCTGCGGCGCGGGGCGGCCCGGGGGCAACTCGGGGCGGCCGTGCGTCCGACAGGTGGTCGGGTGCGGGGCTGCCGCGGCGCGGTACGGGGTGCCGGGTGCCGCGGAGCGACCGGTGCGGTCCGGGGCGGTGCGCGGGCCGACCGGGGGGGTCAGGCGGCCGCGAGCGAGCGGGCGCGCTCCAGCACCGCGTCGATCATCGCCGGGGTGAGCCGCCCGGTGAAGGTGTTCTGCTGGCTGACGTGGAAGCAGCCGAGCAGCGTCAGCGCCGCGCCCTCCGCCCCCGGGCGACGCAGCGTCAGCTCGGCGCCGTGCCCGAACCGGGGGCGTGGCCGGGGCACCGACCAGCTCTGCTCCGCGAGCGTGCGCAGCAGCGCGTCCCAGCCGAAGGCCCCCAGCACCACCGCCACCCGCGGCCGCACCAGCACCACCTCCCGTGCCAGCCACGGCCCGCACCGCTCCCGCTCCGCCGGGGTCGGCCGGTTCGCCGGCGGCGCGCAGTGCACCGGCGCGGTGATCCGCACGTCCGTCAGCGTCAGCCCGTCGTCGCGGTGCGTGGACGTCGGCCGGTCCGCGAGCCCCGCCCGGTGCAGCGCCGCGAACAGGAAGTCTCCCGACCGGTCGCCGGTGAACATCCGGCCGGTCCGGTTCGCCCCGTGCGCGGCGGGTGCCAGCCCCACCACCAGGATGCGGGCCCGCGGGTCGCCGAACCCGGGCGCCGGACGGCCCCAGTAGGTCTGGTCCCGGAACGCCGCCCGGCGGACCGCCGCGACCTCCTCGCGCCAGGCGACCAGGCGGGGGCAGGCCCGGCACTCCACCAGCGCGCCGTCCAGCTCCGCCAGGTCCGCGGCGTCACGCGCCAGCGCCGGGTAGGCCGGGTCGTCCGGGGTGGGCACCGGGTGCGAGCCGACGCCCCGCGGACGGCGGGTCGGTCCCGTCCGAGGTGCGGCCGGCCGCTGCTCCACCGCCGTGCTCAGACGAACCGGTCCGGGTCCCCCGCGCCGACCCGGACCACCTCGGGATAGCCGTCGGTCCAGTCCACCACCGTCGTGGGCTCGTCCCCGCACTCCCCGGAGTCCACCACCGCGTCCAGGGCGTGGCCCAGCTCCTCCTGCACCGTCCACCCGTCCGTCATCGGCGCGTCGCTGCCCGGCATGATCAGCGTGCTGGACAGCAGCGGCTCCCCGAGCTCGCGCAGGATCGCCTGCACCACGCGGTTGTCGGGGATCCGCACGCCCACCGTCCGCTTCTTCGGGTGCGCCAGACGCCGCGGCACCTCCTTGGTCGCCGGCAGGATGAACGTGTACGGCCCCGGCGTCGCCGCCCGGATCGCCCGGAACGGTGCGTTGTCCAGCCGGACCAGCGGCCCCAGCTGCGCGAAGTCCGCGCACATCAGCGTGAAGTGGTGCCGTTCGTCCAGGTGCCGGATCTCCCGGATCCGCGCCGCGCCCTCCTGGTTGCCCATCAGGGCGCCCAGGGCGTAGCCCGAGTCCGTCGGGTAGGCGATCAGCGCGTCGTCCCGCAGCATCGCGACCAGCTGCGCGATCGTGCGGGCCTGCGGGTCGTGCGGGTGCACGTCGAGATACCGGCTCATGCCACGACCCTAGGACGGTCGTCGGTGGATGCGCTGGGGGGACGTCTCGAGCGGCGGGGTCGGAGCCGGTCCCCGCCGTGCGTGGGTGCGCCGGGGCGGGTCATCCGGGCCCGCTGGGCAGGTCGAAGTCGTGCGGGTCCATCCGGTCCCACTCGGTGAGGTTGGCCGGGGAGCACAGGCACGGAGAGGTGAAGTAGACCGTGAGGCGAGCGTCGTCGGCCGGCTGCCGGTCGAGGTAGTCCTGGTCCGTGCCGTTGATGGACAACCGGTAGCCGTCTTTGGCGAGGATGAGCTCGGCCGGGTGTTCGGTGAGGTAGTCGGCGGTGATGGTCCAGCCGTGCTCGACGTAGGTCTGGGCCAGGGGCGCGACCAGGGGCGCGGTGGGTTCGCGGGGGGTCAGGACGTAGACCCAGCCGTTGCCCCACTTGGCGGTCTCGGGGCTGTCGTACTGCCAGCTGTAGCTGGCGTCGCCGCAGGAGTGCCAGGTGCCGCTGTCATCAGGGTCGCTGAGGGCCAGGTCGAGGTCGGGGAAGGTCTCGGAGACGAGTTCGGTGTCCTCGTGCGTGAGGTCTGTCACGGTGTCGTAGGCCTCGATCGCGGCGGCGACGCGCTCCTCCTGGGACGGGCCGGAGGCGCACCCGGCCAGCAGCGCGGCGACCACGACCACCGCCGCGGCGAGCGTGCGGCGCCGGGTCACGGCACGTCCTGGGTGGGCGGGTTGAAGGTGGGGTCTTCCATCGGGTAGACCCGCTGGGTGACCGGCTGGCCGTTGCGGGTGGTGCCGATCACGACATCGGTCGGCGGCGTCCACAACGTGACCTCGTCGCCGATCATCACGCGGTAGATGTTCTTCCACGCGGTGGTGCCGCTCTCGAACACCCCGCTGTGCGAGGAGGAGCCGCGCACCAGCTCGCTGCCCGGGTCGTCGTCGTCCACCCGTCCGGTCTCCAGCCGGACGACCCCACTCACCTCGTCGGGGTCCTGGCCGTGCGCCTCGATCGCCTGGACCGCCTCGATGGCGTCACCCGGTGCGGTCATCGAGTACCGCGGGGTGTCCGGTGCCGCGTACTCGCTGACATCGCGCACCCCCGAGCCGGAGGCCTCGATCAGCAGCACCCGGTCGACCACCATGCCGTTCTTCTCGGCGGTGCCCACCACCAGCCCGCCGTACGAGTGCCCGGCGATCGTGACCGGCGCGGTCGAGCCGGCCCGGACCCCGTTGGCGAACGCGGCCAGCCGCGGGCCGATCGTGCTGGCGCAGCCGGTCGAGACCGCCTCGGCGAGGCTCTGCGGCATCGGTCCGCCGAGGTAGGTGATCACCGCGAGGCTGCCCTTGCTCTCGGCGACCAGCTCCCAGGACCGGTCGCGCTGGCCGTCCATGTTCGTCAGGTTGGTCCCGGTGCCGCCGACCAGCACGGCCAGGCTGGCGGCGTCCACGCTGCCGACCAGCTCGCCGAGCTGCCCGGAATCGGGATCGAACAGCACCACCTGGTGCCCGGTCGGCGGCTTCTTCGGGTTGTCGCTGCCGGGGTCGAGGTCCCCGGCCAGCAGCGACCGGCACCAGGTGATCCGGTCGCGCAGCGCCTCCTGCTCCGCCAGCAGCGCGAACCGCTCCCGCTGCGCTGCCGGGTGCTCGAGCGTCCCACGGCGGGCGATCGCCTCGTCCAGCCGGGCGCTCTGCTCCCCGGCATCCACGATCGCGGCGCGGATCGCGACCCGGTTCGCCGCGATCCGCACGGTGAGCGGGGCGCCGTCCAGGTTGTGCACCACCCCGGGGTGGCTGCGGGCCAGCGCCGCCGTCTCGGCCGGCGTGAGCGCGGCGAAGGCCGCGGCCACCGCGGCGATGCGGGCGTCCGGGTCCTCGACCTCCAGGGCGGCGGCCAGCTCGGGGTACTCGGCGGCGAACGCCCCGGAGTCGTCCTCATGCATCAGCCGGACCGCGATCTGCGGGCACCGGTCGAGCAGCGCCTCCAGGTCCGCGTCCGAGAGCTGACCGGCCAGCCAGCGCAGGGCGGTGTCGCCCTCAGCCCCTTCGGGAAGCCCGAGCGCCCACAGCCCGAGGGCGGACAGATCGGTCTGCGACCCGGCGAACACCCCCGGGTCGAGGGTGCCGGCGAGCCGGCCGGACCGGTCCCACTCCGCCGGCAGGGCATCGCGCAACCGAGCGACCACCGTCGAGTCCGCCGCCTCGCGCTCGTGGACCAGCCCGGTCAGCACCAGGTCGGCCTGGCGCTGCTCCTCCTCCCAGCGCTGCGTCCGGTACAGCGCCAGGCGCACGTCGGCGTCGTCCGCGGTGGCGTCCGCGCGCAGCAGCCGGAGGTCGTCCGCGGCCTGCCGGGACATCCGGTCCGCGTGCTCGACGTCCAGCAGCGCCTGCGCGGTGCGGGCCGCGATCCAGGTGATCGCCTCGGCGTAGTCGTCCACGGCCTGCGCGCCCGCCCGGATCGGGTCGTCCAGCGCCCGCACCCGCTGTGCCAGCTCCGTGGCCTGTTCGGCCCAGGCCTCGGCCGCCGCGCCGGTCCAGGACTCCCGCACCGTCGCGGCGGCCTGCTCGACCCGGTCCGCCTGGTCCGCGACCGTGCTCAGGTGGGCGCCGACCGACTGCAGCACCGTGCCCAGCCCGTCGGCGTCGCCGAGGCCCGGTCGCTCCGCGTCCCACTGGCTCATACCGCGCGCGCCCGTCCGGTGCCCGCGGCAGGGGACTGCCGGCCGAGCGCCGCGTCCGCCGCCGCCAGCGTGCCGGCGGCGGCCTCGACGTCCTGCCCGAGACCGCGGACCGCCGCGGCGCTGGTCGCGGTCACCAGGGCGAGGCAGCCCAGCCACTCGTCCAGCGCGGCGGTCGCACCGACGTCGCCGCAGTCCGGCGCCCGGTACCGCAGGTCGAGCCTGAGCTCGTCGGCCACGTCGTCCAGCGTGCTGGCGGCCACCTCGGCCGCGTCCTGCGTGATGCTGACGGTCATGAGCGGGCCCCCTTGCCCCTCGGTGCCGCGGCCGGTGGCCGGTCGCGCGTCGGGTGCGAACCTAGGGGCTCGCGGGCCCTCGCTCGCGCCGGTTCCAGTAGAACCACACACGGCCGGCGGAGCCGCCGCGTCGGAGCCGCTGGGTACGCTCGGGCAGGCCCGACCCGTGCTCGTGAGGAGAACCCATGCGTCAGCCCACCCGGTGGGAGTCCATCGGCGAGGCCAACCCGGACCGGTCGCACTGGTACGTCGAACGGTTCCGCGCGATGGCGGCCGAGGGGGCGGACCTGGCGGGCGAGGCGCGGCTGATCGACGCGATGGTGCCGCGCGGCTCGCGGGTCCTGGACGCCGGCTGCGGCCCGGGCCGGGTCGGCAGCGAGCTCGCGCGGCGCGGGCACACGGTGGTCGGGGTGGACGTCGACCCGGTGCTGATCGAGGCGGCGCGGGCCGACCACCCGGGCCCGGACTGGCGGATCGGCGACCTGGCCGAGCTCGACCTGCCGGCCGAGGGCGTGGCCGACCGGTTCGACGTCGCGGTGCTGGCCGGCAACGTGATCACGTTCGTCGCGCCGGGCACGGAGCCGGAGGTGCTGCGGCGGATCGGGGCGCACCTGGTGCCGGGCGGCCGGATCGTGCTCGGGTTCGGCGCCGGGCGCGGGTACGCACCGGAGCAGCTCGCCGCCGACGTCGGCACGGCGGGGCTGCGGCTGGACCACCGGTTCGCGACCTGGGACCTGCGGCCGTTCGAGCCGGACTCGGACTTCCTGGTGGCGGTGCTCTCGGTCGGCTGACCGGCACCGCGACCGGGCGGCGGGCGGCGATCCGGGCCGGCAGCGCGGGTTGACTTCGAGCGCGCTCGAAGTCGCAGGCTCGTCGGCATGACCTCCTCGATCACCCTCGGCACGCCCGGGCTGCCCACCCGCACCCTCGGCAGCGCCGCGAACGGCACCGCGCTCGACGTCTCCGCCCTCGGCCTGGGCTGCATGGGCATGTCCGAGTTCTACGGCGCCGCGTCCGTGCCCGGGTCGCCGGAGGAGCAGGAGTCGATCGCGACGATCCACCGCGCGCTGGACCTCGGCGTCACGCTGCTCGACACCGCCGACATGTACGGGCCGTTCACGAACGAGCGCCTGGTCGGCCGGGCGATCGCGGGCCGGCGGGACGAGGTCGTGCTCGCGACGAAGTTCGGCATCGTCCGCAACGACGACGGCACCCGGTCCCTGGACGGCAGCCCCGAGCACGTCCGCGAGTCGATCGACGCCAGCCTGGGCCGGCTCGGTGTCGACCACGTGGACCTGTACTACCTGCACCGGGTGGACCCGCGGGTCCCGATCGAGGAGACGGTCGGGGCGCTGGCCGAGGCGGTGCAGGCCGGCAAGGTCCGCCGGATCGGTCTCTCCGAGGCGGCCCCGGCGACCATCCGGCGCGCGCACGCCGTGCACCCGCTGACCGCTGTGCAGACCGAGTACTCGCTGTGGACCCGGCACGTCGAGGCCGAGGTGCTGGCGACGCTGCGCGAGCTCGGCATCGCCCTGGTGCCCTACTCGCCGCTGGGCCGAGGGATGCTGACCGGTGCGTTCGCCTCGCCGGACGACCTGGCGCCGCACGACTTCCGCCGGGCCATGCCGCGGTTCGCCGGTGAGGCGTTCGAGACGAATCGCGCGCTGGTGCAGCGGGTGCAGCAGCTCGCGGCGGACAAGGGCGTCACCGCGGCCCAGCTCGCGCTGGCGTGGGTGCTGGCCCAGGGCGAGGACGTGGTGCCGATCCCCGGCACCCGCCGGGTGCGCTACCTGGAGCAGAACGTCGCGGCCGTCGACGTCGTCCTGGACGAGGCCGACCTGGCGGCGCTGTGCGACGCGGTGCCGGCCGAGGCCGTGGCCGGGGAGCGGTACCCGGACATGAGCGCGATCGACCAGTGACCACGCCGGCGTCGGTGCGGGCGCATCCTGGTGACATGAGCACCGCCACCCGCACCGTGCCGGCCCCCGCTGCGCTGTCGGACGTCGAAGAGCCGACCTGGACCATCGCCGAGGCTGCTGCCGCCACCGGCCTGACCCCGTACACGCTGCGCTACTACGAGCGGGACGGCCTGCTGCTGACCGCCGTGGACCGGGCCCCCTCCGGGCACCGGCGGTACTCCGGCCGCGACATCGGCTGGCTGACCCTGCTCACCCGGCTGCGCACCACCGGCATGCCGATCCGGGAGATGCGCGAGTACGCGGCGCTGGTCCGGGCCGGCGACAGCACGAGCGCCGAGCGGCTGGCGATCCTCACCGCGCACCGGGACCGCGTGCTCGCCGAGCTCGCCGAGGTCCAGCACCACCTGAGGGCGATCGAAGGCAAGATCGCCGTCTACACCGACCGCCTCACCCCCACCCCCTAACCCCCCCCGCCCCTCACCCCGAACCCCGTCCGGTGTGCACGAGACGCGCCAGGTGAGCAGTCAGCGTGTGCTCCCTGGCGCGTCTCGGCCGCATCGGCGAGAGGGCGAGGGCGGCGGACGTCGGCGGGGGAACGGGTGGGCGGCGGCCGTCCGCCGGCCCCGTCGGGCAACCCGCAGACGGCAGGGACCTCGGTCGCGGTGCGCGACCGAGGTCCCTGCCGTCTGCGGGTCAGGCGGTCAGGACACCGCGAGGATGTCCACGACGAAGATCAGCGTCGAGCCGCCCGGGATCGAGCCGTTGTCGTCGTCCCCGTAGCCGAGGTCCGGCGGGATGATCAGCAGCACCTGGCTGCCGACGGTCTGCCCGACCAGGCCGTCCTGCCAGCCCTCGATCAGGTTGCTGAGCTCGGTGGCCATCGGCGATCCGGTGTCCCAGGAGGAGTCGAACGAGGTGCCGTCCCACAGCCAGCCGCTGTAGTTGACCACGATCGTCTCGTCGGCGGTGACCGCCTCGCCCGCGCCCTGGATCAGGGTCTGCGCGACGAGCTCGGTGGGCGGATCGGTGTCCAGCGCCTCGATCGACGGTGCGCCGTCGTCGGCGAGCGTGACGGTCGGCAGGCCGTCCGCCGGGGTGACCGCGGTGCCCTCGGCGCGCGACGGGATGTCCTGGGCGGAGAGGATCTCGAACGCCCAGATCAGGGAGTCGTCGTCGTACGGGGCGGCGTACAGGATGCGCGCGCCGACCTGCTGGCCGATCAGGGAGTCCAGCATCACGTCCGGCAGGCTGGTGCTGTCCACGACGTAGCCCTGCGGGGTCGAGCCGTAGGTGGTGCCCTGGCTGGTGCCGTCGGTCCCGCTGACCGCGGTGACGTTCAGGGTGACGTACTGGCCTTCGCTCACCGTGTCGCCGTCGCCCTCGGAGAACACCCGGGCCACCTCGGCGGAGACGGTGAACGGCTGGTCGAACTCGAAGGTCGGCTCGGTGCCGGCGTCACCGGTCAGGGTGACCGCCGCCAGCGCAGCGACGTCCTCCGCGGTGGCCGTGGCGTCGGCGGTGGCGGAGGCCGAGCTGGACGCCGAGGCGGAGGCGTCGCCGCTGGAGTCCCCGGAGGAGCATCCGGCGAGCACCAGGAGAGAGAGCGCGAGAAGTGTGGCGGCCGTACGGCGCACGGTTTCGTCCTTCGGGTGGGGGACATCGGTCACCACCGCGAACGGTGGTTCGCCGGGTGGCGGTCGGTCGACCCTGACCTGCGGACCGATCGCCCGCGGCCGGGGTGGACAGCCCGACGGCCACGCCATCATAGGGCCCGGCGCTGGACGACGTCTGTGGGACGGCGGGCCGATCAGTCCTGGCGGTGCACGATGGCCTCGGCGTTGTCGGCGATCCAGGCCATCAGCGGCAGCAGCCGGTCGGTCAGCTCGATGCCGAGCGGGGCGAGGGAGTAGTCCACCCGCGGCGGGATGGACGGGGTCGCGTCCCGCAGGACCAGGCCGTCCGCCTCCAGGGTGCGCAGCGTCGAGGCGAGCATCTTCTCGCTGATCCCCTCGACCACCCGGCGCAGCTCGCCCCACCGCAGGCTGCCCTCGGTCAGGGCGACGAGCACCAGCACCCCCCACCGGCTGGTGACGTGGTCCAGCACCACCCGGCTCGGGCAGGCCGAGGACAGCACGCCGTCGGTGAGCAGACCGGTCAGCACCGATCGCGGATCCATGGGGGTGGGGAGGTCGCTGGCCTCGATGCTTACCGTCACGTGCGTACCTTACCTGGAAGTGGGTACACCCTGGCAGGAACGTTCTGGGCGGCCGCGCAGTTGGCAGGGGAGCCGGGTGCGTCAGGCACCGGTCGAACTCGAGAGGAACACCATGTCTGTCGTTGTCACCGGAGCCACCGGGCACCTGGGGCGTCTCGTTGTCACCAACCTGCTCGCCGCGGGCGTCTCCGCCGATCAGATCGTCGCCGGCGGCCGCCGGACCGAGCGCCTGGCCGACCTGGCCGAGCAGGGCGTACGGGTCGTCACCATCGACCTCGCGCAGCCCGAGAGCCTGGCCGCGGCCTTCGCGGGGGCCGAGACCGTGCTGCTGGTCTCCGGGAACGAGTTCGGGCAGCGCGTCGCCCAGCACACCAACGCGATCGAGGCCGCGAAGGCCGCCGGCGTCCGCCGCGTCGTCTACACCTCGGCGCCGCACGCCGACAGCACGACCCTGGCGGTCGCCGCGGAGCACAAGGCGACCGAGGACGTCCTGATCGGCTCCGGCCTGGCGTACACGCTGCTGCGCAACGGCTGGTACACCGAGAACTACGTCGGCGACCTGCAGCAGGCGCGGGAGTCCGGCCAGCTCGTCGCCGCCGTCGGCGAGGGCCGGGTGGCCAGCGCCTCGCGGGACGACTTCGCCGCGGCCGCAGCCGTGGTGCTGAGCACCGAGGGTCACGACGGCGCGGTCTATGAGCTCACCGGCGACGTGGCATGGAGCTTCGAGGACCTCGCCGCTGCCGCCACCGAGGTGCTCGGCCGGCCGGTGACCTATGTGCCGGTGTCCGCCGCCGACCGCACCGCCGGCCTGATCGCCGCCGGTCTGGACGAGGGCACCGCCGGCTTCGTGGTCGCGATCGAGGAGAACACCCGCGACGGGCTGCTGGGCGAGGTGAACGGTGAGCTGTCCCGGCTGATCGGTCGGCCGACGACGCCGCTGGTCGACGGGCTGCGCGCGGCGCTCGCGGAGGGCTGACGCCGGGCCGCCCCCGGCCCGTCGCAGCCGTCGACGCCGACGGGCCGGGGGCGGGGCCGGACGCGCCGCGGAGGTGACGTGGGCCGGCCGGTGCTCCACGATGGCGACGTGCCCCCCACCGTGCCGTCCCCCGCGGCCCCGTCCCCCGCCCCGACCCGCCGACAGCTGCGTCGCTGGCGCCGCTACCTCGCCGACGAGCGTGCGGAGGCCGCCGCCTACCGCGACCTCGCCGCCCGCCGGACCGGGGAGGAGCGGGACATCCTGCTCGCGCTCGCGGACGCGGAGGGGCGGCACGAGGCGCACTGGCTGGAGCTGCTCGGCGACCAGGTGGGGCGCCCGCTGCGCGGGGACGTGCGCAGCCGCGGCCTCGGCTGGCTGGCCCGACGGTTCGGCGGGGTGTTCGTGCTGGCGCTCGCCCAGCGTGCGGAGTCCCGTTCCGTCTACGAGCAGGACGCCGACGCCACCCCCACGATGGCGGCCGACGAGCGCGTGCACGAGGAGGTGGTCCGCTCTCTCGCGATCCGGGGCCGCAACCGGATGTCCGGCACGTTCCGGGCAGCGGTCTTCGGCGCGAACGACGGTCTGGTGAGCAACCTCGCGCTGGTGCTCGGCATCGGCGCCAGCGGTGTCGGCTCCTCGACCGTGCTGCTCACCGGGTTGGCGGGTCTGCTGGCGGGTGCGCTGTCGATGGGGGCGGGCGAGTACGTCTCGGTGCGCTCGCAGCGCGAGCTGCTGGACGCCGCACGCCCGAGCAGCCAGGCCCGCCGGGCGCTGCCGCACCTCGACCTGGACGCCAACGAGCTGGCCCTGGTCTACCGGGCGCGCGGCATGGCCGCCGGTGCGGCGGACGACCGGGCCCGCACGGTGCTGGCCGCGCTCGCGGCGGCCGACGCCGGCGAGGCGCCTGCGGGCGCGTTCGCCCCCGACGAGGTGGCGCCGGGCGGTGCGCGGCCCGACGATCCGACGCCGGCCGCCGACCTGGTGCCGGACGAGGCCCCGGACGACGAGCACGAGACCGTCGGCTCCGCGATGGCCGCGGCGGCGGCGTCGTTCTGCTTCTTCGCCTCCGGTGCGGCGATCCCGGTGCTGCCCTACCTGCTCGGCCTGGAGGGGTGGCAGGCGGTCGCGGTGGCCTCGACCCTGGTCGGCGTCGCCCTGCTGGGCACCGGGGCCACGGTCGGCGTGCTGTCCGGTGCGTCGCCCGGGCGACGCGCGCTGCGCCAGCTCGCCATCGGCTTCGGTGCCGCGGGGGCCACCTACCTGCTCGGCCTGCTGTTCGGCACCTCTGCCGGCTGATCCGCCCCGCGCGGGGTCCGCCGGCACCCGCTGTGCGGTCGGTCACGACCCTGTGAGGTAAGGCTTGCCTTCACGTATCGTGGCGTGCATGACCACCACCGCCGAGGCCGTCAGCGCGCCGTTCCGGGTGTTCGACGTCCGCGTCGCCCGGATCGAGGACCTGACCCCGAGCTTCCGCCGGTTCACCTTCGTCGGCGACGACCTGCGCGAGTTCGCCGAGACCGGCTGGGACCAGCGGATCAAGCTCTTCCTGCCGCTGGCCGACCGCGGCTTCGACGGGGTGCCGCGCGGCAACGACTGGTACACCGCCTGGCGCGAGCTGCCCGACGAGGAGCGGCACCCGATCCGCACCTACACCATCCGCGACGTGCGCCGTTCCGCCGCCGAGATCGACGTGGACGTCGTGCTGCACGGCGACGCCGGCCCGGCGTCCCGGTGGGCCGCGCACGCCGAGATCGGCGCCCCGCTGGCGATCCTCGGCCCGAACGCCGCGCACCCCGGCCCGTACGGCGGCATCGACTTCGTCCCGCCGGCGCACGCCGACCGCCTGCTGATCGCGGGCGACGAGACCGCCGTGCCGGCCATCGCCGCCATCCTGGAACGCCTGCCCCGTGACGCCCGCGGCGAAGCCCTGCTGGAGGTCCCGGTCAGCGGCGACGCGCGGCTGCCGCTGGACCCGCCGGCCGGTGTCACCGTCCGGTGGCTGCCCCGGGACGGTGCCGCGAGCGGCGCCCTGCTGGTCCCCGCGGTCGAGGCCGCCTGCGCCCGGCTGATGCCCGGCGAGGCCCCCGTGCCCGACGGGCTGGAGCCCGAGGACGTCGACATCGACGCCGGGCTGCTCTGGGAGGTGCCCGTCGACCGGGAGACCGGCGCGCCGCTGCGGCAGAGCGCCGCGCTGTACGCGTGGCTCGCGGGGGAGGCCGGCGCGATCAAGTCGCTGCGGCGGCACCTGGTCGGGGCGTGCGGGGTGGACCGCAAGGCCGTGGCGTTCATGGGGTACTGGCGGCAGGGGCGGGCCGAGGGGAGCTGACCGGGGCGCCGGGCGGCGCACCAGGCCGACTTGACCGGGCGGCCATGATGGGGATCGTGCGACCGACGAGCGGGGACCCGGAAGCGCTGGCGCAGGTGCTTGGCCGTTCGCACCGGCTGGTCTTCCTCGGCGGGGCCGGGGTCTCGACCGAGTCCGGCATCCCCGACTTCCGCTCCAGCACCGGCCTGTACGCGGCCCGGCGGGAGTTCGGGCGGGCGCCCGAGGAGATCCTGTCGGCGGACTTCTTCGCTGCGGACCCGGAGACGTTCTTCCGGTACTACGTCTCGGCGATCGTGCACCCGGAGGCGGAGCCGAACCCGGCGCACCGAGCCCTGGCCGCGCTGGAGCGGCGCGGCGTGCTGTCCGCGCTCGTCACCCAGAACATCGACGGGCTGCACCAGGCGGCCGGCAGCCGCGAGGTGCTGGAGCTGCACGGCTCGGTGCTGCGCAACCACTGCCTGGTGTGCGGTCGGTCGTTCACGCTGCCCGAGGTGCTGGGCCGCCGCACGGACGCGGCGCCGGTGCCGCGCTGCGACTGCGGCGGGATCATCAAGCCCGACGTGGTGCTCTACGGCGAGACGCTGCCCGACGGCATCATGGACGCGGCCGCTCGGGCCGTCCGGGCGGCGGACACGCTCGTCGTCGGCGGGACGTCGCTGTCCGTCTACCCGGCCGCCGGGCTCGTCCAGCTGTTCCGGGGCCGGGACCTCGTGCTGATCAACACCGCGGCGACCCGCGCCGACAGCGGGGCCGACCTCGTGGTGCGCGAGCCGATCGGGGTCGCGCTCGCGCCGTTCGTCGACGACGCGGGCTGAGGGACATGCCGCTGAGACTCGTCCGGCTGCTCCGTGCGGGTGAGCGGTGCCTCGACCAGCCGTGCCGCAGGGCGGACGTGGAGCATCATCGGGCTGAGGAGGTCCGATGGGTCGGCGGCGAGTCAGCTTCAAGGTGGCACCGGGAGTGCGGATCAGCGCCTCGAGCCGAGGTGTGCGCACGAGCATCGGCACCGGCAAGGCTCGGGTGTCGTTCGGCGGTGGACGCACGTACACCTCCGCGAAGGTGGCGGGCATCCGGGTGTCGCAGAACACCTACTCCTCGGGACGCACGTCGACCCGGGTGAGCGCGGGTGGCTTCAGCAGCGGGACCTCATCCTCGGCGCCGCGGAGATCGGCAACGCCGCGCCCGTCGCTCGCACAGCTCGAGCGGGCCTCGCAGGCCGACGAGGTCCGGCGGATCGAGTGTCGGCTGACGTCGCTGCACCTGGAGCAGTTCCCGCGGGCCGCGCCTGAGCGGGTCCCCGCACCCGAGCCGGTACCGCTCGACGCCGTGGTGAAGAACTACGAGCGTGCCGCGGTCACGGGCATCGGGCTCTTCCGGTTCGGTGCGCGCCGCGCGGCGAAGGAGCAGGCCCGGCTCGACGCCGCTGCCGAAGCAGCGCGCGTCGACGCGCGGAACCAGCAGATCTACCACGAGCTGCTGCGGGAGGCGGCGGAGGACTGGCAGCGCCTGATCGATCACGAGCCGGAGGCCGTCATCGGGGCGGTCGACTCCGCGTTCGCCGACAACGCCTCCGAGTCCACCTGCGTGGACGCCGGGATCGATGACGACGGACGGCGGTACGCGACCGTCGTCGTCGTGCTCGGGTCGGTGGCGCTCGTCCCGGAGCAGGTCGCCGCGCTGACCCCGGCGGGCAGGCCCACGGTGAAGAAGCGCACGAAGACCGACCGCAACGCCGTCTACGTCCGTGCGCTGGCCTCGACCGTCCTGGCGACCGTCTGCGAGGCCTTGCAGACCTCACCGTCGAGCGACGAGGTGCGCATCGTCGTCCTGCGGCGTGACCCGCAGGCGGCAGACCCGAACGCGCGCATCGTCCCGATCTGCACCGCCACGTTCGTCCGTCGGCTGGTCGAGCAGCTGCGGCCGGAGCGGGTCGACCTCGACCACGTCCTCGCGGAGGTGCCCGGAGCCCGGTTCTGCCGCACGGGAGCGACGGGCGAGGTTGCGGCGATCGGCACGGGCGACGACCCGGACCTCGCCCACCTGATCGAGCAGTTCGCAGGGGCGCTCGCGACGCGGTAGCGGACGCATGCCGTCGTGACCGAGGTGGACCGGGCCGAGCAGGAAGAGCCGGTCGGCCCGATGGTGCGACCCGCCGACCATCGCCTGGTGGTCGTCGACCGGACCACGGCTGACAGGTCGCCTCTGCCGGGCGGTGGCGCCGGTGCGCGGCGGGCTCCGACCGACCGGGTTTGCGCGGTAACTCGCTGAAATGCGCTCGCCTCCCGGGCGCACCCCCGAGGAAACCGACCGCTCCTAGCGTCGGCACCACGATCGGCGCGAGCCCGCACGAGGGGCCGCGCGCCTGGTGCTAAGGAGCAGAGATGGTCGAGTTCGGGTTGATGATGACGTTCGACACGGCGCGACGTCAGGTCGAGCTGGCGCAGTGGGCCGAGGCGAACGGCTTCGATGCGGTGTGGCTCGGCGAGGGCCGGCTGACCGGCAGCGCGATCCCGCCGATGACGATGATCGCCGCGGGTACCGACCACATCAAGGTCGGCACCGGCATCCTGCCGTACCGGACGCGGAACGTCGCGCTGCTGGCGGCGACCTTCAAGACGCTGGACCTGATCGCGCCCGGTCGGATGCGGATGGGGCTCGGCGCGTGGTGGGAGCCGCTGGCGTCCCGCACCGGGCTGCCGAACTCCAAGCCGCTGACCGCGATGCGGGAGGTGATCACGGTGTCCCGCGAGCTGCTCGCCGGGCGGACCGTGACCTACCACGGCGAGTTCGTGGACGTGACCGACATCCGGTTCGACGGCGTCGAGGACGACGACGGCCGGGCGTACGACGTGCCGGTGTTCATCGGAGCGGTGCGGTTCGGGATGGTCGCGCTGTCCGGCGAGATCGCGGACGGGGTGCTGCTCGACTTCCTGGTCCCGCCCTCCTACACGGTCGAGGCGTGGGGTGCGATCCGGCGCGGGGCGGCGCGGTCGGGGCGGGACCTGACCGGCTTCCAGGTCCCGCAGCTGATCGCGACCTCGGTCGACGACAGCGACCCGCAGACGGCGATCGACGACTGCAAGGCGTTCCTCACCCAGTACCTCGCGCAGCAGTCGCACATCACGGAGTTCGCCGGGGCGGACCCGGAGATCATCGCGAAGGTGAAGTCGGTCGTGCAGTGGCCGACCACGAAGGCGAGCATCCGCGAGGCGATGCAGCACCTGCCGAACTCGCTGGTGCAGTCGGTCTGCGCCTGCGGTACGACCACCCAGACGCTGGACAAGATCCACGAGTACGTGGCTGCCGGCGTCACCGAGGCCACGATCACGCCGATGGGCGAGGACAAGATGCGCACCCTCGAGGCCGTCGCGTCCATGTCCGCGGTGCTCGGGGTCTGACCCACCCGTCCCCTGCTGACGAAGGAGAACCAGAGCCGTGAACGATTCCCTCCCGCGCGTCGTGCGGGCCGCTCTCGTCCAGTGCACCGGGGTCAGCCCGCGTGCCGCGATGGTGGACAAGCAGATCGCGCTGATCGAGCAGGCCGCCGCTGCCGGTGCCCAGGTGGTGTGCCTGCAGGAGCTGGCGACCGGGCCGTACTTCTGCCAGTCGGAGACGGACGAGTGGTTCGACCTGGCCGAACCGGTGCCGGACGGTCCGACGACCGCGAGCATGGTCGAGACCGCCCGCCGGCTCGGTGTGGTGCTCGTCGTGCCGCTGTACGAGGCGGCGGACGGCTTCTACTACAACACCGCGGTGGTCATCGACGCCGACGGCACCGTGGTCGGCAGCTACCGCAAGAACCACATCCCGCACGGCACGCTCTTCTACGAGAAGTACTACTTCAAGCCCGGCAACCTGGGCTACCCGGTGTTCGACACCGCGGTCGGACGGATCGGCGTGTACATCTGCTACGACCGGCACTTCCCGGAGGGCGCACGGGCGCTCGGGGTCGCCGGCGCGGAGATCGTGTTCATCCCGTCCGCCACCGCCGGGCCGTCGCTCGACTACTGGCACGTGGAGCAGCGGGCGCACGCGGTGGCCAACCAGTACTTCGTCGGCACCAACAACCGTGTCGGGGTTGAGGACACCGGTCCGCTGGACTTCTACGGGCACAGCTACTTCGCCGACCCGCGGGGCGCGATCCTCGCCGAGGGCGGGACGGGCGAGGAGATCGTGCTCGCCGACCTCGACCTGTCGCGGGTCCGGGCCGAACGCACCCGGACGCCGTTCTGGCGTGACCGTCGGCCGGACAGCTACCAGCCGCTGGTCGCCCCGTGAGCGCCGCGACCGCGTCGACGAGCACCGGTGCGCCGCCCGCCCCGGGCGACATCGCCGCCCGGGCGCGCCGGTTCACGATCTACGAGTGGGGCACGCAGCGTGTCGACCCGCTGGAGATCGTGCGGGGCAAGGGCGTCTACCTCTACGGCTCGGACGGCCGGGAGTACCTCGACCTGAACTCGCTCTCGATGAGCATGAACATCGGGCACGGCGACGAGCGGGTCGTGCGGGCGGTGGCGGACCAGATGACCGAGCTGGCCTGCGCCTCGCCGTTCATGGCGACGCCGGCCCGCGCGGACGTGGGCGAGATGCTCGCGGCCGTCACGCCCGCCGGTCTGACCAAGGCGTTCTTCACCAACGGTGGCACCGACGCGAACGAGGCGGCGGTCCGGACCGCGCGCCTGGTGACCGGGCGGCGCAAGATCCTGACCCGGCGCCGGTCCTACCACGGCGGGTCGCTGGGGTCGCTGGCCGCGAGCGGCGATCCGCGGCGCTGGCCGGTGGAGTCCGGTGTGACGGACGTGGTGCGGATCCCCGACCCCTACGCGTACCGCCGTGCGCTGCCGGGTGAGGACGACGCGGCGTTCCTCGCACGGCACCTGGCCGAGCTCGAGGAGATCGTCGAGCTGGAGGGACCGCACACCATCGCCGCCCTGCTGGTCGAACCGATCACCGGGTCGAACGGCATCATCGTGCCGCCGGACGGCTGGCTCGCCGGGCTGCGCGCGCTGTGCGACCGGTACGGCATCCTGCTCGTCTTCGACGAGGTGATGAGCGGCTTCGGGCGGACCGGTCGCTGGTTCGCCTGCGACCACGAAGGGGTCGCGCCCGACATCATGACCGTCGCCAAGGGCATCACCAGCGGGTACGTCCCGCTCGGCGCGTGCCTGCTCAGCGACGACGTCGCGACCGCGATCGACGACCTGCCGTTCGGATCGGGCCTGACCTACAACGCGCACGTGGCCGCTCTGGCCGCCGCACGTGCCCATCTGGAGATCTACCGGAGCGACGGGCTGATCGAGAACTCGGCGACGGTCGGCGCGCACCTGCTGGCCGGCCTGCGGGCGCTGGCCGCCCGGCACCCGAGCGTCGGGGACGTGCGGGGGCGCGGTCTGTTCACCGTGCTCGAGCTCGTGCACGACCCGGTCACCAAGGTCGAGCTGTTCCCGCTGGTCGGCCCGACGTCGCCGGTGGCGGACCAGGTACGGGCCGCGCTGGTCGACGCCGGGGTGCTGGCGAGCATGCGCGGGCCGTTCTTGTTCGCCAACCCGCCGCTGATCATCACGACCGCGCAGGTGGACGGGGCTCTGACGGCCCTGGACGCCGCGCTGACGATCGCCGACACCGCGACGTCCGCGGCGGGCGCCGCGCCGCCGCCGCACAGCACCCTGCCCCACCCCGCCCCGTGGAGGACGCGATGACCTACCAGGAGTCCGAGCGGTACCAGCGCGGCCGGGCGGTGCTCGCCGCCCTCGGCAACGATCCCGACGGCATCGCGTCCTGGCGGGACGTCGACCCGGACGTGGGGCCCGAGCTCGACCGGATGCTCGGGGAGTGGTGCTTCGGCGACGTCTGGGGCGGCGAGGGCCTGGACCCGCGGAGCCGGCGGGTCGTCACGCTGACCGCGGTCGCCATGCACGGGCGGGTGCCGATGATCCGGGCGCACGTCGCGGGGGCGTTGGAGCAGGGCTTCACCCGCCGTGAGGTGCTGGAGGTGTTCCGGCACCTGATCGCCTACGCCGGGTTCCCGGTCGGGCTGTTCGCGTCCCAGACGGCGGCCGAGGTGTTCGCCGAGATCGACGCCGAGTTCGCGGCCGACGGCGGGGACGGGGGCCCGGCGTGAGCCGCGTCCTGGTGCGCGGCGGGACCGTGGTGACCGCCGCGGACACCGTGCTCGCCGAGGTCCTGATCGACGGCGAGACCGTGCTCGGCGTGGTGTCGCCCGGGTCGCAGACTGCGATCGACTTCGCCCGCGGCGCCGACCGGGTGATCGAGGCGGCGGGCTGCTACGTCGTCCCGGGAGGCATCGACGCGCACACGCACTTCGAGTCGGTCGGCCAGCCGGAGGCGCCGGTGCTCGACACGTTCGAGACCGGCACGATCGCCTCCGCGTACGGCGGCACCACCACCGTGATCGACTTCGCCGGCCCGCGGCCGGACGGCGGGCAGCGCCTGCAGGACGCGGTCGCCTGGTACCACGACAAGGCGTCCGCGAGCTGCGCCGTCGACTACGCGTTCCACGTGATGGTGCAGGACGTCGACGACCAGACCCCGCTGGACATGGACGAGCTGGTCCGGGAAGGGGTGACGAGCTTCAAGATGTTCACCGCCTACGCCGGGCGGTCCTACTCGCCGGACGACCGGATCCTGCGGATGCTGCAGCAGTCCACCCGCAACGGCGGGCTGATCATGATGCACGCCGAGAACGGCTTCGCGATCGAGCTGCTGCGTGACCAGGCCGTCGAGCGCGGTGACGTCGACCCGGTGTGGCACTCGCTGACCCGGCCGCCGATCCTGGAGGCGGAGGCGGTGCACCGGGTGGCGGCGCTCGCGGAGGTGGCGGGCGCCCCGCTGTACGTGGTGCACGTCTCGTCGGGGGAGGCGGTGAACGAGCTCGCGCGGGCCCGCGACCGTGGGACGACGGTGTTCGCGGAGACCTGCCCGCAGTACCTGTTCCTCGACCTGGACGATCTGCGCGAGCCCGGGTTCGGCGGGGCGAAGTACGTCTGCTCGCCTCCGCTGCGGGCTGCCGAGCAGCAGAACGGGCTGTGGCGCGGGCTGGCGAACCACGACCTGCACACCGTCGCCACCGACCACTGCCCGTTCTGCTGGGCCCAGAAGGAGATCGGCCGCGGTGATTTCCGGAGCATCCCGAACGGGATCCCCGGTGTCGAGCACCGGGTGGAGCAGATGTACGAGGGCGCGGTGCTCGGGGGTCGGCTGTCGCTGAACCGGTGGGTGGACGTCTGCTCGACCGCCCCCGCCAGGCTGTTCGGCATGTACCCGCGCAAGGGCACGATCGCGCCGGGTGCCGATGCGGACATCGTGGTCTTCGACCCGCAGGCGCCGCACGTGATCTCGGCCGCGACGCACCACATGAACGTCGACTACTCGGCGTACGAGGGGCAGCTGCTGCACGGCAAGGTGCGCACCGTGCTGGTGCGCGGCTCCGTGGTGGTCGAGGACGACGCCTTCGTCGGCCGCAGCGGGTACGGCCGGTTCGTCCGCCGAGACGTGGGGGACTACCTGCTCTGACCGGCGGCGCGACGCCCGGCACCGGTCCCGATCGGGGCGGGGCCGGGCGTCGCCGTGCGCGTCAGCGCAGCATCGAGAAGTCCACCGGCTCCAGGAGCTCGGAGTCGATCCGGTCGACGACCGGCCCGTCGGCCTCCGACGCGGCGCGGACCCGCTGCCACTGCGGGTCGGCCTGGAACGCGGCCCAGGAGGCCGTCGCGGCGGCGCGGTCGGCGTGCGCGAGCAGGTACACGAGCCGGTCCGGACCGCCGGCGCCCGGCTCGGTGGCGGGGACCCAGTACCCGATGCTGGTCATGCCGTGCCGGGCGAAGATCGCGACGGTGTGCTCGCGGAACCGGGCCAGCAGCGCGTCCATGCGCCCGGGCGCCGCGTGGTAGGTGCGCAGCTCGTAGACGGTCATCGTGCTCCTCGGTGGTGGGTGGGACCGGCCAGCAGCCGGGCGATCTCGTCGGTCCCGGTGCTCAGCGCGGCACTGGTGACGCGGACGTGCTGGGTGTCCGACGGCCCGAGCCGGAACGGTGACCCGGGTGCGATGCCGATCTCGGCGTCCGCGAGCCGGCGCAGGGCCTCGTTCTCGGAGCGCACCCGCACCCACAGGTTGAGGCCGTCGGTGCCCGTGGACGTCAGGCCGTGCTCGGCCACCGCGTGCTGCAGCGCCGTGCGCCGCGCCGCGTAGACCTCCCGGGCCCGGTCGACCGCGGCGATCGTGGCCGGATCGGTGAGCAGCGTCAGCAGCACCTGCTGCAGCAGGCGGGAGGACCACCCCGGTCCCATCACCCGGCGGCGCTGCACCTGCGCCAGCAGCGATCGCGGGCCGCCGACCACCGCCAGCCGCAGGT
The DNA here is from genome assembly GCA_036404115.1 of Cellulomonas sp. Lineage (GTDB taxonomy): Bacteria > Actinomycetota > Actinomycetes > Actinomycetales > Cellulomonadaceae > Cellulomonas. The sequence continues at coordinate 168,298 of DASWPG010000044.1, forward strand.
CGGGACCGTGCGACTTCGAGAAGCTCTGCACGTGCAGGGTCCGGCTCGGGTGCCACCGGTGCAGCGAGACGTGCGGCGCGGTGGCGACGCCGGCGGTGTGGTCGTCCTCGACCACCACGATCGACGAGTGCGCGAAGATCGCGCCGAGCTCGGCCATCCGGTGCGGTGTGGTCGAGACCCCGGTCGGGTTCTGCGCCCTGGGCTGGATCACCGCGGCGATCGGCCGGGTGCGCAGCGCCCGGACGAGGTCGTCCGGCCGGATGCCCTGCGCGTCGACCGCGACCGGCACCGGGACGCCGCCGTGCCCGACGATGGTGTCGAGCAGGGTGGGCAGCGTGGGGTTCTCGACCAGGACGTGGTCGCCGAGGCGCACCAGGTCCCGCAGCACGCGGTCGATGGCGTCGAAGGCGCCGTCGGTGACCAGGATCTCCTCCGGATCGAGCACGGGTGCCCAGGTCTCGCGGACCCAGGCCTCCAGGGCGGGGATCGTGTGCTCCACGCCGTAGCCGAGCACCCCGGCGGTCCGGGACACCGCGGCGAGCGCGGGTCCCAGCTCCGGCAGCAGACGCACGTCCGGGGCACCGGAGGACAGGTCAGTCCGATAGCGCCCGACCATCCAGTGCGCCGAGGCACTGAGGCTGCTCAGCGCGCGGCTCCGGGAGCGCAGCACCATCGTCCCGTTGCGGCCGGCGGACCGTACGAGACCCTCACGGGCGAGCAGCCGCCAGGCGTCGTTCACGGTCGTCGCCGAGACGTGCAGCCCGGCGGCGGTCGCCCGTACGGTCGGCAGCCGGGAACCCGGTGCGATGGAGCCGTCCCGGATCAGGTCGCTGACGCCGATCGCGATGCCCTGGCTGCTCGGGTGGTCGATGACGGCGCACATCAGGTCGAGCAGCGGGTCGCGTGCGCCCGGGGGTGCGGGGCTGCGCGGGCGCGAGCCGGCGGGTGCGGGCAGCACCTCAGCAGCCCTCCGGCAGCGGGCCCCGGTGCTCGGCGAGGAAGGCCTGCACGGCGGCCGGGGCGAAGCCGTGCGGCGAGATCGTGAGCGCGGGGAGCGTGGGGACGGCCCAGCGTTCGAGCTCGCGGTGCAGGCGGGTCCGCCACACCGCACCGTCCTGGACCTCGGCGATGTCGAGCTCGACGACCGTGTAGCCGTGCCGGTGGTAGTCGACGGCCTCCCGCGCCACGGTCGTGACGCCCTGGCCCGTCTCGGGGTCGGCCGCGAGGTGCGAGGGCAGCACGAGCAGGCCGTAGCCGGCGTCCAGCACCAGATCGAGCACCCCGAGGTCCGTCAGCCCGAGCGGGGCGTAGCGCTCGGCACCGGCGTTGACCAGGCAGTCGGGCAGCACCGCCACGGCTCGGCTGCGCGCGTCCCCGGGGGTCATGCCGCGCCCCGACGGACGACCCTGCGCCCAGGTCCGCCGCCGGCCGGTCGACGGGGGTTGACGAACGGCAGGTGCTCGCCGTCAGGTGCGGCACGGACCGGCTCGACGGGGGCGGTCTGCTGCGAGTCGAGCAGGGCCCGGCAGAGCGCGGTGACGTCCCCCTCGACGTCCTCGGTGAGTCGGGCGTCGACGGCCGGCGGCACCGCGAGACCGGCCGCCCGGAACTCGTCCAGGAGCACCTCCATCCACACCCCGCGGCCGGGGACGACCCGTCGCGTCACGCTCCCGTCGGATCCGGGTCGCCCGCCCCAGGTCGGGTCGGACTCGGTGCGATGCACCCCGTCGGTAGGGCTGCCGTCGATGCCGACCACGACGACGTGGTAGCCGTGCGACCGGAAGTCCTCGATCTGGCGCAGCACCGAGCGCCCCAGCCGGCCGCAGTGCTCGCGGAAAGCCGGGGTGTCGTACATCTCCCGGGTCTGCCACCAACGGCCCACACCGAGGTGGCTGGTCTCCGGGCAGGGCAGCTGCACGAGATCGAGCCCGAGCCCGCGCAGCGCGCGGACGACCGGCACGATCGCGCCGGGGGCGACGGCGAGGCCGCCCGGGCACGAGTTCTGGTTCAGGAGACCGTGCGCGACGAAGGCGACGCGGTGCTGGTCGGAGAGGGCAGGCATGGCGAGGCTCCTTCGGTCGGTGCCGGGGTCCGGTCGAGCGGTGCGGCGGGGTCGTCCCGGGGGGCGGGGCCGCCGGGCGGTCGGTCAGGGCGCGTCACGGCACCGGCAGGCTCCCCGACGGGCGGCAGACCGCCGGTTCCCGGAGGCGCTCCGGGCCTCGGCGGTGGTGGTGGTGGCCCGGCGCCCAGCGCCGTGAGCGTGGCCGACAGGCGGGCCGCGGCGTGGGCGACCAGGGCACCGAGCTCGTCGAGCCGCCCGTCCGAGAGCCGGAACGTCGGGCCGCCGACCCAGAGCGCGTACGGCACCCGCCCCGGCAGCCGCACGGCGGCGGCGACCGACGAGGCGCCGGGCTCGAGCTCGTCGACCGTGGTCGCCCAGCCGCGCTCCCGGGTGCGGACCAGCGCCGTGCGGAACGCGTCCTGCTGGGCCGGGGCCGGCCCTCCTGGTTGCGCCCCGAGATCGGGCAGCAGCACGTCGAGCTCGGCGTCGTCGCGGGTCGCGAGCATCGCCTTGCCGGTCGAGGTGCGCCAGGCCGGTTGACGCACCGGTACGGGCAGGGGCCGCTGCCCGATCAGCTGCGGCCCCGCGACCTGCACGAGCACCGCGACGTCCGGCAGCGCGAGCACGTCGAAGCCGGCGGTCTCCTGCGCGGCGACGGCGAGGTCCTGCACCGCTTCGTTCAGGTGCGCGGTGGCGCTGTCCGGCCCGAGCAGCCCGCTCACGACGGACAGCAGGCCCAGCCCGATGCGGTAGCGGCGGGTGCCGGGGTCGATGCTCACCCAGCCGTCGTCCTCCAGCACCGTGAGCACCCGGTGGCAGGTGGCCTTGGGCACGGCGCTCTCGCGTGCGACGTCGGTCAGTCCGATGCCCTCGGGGCGGGAGGCCACGGCCACCAGCACGTCGATGGTCCGGCGAGTGAGGCGCGAGGGTGCACGAACGGTCATGCGAGGACCTCGGTTCATCTGTCGGACCCACGGTCCGCGAATGGACCTTCAGACTCAGCCGCCGGTGTATCCCCCGGATGAACGCGATGAAAACGGTGTGTTCCGGACGGGCACCCGCGGTTCGCGCGGTATCGGACGGAAACGCCGCTGTTGCACCGGGTCGGTCGGGGTGAAACGTCGACTGCCTACGTTCACCTCGCAAGACAGGCTCTCTCATCGTCGATCGCCGCTGCGCGAGCCGGTCCGGGGGCACGGAGCCCGAACCGGACGGCCGGCATCGACCCACCCAGGAGGACGTGATGGACACGTTGTCGCGGACCGCGGTCGGACCGCCCACGGCGCCCGTGACCGCGTCGCGGCCGTCCTCCGCCCGGCGGCCCTGGCCGCTCCGGGTCGCGCGCTCCGGGCTGGTCGTGATCGGCCTGCTCGCCGGGATCACCGTGCTGTGGGAGCTGGTCAAGGTCGTGCTGGACGCGGACGACTCCACGCTGCCGCACTCCTGGTCGGTCGTCGCCTACCTCGGCGAGACCGGCTCCACCGGCGAGAACGTGGCGCTCTCGCTCGGCCACGACCTGCTGGTGACGGCGCGCAACAGCGTGCTCGGTCTGGTCTGCGGTACCGCGCTCGGCCTGGTCACCGGCATCGCGATCGCCAAGAACCGGGTGGTGGGCGCCGCACTCATGCCGCTGACCGTGCTCGCGCAGACGATCCCGATCGTCGCGGTCGCGCCGGCGCTGGTGCTGTGGCTCGGCACGGGCACCGCGACGAAGGTCGTCATCGCCACCTATCTGAGCTTCTTCCCGCTGACGGTGGCCACCGCCCGCGGCATCAGCGGGGTGAGCGCCGAGCGGCACGAGCTGTTCCGGGTGATGGCCGCCGGCCCCGGCTTCCGGCTGTGGCGCCTGGAGATGCCGGCCGCGCTCCCGATGGTGTTCGTCGGGCTGGAGACCGCGGCGACGTTCTCGGTCGTCGGTGCGATCGTCGCCGAGCTCCCGTTCGGCTCCACCGAGGGGCTCGGCGTGGCGATCCTCAACGCCTGGCAGTACTACACCATCAAGCCGACCGCGCTGTACGGCGCCGCCCTGGCGGCCTGCCTGCTGGGCGCGGTGGTCGTCGTCGCCATCCGCGCGCTGCGGGCGCTCGTGCCGGCGGCCGTGCCCGAGGAGGTCACCGCATGACCGAGGCCAGCGCCCGCACGGACGGCGTGCAGACCGGCAGGAACCGTCCGCACGAGCCCGGCGCCCCCGCGGGTCTGCACGCCGTCGGCGTCGGCCGCACCTTCCGGGTCGACGGGCAGGACACCGTCGCGGTCGCCGGGGTCGACCTGGTGGTGCCGCAAGGCGGCTTCACCTCGCTGATCGGACCGTCCGGCTGCGGAAAGTCGACGCTGCTGCGGCTGTTCGCGGACCTGCTCGCACCCACCAGCGGCTCGGTGGCCGTGAACGGCCGGTCCCCGGCGCAGGCGCGGCTCGACCGGGAGCTCGGGATGGTGTTCCAGGCGCCGAACCTGCTGCCGTGGCGCACGCTGGTCCGCAACGTCACCCTCCCGCTGGAGGTCAAGGGCCTTCCCCGGGCCGAGCGTGAGCAGATCGCCGAGCGGATGCTGGCCCTGGTCGGGCTGGAGGGGTTCGAGAAGCACCGGCCCGGACAGCTCTCCGGGGGCATGCAGCAACGCGCCTCCATCGCCCGTGCGCTGTCGGTCGACCCGCAGGTGCTGCTGATGGACGAGCCGTTCGGCGCCCTGGACGAGATCACCCGGGACCGGCTCAACCTCGAGCTCATGGCGCTCTGGGACCGGCTGGGCACCACGGTGCTGTTCGTCACGCACTCGATCGCCGAAGCGGTGTTCCTGTCCACCGAGGTCGTGGTGATGGCCGCGCGGCCCGGTCGCGTCGCCGGGCGGGTGCCGATCGACCTGCCGCACCCGCGCAGCGCGGCCACCCGGGACGAGCCACGGTTCCACGAGCACGTCGCGCAGATCCGCGCGCTGCTCGGCGGCGGAGGACCGGAGTGACCGGCACCGGCGCCGTCCGGGTCGGCGCCCCGCTGGTCGTCATCCTCGCGCTGCTGGCGGCGTGGCAGGCGTTCGTCGTGCTGGGCGAGGTGCCGACCCTGCTGCTGCCGTCTCCGACCGACATCGCGGCCGTGCTGGCCGAGGACCTGGCGTACCTGACCCGGCTCGCCCTCGCCACCGGGCGGGACGCCGGGATCGGCACGGTCGTCGCGGTGGTCGCCGCCCTGCTCGTGGGCTGGGTCGTGCACGGGTCGAACGCGCTGTCCTCGATGATCAGCTCGCTCGCCGTCGCGCTCAAAGCCCTGCCGATCGTCGCGCTGTTCCCGATCGTCACGGTCTTCCTCGGCAAGACGTCCGTGGCCGTGATCGCGATCGTCGCGATCAGCGGGCTGCCGATCATGCTGGTCTACACCCTGCAGGGCCTGCGCCAGTCCTCGCGGCTGGACGACCTGATGCACGTGATCGCGGCCGGGCCGGTGCGCCGGACCTGGTCGCTCCGGCTCCCTCGGGCGGTGCCGTTCCTGGTCACCGGGCTGCGGACCGTGCTGCCGCTCTCGGTGATCACCGCCATCATCGCCGAGTACTTCGGCGGTCAGATCACCACGCTCGGCACCTACATCCGCCGCGAGTCCGCCAACCTCCACACCGTCACCATGTGGTCCGCCATCGTGATGGCCTGCCTGCTCGGACTGGTCTGCTCCGGCATCGGGCTGCTCGTCGAGCGGCTCGCCAGGGCCGCCACCCCCGGCGTCCGCGCCGAGAGCACCCACTGACCTGTCGTCCATCGGTCTTCCGTCCCGGCCGCTGCCTCCGGCGCGCCGTCCCGCCCCGTCCCACCCTCAGAGGAGTCGACATGCCCACCAGCTCCCGGCACTCCCGTCGTCCGGCCCGCGTCGTCGGCAGCCTGGTCGCCACCGCGGCCCTGCTCGCCGGCTGCTCCTCCGGTGACGCCGACGACGGTGCCAGCACCGAGGCCTCCGGCAACGATGCGGTGCACCTGACCCTGCAGTGGGTCGTGCAGGCGCAGTTCGCGGGCTTCTACGCCGGCCTCGAGCAGGGCTACTACGCCGACGAGGGGATCGACCTCACGATCCAGCCGGGCGGCTCGGACGTGAACAACCTCCAGCTGCTCGTGTCGGGCGACACGGACATCGCCGTGCAGTCCTACGGCAACCTCGCGGCCGCCGTGGACTCCGGTGCGGACCTGGTCGGCATCGGGGTGCTGCACGAGCGGCCGGGTGCCACGCTCATCTACTTCACCGACCAGGGAGACCTGTCCGACCCCGCGAGCTGGGAGGGTCTGACCGTCGGCAACTGGAACGGCTTCTCGGCGCCGTTCTCCGCGGCCGCTGCCAAGAACGGGCTCGACGTGGACACCGATCTGACGATCGCCAACCAGGGGTTCGACATGAGCGGCTTCCTGTCCGGCGAGTACGACCTCGCCGAGGCCATGACCTACAACGAGTACGCCCAGGCGATCGCGGGCGCCGACGGACGCGAGATCAGCACCGTCGACTACGCGGAGCTCGGCACCGCCGTGCTGGAGGACACGCTGGTCACGACGCCGGCCTGGCTCGAGGACAACCCCGACCTGGCCGAGCGGTTCCTGCGGGCGACGGCCAAGGGCTGGCTGTACTGCCGCGACAACCCCGAGGAGTGCGTCTCGATCGTCCTGGAGAACGGCACCGCCCTGCCGGAGAACTACCAGACCTGGCAGATGAACGAGATCAACAAGCTGATGTGGCCCTCGGACTCGGGGGTGCTGGGCGTGAGCGAGGACCTGGTCGAGCAGTCCAACACGATCCTGGAGGACTACGACATCGTGAGCCAGCCGGTCGCGGACGACCTGCTCGACCTGACCGCCCGGGACGCGGCGGTGGCCGACCTCACCGACGAGGAGCTGTACGGCGACGACTACACCTCGATGGACCTGGATCCCGAGGAGCTGTTCGCGGAGTAGCCCGGTCGGCCGGCGCGGGCGGTGCGCCCGCGCCGGCCGTCGGGGTCAGCCCTCCGCATCCTCCAGCAGCGCCCGGGCGGTCCCCGCGTCGGTGACCAGCACGGTCAGCCACCCGCCGCGCAGCGCCCCGCGCAGCGCCGCGACCTTGCGCAGCCCGCCGGCGACCGCGATCCGGCGCGGGATGGCCCGGAACACGTCCGGCGCGATGCCGATGATCCGGTCGTCCAGGTCGCTGGCCACCGGGCCGCCGTGCTCGTCGAAGAAGCGCAGGCAGACGTCCCCGACGGCCCCGGCGGCGCGCAGCCGGTCCTGGTCGTCGGCGGTCAGGCCGTTGCCGCTCTGCTGGAGCAGGGGTGAGGGTTCGAGCGCGCCGATGCCGACCAGCGCGGTGGTCAGGGCGGACCACCGGGTGGTCACCTGGAGCACGGCCGGGTCGGCGGCGAGGCTCTGCCGGGCGGCGGGGGAGCCGAGCAGCCCGGGGGCGGGCAGGAAGATCGGTGCGGCACCGGTGGCGCCGGCGAGCCGGGTGAGCAGCCGGGTGGCCTCGACCTGGACGCGGGGGTCGCCGATCCCGCCGACCAGCTGCACCACGGCGGAGGCGACCGGCTTGTTGGTGGGTCGCAGGGCGTCGACGGCGGCGAGCAGCGACGCGCTCCACGAGGAGATGCCGATCGTCTCGGCGCCCTGCAGGGTGGCGTCCAGCAGGTCGGCGGCGGCGGCGCCGAGGGTGCGCAGGTCGCCGGGGTCGTCGCTCTCGACGACGACGGCGTCGCTCAGCCCGTACTCGTCCTGCAGCCGGTCCTCGAGGTCCGTGTGCAGACCGCCGGGGATGGTCACGGTGACGCGGACGATGCCGACCTCGGCGGCACGCTTGAGCAGGCGGGACACCCGGGCCTGGGAGATGTGCAGCTCGTCGCCGATCTCGCTCTGCCGCAGCCCGCGTTCGTGGTACATCCGGGCGACCTTCGCCATCAGGCGGGCGTGCTCCGACGGGTGCAGCGTGGGCCGCAGGGTCGGGGTGCTGGCAGGAGCTGGGTCGGGCACGGTGGCTCGCATTCAGGGTTGATCGATGATGCAGCCACTCTACTGAGTCGGCCCTCATAGCGTTGACGGCCGCGGCCGAGGGGCGCTACGGTGAGCGAGTAGCCACGCATGACTGAATGGATATGCAATGCCGCAGACCGGGACGAGCCCCCTCGTCCTCGCCGTCGACGAGGGCACGACCAACGCCAAGGCCGTCCTCGTCGATCCGGCGCGCCGTGCGGTCGTCGCGTCGGCGTCCCGCCCGGTCGCCATCGCCTTCCCGGCGCCCGGCCACGTCGAGCAGGACGCGGAGCAGATCTGGGCGGCCGTGCACGGTGCGGTCCAGGACTGCCTGGCCCAGGTGCCCGGGGTCCGGCCGGTCGCGGTGGCGCTGTCCAACCAGCGCGAGTCCGTCGTGGCGTGGGACCGCACGACCGGTGCGGTGCTCGGCCCGGTGCTCGGCTGGCAGGACGCCCGCACCGCGCAGGACTGCGACCGGCTGACCGAGGACCAGCGCGCCGTCGTCCGGCGTCGCACCGGGCTGTCCGTCGACCCGATGTACTCGGCGCCGAAGATGGCCTGGCTGGCCTCGGCCGCCCGCACTTTCGGCGCCGACCCGGCCCGGCTGGTGCTCGGCACGATCGACGCCTTCCTGGTGCACCGGCTGACCGGCGTGCTGGCCACGGAGGCCGGGAACGCCTCGCGCACGCTGCTGCTCGACCTGGAGACGCTGGACTGGCACCCGGAGCTGCTGGCGGTGTTCGGCGTCCCGGCACCGTCGCTGCCGCCGGTCCGGGCCTCGGACGCCGGCTTCGGCGTGACCCGTGAGCACGGGCTGCTGCCCGCCGGGGTGCCGGTCGCGGCCGTGCTGGCGGACTCGCACGCGGCCCTGCTGGCGCACGGCTGCGCGGACCTCGGCTCCGGCAAGGCGACCTATGGCACGGGCTCCTCGGTGATGACCCCGGTCTCGGGGCTCGGCCCCGCCCCGGAGGGCGTCACCACCACGGTCGCCTGGGTCGCCGACGGTGCCGCGACCTACGCCCGCGAGGGCAACATCCTGGCCACCGGGGCGGCGTTGGAGTGGACGGCCCGGCTGCTAGGCCTGGACGGCGGTGCCGAGCTGGTCGCGCTGGCGCAGACCGCCGACCCGGACGGTGCCGCGCAGCTCGTACCGGCGTTCGCCGGGCTGGGCTCGCCCACCTGGGACCGCGCCGCGACCGGGCTGCTCTCCGGGATCACCGCCGGCACCGGGCGCGCCGACCTGGCCCGTGCCGCGGTGGACGCGGTGGCGCACCAGGTGGCCGACGTCATCGAGGCGATCGAGGCGGACGGCCGGGCCCGGATCGATCTGCTGCACGCCGACGGCGGCGCTACCGCCTCCGCACACCTCGTCCAGCGCCAGGCCGACCTGCTCGGCCGACCGGTCGCACCCGCCCCGGCTCCCGAGGCCTCCGCGCTCGGGGCCGCGCTGCTGGCCGCCCGGGCCCTCGGCCTGCCGATCGGCGAACCGGTCGCCGGCGCCCCGGTCGACCCCCGCCTCTCCTCGTCCGGACGTGCAGCCCGACGCGCCGCCTGGCGCGAGGCGGTGGCGCGTTCGCGTGGCTTGTCCCTGATCCCCGAAAGGACCGTGTGATGTCTGCGTTGCCCACGTTCGGTGCCGGACTCTGGCACTTCGCCTCGTACCTGGACCGGTACGCCACCGACGGGTACGCCCCGCCGCTGAGCACGATCGAGCAGATCGAGAAGGCCGCCTCGGTGGGCGACCTGTCGGTCGTCGACGTGCCCTACCCGTTCTCGCCCGGTGTGAGCACGCAGGACGTGAAGGACGCGCTCGAGCGGCACGGGCTGCGCGCGATCGGCGTGACGCCGGAGATCTACATGCGGACCTTCCGGTACGGCGCGTTCACGAACCCCGACCCGGAGATCCGCAAGCAGGCGCAGGTGGTGCTCAACGAGGCCGCCGACGTGGTGCGGGCGCTCGGCGCGCAGTACCTCAAGGTCTGGCCAGGGCAGGACGGCTGGGACTACCCGTTCCAGGTCGACCACCACACCCAGTGGGAGCTGGCGGTCTCCGGGATGCGTGAGCTCGCCCAGGCGAACCCCGACATCAAGATGGTGATCGAGTACAAGCCGCGCGAGCCCCGGCAGAAGATGTTCTGGGACTCGGCCGCCAAGACGATCCTCGGCATCAAGGCGATGGGCGTGGACAACGTCGGCGTGCTGCTGGACTTCGGGCACGCGCTGTTCGGCGGGGAGTCCCCGGCGGCCTCCGCGCAGCTGCTGATCGACCACGGCCTGCTGTGGGCGATGGACGTCAACGACAACCTGCGCGGCTGGGACGACGACATGGTGGTCGGCACCGTGCACCCGGTCGAGGTCTTCGAGTTCTTCTACACGCTCAAGATCAACAACTGGGAGGGCGTCTGGCAGCTCGACCAGTTCCCGTTCCGCGAGGACACGGTGGACGCCGCGCGCACCTCGATCCGGTTCCTCAAGGCGGTGCACCGCGCGCTGGACGAGCTGGACATCGACGCGCTGCGCGCTGCGCAGGCCCGGAACGACTCGATGGCCGCGCAGCGGCTGGTGCAGGACGTGCTGCTGTCGAGCATGCGCAAGGAGGAGGCGTGACCACGACCGACGAGCAGACCGTCGTCCCGCTGCCCGTGCTGGGCCGGGTGCAGCCCGGCTGGGACCGCACGCGCGTGCTGGACCACCTGCGGGAGGCGGCCCGGCTGATCCGCCGGCGCGACCTGGCGATGGTCCGGGCTGCGGGCCTGGGGCACATCGGCGGCGAGTACTCGGTCACCGACATCCTGGTGACGCTGTACCTCGGCGTGCTGAACATCGACCCGGAGCACGTGGCCGACCCGGAGCGGGACCGGCTGGTGCTGTCCAAGGGGCACGCCGCCGCAGCGCTCTACAGCACCCTGGCCGCCGCCGGGCTGCTGGACCCCGCCCGGCTCGACACGTTCATGCAGCCGCTGTCCATGCTGAACGGGCACCCGGCCCGGACCAAGCTGGCGGCGGTCGAGGCGTCCACCGGACCGCTCGGCCACGGCCTGCCGATCGCCGTCGGCACCGCCATCGCCGGGCAGATCGACGGCTCGGACCGGCGGACGTTCGTGATCCTGGGCGACGGCGAGATGCAGGAGGGCTCCAACTGGGAGGCCCTGATGACCGCCGGCAACCGCTCGCTGTCCCGGCTGTGCGTCGTGATCGACCGCAACCACCTGCAGCAGGGCGCCCGGGTCGAGGACACCAACGACCTGGAGCCGCTGGCCGACAAGCTGCGCGCCTTCGGCTTCGAGGTCGTCGACGTGCCTGGCCACGACCACGGCGCGCTGCTGGACGTGTTCACGGCGGTGCCGGCGGCGTCCGGCAAGCCCACCGCGGTGATCGCGCACACGATCAAGGGCCACCCGATCTCGTTCATGTCCGACTCCGTGGCATGGCACCACAAGGTCCCCAGCGGGGACCAGGTCACCGCCGCGCTGGCGGAGCTGGAGGCATGATGACCGTCACCGTCGAGACGACCCCGTACGCGCAGCGCCCCACCAGCGACTGCCGGGACGCCTGGGTCGAGACCCTGCTGGAGCTCGCCGAGCAGGACCCGCGGGTCGTCGCGGTGGTCAACGACTCGGTCGGGTCCAGCAAGCTCGGCCCGTTCCAGCAGCAGTTCGGCGACCGGCTGGTCAACGTCGGCATCGCCGAGCAGGACATGGTCGGCGTGGGTGCGGGTCTGGCCAACGGCGGGAAGATCCCGTTCGTGTCCGCGGCGGCCTGCTTCCTGACCGCCCGCGCGATGGAGCAGGTCAAGGTGGATGCGGCGTACTCCGCGCACCACATGGTGCTGGTGGGGCAGTCGCCCGGCATGGCCTACGGCGAGCTCGGCCCGACGCACCACTCCATCGAGGACCTCGGCTGGCTGCGCACCATCCCGGGCCTGACCGTGATCGCGCCGTCCGACCCGGAGGAGACCCGCCAGGCGATCCGCTGGGCGCACCGGCACGACGGCCCGGTGTTCATCCGGGTGTCCCGGATGGGCGTGCCGGACGTGAACCCGGCGGGCTACGAGTTCCGGCCCGGTCGTGCGGTGCTGCTGCGCGAGGGGACGGACGTCACGCTGGTCGCGACCGGCACCGTGGTCGGCCGCACGCTGGACGCCGCCGAGCTGCTGGCCGAGCGCGGGCTGCAGGCCCGGGTGCTGTCGATGCCGACGATCAAGCCCCTGGACACCGACGCGGTGCTGGCCGCCGCGCGGGAGACCGGCGCGATCGTCACTGTCGAGGAGGCCCTGACCACCGGGCTGGGCGGTGCGGTCGCGGAGGCGGTCGTGCAGCACGCACCGGCGCCGATGCGGTTCGTCGGCGTCCCGGACACCTTCGCGCCCACCGGCTCCGCCGAGTGGCTGCTCGACCACTTCGGCATCAGCCCGACCGGTGTCGCCGAGGCGGCCCAGGAGGTGCACGCGATGCGTGCGCAGCGCTGAAGGGAAGCCGAGAGGAATTGGTGCGCGGCGTGGTGAGCAATCACCCGCCGCGCACCGGGCAGGTGATGGACATCACCCGCCGGATGTAGGAGAATGAAAGTCGGCGGCAGACCCGCCGGCTCGAAGCCAGAGATTGTGACTTTCAGCAGGCAAAACCCGGGCTCCACCCGTTCGTGCACGTGATCTCGTATCACTGGCCGAGGGCGTGGGGCCTGGGCTTTTTTATTGCCCGCGGACGGTCCCTCTCCCGACGTCACGTGCAGATTCGAGGAGGAATCCAGAAGGCCGCCGGGGAGCGCCCCCCGGTCGGCCCGGGTCGACCACGGAGGTCGACCGACAGACGTCGGCGCAGCCGTGCCACACCCGTCGGGCGACGTCGTCCGACGGCACAGGTGGCAGTCCCGCGTGGTGCACCGAGCACCACGCCGACCGGCCCGCCCCGCGGGCGACGGGAGAAGAGATGGCCAAGAACTACGACGACCTCGCGACCGGCATCATCGCCGGCGTCGGGGGCACGTCCAACGTGGACTCGCTGGTGCACTGCGCCACGCGTCTGCGCTTCACGCTCAAGGACGACGGCAAGGCCGACGTCGCCGGGCTGAAGCAGCTCGGCGGGGTGATCAACGTCCTGCAGGCCGGCGGCCAGACGCAGGTCGTGATCGGCAACGAGGTCCCCGAGGTGTACGCCGCCGTCGCGCAGCGCGGCGGCATCGCGGAGCCCGGCAGCGGCGACGGGTCCACGGGTGGCGGTGGTGGCTCGCGCCGCAACGTCGCCGCGGCCTTCGTCGACATGATCTCCAGCATCTTCGCCCCGGTGCTCGCCGCCATGGCCGGCGCGGGCATCCTCAAGGGTCTGCTGATCCTGGCGACCACGATGGACTGGACCACCGACACCTCCGGCACGTACACGATCCTGTACGCCGCCGCGGACGGCGTCTTCTACTTCTTGCCGCTGATGCTCGCGGTCACCGCGGCGCGCAAGTTCAAGGCGGACCAGTTCGTCGCGATGGGGCTCGGTGCGGCGCTGGTCTACCCGACGCTGGTCGCCGCGTACAGCGCCGGCACGGACCTGGAGTTCCTCGGGATCCCGGTCCAGCTGGCCAGCTACACCTCCTCGGTGATCCCGATCATCGCGGCGGTGTACGTGCTGTCCAAGCTCGGGCGCGTGCTGCGCCGGGCGCTGCCGGACTTCGCGAAGAACTTCCTCACCCCGCTGATCGAGCTCGCGGTGATGGTGCCCGCGACCCTGCTGGTGATCGGGCCGATCACCACCTGGCTCGGCAGCACGCTGGCGAGCGGGTACACCTCGCTGGTCGGTTTCAACCCCACCGTGGCCGGCTTCATCCTCGGTGGTCTGTGGCCGGTGTTCGTGCTGTTCGGCCTGCACTACGGCTTCGTGCCGATCGTCTTCAACAACATCGCGCAGTACGGCAAGGACACCCTGTTCGTCATCACCGGCCCGAACAACATGGCGCAGGCCGGCTCGACCTTCGGTGTGTTCCTCAAGACGCGGAACAAGGACCTCAAGGCGCTGTCCGGCGCGGCGGGCCTGTCCGCAGTGTTCGCCGGCATCACCGAACCGGCGATCTACGGCGTCACGCTGAAGTACAAGCGGCCGTTCATCATCGGCGCCTGCTTCTCCGCGATCGCCGGCGCGATCGTGGCCAACGCCGGCACCGGCACCCCCGCCCTGGTCGGCACCGCGATCCTCACGCTGCCGGCGTACATCGGGCAGGGCTTCGTCGCGTTCCTGATCGCGTGCGCGATCGCGTTCTTCGGCTCCGCGGTCGTGACCTACTTCTTCGGCTTCAACGACCGGATGATCCCCGCTGACGCGAGCACGTCCGCGGCGGTGCCGGTGGGCGACCGGCAGGTGCTGGTCTCCCCGGTCAGCGGCGAGCTCGTGCCGCTGCCGGAGGTCGGTGACGCGCTGTTCGCCAGCGGCGACCTCGGCACCGGCATCGCGGTGCGGCCGACCGACGGCCGGGTGGTCGCGCCGGCCGACGGCACGATCACCAGCGTCTTCCCGACCCGGCACGCGTTCGGTCTGCGCACGCCGGACGGCACCGAGGTGCTGGTGCACATCGGGTTCAACACGGTCCAGCTGGGCGGGACGCACTTCAGCTCCACGGTGCGGGACGGTCAGCAGGTGCACGCCGGCGACACCGTGATCACGGTCGACGTCGCCGCCGTGCAGGCCGCCGGGTACGACCCGACCACCGTCCTGCTCGTCACCGGTGAGCACGCGCAGCAGGTCGACCCGGTCGCGCTGACCGGGACCGTCGTCGCCGGCCGGGACGTCGTGCTGCGACCGGTCGCCGAGGTCGTCCCGCAGGGCGTCGCGTGACGCACGCACGGCTCACGGTGGAGGGAGGGGCGTTCCTCCGCGACGGACGCCCCTTCCTCTACCTCGCCGACACCGTGTGGAGCGCGTTCACCAACCCGACCGACGACGAGTGGTGCGGCTACCTGGACCTGCGTCGTGAGCAGGGGTTCACCGCGGTGCAGATCGACGTGCTGCCGCAGTGGGACCGGACGATCCTGCCCGGCAGCCCGACGCCGTTCACCCGGGACGAGGCCGGCCGGGTGCGCTGGGACGCCACCTGGGACGACGGCCTGGACGCCTACCTCGCCCACGCCCGGCGGCGGTGCGTCGAGGTGGTGCGCCGCGGCCTGGTACCGGTGCTCGTGGTGCTCTGGTCGAACTACGTGCCCGGCACCTGGGCCAGCGCGATGCGCGGCACCGACGTGATGCCGCTGGACCGGGTGGCCGACTACGTGCGGCAGGTCGCCGGTGCGCTCGCCGACCTGGACCCGGTGTGGGTGGTCGGCGGTGACACCGACCTCGGGTCGCCGGAGACGGTCGCGCACTACCGGCTCGCCGCCGACGTGCTGCGCGAGCAGGACCCGGACGGTCTGCGGGCCCTGCACCTGCGGCGCGGCGACGACCAGGTGCCCGACGAGCTCGCGGAGCGGATCCAGGTGCTGCTCTACCAGTCGGGCCACAACCGCGACGGGCAGGGCGAGGCGTACCGGATCGGGGCGGTGCTGTCCGCCGCGCACCCGGGGCTCGCGGTGCTGAACGGCGAGCCCTGCTACGAGGGGATGGGCTACAGCCGTCGGCTGTACGGGCGGTTCGGTCGGCGCGAGGTCCGGGCGGCGGTGTGGGGCTCGCTGCTGTCCGGCGCGGACGCGGGGGTGTCCTACGGGGCGCACGGGGTGTGGAACTGGCACGTGCGCGGCCACGCCCCCGACCCCGCGCTGGGCGAGGGCTTCGACGAGTCGCTGCCGTGGGTGGATGCGGTGCAGGCGCCGGGCGCCTGGGACGTCGGCACGGTGCGGCAGCTGCTGGAGACGGTGCTGCCGCGACCGCTGGCGCCGTGCCAGGGTCTGCTGGTCGCGCCGGACGACCCGCGCGTGCGGGTGGCCCGGGCCGCGGACGGCACCGTCGTCGCCTACCTGCCGGTCGCCACGCGGCTGGTGCTGCGGGACGTGCCGGCCGGTGCCGGCGTGACGGTGCTGGACCTGGCCCGGGGGCGGGTCGGGCGGCTGGTCGCCGAGGCCGGCGGCGACGGCGGCACCACGGTGCCGCTGCACCGGTTCGACGAGGACGTGCTGGTGCTGCTGGCCCCATGATGATCGGGCGGCCAGCGCGGTCGCCGGGGCAGCAGACCCGTCCGGTGCAGCACCGGACGGGCGGAGAGGACGAAGGAGTCACCGGGTTGCGGATCACCAAGGTGTTCAACAACAGCGTGGTGCTCGGGGTCGACGCCCAGGGTGCCGAACGCGTGCTGCTCGGCCCCGGGGTCGGCTTCCGGGCGCGACCCGGCGACACCGTCCGGTGGGAGCTGGTCGACAAGACGTTCGTGCCCAGCGGCACCACCCCGCCGGAACGGCTGGTCCGGCTGCTGGAGGAGATCCCGCCGGAGGACCTGGCGCTCGCCGGGCGGGTGCTGGACGGCGTGCAGGACGTGCTCGCCCCCGGCGCGGCGGAGCACGTGCTGCTGCCGCTGGCCGACCACATCAGCTTTGCGCTGCGCCGGGCCCGCGAGGGCGTGGACGAGATCGAGTACCCGTTGCAGTGGGAGGTGCTGACGCTCTACCCGACCGAGGTCGCCCTGGCCCGCACCGCGCTGGGCACGATCGAGGCGGAGCGCGGGGTGCGGCTGCCGGACCAGGAGGCCGTCGCCCTGGCGCTGCACTTCGTGAACGCGCAGCTCGGCGCCGGCGACATGACCCGGACCGTGCGGATCACCCGGGTGCTGACGGAGATCATGGACCTGATCCACCAGACCCTCGGGGTGCAGGTGGACGAGACGTCCGTGCCGGCCGCCCGGTTCGTCGCGCACCTGCGCTACCTGGTGGTGCGGCAGCAGGAGGGGCGGTCCGCCGCGATCCCGGAGGAGGCGATGGCGGCGGTGCTGCGGGAGGCCCGGCCACGGGAGTACGACTGCGCGGTGCGGATCGCGGCGCTGCTGGCGGACCGGTTCGGCTGGCCGGTGGACCGGTTCGAGGTGCTGTACCTGGCGCTGCACGTGAGCCGGCTGGTCGCGGAGGCGCGGGGCGGCGAGGACGGTGCCCCGGCGGACGGCGGCGGCGTGGCGGACGGTGCGGACGCGGGGGCGGACGAGTGACGGCCGCGCCGCGACCCGCCGCACCGGGGCCGTCGGGCACGCCGGCCGAGGTGGCCGCGCAGGTCGTGCGCCTGGTGGGCGGCCCGGGCAACGTCGCCGACGTGACGCACTGCTTCCTGCGGCTGCGCCTGACGCTCGTCGACCCGGCGGCCGCCGACCGGGACGCCCTGCGCGCGCTGCCGGCGGTGGTCGTGCTGGTGGACCAGGACGGACAGCTCCAGCTCGCGCTGCGCCGGGACCTCTACGCGGTGCACGACGCGGTGCGCGGCATTGTCGACCGGGCCGTCTCGCCTTGACTTCGTCGGGCCGCGGAGGTAGAAAAGCATCGGACGAAGGATTGTGACTGACTCGATCAGGCAAGACCTGCCACGCATTCTCAGAAAATTTCGAGGGTGTCGTGCAGGTCTTTTTTTGTCGTCCCGACAGCATCGCACCTCGACTGCAACGGAGAGTCCGACCAGTGCCGCACCGCCACGTCGTCATCGCTTCCGCCGCCGGCCTGCACGCCCGGCCCGCGGCCGCCCTCGCCAAGCAGGTCGCCGCGGCCGGTCTGCCCGTGACGATCGGTCGTCCCGGTGCCGCCCCGGTCTCCGCCGCCAGCCTGCTGATGGTGATGGGCCTGGGCCTGCGGCACGGCGAGGAGGCCGAGCTGGCGGCCGACGGCCCCGGTGCCGACGCCCTGCTGGACGAGCTCGCCGCGCTGCTGTCCACCGACCTCGACGCGCAGGCCCCGGCATGAGCACCGCGACCCCGGAGCCGCTGATCGGCGTCGGGGTCGGCCGCGCCGCCGTCGTCGGCCCGGTCGCGCTCGCCCGCCCCGTCCCCGCCCTGCCACCGGTCGAGGCGCCCGGCACCGCGGCGGACGCCGCCCGGGTGCGGGACGTGCTCGCCGTCGTCGCCGGCGAGCTCGCCGCCCGGGCCACGACTGCCTCCGGCGCGCTGGCCGAGGTGCTGGAGGCCACCGCGCAGATGGCCGAGGACCCGTCGCTGATCGCGGACGTCGAGCAGCGGATCGCCGCCGGCACCGGTCCGGCGCACGCGGTGCACGACGCCGTCGAGCAGGTGTGCGCGATGTTCGCCGCCGCCGGCGGCTACCTGGCGGAGCGGGTCACCGACCTGCGCTCGGTGCGCGACCGGGTGGTCGCCCGGCTGCTGGGGCTGGCCGAGCCCGGGCTGCCGGTGCTGACCGAGCCGTCGGTCGTCGTCGCGCAGGACCTCTCGCCGGCGGACACCTCGGCGCTCGACCTGGCCCTGGTGCTCGGCATCGTCACCGAGCTGGGCGGGCCGACCGGTCACACCGCGATCATCGCCGGCCAGCTGGGGCTGCCGTGCGTGGTGCAGGTGGCCGGGGCGACCGCCCTGGCCCCGGGCACCGTCGTGGCCGTGGACGCCGCGGCCGGCACCGTGCTGCCCGACCCGGACGCCGCGACCGTGGCCGCCGTCGACGCGCGCCGAGCCGCCGCCGACCGGCTGGCCCGGGACGTCGCGCCCGGTGCGACCGCCGACGGCCACCCGGTGGCGCTGCTGGCGAACATCGGCACCGTGGCGGACGCCGAGCGTGCGGCCGCCGCGGGCGCGGAGGGCGTGGGTCTGTTCCGCACCGAGGTGCTGTTCCTGGAGCGGCAGTCCGCCCCGACCGTGGCCGAGCAGGCCGAGGCGTACCGGGCCGTGCTGCGCACGTTCGCCGGGCACAAGGTCGTCGTGCGGACGCTGGACGCCGGGGCCGACAAGCCGCTCGCGTTCGCTCGGCAGGCGGACGAGGAGAACCCGGCGCTCGGCGTGCGGGGCTACCGGCTGGTCCGGACCGCCCCGGAGCTGCTGCGCGACCAGCTGGCCGCGCTCGCCGAGGCCCAGCGGGACACCGGCGTCGACCTGTGGGTGATGGCGCCGATGATCGCGACCGTGCAGGAGGCTGCGGCGTTCGCGGCTGCCGCCCGTGCGGCCGGGCTGACCCGCCCGGGCGTGATGGTCGAGGTGCCGGCTGCCGCGCTGCGTGCTCGTGAGGTGCTGACGGAGGTCGAGTTCGTCTCGCTCGGCACGAACGACCTGGCGCAGTACACGATGGCGACCGACCGGCTGCGCGGCGAGCTCGCGGACCTGCTCGACCCGTGGCAGCCCGCCGTGCTCGACCTGGTCGCGGCCACCGCCGGCGCCGGCGGCGAGACGGGCCGGCCGGTCGGGGTGTGCGGGGAGTCCGCGAGCGACCCGCTGATGGCCGTGGTGCTCACCGGGCTCGGTGTGACCAGCCTGTCGATGTCGACGGCCGCGATCCCCGCGGTGCGCGCCGCGCTGCGCGCCCACACGCTCGACGAGTGCCGGGCGGTCGCGCAGGCGGCTCGCGGTGCGCGCACGGCGGAGGCTGCCCGGGCCGCCGCGCTGGACGGTGTCCGGCAGGAGGTCCGGGACGTGCTCGGGCTCTGACCCCGGGTCCGGTGCGCGCCGGTGGTGCGCGCCGTCAGATGGTTCGTCCGGGTCGGTCGTCGACGACCGACCGTCGGCAGTGGTGAGGATGGTGCAGATCATGTCCAGCAGCAACGACGTCTTGAGCAGCAGCGGATCTTTCCCGGCGGGCTTCCTCTGGGGCGGCGCCACCGCGGCGAACCAGATCGAGGGGGCCTACGCGGAGGACGGGAAGGGCCTGTCGATCCAGGACGTGCTGCCGCACGGCCTGATGAGCGACCCGACCGAGGGACCGGTCGAGGAGAACCTCAAGCTGGTGGGGATCGACTTCTACCACCGGTACGCCGAGGACATCGCGCTGTTCGCCGAGATGGGCTTCAGCGTGTTCCGGTTCTCGATCGCGTGGAGCCGGATCTTCCCGCGCGGCGACGAGGCCGAGCCGAACGAGGCGGGCCTGGACTTCTACTCCCGGGTGCTGGACGAGTGCGAGAAGCACGGCATCGAGCCGCTGGTCACGATCTCGCACTACGAGACCCCGCTCTGGCTCGCGCGCGAGTACGACGGCTGGACCAGCCGGGAGATGATCGGGCACTACGAGCGGTACGTGCGCGCGCTGGTCGAGCGGTTCGGCACCCGGGTGCGCTACTGGCTGACCTTCAACGAGATCAACTCGGTGCTGCACGCCCCGTTCCTGTCCGGCGGGATCGTCACGCCGAAGGACCAGCTCTCGCCCACCGACCTCTACCAGGCGGTGCACCACGAGCTGGTCGCGTCGGCCTCGGCCACCCGGATCATCCATGAGGTCGCCCCGACGGCGCAGGTCGGCTGCATGCTGATCGCGATCCCGACCTACCCGCTGACGCCGGCCCCGGCGGACGCGCTCGCGGTCCAGGCCGCCGACCACCTGAACCTGGCGTTCGGCGACGTGCACTGCCGCGGCGCCTACCCCGGGTACATGCAGCGCTACCTGCGGGAGCAGGGCGTCGAGCTGGAGATCACCGAGCAGGACCGTGAGACGCTGACGAACACGGTGGACTTCGTCTCGTTCTCCTACTACATGAGCGCGTGCGAGACGGGCGACCCGGAGCGCAGGGCGGCCGGTGCCGGCAACATCATGGGCGGCGTGCCGAACCCGACGCTGCCGGCCAGCGAGTGGGGCTGGCAGATCGATCCGGTCGGGCTGCGGATCGTGCTGAACACGTTCTGGGAGCGGTGGGGCAAGCCGCTGTTCATCGTGGAGAACGGGCTGGGGGCCAAGGACGACCTGCTGGACGTCGACGGCGTCACGACCGTGCTGGACGACTACCGGATCGACTACCTGAACGACCACCTGGTGCAGGTCCGCGAGGCCATCGCCGACGGCGCGCACGTGCTCGGCTACACGTCGTGGGGCTGCATCGACCTGGTCTCGGCGTCCACGGCCCAGATGAGCAAGCGGTACGGATTCGTGTACGTCGACCGCAACGACGACGGCACCGGGACCCTGGCCCGCTACAAGAAGAAGTCGTTCGGCTGGTACGCCGACGTCATCCGCAGCAACGGCGCGTCGCTGCGCGCCTGACCCGTCCGCACGGGAGCCCCGTGCGCACGTCTCGTCCGGCCGGGCCGGCCGGGGACCCCGCACCCGGGTCCCCGGCCGGCCCGGTGGCGTCGGGAGAGGCCCGTCGGTGGTCAGGCGCCGCGAGCGGTGCGGCGGTACGCGCGCGGCGTGGTGCCGGTCTCGGTGCGGAACTGCCGGTTGAAGTTCGACAGGTTGCCGTAGCCGACCGCGTAGCAGATCTCCGCGACCGGCAGGTCGGTCTCGGCGAGCAGGGCGCAGGCGCGCAGCACGCGCAGGCGCCGGACCATCTCCGCGAAGCCCCGGCCGACCGCGCGCGCGAAGAACCGGGAGAACGCGGACGGCGTCATGCCGACCAGGGCGGCGACGGCGGGCAGCCGGACCGGCTGGTCCAGGTGCGCGGCGATGTGCGCGAGCGTGACGTCGACGCGTTGCTGGGCGATCGGGTCGGCGCCCGCGGGCGCGAGGTCGCGGGACAGGTGCTGCTGGTCCTGCTGCGGTGCGCGGGACAGCAGCGTGAGCAGCCGGAGCAGTGTCTGCAGGCGTTCGAGCCCGTCGGTGGCGCCGATCGCGATGAGCAGGTCGCCGCCGGCGGCCGCGGTCGCACCGGAGTACCGGATGCCGCGCCGCGCGGAGTCGAGCAGCCGGACGGCCTCGGTGGCCTCCACCGCGACCTCGGCGAGCGCCCGCACCCGGTCCGGGTGCACCTGGAGCAGCACGTCCCGGTCCGGGACGGTCTCGCCGGGGGCGACGTCGCTGATCCAGTTGTGCGGCAGGTGCGGACCGACGAGCACCAGCTGCCCGGCCTCGAACCGGCCGACGTGGTCCCCGACGAACGCGAGTCCGGTGCCGGCCCGGATCAGGTGCAGCTCGGCCTCGGGGTGGGTGTGCCAGCGGGCCAGCGGGCTCGGGTAGGAGTGCCGGTGCCAGCGGACCATGCTGCCCGGGTCCGGCACGACCACCTCGCGCGCGGGCGTGCCGTGGCCGGGGACCGTCATGGCACCTCGCTCGCTGTGCGTGGTCCAGGGTCCACTGTGCGCGATCCCGCGGTGCCGAGCCTGGTTCTCGGTCCGCTGGGGCAAGAAAGTACCAGTTCGACTGCGCCACGGGCGCTAGATCGGGGCCGGCGCTCCTCCGACCATGGGTGCTGCTCGCCGCCGCCGCCCGCACCGGGCGGTCGGAGCCACCGAGGAGGACCCGTGACCGCCCCCGCACCCAGCCCCACGCCTGCTCCGGGCCCTGCTCCCGAACCCGCTCCCGGCCCCGTCGCCGTCCCGGAGCCGACCGGCACCATGCGTCAGGTCCTCGCCGAGCCGGGCGTCGGCGTGCGCCTGGTGGCCGAGCCCGTGCCGGTCCCGCTGTCGGGCCAGGTGCTGGTCCGCAGCACGCTGGTGGGCATCTGCGGCTCGGACACGCACGCGATCGCCGGCCACCACCCGTTCCTCACCGGCGCGTACGTGCCCGGCCACGAGGTGGTCGGCGTCGTCGCCGCGACGGGTGCGGGCGTCGAGGGGTTCGTGCCCGGTCGGCGGGTGCTGCTCAAGCCGAACGTCGCGTGCGGCGCGTGCCCGAACTGCCGCGCTGGGCGCAGCAACGCGTGCGAGCTGCTGACCTGGGTGGGCTGCGACCCGTCCCGGCACTGGGCCGGTGCGATGGCGGACTGGTTCGTCGCGCCGGCGCAGAACCTGTTCGCGGTGCCGGACGAGGTGGACGACGCGACCGCGGCGCTGGTCGAGTGCCTGTCGACCCCGGTGCACGCGGTACGGATCGCCGGCGACCTGGTGGGCGCGAGCGTGGTGGTGCTGGGTGCGGGGACGATCGGGCTGCTGTGCGCGGTGGCGGCGCGCCGGGCGGGGGCCGGCCGGGTGGTGGTCACCGACCTGGACCGTGGCAAGCTCGACCGGGCGCTGCGGGTCGGCGTGGACGCGGCGGTGCTCGGGTCTGCGGCGGACGTGGACGACCAGGTGCGTGCCGCGCTGGGCGGTCCGGCGGACGCGGTGCTGGACTGCGTGGCCTCGGAGCGCTCGCTGGCCCAGGGGGTGGGGCTGCTCCGGCGGGCCGGCACGCTGCTCGTCGTCGGGGTGCCGCCCCGGTCGGCCGCGCTGCCGATGCCGATCGTGCAGGACTGGGAGATCCGGGTGCAGGGCTGCGCGGCCTACACCGAGCAGGACGTGCGCACCTCGTTGGCGATCGCGGCGGACGGTGACCTGCCCACGGCCGAGGTGGTGTCGGCGGTGTACCCGCTGGACGAGGTCGCCGAGGCGTTCGTGGTCGCGGGGGCGGACAGCTCGGGGAAGGTGCTGGTGGCTCCCTGACCCGGCGCCCGGCGCCCGGTCACCCCGCGGCGACCGCCGGTGCGTCGCCGGGCACGGGCGCGAACCGGTCGACGTCGCGCAGCACCTCGTCCCGGGCGACCAGGGACGCGCCGGTGGTGACGGCCGTCGAGCCGAGGCGCCCGGGCACGATGCCGCGCAGCGCGCGCAGCGGCACCGGCGAGCGGGCGACGCGTGCCTGGATCTCGACCAGGACGTCGGGGCCGATCACGTCCCACAGCCGGGACAGGTAGCCGCTCAGCACGATCCACTGCGGGTCGTAGGCGGCGACGCCCGCGAGGATGCCCGCGGCGATCCGGGGCCGCCGTCGGTGGTCGCGGTGCCGGCGGTGCTGCTCGGCGGGGACGACCCGCACACCTTCCTGTGCCCGGCTCAGGTACGCCGGGCTCACTGTGGCGCCGCCGCGGTCGTCGCCTGGGCCGCGTGCCTGGCGTGCTTCGTGGTGGTGCTGGTGATCGCCGTGCGGCTGGCGCGCCGCGCGGGACGTCAGCTGCGCTGAGCTACCGGAACCCGTCCCACTCCGGCCCACCGAACAGGGTCCGCTCGGCCCGTCCCCACAGGTCGATCAGCGTCTCGGTGGGGTCGGTCAGCGCCTGCACCTCGCAGCCGTCCATCGCGCAGAACGCGGTGCGGAGCAGGTCCCGGAACGTGCTCGGGTCCCGGAACCGCTCGGGCAGGTCCCACTCGACGGCGCTCGTCACCGAGAGCAGTCGCTCGTGCCGCCGCTGGTAGTAGGTGTGCGCGGGGTGCGCGGGGTCGTGCGCCTCGACGGCGAGTCGGATGAACAGGCCGACCAGCGCGGTGCGGGTGCCGTTGGCCGCGACGATGGCGTGCAGGCAGCGCGGCAGGCTGAGGACGCCGTCCCCAGGCTGCGGTGCCTCTGCGGCATCGCGCGGCCCCGGTGCCTCTGCGGCATCGCGCGGCTCGCCGAGGGCACGGAGCTGGGCGGTGAGGGTGTCGGCGTCGGCGAAGTCGTCGTAGTAGGTCTCGATGATCAGCGACAGCAGCTCGTCCCGGTCCTTCACGTGGTGGTTCAGGCCGGGCAGCGTGAGGCCGACCGCGTCGGCGACGGTCTGCATCGAGACGCCATAGCTGCCGTAGCGGGCGACCAGCTCGGCGCCCTGCGCGGCGATCTGCCGACGCCGGTCCTCGGCGGGCATCCGCTGCCGGGCGTTGATCCGTGCGCTGCTCGGTGCGTTGGCCGGGACGCTGCTCGGTGCGCGGACCGGTGCGTCGATCGGGGCGGGCTCGGGGGGCATGGGCTCATTGTGACCGCTGGCCGGCGCCGTGGGGTGCCGTCGTCCCCGGTCCCGGTTGACAGTCACCAAGTCGTTACCTTATACCTTTCAGGTAACCGGTAGCGCGGCGAGGCGCGACCAGCAGATCGAAGGAGATCCACCCCATGTCCCAGACGCAGGTGACGTCCGGCGTCCCCGTGACCCTGCCACGGTCCCAGACGGTGCGGTACTCCATCGCGTTCTTCGTCTTCTCGTTCTGCTGGATGCTGGCCCTGGCCGTCGTGGCGGCGGTGCTGCTGCCGCAGCGGCTGACCGACATCGCGCCGGACAGCAAGGTCGCGATCTCCGGGGTGCTGAACTCGGCGACCGCGCTGGTCTCGCTGGTGTCCAACCTGATCGTCGGCAACCTGTCCGACCGCACCCGCTCGATCTTCGGCCGGCGCACGCCGTGGGTCGCCTCGGGTGGTCTGCTCGCCGGGGTCAGCCTGTTCGGCGTCGGTGTGCTGCCGAACGTCTGGCTGATCGGCGTCGCCTACTGCCTGGCGATGGTCGGGCTGAACATGATGATCGCCCCGGTGATGGCCTCGCTGGCGGACCGGCTCCCGGAGGGCGTGCGCGGCACCATGTCGGCGTTCCTGTCCGCGGGCACGCTCGGCGGCAACGCGGTCGGCACGCTGATCGGTGCGAAGTTCATCGACGCCCAGCTGTCCGGCTTCGTGCTGTCCGGGATCGTGATGGCCGCCGCCGGTGTGCTGACCGTGGTGCTCTGGCCGAAGGAGCCCTCGGCGAAGGACCTGCCGAAGGTGAAGGCCGACTTCCGGTCGCTGCTCACCTCGTTCCGGCCGCCGCGCAACGCGCCGGACTTCTGGCGAGCGTTCATCGGCCGGTCGTTCCTGATCTTCAGCTACTACATGATCCTGAACTACCAGCTGTACATCCTGCAGGACTTCATCGGGCAGTCCACCGAGGACTCCGCGGCGACCATCGCGACGATGTCGGTCGTGCTGCTGGTGGTCTCGGTGATCTCCTCGCTCGGCGCCGGCCCGATCTCCGACCGGATCGGTCGCCGCAAGGTGCCGGTGGTCGCCGCCAGCGTGCTGCTCGCTATCGGCTACGCGCTGCCGTGGATCCTGCACAGCGCGTGGGGCATGGTGCTGTTCGCCGCGATCGGCGGCTTCGGCTACGGCATGTACGGCTCGGTGGACCAGGCGCTGAACGTCGACGTGCTGCCGAACCCCGAGGAGGCCGGCAAGGACCTCGGCATCCTGAACATGGCCACCACGCTGGGCCAGATGGTCGGCCCGATCGTCACCTCGGTGATCGTCGGCGTCACCGGCTCCTACGGCTTCGTCTTCCCGTTCGCGATCGCGCTCGTCGTCGTGGCCTGCGTGTTCATCCTGCGGATCCGGTCGATCAAGTAGTCCCGCCGCCGGTCGCCGCAGCCCCGGGCCGCGGCGACCGGCGGCACCCGCGTGCCCTGCACGACCGCGCCTGCGGCCGTGAACCCCGTGAGAGCTTGTGACAGAGAGGTCCCTCGCATGGCCCTGCACATCGACCCCGCCGCGACGATCGCGCGGATCGCCCCCGCCCTGCACGGGCAGTTCATCGAGCATCTCGGTGGCTGCATCGACGACGGGATCTGGGTCGGTCCCGACTCGACGGTCCCGCACACCGGCGGCATCCGGCAGGGTGTGCTGGACGCGCTGCGCGAGCTGCGCCCGCCGGTGCTCCGCTGGCCGGGCGGCTGCTACGCCGACACCTACCACTGGCGGGACGGGATCGGCGACCCTGCGCGGCGGCCGACCACGTTCAACGAGAACTTCGGCACCTACCAGCCGGACGACCACGCCTTCGGCACCGACGAGTACCTGCGGCTGTGCGAGGCGATCGACGCGGAGCCGTGGATCAACATCAACATGATGAGCGGTTCGGTCGCCGAGATGCGCGACTGGATGGAGTACGTCAACCGCGAGTCCGGCACCGATCTCGCCTGGCTGCGGGCGCAGAACGGCCACCCGGCGCCGTACGGGGTGCGGCTGTGGGGGATCGGCAACGAGTCCTGGGCGGGCGGCGGCATGATGACGCCCGAGTCGTACGCCGACCGGTACCGCACCTACGCGGCCGCGATGCCGACCTTCGTCGGCAGCGTGTTCGACACCTCGACCCGGTACCCGATCGCGGTCGGCCCGGACGGCAACAAGCCGCGCGAGCGCGTCCAGTGGACCCGGGACCTGTTCCGGAACCTGGCGACCTACCGCCAGCCGCCGATCGCCGGCTACGACCTGCACTTCTACAACTGGAACGTCGAGCACGAGGAGGACACGACCACCCGGTTCGACCAGGACGGCTGGGACCGGGTGGTCCAGGGCTGCCTGGAGCTGGAGGACGTGATCCACGAGCAGTGGGACCTGGTCCAGGAGGGCCTGGCGCTGATCCCGGAGCCGGAGTCCAGCATGGACAGCCGGTTGTCGCGGGTCGACCTGATCCTCGGGGAGTGGGGCAACTGGCACCGCGACGCGTTCGCGGCCCGCCCGGCGCTCTACCAGCAGGTCACGATGCGGGACGCGGTGACCACGGCGCTGAGCCTGGACATCCTGCACCGCAACGCGGACAAGGTGACGATGGCCTGCAACGCGCAGACCGTCAACGTGCTGAACGCGCTGATCCTCACCGAGGGCGAGCACACCGTGCGCACGCCCAACTTCGACGTGTTCCGGATGTACCAGCCGCACCGGGACGCGACCGCGCTGGTCGTCGACGCGGTGGACGAGGCCAGCGGGGTGCACGCGTTCGCCTCGGTGGCCGACGACCTGCTGCTGGTGGACCTGGTCAACGTCGCGATGTCCGAGCCGGCCGAGATCGAGCTGCAGTTCGCCCGCCCGGTGCGCCTGGAGCGGATCGAGACCCTGGCCTCGGACGACCCGACCCGGCACAACACCGTGGCGGAGCCGGACGCGGTGCGTCGGGTCGCCACCGCGCTGGACACCGAGGCCGCGACCCGGCACGTGGTGCGGCTGGCGGCCGGTTCGGTGAACGTGCTGCACGCGCGACTGGTCTGAGCGCGGTGCGGCGGGGGTCGGGCGCCGTCGGCCGGACCCGAGCGCCCCGGCGATCGGCTCGACCGTGACGTTCAGACTCGCTGCCGGTGGATCGGCGATCGTGGGCGTTCACGACCGGCTGCCCATCCACGAGATCTGGTGGGCGGTCGACGGTGCGGACGAGTGACCGTGAGGCGATGGATCCATCAGCTGCTCAGCCGCCTGCCTGGCCGGTGGCACGATCCCCGGCTGCACGCATGGCGTGGACGTGCGCCTGTCGCCCACCCATGCAGGCTCCCGCCGCGAGCGAGCACCACCGTCGTGCGGCGGGGGCCGTCACGATCGAGAGGGGCACGATGACGGTTCGTCGGCTGGGGCACCCTGTGAGGGCTGGGACTCTTCCTCGTCCCGTTCGCGGTCACGACCGCGTTCGGAGTTCTGCGCCACCCGGAGAGCGCGGGATACGTCCTGTTCTCGCTCCGTGATCGTCGTCGCCGGTGCGCTGGGCGGCGCTCTCGCCGCAGGGATCGCCCCGCTGGCTCGCGTCGGCGACAGCACGGCTCGCGCTCTGACGTGGTGCGTGCTGCTGTACGTGGTCGTCCTCTCCGGGTGGCTCGTCGCGATTTCGGATCCCCGACGCAGCTGTGCGTCGGAGCAGCTGACCGGTGTCCGTGCGCGGCTACGCGTCGACCGGTACCCGGTCCCAGGCGTGGCGGTGACCGCCGGCGTGCGCGACGGCGTTGCTCAGCAGGGTCAGCCAGCGGTCGTCGACGGAGACGAGGTCGCCGAGCCTGACCGGCGGGACGTCCGGGTCTCCGGACGGGGACGCGGCGAACATCACCACCCGGTACTCGCCCGAGGACAGGACGCCGGCGTGCTCGGGGATCGCCGCGAAGTCGATCCAGGTGACGTCGGGGGCGGAGCGGCCGGACGGCTCGATCTTGACCCACGGCGAGCCGGGCCGCGCGAAGCCCGTGCGGATCAGCAGCTCGGTCGCCGCCTCCAGCGGGTACAGCCCACGCGCCCACGCGCGCAACGCGTCGTTCACGTCGTCCGTCTCGTTCTCCTCGTCGGGTCGATCGGCGGTGCTGGTCGGTGCTACCGGTCGTCGACCTCGCGCCGGTGGGCGGCCCGCACGACCGAGACGACCAGCTCGGCGTCGAGCACGTCGTAGATCACCCGGTAGTCGCCGATCCGCACGCGCCAGGCGGTCTGCTCACCGACGAGCTTCCTCGACCCGCGAGGGCGAGGGTCCTCAGCGAGCTCCGCGATCGCGTCCAGGACCCGGTCTCGCACCGGACGCGCCAGCTTCCTCACGTGTCGTGCTGCGGCCGAGGTGAACTCGACCCGGTAGCTCACTGGGCGAGCTCGGCGCGCAGCCCTTCCAGAGACACCCGCTCACCGTCGTCAGCAGCCTTCGCCTCCCGGTAGGCCGCCACGTCCTGGGCCACCTCGAACGCCTCCAGCGCTTCGAGGTCCTCCACGCTCACCAGCACGGCGGCCAGCTTGCCGTTGCGGGTCACGCCGATGCGCTCACCGCGGTACATCGCACGCCCCAGCACGTCGGAGAGCTGGCTGCGCAGCTCCCGGGTCGTCACCTCGGTCATCATCGTGTCCATACCGGCCGCACTGCCACTAGTGGCGCTTGTGTACACACGCGTCACTAGTGGCGATCGCAGTGCCGATCGGCGCCCGTCACCACGGGGTCCACCGGGGCCCGAACACCTAGGCAGGCCCGGCCTCCCCGGTCGCCCGCGGTGCGTCTCCACCCACCCGCCCAGCCGAGGGGGAGCCGACCACGAGGTCCTGGATCGCGACGGCCGCCGCCCCCCGTGCCCACATGATGAAGTCCGGCCGCTCGACGATGAACTGCATCGGGGTGGAGTCGGGCTGCCGGTCCGCGGTGCAGGCGTCCCGGACCACGGGCTCGGCGATGCCGAACAGCCCGTTGGCCTCGCCGGACAGCACGATCGTGGTCACCGTCGTGGCGTTCGCGATCCAGGCGGCGAGGCGCCCGAGCGCGCGGGCCGCGGAGCCGACGACGGCGGCGCACACCACGTCGCCGGCGTCGGCGTCGGCGAGCAGCTCGTCGTAGGTCACGGGTGCACCGCGGACCGAGGCGACCTGTGCGCACAGCCCCGGGATGGTCAGCACGGCGGTGGCGCACCCGCGGTGGCCGAGCTC
Organism: Cellulomonas sp.; assembly: GCA_036404115.1. GTDB lineage: Bacteria > Actinomycetota > Actinomycetes > Actinomycetales > Cellulomonadaceae > Cellulomonas. Next base: position 198,175 of record DASWPG010000044.1, read on the forward strand.
GCACAGCGGCCCGTTGGGCTCCAGGGGTGCGTGCCCCATCGGGGCCAGTGCGACGTCGGGGCTGGTGACGATCTCGCCGCGGATCACCAGGGCGTAGCCGACGCCGGCGCCGATGGTGACCAGCGCGAAGGAGTCCAGCCCCCGGGCCGGGCCGAACCAGTGCTCGGCCGACATCAGCGCGACCACGTCGTTCTCCACCCGGACCGGCAGACCTGTCGCGGCCTCGAGCGCGGTCGCCAGGTCGACCTCCTCCCAGCCGAGGAACACGGCCTGCGCGACGACGCGCCGGTCCCGGACCCGCCCGCCGATGCTGACGCCGACGCCGTCGATGTCGGTGCCGTCGGCCAGGGTCCGGACCAGGTCCGCGAGCTGCTCGACCACGCCGGCGAGGGACGTGTCCCGCAGCGTGAGGTGCTCGGTGCGCAGGGCGTTCGCGCGCAGGTCGGTCAGCACGCCCGTGGCGTCGTCGCCGGTGAGCTTGATCCCGATGAAGGTGCGGGCGTCCAGCCGGACGTCGATCGGGCGGGGGCGTCGCCCGGCCCCGGGCCGGCGCACCTCGGCCGCCTCGACGAACAGCCCGGCGTCGAAGTACGGCTTGCACAGCCGGGTCAGGCTCGCGGGGGACAGGTCGAGCCGTCGTCCGAGCTCCGAACGCTCGACCGGGCCGTGGATCAGGACCTCCCGGGCGATCTCGCGCGCGGCGTCCGGCAGGACGTCGATGTTCTCGATCACCACTCACTACCCCTTGCCACGACCGGTTTCGGCCCACTCTGGCACAAGTTCAGGCCGGATGTGCGATCGAGGTGCCGGAGATCGTGGTCGGGACGGGTGTTGCTCTCCGAGTTCTTTCCGTGCTAGAACAAATACATGCAACGACGCCTGCTGCCGGACGACACCCACGCCCGCACCTACCACCACCTGAGGGCCGCAGGCGTGAGCGTGGTCGTGGTGGTGTCACCCGAGCGGCTGCCGCACCTGCTGCACTGGGGCGCGGACCTCGGTGACGTCGACGAGGAAGCGCTCGCGGCGCTGGACCTCGCGGCGGTGCCACCGCTGGCCCACAACACGTACGAGGTGTCCCGCGACGCCACCCTGGTCCCCGCGTTCCACGCCGGATGGCTCGGCCGCCCGGGCGTGCTCGGCTCCCGGCAGGGCCGGGACTGGTCGCCACGGTTCGTCGAGGTCGCGCACCTCAGGGACGACGACGAGGGCCGCCAGCGGCTGCTGTCGACGGCGGTGGACCCGGTCGCGGGGCTGCGCCTGCGGATCGAGATGGAGCTCGACGCCTCCGGCCTGCTGCGGGCCCGGTCCGCGCTGACCAACACCGGTCCGGACGCGTACGAGCTGACCGCGCTGCGCCTCGCCCTGCCCGTGCCCGCGCAGGCGGACGAGCTGCTGGACTTCACCGGGCGCCACACCCTCGAACGGGTGCCGCAGCGCCAGCCCTTCAGCTTCGGCCTGCACGCCCGTGAGGTGCGCCAGGGCCGCCCGGGCCTGGACTCGCCCTACCTGATGATCGCCGGTCGCCCGGGCTTCGCGTCCCGGTCCGGCGAGGTCTGGGGGGTGCACCTCGGCTGGTCCGGCAACCAGGACCTGTATGCCGAGCGGATCCCGAACGGCGCCCGCGTGCTCGGCGCGGGCGAGCTGCTGCAGCCCGGCGAGATCGTGCTCGGCCCGGACGAGACCTACCAGAGCCCCTGGGTCTATGCCTCCTACGGGGACGGTCTGGATGCGCTCGCCGGCCGGTTCCACGCCTGGCTGCGCGCCCGCCCGCGGCACCCGCGCAGCCCGCGCCCGGTGATCGTGAACACCTGGGAGGCGACCTACTTCGACCACGACCTCGGCCGGCTCACCGCGCTCGCGGACGCGGCCGCGGCGGTCGGGGCCGAGCGGTTCGTGCTGGACGACGGCTGGTTCGGCTCTCGCCGGGACGACACCAGCGGTCTCGGCGACTGGCAGGTCTCCGCGCAGGCCTGGCCGGACGGGCTCGCGCCGATCGTGGACCACGTGCGCGGGCTGGGCCTGCAGTTCGGCATCTGGGTCGAGCCGGAGATGATCAACCTCGACTCGGACCTGGCGCGTGCGCACCCCGAGTGGGTGTTCGCGACCGGCGGCCGGGTCGGCTCGCCGGCACGGTTCCAGCACGGCCTCGACCTGACCCACCCGGGAGCCTGGCAGCTCATCCTCGCTGCGCTGGACGACCTGCTGTCCCGGTACGACATCGGCTACGTGAAGTGGGACCACAACCGGGCGCTGGTCGAGGCGGGGCACTCCACCGACGGGCGGCCGGTGATCCACGCCCAGACCGTCGCCACCTACGCGCTGCTCGACGAGCTCCGCCGGCGGCACCCGGCGGTGGAGTTCGAGTCCTGCGCGTCCGGCGGCGGACGGATCGACCTCGGCATCCTGGAACGGACCGACCGGGTCTGGGCCAGCGACTGCAACGACGCGCTGGAGCGGGTCGAGATCCAGCGATGGACCGGCCTGCTGCTGCCCCCCGAGCTGATCGGCGCGCACATCGGCCCGACGCCGGCGCACACCACCGGTCGCCGGCACGGCATGCAGCTGCGCGGCGGCACGGCTGTGTTCGGGCACCTCGGCATCGAGTCGGACCTGACTGCGCTCAGCGCGGCGGAGCTCGCGGACGTCGCCGCGTGGGTGGCGTTCTACCGCGAGCACCGCGACCTGCTGCACACCGGCACGGTGGTGAACGTCGACCTGCCGGACAGCGCCGTCGCGGCGCACGGCGTGGTCGCGGCCGACCGGAGCCGGGCGATCTACTCCGCGACGATGGTGCGCCGCTCGGTGACCTGGCCGCCCGGTGCGCTCACCCTGCCGGGCCTGGACCCGAGCACGACCTACGCGGTGCGGCCGATGCCGCCGGGCGACGGGGCCGACGCCGGGTCGCTGCCGCTGTGGGCGGCCACCGGCGGGGTGGAGCTGACCGGTCGGCAGCTCGCGACGGTCGGCGTGCAGCTGCCGCCCCTGCTGCCCGAGCACCTGTTCCTGGTGCGTGCGGACGCCGTCCGCTGACCACCCGTGATCGACCACGACGAAGGAGTCCGGTGATGACCACCCTGCCCGAGATGCCGCACCGGCGCGCCCGTGCGCGCACGGTGCGCGCCGAGACCGGCGCGACGGCGGCAGCCCGCCGGGGCGACGCGCGGCTGGCCTGGCTGTTCGTCGCGCCGTCCGTGGTCGGCTTCCTGGTGTTCGCCGCCTACCCGACCCTGCGCGGCCTCTACCTGAGCTTCACGGACTACCGGGTGCTCTCGGCCCCGGAGTGGGTCGGGCTGGACAACTACACCGCGCTGCTGCACGACTCCCAGTTCTGGGGATCGGTCGTCACCACGATCACCTACGTGCTGGCGACGGTCGTCCTGACGATGGTGGTCTCGCTCGCGACGGCGGTCGTGCTGCACCGGCTGACGGCCTCGACCTTCCTGCGCAGTGTGGTGATCCTGCCGTTCCTGATCTCGAACGTCGTGGCGGCGGTGGTCTGGTCCTGGATGCTGGACGCACAGTTCGGCATCGTGAACATCCTGCTGGAACGGCTCGGCATCGATGCCGTCGCGTTCCTGTCCGACCACGGCTGGGTGGTCCCGACCCTCGCCCTGATCTCGGTCTGGAAGAGCGCGGGCTACACCACGATCCTGATCTTCGCGGGCCTGCAGACCATCCCGGTGCAGGTGTACGAGGCCGGTCGGCTCGACGGGGCGTCCGAGCTGCAGATGTTCCGGCGGATCACCCTGCCGCTGCTGCGCCCGATCATGGCGATGGTCCTGGTCCTGACGGTGATCGGGGCGTTCCAGGTGTTCGACCTGGTCGCCGTGAGCACCAAGGGCGGGCCCGGGAACGCCTCGCTGGTGCTGCAGATGCTGATCTACGACAAGGCGTTCGGGCAGTTCGACTTCGGCTACGCCTCGGCGATGTCCATGGTCCTGTTCGCGATGCTCCTCGTCGTCTCCTTCCTGCAGATGCGCCTGCTGCGCGCCGACGAGTCCGACCAGGGCTGAGAGGAGCTGGACCCATGTCGACACTGACCAGCACGTCTACCCGGCTGCCGGTGCACGCGCGGCGCCGCCGGCCCCGCCCCGGGGTGGTCGTCGCCCGGGTGTACATCGCCCTGGTGGTCCTGACCACGGTGTTCCCGGTCTACTGGATGCTGCGCACCGCGCTGTCCAGCAACGCCGGCCTGATCTCCGACCCCGGGTCGCTGCTCCCGGTGGACTTCTCCTGGGGCGGGTTCGAGCGGGTGCTGGGCCTGCAGACCGGTGCCGAGGCGATCGCCGCCGGCGGCTCGGGGGCGTCGATCGACCTGCTCGTGCCGATCCGGAACTCGGTGATCTATGCCGGGGTCGCCACGTTCTGCCAGGTGTTCTTCGCCTCGCTCGCGGCGTACGCGTTCTCGCGGTTGCAGTGGCGCGGCCGGGACCTGGTGTTCCGCACCCTGTTCACCGCGCTCATGGTGCCCGGGATCCTCACGCTGCTGCCGAACTTCCTGCTGATCAAGGAGCTCGGGCTGATGAACTCGTTCGCCGGGCTGATCCTGCCGGGCGCGTTCTTCTCGGCGTTCAACATCTTCTTCCTGCGGCAGTTCTTCCTCGGCATGAGCGCCGAGATCGAGGAGGCGGCGCTGCTCGACGGCGCCAGCCGGCTGCGGGTGTTCTTCCGGATCACGATGCCGCTCGCGGCCGGGCCGGTCACCACCGTCTCGGTGCTGGGCTTCATCACCTACTGGAACGACTACTTCTGGCCGCTGCTGGTCACGTCGGACGACTCCACGCAGCCGCTCACCCTCGCGCTCGCGGTGTTCAAGCAGTCCTCACCGCAGGCGCAGCCCGACTGGGCCGGCCTGATGGCCGCGGCGCTGGTCGCTGCCCTGCCCATGCTCCTGGTCTTCGCCGTCTTCGGACGCAAGATCGTCAACTCCCTGGGCTTCTCCGGGATCCGTTGACACCCCTGCACGACCTCGCTCCACCCACCCTCACCCCGATGAAGGAGTCACGGTGAACAATCGCAGCATCCCGGCCGCCGCGGTCGCGGCACTGATCCTGGTCGCCCCGTTGGCCGCCTGCTCGTCCGGCAGCAGCTCCGCGGCCGACGACGGCACCACCGAGGTCACCTGGTGGACCTGGGACGACAGCCAGGCGGTCTCGTACGGCAAGTGCGCCGAGGCGTTCGAGGCCGCGAACCCGGACATCGAGATCACCATCGAGCAGTACGCCTGGGACGACTACTGGACCAAGCTGACCGCGGGCTTCGTCGGTGGCACCGCACCGGACGCCTTCCAGGACCACCCGTCGTACTACCCGGAGTTCGCCGACCAGGGCCAGCTGCTCGCGCTGGACGACTACATCGCGGCGGACGACTTCGACATGAGCCAGTACGCGGTCGGCCTCGACACCTGGGGCGAGTACACCGACGGCAGCGTGTACGGCCTGCCGAAGGACTGGTCGGCGCTCGCGTTCTACTACAACGCGGACATGCTGGCCGAGGCCGGCATCAGCGCGGACGAGATGGCGAGCCTCACCTGGAACCCGGACGACGGCGGCACGTTCGAGCAGGTCGTCGCGCGGCTCACCGTGGACGACAACGGTGTGCGCGGCGACGAGGCCGGCTTCGACAAGGACAACGTGGCCGTCTACGGGATGAGCACGCTCACCGGTGGCGGGATCAACGGGCAGGACACCTGGGCGCAGTTCGCACCCACCACGGGGTGGACGCTCGCGGACGAGGCGAACTGGCCGACCACCTTCCAGTACAGCGACCCCGACTACGTCGCGACCGCCGAGTGGATCCTCAGCCTGGTCGACAAGGGCTACACCCCCGGGTACGGCGAGACCACCCTGGGTGCCGCCGAGCTGCTCGGATCGGGCACCACGGCGATGGTGCAGGCCGGGTCGTGGGACGCCACCACGATCTCCGCGCTCGACGGCGTGGACGTCGTTGCAGCGCCGTCCCCGATCGGTCCGTCGGGCGAGCGTGCCTCGCTGTCCGGGTCGATGGCGGACTCGATCTGGAGCGGGACGGACTCCCCGGACGAGACCTGGCAGTGGATCTCGTACATGGGGACCGAGGAGTGCCAGACGCTCGCCGGGGCCGACGGGACCTTCCTGCCGTCGATCGCCGCGTCCATGACCGCCTCTGAGGCCACCCTCGCCGAGCAGGGCGTCGACCTGAGCGTCTTCACCGTGCACCTGGAGGACGGCACCCTGTGGGAGGCGCCGCTGTACAGCGGCGGCACCGAGATCGAGAGCACCGTCGCCCCGATGTCGGAGGAGTTCTGGTCCGGGACCGCCGACTCCAGCATCTTCGCCGAGATGGACGCCGCCAGCGCGGAGATCTTCGCCTCGGACGGCTGACCGGACGCAGCGCGGACGGGTGGTGCACCGGGACCTCGGGGCACCGCCCGTCCGCGCTGCTCGTACCATCGGCGGGTGCCACCCCGATCCCCGCTGCCGCTCCGGCACGGCCTGAGCGCCGCGTGGGTCCGCACGCCGGACCGGGACCGCACCCGGCCGGACGCGCACCCCTGGCCGACGATGGGCGCCTGGCTGCGCGAGCGGCTGCCGGAGCGGGTCGACGTGGCCGGGATGCTGGCCGCCGGCCGGTTCGTCGCCGAGGACGGCCGGCCGGTGCGGGACGACGACCCGTACGGCCCGCACCGGTTCGTCTGGTTCCACCGCGATCTGCGGGACGAGCCGGAGGTGCCGGGCGCGATCCACCTCGTGCACCGGGACGAGCGGCTGGTGGTGGTCGACAAGCCGCCGTTCCTGTCCTCGATCCCGCGTGGGCGGCACGTGCGGCAGAGCGTGGTCGTGCGGCTGCGCGAGGAGCTCGGGCTGCCGGAGCTCTCCCCGCTGCACCGGCTGGACCGGGTGACCTCCGGGCTGCTGATGCTGGCCACCGAGGCGCGGTGGCGCGCGCCGTACCAGACCGCCTTCGAGCGGCGCGCCGTGCGCAAGACCTACCGCGCGCTCGCACCGCTGCGCCCGGACCTGACCCTGCCGGTGCTGGTGCGCGACCACCTGCGCAAGGAGCGCGGGTCGTGGCAGGCCGAGGTGGTGCCGGGGGCACCGGTGAACGCGGAGACCCTGGTCGAGCTGGAGCGGGAGGTGGACGGCCTCGGGGTGTACCGGCTGTCGCCGCGCACCGGTCGCACGCACCAGCTCCGGCTGCACCTGCTCGGCCTCGGCATCCCGATCGTGCACGACCCGCTGTACCCGGTGGTGCGGGACGTCGCGGTGGACGACTTCGCGCGGCCGTTGCAGCTGCTGGCCGCGGAGCTCGACTTCGACGACCCGGTGGACGGCGCGGCCCGGCGGTTCCGGGCGGTGCGGACCCTGCCGCTCGACGCGGAAGGCTGAGCCGGCCCGGGTGTGACGTGCGCCATCTGCACCCGGTGCACGTTTGCACTGAGTGCAGAAGCATGCCTATGGTCCTCCGCGTGACGGCGGACTCACCGATGACCGACCGGCGGGTCACGCTCAAGGAGCGTCGCCGCCGGGCCATCCTCGACGCCGCGACGGAGCTGATCGCCGAGCGCGGCCGGCCCCGGTTCAGCGTGGACGAGCTGGCCGAGCGGGCCGACGTGTCCCGCCGGACCGTGTTCAACCACTTCGACTCGCTGGACGACGTGGTGCTCACCGTCGCGAGCGAGACCCTGGAAGAGGTGCTGGCGACCCTCGATGTGGCCGGCGCAGAGACCCCGACCGTCGTCGGCACCCGCGCAGAGTTCTTCGACGAGATCGCCGAGCTGCTGCGGCGCACCGACCTGCCGCACGCCGTCGCCACCCTCTACTGGACGCTCTGCGGCACCGACGGGCAGGTGCCGGGCGAGGACCCGCGTCAGCTGGAGCTCGTCGACCGCGCGTTCGGCCGCGCTGCCGAGAACGTCGCCGGCGAGGTCGCCCGTCGGCAGCCCGGCATGGACCGGCTGGACATCGACCTGCTGGTCATGGCGCTGGTGCACGGCGTCGGGGTGATCGCCCACCACTGGATCACCACCCAGGACACGCTCGGGTCCCCGGGGGCGCTCGCGTCCTGGGACCGCCTGGTCGACCGGTTGCTGCACAGCGTGCGGACCGGTTTCTTGCCGGAGCAGTGACGCCCCGCACTCCCACCCACCACGAACGAGAGACAGGGACGATGGCAGGACTTCTCTACCGGATCGGGCGGTTCTCCGCCCGCCGCGCCTGGACCGTGGTCACGGCCTGGGTGATCGTGCTGCTGCTCGCCGCCGGCGCGTACCTCGCCTTCGGCGGCACGCTGACCTCGAGCGTCACCATCCCCGGCACCGAGACCGAGCAGGTCACGGACCACCTGGCCGAGGAGTTCCCGGCCGCCAGCGGGGGCAGCGGCAGCGTGGTCTTCCACACCGACGACGACTCCGCGTTCACCGCCGACCAGCAGACCGCGATCAGCGCCGTGCTCACCGACGTGACCGCGGTGGACGGCGTCGCGGGGGTCACCGACCCGTTCGCGACCGCCGAGCAGCTCACCGAGCAGCAGGCGCAGATCGAGTCCGGGCGCGAGCAGCTCGTGACCGCGCAGCAGCAGATCGACGACGGCGAGGCGCAGATCGACGCGGGGCAGCAGCAGATCGACGCCGCGCAGGCGCAGATCGACGCCGCCCGGGCGCAGGCCGAGGCTGCCGGTGCCTCCGCCGAGATCGACGCGCAGCAGGCGGCGCTGGACGCCCAGCAGGACCAGCTCGACACCCAGGCGCAGACCCTGACCGACAGCCAGGCCGACCTCGACACGCAGTCCGAGCAGCTGGAGCAGAGCGCCGCGCTGCTGGAGCTCGCCAGCGGGGTCCGGCTGGTCTCCACCGACGACTCTGCGGCGATCGCCTCGGTCTCGTTCTCCGACCCGCTGATCGAGGTGGACCCGGAGATCAAGGACGCCGTGGTCGACGCGCTGACCGGCACGGCGATCCCCGGCGTCTCGGTCGAGCTGTCGAACGACATCACCCAGACCGTGCCGAGCGTGCTCGGTGCCGGCGAGCTGGTCGGCGTGATCATCGCGGCGATCGTGCTGCTGGTCATGCTGCGGGCCGTGGTCGCCGCCGCGCTGCCGATCCTGTCCGCCCTGGTCGGCGTGGGCGTCGGCGCGATCTCCGCGATGGCGCTGTCCGGCTCGGTCGAGATGATGTCGGTCACGCCGGTGCTCGGCATCATGCTCGGGCTGGCGGTCGGTATCGACTACTCGCTGTTCATCCTGAACCGGCACCGGCGTCAGCTCCGGGACGGCGTCGAGCTGCACGAGTCGATCGGGCTGGCCAACGGCACCGCCGGCAACGCCGTGGTGTTCGCCGGCACGACCGTGCTGGTCGCGCTGCTCGCGCTGAACGTCACCGGCATCCCGTTCCTCGGCCTGATGGGCACGGTCGGCGCGATCTGCATCCTGATCGCGGTGCTGATCGCGATCACGCTGACCCCGGCGCTGCTGGCCAAGATCGGCCTGCGGGCGCTGCCGAAGAGGCAGCGCGCCACCCTCGGGCACGAGGAGCCGGAGCCGGTGCCGTCCACGCCGATGCGCACCTCGCGGGCGGTGCTCACCCTGGTCGCCGGCCTCGCCGCGCTGCTGGTGGTGGCCATCCCCGCGCTGTCGATGCGGCTCGGCCTGCCGGACGGGTCCTCGGAGGCGGAGTCCTCCATGCAGTACCAGGCGTACTCGATCACCGAGCAGAAGTTCGGTGCCGGGGTGAACGGTGTGCTGCTGGTGGTCGCGGACCTGCCCGAGGCGGTCGAGGACGCGGACCTCACCGCGGAGGAGGTCCGGATCGGTCAGGCCCTGGCCGCGTTCGACGACGTGGCGGCGGTCGCGCCGATCGGCGCCAACGACGCCGGCACCGTGCTCGCCTTCCAGGTGATCCCGACCGACGGCCCGCACAGCGAGAGCACCGAGGCGCTGGTGAACGCCCTGCGCGACGCCTCGCCGATCGACGGCGACGTCACCCTCGGCGTCGCCGGGTCGACCAGCGCCGCGATCGACGTCTCGCAGAAGCTCTCCGACGCGCTGCCCGGCTACCTGGCGATCGTGGTCGGCCTGTCGTTGATCATCCTGATCCTGGTGTTCCGGTCGATCCTGGTACCGGTCACCGCGACCCTCGGCTTCGTGCTGTCGCTGTTCGCCGCGCTCGGCGGCGTGGTGGCGATCTACCAGTGGGGCTGGCTGAGCAGCATCTTCGGGGTGCACGACCCCGGCCCGGTGCTGAGCTTCCTGCCGATCATCGTCACCGGCGTGCTGTTCGGCCTCGCGATGGACTACCAGCTCTTCCTGGTGTCCGGCATGCGAGAGGCCTACGCCCACGGCGTCCCGGCGAAGGTCGCGGTGCGCCGCGGCCTGCACGCCGGCCGGGTCGTGGTCACCGCTGCGGCGATCATCATGGCCTCGGTGTTCGCCGGGTTCATCTTCTCCGAGTCCTCGATCATCCGGCCGCTCGGCTTCGGCCTGGCGTTCGGCGTGCTGCTGGACGCGTTCGTGGTCCGGATGCTGCTGATCCCGGCGATCATGCACCTGGCGGGGGAGTCCGCCTGGTGGATCCCGAAGTGGCTGGACAAGATCCTGCCGGACGTCGACGTGGAGGGCGCCTCGCTGGAGCGCAGCCACCCGCACCCGATGCACCAGACGGTGGACCCGGCCGGCGCCACCGCTCCCGCCGCCACCGGGCCGGAGGGCACGACGGCGCGCGGCTGAGCGGCCGAGGCGGCCCGCCGAGGGCGCCAGCACCGGGGTGCGGCCAGCGCATGGCTGACGCACAAGCACGACCCGGGGCGATCCCAGGCTGCCGCGACAGAGTGCTGGCATGACGAACCAGGACCCGAACCCGGTCGAGGCCCCCACCCCGCCGGTGGCGGCCGGCGACGTGGCGCCGACCACGGTCGTGCCGGTGCCGGCGGTGACCACCGCCGTGCCGACCGGTGCACCCACGCAGACCATCCCGGCGTCGGCGTCGGTCGGCACGGCGGCTCCGACCACCGTGCCGGCACCGGCGGCCGCGCCGTACGGCGCGACCGTCTCGAACTCGATCGACCCGACGACCGGTGCGCCGGCCCCGGCCCCGGCGCAGACCTACCCCGCGCCCGGCCTGGACTACGGCACCGTGCCGCCCGTCGGCACCATCCCGGTCGGCACACCGCCGGCCGGCACCGGGTCGACCGGCCTGCGCGCGCGGTGGGCTCGCCGCTCGCGCCGGTTCCGCTGGCTGATCAGCGCCGCGGTGCTGCTCGTCGTGCTGCTCGCGGGGGCGGGCGGCGGCTTCGCGATCGGGCGCGCGACCGCGCCGGACACCAGCACGAGCTTCCCGGGCGGCGAGATGCCGTCGATGGAGGGCGGCGACTCCAGCCAGCAGGGCGGCATGCAGCAGGGCGGCTCGGCTCCGGGGTCCGACGACGGCTCCGACAGCGGATCGAGCGACGGCTCCACCGGGTCGACCGACGGAGCGGCCTCGACGGACGCCTGAGCCGTCGGGGGTGGGCGGTCGCACGACGAGGAGGAGCCGCAGCGCCGGCGCAGAGCGCAGCAGCCCGTAGACCAGGTCGCGGTCCCCTCGAGGTCGACCACGTCGTCCAGCAGGCCGCCGCGGCGCGGGTGCTGGTCGAGCTTGCCGCCCAGCAGCAGGCCGCGGATCGCGGCGAGGACCTCGACGCGCCAGTGCTCGGGCACCTGCCATGCCGGGTCGGTGCGCAGGACCCGGTCGGCCTGGTCGGCTCGCGGGTCGTCGCCGGTGAGCAGCAGGGCGAACGTGGAGGTGTCCAGGACGATCACGCGGCTCCGCCAGGCCGTTCGGCGCGTGCGGCGTCCAGGGCGTCGAACTGTCTCGCCCCGGGTTCTGCGAAGGCTCGGAGCTGACGCTGCGACGGTCGCCGCAGCGGGGTTGTGCCGGTCGTACTCGTCGTCGAACTCGGAGACTGAGACCGGTTCTCGGGCACGCTGAGTCCAGCGTGTGCTGGGGAAGCGAGATGATGCAGACCACGGCCAGGAAGAACTGTTCCGAGGAGTTCCGGCGTCAGGCCGTCGACGTGTGCGAGTCCATCCCGGGGGCCACGGTGCGCGGCGCATGCCGGGGAGTCGCTTCCAGGCTGTCGCCGACGACGTCACCACCTTCGAGGTGGAGCGAGGGTGCGAGGTCCTTGCGGATCGAGCGCTCGTCCTGCTACGCGTGGAAGGCGGGCGGGTCGTCGCGGGCCGAGCGGGCCCTGCCTACCCAGGACGAGACCTGCGGTGCGTCGCCGATCACCGCCGAGCTCAACGACAGCGCACCTGCCGGTGAGCGGGCCGACCACAAGCGCGCCGCCCGGGTGCAGCCCACGATCCCTGGGCACTCAGGACGCGAGCACCCCGATCTGCTCGGGCGGGAGCTCACCGCCGACCTGCCGAACCGGCGTGACGTCGCCGACGTCACCTCCCTGTCGTTGACCGACGGGACGAACCTCTACCTGGCCACGGTCATCGACGGCCACAGCCGTCGGCTCGAGGGCCGGGCGGTCGCCGACCGCACGCGCACCGAGGTCGTCGCAGACGCGCTGAATGCGGCCGCCGCGACCCGGTCGATGGGCGCTGCCGGTTTCTCGGCCGACAGCGCGTCGGCGGAGTCGTTCGACGCCTCGCCCGAGCGCGAGGTCCTGCACGACATCGCCTGCTGGGCCGACGAGCGGACCTGCCGCCGGCAGGTCGTCAGGTGACTGACCCGCTACAGCACCCGCCGCCGGCACTCCTGGTGCGGCTACCCGTCCCCGTCCACCGATGAAGCCCGCCAGGCCGCTACGCCACCGACCGCCGCGTCGTCACACCCCGTGCCCACGAACCGGGGGCAAGGCCCGAACGCCCGCCGCACCGCTACGGCGATGCTCGCCGCGTGAGACCACCGGCGTGTCCACCATCAGGCGTCGAGGCCCCTGATCGTCAGCACGACCGACGATCGGGCTGTCGACAGCCTGGCGGCACTCCGAGCAGGCCGGGGCTGGGCCCCGAGCCGACCGATGCCCTGGGGTCGCTGATGAAGCACGCGCACCTCCGGCTCACGGCGCTGACCACCCGCGCGCTCGCACCGTTCGGCATCGACCCCCGTGCGCTCGGAGTGCTGCGGGTGGTGGCCTCGCGCGGGCCGACCTCGCAGCACGACGTCGCGGAGCAGCTCGGCGTGGATCGGACCACGATGGTCGCCATACCGGACACGCTGGAGTCGTCCGGGATCGACCACTGACCTGAGTACAGTCACTGCTGTACTGTTCAGTCCATGCTGACCAGTCCGTCCCGTCTCGACGTGATGACCCGGCTCGGCCGGGCGATGAGCGATCCGAGCCGCGCCCGCATCCTCGCGGCGCTCACCACCGGCCCGGCCTACCCGGCACGGCTCGCCGACGACCTGGCGATGACACGGTCGAACGTGTCGAACCACCTGGCCTGCCTGCGCGGCTGCGGGCTGGTGGTCGCGGAGCTCGAAGGACGTCGCACCCGGTACGTCATCGCCGATCCGCACCTCGCCGTGGCGCTGACCGCGCTGGTCGAGGTGGTGCTCGCGGTGGACGAGGGCGAGCCCTGCGCGGCCGAGAGCTGCGACGTGCCGGGCTGCTGCGCGGACTGCGCCGCCGGGCCGGCTGCGGCCGCCGGACCCGCTCTGCCGGTCGCGCTGGCCGTGCCGGTCACGCCGGTCCCGGCGGGGGACCGGGCGTGAGCGCCGGCTGCTGCGACCACGACGAGGCCCCCGACCCCGGCACCGCGCCCGAGGCCGAGGCCGAGGACGACCACGACGACCTCGCGCCCTGGTGGCGTGACCGGGCGCTGGCGCTGCCGGCGCTGTCCGGCCTGCTGCTCGTCGCAGGCTGGCTGACCGACCGCGGCGGCCCGGCACCCGTCGCGACGGTGCTGCTCGCCGGTGCGCTGGCCGCCGGTGCGTGGACATTCGTGCCCGGTGCGCTGCGTCGGCTGGCCCGAGGGCGGCTCGGCATCGGCCTGCTGATGACGATCGCGGCGGCCGGGGCGGTCGCGCTCGGTCACCTGGCGGAGGCGGCGGCGCTGGCCTTCCTGTTCTCGATCGCGGAGGCGCTGGAGGACCGTGCGATGGACCGGGCGCGGGACGGCCTGCGCGCGCTGCTCACCCTCATCCCGCCGACCGCGCTGGTCGCCGGCCCCGCCGGGGAGCGCGAGGTGCTCGCCGCCGATCTGCGGCTCGGGGACCGCCTGGTGCTGCGCCCGGGGGACCGGGCGGCGACCGACGGGGTGGTGGTCGCCGGGCGCAGCGCGCTGGACACCGCGGCGATCACGGGAGAGTCGATCCCGGTGGCGGTCGGTCCGGGGGACCCGGTGCCCGCCGGGGCGGTGAACGGCACGGGCGCGTTGCAGGTCGAGGCGACCGCCGACGGCCGGGACAGCTCGTTGACGACCATCGTGCGGCTGGTGCAGCAGGCGCAGGTCCGCCAGGGCGAGCGCGCCCGCCTCGCCGACCGGATCGCACGTCCGCTGGTGCCGGGGGTGCTGGTGCTGGCGGTGGTCGTCGCAGTGGCCGGGTCGCTGCTGGGCGACCCGGCGGTCTGGGTGGACCGCGCTCTGGTGGTGCTCGTGGCGGCCTCGCCGTGCGCGCTCGCGATCGCTGTGCCGGTGACGGTGGTGTCCGCGATCGGGGCGGCCAGCCGGTTCGGCGTGGTCATCACCTCCGGCATCGCGTTCGAGCGGCTGGGTGCGGTGCGCACCGTCGCGCTGGACAAGACCGGCACGCTGACCCGCAACCGGCCCGTGGTGGTGCGGGTGGAGCCGGCCCCCGGGGTGACGGCCGCGCAGGTGCTCGGCTGGGCGGCGGCGGTCGAGGCGCGCAGCACGCACCCGCTGGCCGGCGCGGTGCTGGCCGCGGCTCCCGGGGCCGCACCCGCGCGGGACGTGGTCGAGCAGCCCGGCCTCGGCGTCGGCGGCACCGTCGACGGCGTCCAGGTGCAGGTGGGCGGACCCCGCTGGCTGGCCGCCGGCGAGCTGGCCGGGTCGCTGGCGGAGCTGGAGGCCGAGGGCAGCACCGTCGTGCTGGTGCAGGTCGACGGCCGGCCGGCCGGGCTGATCGGCATCCGGGACGAGCTGCGGCCCGAGGCGCCCGCCGTGGTGGCCGCGCTGCACGCCGCCGGGCTGCGCACCGTGATGCTGACCGGCGACCACGAGCGCACCGCCCGCGCGCTGGCGGACCGGGCCGGGATCGGCGAGGTGCGGGCCGGTCAGCTCCCGCAGGACAAGGCGTCCGCGGTCGAGGCGCTGGGCGCCGGCACGGCGATGGTCGGTGACGGGGTGAACGACGCCCCGGCGCTCGCGGCCGCGGACGTGGGCATCGCGCTCGGTGCGACCGGGTCCGCGGTGGCGGTGGAGTCGGCCGGTGTGGCGCTGACCGGCACCGACCTGCGGGCGCTGCCCCGGGCGCTGGCGCACGCTCGCCGGGGCCGTCGGATCATGACCGGGAACATCGTGCTGGCGCTGGCGATCATCGTCGGGCTGCTGCCGCTGGCCCTGGCCGGGGTGCTGGGGCTGGCCGGGGTGGTGCTGGTGCACGAGGTGGCCGAGGTGGTGGTGATCCTGAACGGCGTCCGCGCTGCGCGGCTGCCCCGGCTGCCCCTCGGCGCCGACGGCTCGGACGGCGCGCTCACGCCGGGCGCGGCGCGTACATGATGACCGCGACCCCGGCCAGGCAGATCAGCGCGCCGATCACGTCCCACCGGTCCGGCCGGAACCCGTCCACCACCATCCCCCAGACCAGCGAGCCCGCGACGAACACCCCGCCGTAGGCGGCGAGGATCCGGCCGAAGGACGCGTCCGGCTGCAGGGTGGCGACGAAGCCGTACACCCCGAGCGCCACGATGCCGGCACCGATCCATGCCCAGCCCCGGTGCTCGCGCACGCCCTGCCAGACCAGCCACGCACCGCCGATCTCGAACAGCGCGGCCGCGGCGAACAGGATCAGCGAACGGGCTGTCGTCATGGGCCGAGTCTCCCGGCGCGCAGGCGGTGCGCGCCACCCCGGGACGGCCGGGGTGCCGTCGGTCACCCTCGCTAGAGACGCACGCCCCGCAGGTGCCAGGCTGGTCGGGACAGAAAGGACACCGTCGATGGCTGAGGATCTTGCCGGCCGGACCGTGCTCGCCGTGGGCGGCACCTCCGGCTTCGGCCTGGCGGTCGCGACCCGCGCCGCGAGCGCCGGCGCCCGGGTGCTGCTGGTCGGCCGGGACGCCACCAAGGTCGACGCGGTGCGCGCCGCGCTGCGGGCCACCGGGGCGGACGTGGACGGCCGGGCGGTGGACGTCGCGGACCCGGACGCGCTGGCCGGCCTCGCCGACGGCCTCGACGGGGTGGACCACCTGGTCTCGACCGTCGGCGGCGCGATGGGCGGCGGGTTCCTGGACGCGCCGTACGAGGTGATCCACCGGACCGTCGAGGACAAGCTGTTCCTCAACCTGCGCCTGGCCCGGGCGGTGGCGCCGCACGTCCGGCCGGGAGGCAGCCTGGTGCTCACCGCGGGCACCGGCGGCCGGCCGCAGGGGGCGTCGGGCGCGGTGGTCGGCAACGAGGCGATCGCCACCCTGGTCCGCGGCCTGGCGATGGAGCTCGCGCCGCAGGTCCGGGTGAACGCCGTCGCGCCGACCTGGACGCCGACCCCGCTGTGGCGGGACGTGCCGGCGGCGGACGTCGAGCGCACCGCCGCGGACATGGCCGCCGCGATCCCGCTCGGCCGCACGGCGACGGTCGAGGAGGTCGCCGAGGGGTACCTGTTCCTGCTCACGCACCCGTTCGTCACCGGGCACACGCTGCCGGTGGACGGCGGGATGCACCTGGTCTGAGCCGCGCTGCTCGCGCCGTGCGTGGCCGGCGGCCGGTCCGTCGACGGGTCAGGCCGGCGCCGCCCCGTGGTCCGCCACCCGGAAGTGCACCAGCTCCACCGGCGCGTCGTCGGTGATCCCCGGGTAGTGCCCGCGCAGCCCCGCCCGCAGGGCGTCGGCGGACGAGGCGCCCTCCGCCCGGGCGTCCTGCTCGGTCAGCGTCGCGAGCGTGCGGTGCTCGATCCGCTCCACCACCCCGGGCAGCCGCGGGTAGGGGTGCTCGTCGTCCTCGAACACCAGCCAGGTCGGCCCGATCCGCGCCGGGTCCCGGTACCGGGTGGTGGCCCGCTTGCGCCCGGCGGAGACGCCCGCCCGGTACTGCGGCGCGAACCGCAGCAGGCGCTCCGGGTCGGCGTCCGGGTGCGCGTAGCCGAACGGCAGCAGGTCGCGCACCGGCAGCAGCCCGGGGCCGTCGGGCGTCGGCAGCACCACCAGGCAGTCCGGGTGCAGGTCCAGCAGGGTCTGCCGGCACCGGCCGCACGGGCTGAGCACCCCGCGTCCCGCGCCGCCCGCCGCGGCCACCGTCATCAGCGGGCCCGCCCCGGCGGTGGCCGCGGCGCCCACGGCCACCACCTCCGCGCACGGGCCGCCGGTGAAGTGGTGCACGTTCACACCGGTGAAGATCCGGCCGGTGGTGTCCATCACGGCGGCCGCGACCGTGTGCGTCGGGCCCGGACCGAGGGTGGCGGCGAGGGCGAGCGCGGCGTCCAGCGTGCGCTGCTCCGGCGGGTACAGCGGGGACGGGGTGGGCATGTCGCCATCCTGGTCGGGCGGGGCGAGCACCGCAGCGACTTTTCCGGCCGGTGCCGGGACGGTGCTCGTGCCGGTCCCGGTCAGACGTCCCGCTCCGGGTCGCCGGTCAGGGCGGTGGCGTGGTCGGGCACGTAGGTCGACAGCTCGCGCGGCGGACGGGTGTAGCCGCTGGACGCCTGCGGACGGTCGGGCAGCGTGATCGTCTCGGACGGCACGTGGGTGTACGGGATGGTGGACAGCAGGTGCGCGATCATGTTCAGCCGCGCGCGCTTCTTGCTGTCCGACTCCACGACGAACCACGGGCTGGCCGGGGTGTCGGTGTGCACCAGCATCTCGTCCTTGGCCCGCGAGTAGTCCTCCCAGCGGGTGATCGACTCCAGGTCCATCGGGCTGAGCTTCCACTGCCGCACCGGGTCGTGCAGCCGGGACCGGAACCGGCGCAGCTGCTCGGCGTCGGACACCGAGAACCAGTACTTGCGCAGCAGGATCCCGTCGTCGATCAGCATCTGCTCGAAGATCGGCGTCTGCCGCATGAACCGCGCGTGCTCCTGCGGCGTGCAGAAGCCCATCACCTTCTCCACGCCGGCCCGGTTGTACCAGGACCGGTCGAACAGCACGATCTCCCCGGCGGCCGGCAGGTGCGCGATGTACCGCTGGTAGTACCACTGGCTCCGCTCGCGCTCGGTCGGTGCCGGCAGCGCGGCGATCCGGGCGACCCGGGGGCTCAGGTACTCGGTGATCCGCTTGATCGTGCCGCCCTTGCCCGCGGCGTCCCGGCCCTCGAAGACCACCACCACCCGGGCCCCGGTCGCGCGCACCCACTGCTGCAGGGTGACCAGCTCGGCCTGGAGACGGAACAGCTCGGCCTCGTACACCGCCCGGGGGACCTTCGCCGGCTTCGGCTGCGCGTCGGGAGCGTTCGGGTCGCGGGACTTCTTCGCCATGGTCGGACGCTACTCCGGCCCGCGGGCGCGTGCCGGGTCGATCCCGGTCAGGAGGCGCACACCGCCGTGGTCTCGCCGGTGCGCAGGAAGCCGGTGATCACGTCCAGGCAGGTGCCGAGCCCGCCGCCGTGGGCGTCGTCGTCGCTGCGCACCAGCTCGGCGTCCAGCGCGTCGGTGGCCCGCTCGCTCCACACGAACGGCGTCACCGCGTCCTCGGTGTGCCCGACCACCAGCACCGAGGAGCCGGTGGCGCGGGCCGCCGGCCCGGGGCCGGGGAACGGCCAGCCGGTGCAGGCGGACACCCCGGCCGCCTCCGAGCTCGCCGGGTGCGGGATCCGGGTGCTGCGGGCCAGGCCGAGGCGGTCGGTCAGCGCGGTGTGGGCGTCCCACTGCGCGTCCGGGCCGGCCGCCGCGGGTGCCTCGTCGCAGGTGTACGCCAGGCGTGCCCCGTAGGACAGCGGGACGACCCGGAGGTCGAGGTCCGCGGCGTCGTCCGTGGCCCGGTCGTCGTCGGGGTCGGTCGCGTCCTCGGGTTCCTCGGGCCCGGTCGCGTCGGTGGCCGCCTCCGCGGACCCGCCGTCGTCCGCGCCGGTGCCGGTGCCGACCGCGGCGAGCACGGCGGCGATGTCGGCGGCCGGGTCGTCGGCGGGCCACACCATCGAGTCCAGCACCATCCGGTCCAGGTGCTCCGGGTGCTGCGACTGGTACGCGGCGCCGAGCGCGGTGCCCCAGGAGACCCCGAGGTAGCTCACCCGCTCGACCCCGAGCGCCTCGCGGACCGCGTCCAGGTCGTCGGCGGCGTTCGCCAGGGTGAGGCTCGCGATCAGCTCGGGGTCGCTGCCCGCGCACGCCTGCCCGGCCGCGGCCACCGCTGCCGCGTACGTGCTCACCGCCGCCCGCGCCTGCTGCGGGTCGTCCAGCGTGGCGTCGTCCGGCACCGGCGGTTCGTCGGCCAGCAGCTCCTCGCAGGGCATCGGCCCGGTGGCGCCGGTGCCGCGCACGTCCACGCCGACCAGGTCGAAGTCCGCGGCGAGGTCGGACACCAGGTCCACCAGCAGCGGCATGGTGCGACCCTCCAGCCCCGGGCCGCCGGGGTTGAGCAGCAGCACGTCCTTGGTCCCGGACCCCAGCCGGGAGAACGCCACGTCCAGGGTGCCGGCGGCAGGGTCGTCCGGATCGACCGGCACCGTCGTGGTCGCGCAGGTCAGGTCCTCGACGCCGGGGACGCCGAGCAGCGCCGTGTAGCCGGTCAGGTCGCCGCACGGCCCCCAGCCCGACCCGGCCGCCGTGCCTGCCGGGTCCGTCGTGGTCGAGGTGCCGGTCGTGGTGGTGCACGCCGCGGTGGCGGCCGCGGTGAGCAGGAGGCAGAGGGTCAGTCGACCCGCAGGGGTGTTCATGGTCGTTCCCGTCCGGAGGTTGTCGGTGCCTCCAGCCGACCATCCGGGCCCGGGTGCCCGCGTCCCCCTCCGGCCCGAGCGGGCCCGTCACCGGTCCCCGCCCGGTCGTACGGCCGGCTCACCCTGCGGGACCACCGTGCGCACCGGGGGCGCGCCCCGAGCAGGCCCGGAGCACGGCCCGGCCCGGCTCTCGACCGGTCAGGCGGTCGCGGCGAGGGCGCTCAGCGCGGCGTCGGCGACCGCCTCGGGCGACAGCGTCACGGGCACGACGACGCCGTCCTCCGTCGGCGTCAGCGGTTCGAGCGCGTCGAACTGCGACGCCAGCAGCGCCGGCGGCATGAAGTGGTCGCTGCGCGCGGACACCCGTCGGTCGATCGTGCCGATCGTGCCGGTCAGGTGCACGAACCGGACCCGCCCCTCCGCCTCCCGGAGGACGTCGCGGTAGGCGACCTTGAGGGCCGAGCACGTCACGACGGTGCTGCGGCCGGCCCTGGCCTGCGCGGTCAGCCGGTCCCGGATCGCGCGCAGCCAGGGCAGCCGGTCCGCGTCGGAGAGCGGGGTGCCGGCGGACATCTTCGCGATGTTGGTCGCCGGGTGCAGGTCGTCGGCCTCGGCGAACGGGCGGTCCAGGCGCTCCGCGAGGATGCGCGCGACCGTCGTCTTGCCGGACCCCGACACCCCCATCACCACCAGGTGCTCGACCTCGGACATGCCGATCCTCCCGACCTCGTCGTCCCGGACGCCGCACGTGCGGCGTCTGCCAGACAACCTACGGCCTGGCGCCTGCGCCCCAGCCGCGTCGCGCGCGGGCGGGGCCGGCCGGCCGGCGGGGCGGGGTCAGGGGCGGGGGACGTTGCGGAGGTTGGACCGGGCCATCGCCATCACCTCGCCCATGCCGCCGCCGAGGATCTCCTTGCTCATCGCGGCGGTGAAGCCGGCGACCTGCGCCCGGGTGATCTTCGGCGGCAGGGACAGCGCCCGCGGGTCGGTGACCAGGTCGATCAGCGCCGGGCCGTCGTGCGAGAACGCCTCGCGCAGGGCGGCGCGGATCCCGGTCGGGTCGGTCACGCGCACCGCGGGGATGCCCATCGCACCCGCCACGGCGGCGTAGTCGATCGCGGGCGAGTCGGTGCCGAAGCTGGGCAGGCCGTCCACCAGCATCTCGGCGCGGACCATGCCGAGCGTGGCGTTGTCGAACAGCACGATCTTCACCGGCAGCTGGTACTGCACCACGGTGACGAGCTCGCCGAGCAGCATGGACAGCCCGCCGTCGCCGGCGATCGCGACCACGTGCCGCTGCGGCGCGCCGTCCTGCCGGGCGGCGAAGGCCGCGCCGATCGCGTGCGGCAGGGCGTTCGCCATCGACCCGTGCAAGAACGAGCCGATCACCCGGCGCCGGCCGTTCGGGGTGAGGTAGCGGGCCGCCCACACGTTGCCCATCCCGGTGTCGACGGTGAACACGGCGTCCTCGGACGCCTCCTCGTCCAGCACCACGGCGGCATACTCGGGGTGGATCGGGGTGTGCTGCTCGACGTCCTTGGTGTAGGCGCCGACCACGCCCGACATCGCCCGGTGGTGCTTCTTGAGCATGGCGTCCAGGTACTTGCGGGTCGGCCGGGCGGTGACCAGCGGCAGCAGCGCGCGGACGGTCTCGCCGACGTCGCCGACCACCGCCAGGTCGAGCCGGGTGCGCCGCCCGAGCCGGGTCGGGTCGATCTCGACCTGCGCGGTGCGGACGCCGGCGGGCAGGAACTGGTCGTACGGGAAGTCGGTGCCGAGCAGCAGCAGCAGGTCGGCCCCGTCCATCGCGGACTGGAACGCGCCGTAGCCGAGCAGGCCGGTCATGCCGACATCGAACGGGTTGTCGTACTGGATGTGCTCCTTGCCGCGCAGCGTGTGCCCGATCGGGGCGCCCAGGGCGCCGGCCAGTGCGATCACGTCGTCGTGGGCGCCGCGGACCCCGGCACCGGCCAGGATCGCGATCTTCTCCGCGCCGTCGATCGCCGCCGCCAGGGCGCGCACGTCGGCCTCGGCCGGCAGCACGCGCGGGGTGCTCGGGCGGGCCAGGGTGTCCGGGCCGGTCTCGGCGGCCTCCTCGTCGGCCACGTCGCCCGGGATGGTCAGCACGGCGACGCCCGGGGCGCCGTAGGCGTGGTGGATCGCGCTGCGGATCACCCGGGCGGCCTGCTTCGGGGTCGTGATCATCTCGGAGTAGACCGAGCACTCGACGAACAGCCGGTCCGGGTGGGTCTCCTGGAAGTACTGGGTGCCGATCTGCGAGCTCGGGATGTGCGAGGCGATCGCCAGCACGGGCACCCGGTTGCGGTTCGCGTCGTACAGGCCGTTGATCAGGTGCAGGTTGCCCGGTCCGCAGGAGCCGGCGCAGACGGCCAGCCGGCCGGTGACCTCGGCCTCGGCGGCGGCGGCGAACGCGGCGGCCTCCTCGTGCCGGACGTGCACCCACTGGATGTCGACGCCGGCCTTCTGCGCCCGGCGGACCGCGTCCACCACCGGGTTCAGGCTGTCGCCGACGATGCCGAAGATGTGCCGAGCGCCGGCCGCCACCATCTGGGCGACGAGCTGGTCGGCGACCGTGCTGCTGCGTGCCACGTCTCGCTCCTGTCGTTGGTCGTGTGCAGCAATATTCATCCCATGACTTAGGTCCCGCCACCCCTGGGGGGTGTCTCGTCGCTCACGTCGGTACCGACCGAGGTCCCGGTCGACGACATCGGTGATGTGGCCCCGGTCACCTTGTGAACGACTGGGGAGAAACTGTGCATCCGGTACGCGACGTCGCCAGGGCCTGCCACGCTCTCGGACGTGGACGACATCTGGTTGGACGACCTCAGGCGGCAGCTGATCGACT
>DASWPG010000045.1:0-34889 GCA_036404115.1 Cellulomonas sp.
GACCGAGTCGACGATCACCTGGAGCTCGCCGACCAGACGGTCGACCTCCTCCGGTGACAGGTCGATCCGAGCCAGGCCCGCGACGCGCGCGACCTCGTCACGAGAAAGAGAGGACATGCGTCGAGTCTAGTGGTGCGCCCGCGCGGGGCGGGATCAGACCCGCGCGGCCGAGACCAGCGCGAGCACCGCGTCCGCGTAGGCGTCGGCGGCCTGATCGGCGGCGAACGCCCGCTCCGGCTGACCCGGCAGCTCCACCACCACCAGGTAGCGCCCGTCCAGGGACCGGGCGAGCGACCGGAAGGTGCCGCCGAGCAGCTCGCGCAGCTGGTCCTCCCGGGGCAGCCACACCGCGTCGTCCTGGGTCACCGAGTCCAGCGCCCACTCGGTGGTGCCGTTGAAGCCGAGCACGGTGCCCGTCGGGTGGTCGTGCACCTCGATGGTCATCTCGGAGATGGTGAAGACCTCGCCCGCGAGCGCCGGCTGCCGGATGACGAACCGGTCGCCGGAGGTCGGGGTCCAGCGCAGGCCGACCTCGCGCAGCCGCTCCGCCCGATCGATCGCGATCATCGGGCCAGTATGCCGCGGTCAGCGCCGGGTCGACCCGCGCACCTCGAGCCCGGGCGGCAGCAGGACGCGCGCCGGCGTCGCCCCCGGACGGTCCAGCCGGTCGAGCGAGACCCGCACGATCTCCGGCACCGGGGGCCGGACGCTGGTGATGCGCGGGGTGACGAGCCGGAGCAGGTCGGTGTCGTCGAACCCGGCGATCATCACGTCGTCCGGCACCGCGACGCCCGCGCTCTGCAGCCCGCTCATCATGCCGAGCGCCAGCACGTCGGCGGCGCACAGCACGGCGTCCGGCAGGTCGCCCGCGGCCAGCACGGCGCGGGCCGCGTCCCGGCCGGCGTCGATCGAGAAGGACGGCAGCGCGAGCTCCCGGTCGGCGGGTGCGCTCAGCGCCCGGAACGCCTCGGCGCGCTCTCGTCCGCTGGACGACGTCTCCTCGGCGCCGACGTAGAGCAGGCGACGGGCACCACGAGCGCGCAGGTGGTCGACCAGCAGCCGCACCCCGACCGCGTCGTCCATGGCGACCGACGGCAGGTGCACCCCGCGGGCCCAGCGGTCGATCTGCACCACGGGTGCCGTGCGCGCGGCGGCCGCGACGGCGGGGCCGCTGCCGGTGCACGAGGTCGGCACGACCAGCAGCGCGTCGCAGACGGAGGCCAGCAGGGTGGCGATCCGCTCCGCCTCGGTGCCGACGTCGTCCGCGGACTCGGCGAGCAGCAGGCTGCGCCCCGAGCGGGCGAGCTGCCCGGAGATCTCCTCGACCAGCTGGACGAAGTAGGGGTTGCGCAAGGACGGCACCAGGACGGCGACCGAGCGGGTGGAGGTGGTGCGCAGCGCCCGGGCGGCCGCGTTGCCGCGGTAGCCGAGCCGGTCCCGGGCCGCCACGACCCGCCGGGCCAGCTCGGGGTGCACGTTGCGGTCGGTGCCGGCGAGCACCCGTCCGGCGGTGGCGCGCGAGACCCCGGCGGCCTCGGCGACCTCGCGCAGGGTCACCCGTCGCACGTCCTGCTCTCCTCGCACCCGACCGATCCCGTTCTGCTACTTGACAGTAGCATCCTGCATCTGGTCGAGTAGCAGGAGATCGATCTCCCCCGACATCGGAGTCAGCGTGCACGACGAGATCCAGCCCCGTCCCCCGGTCCGACCGATCACGGTCGTCGGCTCCGTCAACCGCGACATCACGCTGCGGGTGCCGCACCTGCCCCGCCCGGGCGAGACGATCAGCAGCGCCGCCCCGATCGACGGGCTCGGCGGCAAGGGGGCGAACCAGGCCGTCGCCGCGGCCCGGCTCGGCGGGCAGGTCCGCCTGGTCTCCGCGGTCGGCGAGGACGGGGCTCCCGTGCTCGCCGCCCTGCGCCGCGCCGGGGTGCGGGTCGACGCCCGGACGGTGCCCACCGCGCGCACCGGGTCGGCCACCGTGCTCGTGGACGACGAGGGCGGCAACGTCGTCGTGGTCACGGCGGGGGCGAACGAGCACCTCGCCCCCACCGACGTGCCCGCGGACGTCCCCGCCGACGGGACCGCCGGCACGGGCGGCGTGCTGGTGCTGCAGCTGGAGGTGCCGGACGCCGTGGTCGAGCACGCCGCCCGCAGCGCCGCGCCCGGGACGGTCGTCGTGCTCAACCCCGCCCCGTACCGGCCCGTCCCGCCGGCGCTGCTGGCGCGCACCGACGTCCTGGTGCTGAACGAGACCGAGCTCGGCCTGCTGTCCGGTGCCGCAGAACCCGCCACCGTCACCGAGGCGCACCGGCTGCTGCTGTCCGTGCCGCGCCGGTCGGGCACGGCCGTGATCGCCACGCTCGGCGCCGAGGGCGCGCTGCTGCGCGACGACGACGGGGTCGTGCACGCCCCGGGCATCACGGTCGACGCGGTGGACACCGTCGGGGCCGGCGACACGTTCTGCGGCGCCCTGGCCGTCGGGCTCGCCCGGGGCGACGCCCTGGCCGACGCCCTGGTGCTCGCCGTGCACGCCGCCACCCTCGCGGTGCTGGCACCCGGCGCGCAGGGCGGCATGCCGGACGAGACCGAGGTCCGCCTCCTGATGGAGCGCACCGGCGCACCGGCACCCCGACGTCTCCCGACCACCGACCCGGGCAGGGGGTGAGCCGCGCAGCAGGTCACGGGCGCCCGATCGCGCCCCGGTCCCCCGCACCACGCACCCACTGACCCGCCGTCGTCCGCCTGGCAGCTTCGAGCGGCGGGTCAGGGGCACCTCCCCGTCTGGCAAGGAGCACGCACATCATGACACCCACGCCCGTCCCCACCCGCAGGCCCGCACCCGTTCTCGCGCCTGCGACCGTCCGGCTCCTGGCGCGGCAGCCATGACCGCGACCGTGATCGTCGTCCTGGCCGTCCTCGCCGTCGGCTGGATGCTCGCCAAGAGACTCAACCCGACGATCGTGCTGCTCGTGACCGGCACGATGCTGCTCGTCCTGGCGCCCCTGCTTGGCCGGCAGGACTTCGGCAGCCTCACCGTCCCGGAGACGGGCAACGCCGTCCTCGACCAGCTGTCCTTCGTCGCGGCGATCTTCGGCAACCGGCTCGCCGGGGTCGGCCTCGTGATCATGGTGCTGTTCGGCTTCTCGTCCTACATGTCGCACATCGGCGCGAACGACGTCGCCGTGCAGATGCTCACCGGTCCGATGCTGCGGCTGCGACTGCGCTACCTGCTGGTGCCGATCGTGTTCTGGGTCGGCAACCTGCTGTCGCTGGTCGTGCCGTCCGCGTCCTCGCTCGCGGTGCTGCTGATGGCGACCCTGTACCCGACCATGGTCGCGGTCGGGCTGTCCCGGCTCACCGCCGGTGCCGTGATCGCGACCACCGCGACGATCATGCCGACCTCGTTGGGGGCCGACAACGTGATCGCGGCCGAGCGGCTGGGCATCGACCTGGTCGACTACACCTTCGGGATGCATGCTCGGATCTCGATCCCCACGCTGTTCGTGATCGGGATCGTGCACTACTTCTGGCAGCGCTTCATGGACCGCCGGGACGCCCGGCGCGCCCTGCTCGACAGCACCGAGGACGCCTCGGCCGTCGCGGACGACGCGGGCACGGCGGCGGGCGCCGTCACGGCGGCGGGCGCGGGCTCCGGTACCGCCACGACCACCACCCGGCCGGCCGCGGAGGTCGCGGCCGAGACCGGGCCGACACCACCGCGGTGGTACGCCGTGCTGCCGCTGCTCCCCCTGCTGCTGGTGATCGCACCGCGCGCGCTCGCGCCGTTCGGCGTGGACGTCTCGGTGTCCCTGGTGCCGGTCACCCTGCTCTCGCTGATGCTGGTGCTGCTGATCGAGCTGGTGCGCCGCCGCGACCTGCCGGCCGTGTTCGACGACGCCACGGTGTTCGTCAAGGGCATGGGCACCGGGCTGTCCACCGTGGTCGGTCTGGTGATCGCGGCGGGGGTGTTCGTCGAGGGCATCACCCAGCTCGGCGTGATCGACACCCTGTCCGACGCGGTGCAGAACGCGTCCAGCGGCACGCTGATCCTGGTGCTCGCGTTCGTGCTGCTCATGCTGGTGCTCACCCTGCTGACCGGCGGGGTGGCCCCGTTCTACTCCCTGGTCGAGCTGGTGCCTCGGATCAGTGCCAGCACCGGGATCAACGGCGCGCTGCTCACTCTGCCGATCCAGTTCGTCGGCAACCTCGGCCGAGCGATGTCGCCGGTCGCCGCGGTGGTGATCATCGTCGCCCAGACCATCAAGGTCACCCCGTTCCGCCTGATCACCCGCACCGCCGTGCCGATGGGCGTCGGCATCGTCCTGTCCACCGTCCTCACCCTGGTCCTGCTGTGACCGATCGGAGCAGTCCCATGACCTCACCCGCACCCGCTCCGTCCGGGCCCGCAGCGTCCGGCACCGGGGCTCCGGAGACCCGGCACGTCTGGATGGACTGCGACACCGGCTTCGACGACTTCCTCGCCATCCCGGTGCTGGCCGGCACACCCGGTGTCCAGCTGCACGGCATCTCGACCACGGTCGGCAACACCAGCCTGGAGCACGTCACCGCGAACACCCTGGCCTGCGTCGAGGGCTTCGGGATCGATGCGCCGGTGTTCGCCGGAGCCGTCCGGCCGCTCGCGCAGGCGCCCCAGACGATCGAGGGGCTGCTCGGGACCGCCGGCATGGGCAGCACCGGTGCTGCCATGCCGCCCGCCCGCAGCCGGGACGTCCACGGCGGGCACGCGGTTCCCGCCCTGGTGGCGCGGCTGCGCACGATGCCGGACCGCTCGATGACGCTGGTCGCCACCGGGCCGACCACCAATCTCGCCCTGGCGGTGCTGCTCGCGCCGGACATCGTCAGCAAGGTCCGCGAGGTGGTCGTGATGGGTGGCAGCACCGACCGGGGCAACCACACCGCTGCCGCCGAGTTCAACGTGTTCGCCGACCCCGAGGCGTTGCAGGTCCTGATCGACTCCGGGCTGCCGCTGCGGATGTTCGGGCTGGACCTCACCCGCCAGGTGCTCGTGGGCACCGCCGAACGGGACCGGCTGCGCGCGGTCGGCGGGCCGTTCGCGGCGGCGGTCGCGGACCACCTGGACTTCTACCTGCGGATCCGCACACCCGACGCGAGCGAGCCGATGCCGCTGCACGACCCCTCGGCGGTGGCCTACCTGGCGTGGCCGGAGCTGTACCGGCTGGCGGACGCGCACCTCCAGGTCGAGCTGCACGGGGCGCGCACCCGCGGGCAGACCGTCTACGAGCTGCGGGTGCCGCGGCGCGCCGAACCGAATGTCCGGGTGGCCGTCGAGGCCGACGGCGCCGAGGTCACCCGGCGGGTGTTCGACCGGATCGTGCACCGGCTCCGGGCGGTCTCCGGGGACTCTGCGGGCTGAGCCCGGCGCGGGTCAGCGCTGCCGGTAGTGGTAGCGCTCGGCGGGGCGGAACCCGGCGGAGACGTACAGGTCCGCCGCACCGTCGTTGCCGACCTCGACCTGCAGGAAGGCCCGCCGGGCCCCGCGCTCGACGGCGGCGCGCAGGGCACGCTCGGTGAGCAGGCGACCGAGCCCCTGCCGCCGCGCGTCGGGGCGGACCATCAGGCAGGACAGCCCGACCCAGTCGTCGGTGAGCGCCGCCCGGATCACCGCGACCACCTGGTGGGCGCGGGTGTCCACGGCGGTGAGGTACAGCGCGGGCGATCCTGTGACGATGGTGCGCGGCAGGTCGCGGTCGCCCGGCTGCGCGCCGGCCTTCACGGCCGTCCAGCCGTCCAGCCACCCGTCGTCGGGCCGGTCCGCCACACCGATCCGCAGGTGTGGCGGCACCGGCCGCGGCCCGGCGGGCATACGGCTCGGCCGGTCGGCGACGAGGTCCCGGACCAGCACGTCGGTCGCCGCCACCGCCGCGTAGCCCCGCTGCTCCAGCAGCTCGTCCACCCCCTCCGGCGCGGCGGAGCACACCCGGAAGACGGCGGGCAGGCCGGCATCGACCAGCACCGACGCCGCGGCGTCGACCGCAGCACCGAGGTCGCCCGGCCGACCGAGCGGCAGCACGCTGTTCGCCCGCCGGGTGAAGCCGCCCGACAGCCCGACCCGCCACCCGCCGACGGTCCGGGTGCGGACCGGGACCCAGGTCGCGGCCTCGACCAGCGCACCCGGCGCGTCCGGTGCGGTCCAGGTAAGCACCCGCAGCGCGACGCCCTCGTGCCCCCAGTCCCGCTCCGGGGCCGGGACGAAGCCGAGCCGCAGGTAGAGCCGCTGCGCGACCTGCATCGAGTCGAGCGTGGACAGCACCACGCGTCCGGCGCCGCGGGCGACCGTGTCGCGCAGCGCCGCCACCACCAGCCGTTCGGCGATCCCGCGCCGACGGGCCTCGGGGGCGACCGCCAGCATCCGCAGCTCGACCTCCCCCGGGGCGGCGACCTCGGCGTAGGACGAGCCGTACGGTGCCACGCTGAGCACGCCGACCACGGCCGGTCCGGTCACGGCGACCAGCAGGACCGCTTCCCGGGACCGCCGCTCGGCGTCGCGCAGCTCGACCTCGTAGCCCTCGTCGCCGTCCAGCAGCCGGTCGGCGTGGTACGCCTCGGCGGTCAGCGCGCCGGCGGCGACCAGGTCGGCAGGCCGGGCGACCCGCACCTCGACCGGGGGCAGGGGGACCGTCACGGGGATCGCGTCCGGGGTCGGGGCCGGGACGGGGGTCGAGGCGGCCGGGGTCGATCCGGGGCTGCTCATGCCTCGCTCCCGTCTCTCGCCGCGTCGCCGATCGGCGCGTCGGCCGCCGGCTCGTCGACCGGCTCGGCCACCGGCTCGGCCACCGGCTCGTCACCGACCGC
This sequence comes from Cellulomonas sp., assembly GCA_036404115.1. Lineage (GTDB taxonomy): Bacteria > Actinomycetota > Actinomycetes > Actinomycetales > Cellulomonadaceae > Cellulomonas. Next base: position 6,838 of record DASWPG010000045.1, read on the forward strand.
CACCGGTCCGCCGGCCAGCAGCGCGACGAAGCCGTCCTCGTCCAGCACCCGGAGGCCGAGCTCGCGCGCCTTGGTCTCCTTCGTCCCGGCGTTCTCCCCCACCACCACGTAGTGCGTCTTCTTCGAGACGCTGCCCGACGCCTTGCCGCCCCGGGTCAGGATCGCCTCCTTGGCGCCGTCCCGGCTGAACCCGGCGAGGCTGCCGGTCACCACCACGGTCAGCCCCGAGAGCGTGAGCGGCACCGAGGTGTCCCGCTCGTCCCGCATCACGACGCCGTACCCGCGCCAGCGGTCGACGATCTCGCGGTGCCAGTCCTCGGCGAACCAGCCGACGATCGACTCGGCGATCGTCGGCCCGACCCCCTCCACCTCGGCGAGCCGGGCCGCGGCGTCCTCCTGGGACAGCAGGTCCAGCAGCGCCTCGATCGATCCGAGGTGCTGCGCCAGCGCCCGCGCCGCGGTGGGTCCGACGTTGCGGATGCTCAGCGCGACCAGCACCCGCCACAACGGCTTGGTCTTCGCTGCGTCGAGCTCGTCCAGCAGGGTGTGCGCCTGCTTGGACGGTTCCCATCCGGGCAGCTGCCTCCCCTCGGCCTCGGCCTCGGCGTGCTGCTTCTTGGTCCACCTCAGCGTGCGGCGGAACGGCGAGCGACGGCGCACCACCCCGTCCTCGTCGGCCTTCGGCTCACCGGTCTCGGCGTCGCGGACCACGACCTCCACCTGCGCCAGAAGCCCGAGGCTGCGCTCCCGGACCTGCGCGCGCACCTCCCGCGGTGCGTCGAGCGGGTACCCGACCAGCGCGAACAGGTCGGCCTCGTTCTCCAGGGGCGGCGTCTCGGGCAGCTCGGGCTGGGTGAGGGCCGCGGCAGTCACCTCGCCCAGCGCCTCGATGTCGAGCGCGCCGCGGGAGCCGATGTGCTCCACCCGGCCCCGGACCTGCGCGGGGCAGGTGCGGGCGTTCGGGCAGCGCAGGTCCACGTCGCCCTCACGCATCGGCCGCAGCGTCGCACCGCACTCGGGGCAGCCGGTCGGCATCACCCAGTCGGTGCGCGGGTAGCCGTCGTCGTCCAGCCCGGTCACCGGTCCGACGATCTCCGGGATGACGTCACCGGCCTTGCGCAGCACCACCATGTCCCCGGGTCGCACCCGCTTGGCCGCGACCACGTCCTTGTTGTGCAGGGTCGCCATCGCGACCGTCGAGCCGGACACCACGACCGGCTCCATCACGCCGTACGGCGTGACCCGCCCGGTGCGACCGACGTTGACCCGGATCTCCAGCAGCCGGGTGTTCACCTCTTCCGGCGGGTACTTGAACGCGATGGCCCACCGGGGTGCCCGGCTGGTCGCGCCGAGCCGGCGCTGCAGGGCAAGCTCGTCCACCTTGACGACGATCCCGTCGATCTCGTGCTCGAAGGAGTGCCGGTGCTCGGCGGCCTCCTCGATCCGGTCCCGCACGGCGGCCAGCCCGGTGAGCACCCGGGAGTGCGGAGAGACGGGAACGCCCCACTCCCGCAGCCGGTCGTACTCCTCGGACTGCCGCACCAGCGCCGCCCCGTCGGTGCCGTCCGCCCAGCGCAGGGCGCCGACGCCGTGGGCATACATGCCGAGCGGCCGGGTCGCCGTCACCCGCGGGTCCTTCTGCCGCAGCGATCCGGCGGCGGCGTTGCGCGGGTTGGCGAACGGGGCCCGGCCGGCCGCGACCTGGGCGGCGTTCAGCCGCTCGAACGCCTCGACCGGCAGGAAGATCTCGCCGCGCACCTCGATCAGCTCGGGGTGGGTGGCGGGGTCGCCGGCCAGCACCGCCGGGATCGACCGGATGGTCCGGACGTTCAGCGTGACGTCCTCGCCGGTCCGGCCGTCGCCCCGGGTCGCCGCGCGGACCAGCCGCGCGGGGCCGTCGCCGGTCCGCTGGTAGAGCAGCGCGATCGCGAGCCCGTCGATCTTCAGCTCGGTCAGGTAGTGCAGGGCGTCGTCGTCGGCGAGCTCGAGGTCCCGGTCCACCCGGTCCGCCCATGCGCCCAGCTCCTCGACGGAGAAGGCGTTGTCGAGCGACAGCATCCGCTCGACGTGGTCGACGGCCCGGAACTCGGTCGAGAACGTGCCACCGACCGCCAGGGTCGGCGAGTCCGAGGGTCGGTAGCCGTACGCGTCCTCCAGCGCCTCGAGCCGACGCAGCGTCGTGTCGTACTCCGCGTCGCTGGCGACCGGCTCGTCCCGCACGTAGTAGGCGAACTGCAGGCCCCGCAGCCGGTCGGCGAGCTCGGCGTGCCGGGCCCGCACCTGCGCGGCGTCGAGGCCGGTGTCGACGCCGGTGTCGGGCGCGACGTCCGGCGCACCATCCGGTGCGACGTCCGGTGCGATGTCCGGCGCAGCGTCCGAGGCGGCGTCGTGCGGTCGTCCGTCGGCAGGTCTCGCGTTCACCGGCTCATCATCTCCCGGGCCGCCCACACGTCGCCCACCCGTCGCCCGCCCGCGTCGGTCAGGCACCGACGCGGTCGAGCAGACGGTCCACCGCCGGCACCAGCCGGGCCCAGCTCTCCACGGTCAGCTCCAGCGCCTGCCGATGGCCGTCCCCGGCGTAGAGCCACACCGTGCGGCGGCCGTCCCGCCGGTGCAGGCAGAGCGCGACCTCCTCGGGCCGCTCGCGCTCGCGCTCCGCCCCGGGCCTGCCCTCACCGGCCCGGACAGGCTCCAGCTCGACCGCGGGCACGGTCAGCCAGGAGCTCATGTGCTTACGGTCGTGCTCGTGGTCGTCCTCCGCATGGGCGACGACGCACCACGGCGGGCACGGGTCGATCTGCCAGGACGGGTAGCTCTCGACGATCTCCACGGGGTCCTCCCTGCGCTCGGCGGCGCGAGGATCCGACGTGCTCCCGCGTCCGTCCCTCAACCATCTGCGCGGGCACTGACACCGGAAGGGGGTTCATCCACAGGTCAGGAGGCTGCGTCCCCTGTGGACAACAGCTGCCCCGGATCGACGCCGAGGCCTGCGGCGAGGCGCTCCACCGAGCGCAGGGTGAGATTGCGCTCGCCCCGTTCCACGCCGCCGACCCAGGTGCGGTGCATTCCCAGCTCCTCGGCCAGCTCTTCCTGGCTGAGGCGCCGGTCCTGGCGCACACGGCGCACAGCGCCGCCGACCGTCTTCTGCAGGTCACCTTCCATCCGGACAACGGTGGGTTCTCGCTACCGATCTGTCTACAGACCTATCAGTATCACCCCGCACGTCAAGACCGGTGGCGCCACTCCGGACGAGCGGTCAGCGAGCGTCGTCGGTCATCAGGGCCAGCGGGTCCACGCCGAGTCCGCGCGCGAGCCGCTCCACCGAGCGCAGCGTCAGGTTGCGCTCGCCGCGCTCCACGCCGCCCATGTAGGTGCGGTGCACCCCGAGCTCGTCCGCAAGCTCCTCCTGGCTCAGCCCGCGATCGAGCCGGATCCGCCGCACGCTGCGACCCACGGTCCGTTGCAGCAGGCCGTCCTGGGGGCGTTCGTGGCGTTCCATGCACCCCACCGTGCCGAAGCTGCTACTCCTGCGTCTACAGACGTATCAGTAGCACTCTGCCGGCGGCACAGCCGGGTCACAGCAGCCCGCGCCGGGCCGCGAGCGCCGTGCCGCCGACCACCAGCACCCCGGCCGCCGCCGCCACGACCGCACCGTCGACCAGGACGGACGACCCGGTGGCGAGCACGGTCTCGACCGGCTCCCCCGCCACCTCCCACCGGCACACCGACCGGGGCGGCAGCAACGACGTCGTGATCTGCGCACCGTCGGTACCCGCCGTCGCAGCGTCCACGCAGCCGCCACCGTCCGCGATCCCGGCGCTCAGCGACCCGGTGACCAGCGAGAACCAGACGACGACCAGCGTCAGGACGCCGAGCACCGCCAGCCCGGACCCGACGAGCAGCAGCAGCGAGCGCCGCACGCTCCAGGTGCCGCGTCGCCACGTCGGCCCGATCCGCACACCGGCCGCGCCGGCAGCGCCTGCCGCACCCCCGCCGTTCGCCGCGCCCGAGGCGCTCGCGCCCGCGTCCCCGCTGCCCACCGGCTCCGCCGCACCCGCCACGCCTACGCCTCCGCCCGCTCCGCCAGCACCGACGCCGCCCGGACGACCGTCGCGAGCACGTCGCGCGCCTGCGCGACCCCGCCGGCCGAGCCCGTCGCCACGGTCGTACCCGGCAGCAGCTGCTGATCCGTCACGCCCGCATCCGGCGGCGGCACGAGCACCACCTCGGCCAGCCGGCGTGGCTCCAGCCCGACCCAGCCCCAGCCAGCCAGCACCGTGTCGGCGAGGGCGCGCACGTCCGGCCCGGCGCACTGCGAGGTCGCGGGCGACGGCACCTGGGCCCACAGCGCGATGCCGCCCTCGACGGCCTCCGCGACCTGCTCCCAGCGGCGCTCGTCCAGCCCGGCGACCTCGATGCCGAGAGCGTCCGGCCGGGCACCGCGCGCCACGGGCAGCACGTCGCCGCCGGCCCCGACGTGCAGCACCACCCGCTCCGCCCCGCCGGCGCGCAGCAGGTCGACGAACCGACCCAGCAGCTCGGCGGCGACCGGCGCGCGCACCGCCCGCAGGCGGGCGTAGCCGGAGAACGACGGCAGCACCCCGGCCACCACCTGCGCGAGCATCGGTTCCTGCACCACCAGCACGGGTCGGGCGCCCGGCACCGCACGCCGGACCGCGGCCAGGTGCTCGACGGCCCCGACCGCCAGCGACTCGACCAGCTCCACGACGGCGCCGCGGTCCGCCACGGCCCGGTCGCCGCGCGCCAGGTACACCGAGGCCGCGAGCGTGAGCGGACCGCACAGCGGCAGCACCAGCGGGCCCGGGTAGCCGTGCGCGGCGATCGCGAGCACGTCCAGGCGCTCCCGCCGGTCGGCGGCCAGCAGTGCGGCGTCCCGGCCCGGACGATCGGCGAGCTGCCAGCCGTGCGGACCGAGATCGACGGGCAGGTCCACCAGGTGCGCGAGCCCGTCCGCGGCGGCGAGGGTGCCCGTCGGGCCGCGCCCGGGCAGCCGGACCAGCCACGGCAGGCCGACCAGACCGTCCGGCAGGTCGGTCAGGTCGCCGAGCACCGTCTGCTGGGCCTCCAGCGCGTCCGTCCCCGGCCAGGGCCCGAGGCCGCCGATCCCGGTCACCGGGTCGGCACCGGGACGGGCTCCGCCGCCGAGACCCCGGCGGTCACCGTGCCAGGCACGGCACCCGGTGCCGCGCCGCGCCGCGCGCTCTCCACGGTGGCCTGCCCGAGCACCCGGTCGGCCTCGGCGCCACCGTAGAGCACCACGGACTGGCCCGCCGCGACCCCCCGCAGCTCGCCGGCACGCAGCTCGATCTGCACCCGGCCGTCGAGCTCGCGCACCCGGACCGGCACAGCAGCACCGTGCGCTCGCACCTGAGCGGAGGCCTCGGTCCACCGCTGCGGTGCCGGGCCGAACCACACGGGCGCCCCGGCCTCGATCCGGTGCACCGCCAGCTCCTCGGCACCGCCGACCACCACCCGGTTGGACACCGGTTCGATCGCCAGCACGTAGCGCGGCCGACCGTCCGCCGCGGGCCGGCCGAGGTGCAGCCCCCGGCGCTGGCCGACCGTGAACCCGTACGCGCCGTCGTGCTCGCCGAGCACCGTGCCCTGGTCGTCCACGATCTGCCCCGGACGTGCGCCGAGCCGGTCCCGCAGGAAGCCCTGGGTGTCGCCGTCCGCGACGAAGCAGATGTCGTAGGAGTCGGGCTTCGCCGAGACCCCGAGCCCGCGGGCGGCCGCCTCGGCGCGCACCTCCTCCTTGCTGGCGACGTCGCCGATCGGGAAGAGCGCGCGGGCGAGCCGGTCCGGCCCCATCACCGCCAGCACGTAGGACTGGTCCTTGGCCAGGTCGCGGGCGCGCGTCAGGGTCGGGTGCCCGTCGCCGCCCCGCCCCGCCCGGGCGTAGTGCCCGGTGCACACCGCGTCGAAGCCGAGCGCGAGCGCCTTGTCCAGCAGCGCGTCGAACTTGATGTGCTCGTTGCAGCGCACGCACGGGTTGGGCGTGCGACCCCGCTCGTACTCCGCCAGGAAGTCCGCGACCACCGTGTCCTCGAACCGTTCGGACAGGTCCCACACGTAGTACGGGATGCCCAGCACGTCCGCGGCCCGGCGCGCATCGCCCGCGTCCTCGATCGAGCAGCAGCCGCGTGAACCGGTGCGCAGCTGGGCCCGCGACCGGGACAGCGCCATGTGCACCCCGACCACCTCATGCCCGGCGTCGACGGCGCGGGCCGCCGCGACCGCGGAGTCCACCCCGCCGGACAGCGCCGCCAGCACCCGCATCAGGCCGCCCCCGCCGTCCCGGCGCTGCGCGCGCCGGCCATCCCGGCGGACCGGGCCCGCTCCACCACGGCGGGCAGCACGGCGAGCACCGCGTCCACGTCGGCGACGGTCGAGGTCCGGCCCAGGCTGAACCGCAGCGCGCCGCGGGCCTCCCCCTCGTCCAGCCCCATCGCCAGCAGCACGTGGCTCGGCTGCGGCACACCGGCCTGGCACGCCGACCCGGTGGAGCACTCCACCCCCGCCGTGTCGAGCAGGTACAGCAGGGAGTCGCCCTCGCAGCCCGGGAAGGTCAGGTGCGCGTTCGCCGGCAGCCGGGTCGCCGGGTCCTCCGGCCCGCGCAGCACCGCCTCCGGCACCGCGGCGCGCACCCCGGCGACCAGGGCGTCGCGCAGCGCCCCGACCCGCGCGGCGTGCTCGACCCGCCCCTCGACGGCCTGCTGCACGGCGGTGGCGAAGGCCGCGATCGCCGGCGTGTCCAGCGAACCGGACCGCACGCCGCGCTCCTGCCCGCCGCCGTGCTGCACCGGGACCAGGTCCAGGCCCCGCCGGGCCAGCAGCGCGCCGACGCCGACCGGGCCGCCGAGCTTGTGCGCGGACACCGTCATCGCGTCCAGCCCCGACGCGGCGAAGTCCACCGGCACCTGCCCGACCGCCTGCACCGCGTCCGCATGCACCGGTACGCCGTAGCGGTGGGCGGCGGCGACCACCTCGGCCACCGGCTGCACCGTGCCGACCTCGTTATTCGCCCACATCACCGAGACCAGCGCGGTGCTTCCCGGGTGCGCGGCCAGCTCGGCGCGCAGCGCGTCGACCCGCAGCCGACCCTCGGCGTCCACCGGCAGCAGCACGATCTCGGCGCCGGCGTGCTCGGCCAGCCAGAACGCCGGGTCCAGCACGGCGTGGTGCTCCACCGCCGAGACCAGCACCCGCCGGCGCGCCGGGTCGGCGGTGGTGCGGGCCCAGAACATCCCCTTCAGCGCGAGGTTGTCCGCCTCGGTGCCCCCACCGGTCAGCAGCACCTCGCTCGGGCGTGCACCCAGGGCGGTCGCGATCCGTTCCCGGGACTCCTCGACCGTGCGTCGGGCGGCACGTCCGGCCGCGTGCAGGGACGACGGGTTGCCGGTCCGGCCCAGGTGCTCGACCAGCGTGGCGACCGCCTCCGGGGACATCGGCGTGGTCGCCGCGTGGTCCAGATACGCGCTCACGTCCCCGAGTCTACGAAGCCCTTTGGCAGGATGACCCCCGTGAGTGCTCCTGATGCGACGACGCCTCCTCTGGCCTTCAGCGGCCAACGCCTGGACTGGCGCGACCTGCCGCGGTCCGTGCGCACCCGGATCCAGGACCTCGCCGGCAGCCGGGTGACCGCTGAGACCAGCGCGACCACCGGCTTCAGCCCCGGGTTCGCCGCCGTGCTGGAGTTCACCGACGGCCACGGCGTGTTCGTCAAGGCCGTGTCGCCGGAGCAGAACCCCGAGTCGCCCCAGCTGGCCCGCCTGGAGATCCGGGCCGCCGCCGCCCTCCCGGTCGGGGTGCCCGCGCCGCGGCTGCTCTGGTCCGACGACGACGGCGACTGGGTGCTGCTCGGCTTCGAGGTTGCCGCCGGTCGGCCGCCGCTGCTGCCGTGGGACCCGACCGAGCTGCGCCAGGTGCTGGACGCGATGCAGGCGCTGGCCACCGCCGAGCCGGTCCCCGGCCACGGGCTGCCCCGGACCGTCGACCAGCTCACCGACGAGTTCCACGGCTGGCGTGCTCTCGCCGCAGAATCGGGCACCGACGTCGACCGCCTGTCGACCTGGGCAGACGGAACCGGCGGCTGGGCCCGGGAGCACCTGGGACCGCTGGCCGAGCGGGAGGCCGACGGTGCCTCGGCCGGCGAGGGGACCGCCCTGGTGCACGGCGACCTGCGGGCGGACAACGTGCTGATCGACCACGACCACGGCCGGGTCCGGCTGATCGACTGGCCGCACGCCTCGGTCGGTGCACCGTGGCTGGACCTGGCGTTCATGCTGCCGAGCGTCGCCATGCAGGGCGGCGGCCGCCCGCAGGACCTGTTCTGGGCGGAGCCGCAGACCGCGGGGGTCGAGCCGGACGGGCTGCGTGCGCTGGTCACCGGCCTGGCGGGCTACTTCGCGCACAGCGCGCTGCAGCCGGCCCCGGTCGGCATCCCGAACCTGCGCCGGTTCCAGCAGGCCCAGGCCGAGCAGACGATCGCCTGGCTGCGCGACCTCGCCTGACCGGCCCGCACCGGCCCGAGCCGGAGCGGGCCGGAGCGGGCCGGCTGCACCGGACGAGCCGGCCTCGGCCGGGCTCAGACCAGCCGGCGCAGCTCCGCGGTCAGCGCGGGCAGCACGGTGAACAGGTCGCCCACGATCCCGTAGTCCGCGATCTCGAAGATCGGCGACTCCGGGTCAGAGTTCACCGCGACGATCGTGCCGGACGCCTGCATCCCGCCACGGTGGTGCACCGCACCGGAGACACCGGCCCCGATGTACAGCCGCGGGGTGACGGTCACGCCGGTCTGGCCGATCTGCGCCTCGCGGGCGATCCAGCCCTCGTCGGTGGCCACCCGGGTCGCCCCGACGGCCGCGCCGAGCAGGTCCGCCAGCTCCTCCAGCGGCCCGAAGTCGCCCTCGGTGCCGCGTCCGCCGACCACCACGGTGTCGGCGGAGCCGAGGTCGGGCCGGTCCGAGGGCGTCTGCGGGACCCGCTCGACCACCTCGACGAGCAGCGCCCGGGCAGGCACCTCGACGTCCAGGGTCCGCACCTCGGGGGTGGCGGCCGCCTCGACGGGGACCGCGATCACGGCACCGGCCTTGACGGTCAGCACCGCGAGCGGGGCGAGCACGACGCACCGGGTGGTCCAGGTGCCGGCCAGCACGGTTTTGGTGGCCACCACCCGACCCTCGCCGTCCCGCTCCGCGCCCGAGACGTCCGTGACGACGCCCGCGCCGGTGGCGACCGCCAGCCGGGCGACGGCCTCCTTGTTCTCGAAGCCGGAGACCGTCAGCACGGTGCCTGCGCCCACGGCCTCGACCGCGGCGGCCAGCGCCGCACCCAGCACCGGGGTCGATCGCGGGTCGGCGGCTCCGGTGCGCAGCACGTGCACCACCTGCGCGCCGTACCGGCCGAGCGTCGCCAGCGTGGCGCCGTCCGGTCCCGAGGCGTCCGCACCGCCGTCCACCCAGACGCCGTGCACCGGACCGCCGATCTGCCGCGCCAGCGTGAGCAGCTCCAGCACGGCCGGTCGCAGCCCGCCGCCCGCGGCCGGTTCCGTGCGGTCCAGCAGCACCAGCACCGTCGTCGTCCCGCTCACCGTGCGTCCTCCGTCCCGGGGGCCCGGCGCACGAGCCCGTTACGCACCAGGTAGGCGGCGAGCGCCGCCCCCGCACCGCCGTCGTCCGTCACCAGCACCCGGTCGGTGCGGGGCGGGCGCGGCGCGGCGTCCAGCACCGCGGTGCGTGCCCCGGCGGTGCCGACCACCGACGGGTCCAGGCCCGCCGCGGCGAGGTCGGCCACGGTCAACGTCTCGACCGGCTTCTTGCGAGCCGCCATGATCCCGGCGAAGTTCGGGTAGCGCGGCTCGTTGGCACGGTCGGTCACGGAGAGCAGCGCGGGCAGCGGCGCCCGCAGCACCTCGGTGGCGTGGTCCAGGTCGCGCCGGATCGTCAGCGCACCGTCGGCCAGGGTGACCTGCGAGGCCAGGGTGAGCTGCGGCAGGTCCAGCAGATCGGCGAGCGCGGCCGGCAGCAGCGAGGTCAGGCCGTCCAGCGCGGCCATGCCGGTGACCACCAGGTCGACCGGCTGCTGCGCGCCCAGGTGCCGCACCACCGCGGCGAGCACCGCCGCCGTGCCGAACACGTCCGACCCGGCGATCGCGTCGTCCACGACGTGCACCGCCGCGTCGCCGCCGAGCTGCAGCCCACGACGGACCGCGTCCTCGGCGTCGTCCGGGCCGACCGTGACCACCACGACCTCGGCGTCGCCACCGGCGTCCCGGACCTGCTCGGCCAGCGCCACCGCCGCCTCGACGGCGTTCTCGTCCAGCTCGTTGATCGTGCCCTCGCCGTCGTCCCGCACCAGCAGGCCGTCGGCCCCCAGCGCCCGGTCGGACTGGATGTCGGGCACGTGCTTGACGCACACCACGATTCTCACCCGGGGAACGTTACCTGCTGGGAAGGGTCCCCTCACCTGGTCCGAGGTCCCGCCCGCCGTGACGCCCGCCCACCCGTCCCGCGCGCTGCCCGCGCCCGCCGCGAGCAAGGGTGATTCGCGCCACGGCTGGCGGACCAGGGCCCCGGCGCGGTTCAGAATGGGGACCGTGAGCCCCCGACCCCCGACCTTCCCTGCCCCGCCGCGCCTGGGTGTGCACGTGACCGACGCGGGCGTGGAGGTCGCGGTGCTGGCCCCGCACGCCGCCGCCGTCGACCTGTGCCTGCTGGACCCCGACCCCGCCGCGCCGACCGGATGGGCCGAGCGCCGGGTGCACCTGGACGGCCCGGACCTCGGCGTGTTCAGCGCCCGGGTGGCCGGCGTCCGCCCTGGTCAGCGCTACGGTCTGCGCGCGCACGGCGCCTGGGACCCGGCCGACGGCCTGCGCTACAACCCGGCGAAGCTCCTGGTGGACCCGTACGCCTACGGGCTGGTCGGCGAGGTTCTCCACGGCCCCGAGACCTACGGCCACGTGGTGGACGACGACGCGGTGGGCGACCCGTACGGCCCGGCCGACCCGCGCGACTCGGTGGCGCACGTGCCGCACGGGGTGGTCGTCGACCGCCGGCCGGGGCACCGCGGTGCCGGCGACGCGGTGGACCCGGCCGGCAACCGACCGCATGTGCCGTGGGCGGACACCGTGGTGTACGAGGCGCACGTGCGCGGGCTGACCAGCCAGCACCCCGATGTGCCCGAGGACCTGCGCGGGACCTACGCCGCCCTGGCGCACCCGGCGGTGGTCGAGCATCTGCTGTCGCTGGGCGTCACCACGCTGGAGCTGCTGCCGGTGCACGCGTTCGCCTCCGAGCCGCACCTGGTGGCCAAGGGGCTGACGAACTACTGGGGCTACAGCACGCTCGGCTTCTTCGCCCCGCACACCGCCTACGCCTCGCCCACGGCCCGTGCCGCCGGCCCGGCCGCCGTGCTGGACGAGCTGCGCACCGCCGTGCACGCCCTGCACGCCGCGGGCATCGAGGTGCTGCTGGACGTCGTCTACAACCACACCAGCGAGGGCGGGCTCACCGGGCAGCACCTGAGCTGGCGGGGGCTGGACTCCGCGACCTACTACCTGCACGACGGCGGGCACCCCGCCGCGCTGGCCGACGTCACCGGCACCGGCGACACGCTGGACTTCCGCCGGCCCGAGGTGGTGCGGCTCGCGCTGGACTCGCTGCGCTACTGGGCGCAGGAGGTCGGCGTGGACGGCTTCCGGTTCGACCTCGCCGTCACCCTCGGGCGCGGGCGGGGCGGCTTCGACCCGGACCACCCCTTCCTGGTCGCGGCGGGCATCGACCCCGCGCTGCACGGGCTGAAGCTGGTCGCGGAGCCGTGGGACGTCGGTCCGGGCGGCTGGCGCACCGGTCAGTTCCCGCCGCCGTTCGCGGAGTGGAACGACAAGTTCCGCAACTCGGTCCGCTCGTTCTGGCTGGCCGACCCCGGCCGCGCGGCGCACGGGCTGCCCGAGCACCGGGTGCGCGACCTCGCCACCCGGCTGTCCGGCTCGGTCGACCTGTTCGGGCACTCCGACCCGCCGCTGGTCCGCGGCCCGCGCGCCTCGATCAACTACGTCACGGCGCACGACGGCTTCACGCTGGCCGACCTGGTCGCCTACGAGCACAAGCACAACCAGGCCAACGGCGAGGACAACCGGGACGGCTCGGACGACAACCGGTCCTGGAACCACGGCGTCGAGGGCCGGGTCGGCTCGGACTCGGTCGCGGTAGACATCGTGCCGCTGCGGCGGCGCTCGATCCGCAACCTGCTGGCCACCCTGCTGCTGGCCGCCGGCACCCCGATGATCACCGCCGGAGACGAGCTGGGTCGCACCCAGCGCGGCAACAACAACGCCTACTGCCAGGACTCGGAGCTGTCCTGGGTGTCCTGGGACCTGCCCGCCTGGCGGCGCGACCTGCTGGAGACCGCCCGGCACCTGACCGCGCTGCGCCGGGCGCACCCCGCGCTGCGCACCGCCCAGTTCTTCACCGGCCGGTCGCTCGACGACGCCCGGCCCGACCTCTCCTGGTTCGACCCGGCGGGCGGGCCGTTCACGCACGAGCGCTGGCACGACGCCGACCTGCGCACCCTGCAGATGCTGCGCTCCGTCGACGGCGACGCGGTGCTGCTGGTGATCAACGGCTCCCTGGACCCGGTGGACGTCACGCTCGCCGACGACCGGCCGACCACCTGGTCGCTGGCCTGGGACTCCACCTGGGAGCGCCCGGAGGAGACCCGCACCGCCGCGATCAACGGCGCGCTGCACCTGGCCGCGGGGTCCCGGGTGGTCGTCGAGCCGCTCAGCCTGCGGGTCTACACCGCCTGACCCGCCTCGTCGCTCCGCCCGCGTCTTCCCCGACGCCCCGCCGCACCAGGCCTGACCAGGAGCGGCGGCCGAGCGGAGAGCCTCTGACGGACGCGCGGTGAGTCATGGGGTGTCTGGTCTGACGCCAGCTGGTGAGCGCACCCCGGTCGCACGCCGCACCGGCGGCGACCCCGCCGCGACCCGGTCCGGACCCGATCCGCCTTCCTCAATGCATCACAACTCATCAACACGCGATCGGGAGGAATCGGACATATGAGCTATCACATCGGACATATCAACCATCGCCTTGACAGGCACCAATGGCGCCTGTTTGACTTAATCAACAACTCAGCCCCACCCGACCTGAGAGGATGAGCCCCTCACAATGTTGCACAAACTGCTGTCGGCCGCCTTCGTCTGCACCATAGTCGTCACGGGAACGGTCACCGGAGCATCCTCCGCGTCGGCCTCGCTCGCCTGCAGCGCGACAAGAGTCAAGATTAATGGTTCATACTGGTCGTCCGGACATTCTCACGTCACCGGAAGCCACTACGTCCACAGCATCTCAGGCAACGTCTGGACCTGGTTTTCCGACAACTACGGCGGCCGCGACGGGAACACCGCAGACACCTACTACGGCAAGATCGCTTGCTAGGGATGAGAGTTGAGCGCCTGCTCGCCGCGATGTGCGTCGCGGTCGTCGGGGCCGGGCTCTCCGCCTGCTCGGCAGAGGCTGAGAGCGGAGACTCGTCGCCCGTGGGCGTGACGGACACCTCGCTCCTGACCCCGGTCGACTTCGACGACGTGACGACGGACGACTGCATCGGCGGCACGACCGCGATCGAGGGATAGGCCCCCGTAGCCGCCTGCGATCTTGCGGGAGCCGTCCCGGTGGAGTCGGTGGTCGCCCTCGGGAACGACGCACCCGGTACCAGGCCCGCGGACGAGATGATCGTCGCCGGGTACGCCACCGCCGCGTGCGAGGACTCCGTCGAGAGCTACGCCGAGAGGAACGGCGTCCCGACCGAGGGCCTCCTGCAGATCGCCGTCGTCTCCGACACCGAGTGGCAGGGCGCCGAGACGCTCGTCGTGTGTGCCGTGGCCCAGGTCTCGTGACAGCACCAGCCCTCGAGTTCAGGGGCGTCACGGTCCGTAAGAGAAGGCGCGCTCTCGTCGACGACGTCACGTTCTCGGTGCCGAACGGGACGGTGCACGCACTGCTCGGCCACAACGGGGCAGGCAAGACAACATTGCTGCGAGTGCTGTGCGACCTCATCCCCATCACCACCGGAAGCATTCACAGTAATGGCAGGGCAACGGTCCTCTTCGCAGAGAACGCCTTTCCGGGAGAAATCCGCGTCTCCGAGGTGCTGCGATACGCGCAACGCGTGTGCCGAGTCGATCAGGATCGAGCATCGAAGGTAATCGCCACCACAGGGGTGAGCCAGTTCCTCGACCAGCGGGTCGCGTTCCTCTCCACAGGGATGCGTCAACGGGTTGCCATCACCACAGCGCTGCTCGGCGAAACCGCGACCTTGGTGCTCGACGAACCGACGTCCGGTCTCGACCCGCAGGGCATCGATGCGCTCCTCGGACTGCTCGACGCGCTGCGCGCGGAGGGCCGCACGGTCATCATCTGCTCGCACGACCTCGCACAGCTCGAGACGATCTGTGACGGAGTCACGTGTCTTCGTGCGGGCTCGGTCGTCGCGGATGGCCCTGTGCACCGGATCGCCCTGGAGGTCGAGACCGCGGGGCATCTCCTCCGTACCGCGGAGGATCCACGCGCAGTCCGGGTGCTGTCCGGCGTCGGGCTCACGGTGCACGCGACTGCGCGCGGCATCTACGCACCGAGGACGACAGATCTGACCTCCGTCATCCTCGCTCTCGCCTCGCACCACGTCACCGTGCTCGATGTCACGGCCGACAGCGGTCTCTTCACCCGGATCTACCACCGCTACGCCTCCGCACCGCCCAGCACGCGATGACGACATCGAGGAGGCCACCGATGCGAGATCAGGTTCTGGCCGAGAGCCGGCTCCAGGCCCGGCGCCGAGTGACGCCTGTCGCCGCCGCTGTCGCGTTCCTGCTGGTCCTGCTCATGGCGGCGTTCCGGCTCGCCTCAAGCTCCGGCGACGCGACCTCTGCGGTCCTCAAGGCCCAGCGGCTGGCCGAAGAGCTGACCACGCTCACTGGCGAGACAGTCAGCCCGTCGTCCACCTACGACGAGCCACGCTACGTCTTCGCCAGCGCGTCTGCGTACGACCTCGCGGGGGTCACGATCGCGGTGACGCTGGTTCTTCTCGTCGCGGGAGCCGTCTTGACGGGCGGGGACTGGCGGACTCGGACCAACCGGATGACGTTTGCGACAGCCAGCTCTCGAGGCGGCCCCGCCGTGATCCGCGTCCTCGTCTGGGGCGGCATCGGCACCCTCGTCACCGCGAGTGCGCTGGTGCTGACGACCGTCCTCCTGCTCGGAGTCGCCACCACGCGCGGATCCGTCGTCGGCATCGACATCATCACCGTGCTGCTGATCCTGCTCAGAGGAGTCCTGCTCGGTTCCCTCGGCGCGGTCCTCGGTGCGGCTCTCGGGTCGATGGTCCGCTCAGACGTCCTGATCGTCGTCGCGGTCCTCGCCTACGTGCTCGGGCTGGAGCTCCTTGCCCCGGTGCTCCTCGCGTCGAGCGGCTGGATCAGCCCCGGCGCCCACCTCATCACGCTCGTCATCTCGGACGGCGAGCCGCTCCGGGTCGACGCGCCGTGCGCGGTGCCCCTGTGCGCCGATCCCGTCTCGTCCGGCTGGGGCCCGGCCTCCGCCTATGCCTTCGCGGCCGTCGGTGCCCTCGCCCTGCTGCTCGGAACGTGGCGAACAGCCCGGCTGCCGGTGTGGTCCTGACCTCGCTCACAGGTCATACCGGCACCTCAGCACCGCCGATCCCGTCGACCACCCGGCTCGACGGGCGCCGAGAGACCCCGGAGTGCCCGGGTCGGACCTCACCCTGAGGTCCGACCCGGACGGGACACCCGGCACCGCGAGTACCTCGGTGTCAGCCCGCGTTCGCCACCAGCCCGACCTCGGCCACCGAGGCCAGCCCCTCGTGCCGCGGCACCACGCGCACGCTGTAGCCGAACGGCCCGGAGGCGTCCAGCAGCACCTCCCCCGCGAAGGCGTGCCGGCCGGCCTCGTATGACTCCACCAGCGCCAGCGGGTCCACGGTGAACGCGGCGAGGTCGTCGGACTCGGACACCCGGCCGTGCACCACCTGCACCTCGACGTCCGCCGGGTCCAGGTCGCCCAGCGAGATGTACGCCTTCACGTGCAGCGCGTCGCCCACCTGCGCCACCTCGCCGACGCCACCGGACTCGACGTGGTCCACCCGCACCTGCTGCCAGCCCGCGCGCACGCGGCCCTTCCAGGCGGCGAGCTCGCGCGCACCGGTGTAGGCGGTGCCGCCCGCGAGCGACCGGCCCGCGACCGCGGCCGGCAGGTACAGCCGCTGCACGTAGTCCGCGACCATCCGGGTGGCCTGCACCTTCGGGCCGAGCGTGGCCAGCGTGTGCCGGACCATCTCCAGCCAGCGCAGCGGCAGCCCGCGCTCGTCCCGGTCGTAGAACCGCGGGGCGACCTGGTTCTCGATCAGGTCGTACAGCGCGGACGCCTCCAGGTCGTCCCGGCGGTCCGGGTCCTCGACGCCGTCGGCGGTCGGGATCGCCCAGCCGTTCTCACCGTCGAACCACTCGTCCCACCAGCCGTCCAGGATGGACAGGTTCAGCCCGCCGTTCAGCGCGGCCTTCATCCCGGAGGTGCCGCAGGCCTCCAGCGGGCGCAGCGGATTGTTCAGCCAGACGTCGCAGCCCGGGTACAGGGTCTGCGCCATGGCGATGTCGTAGTTCGGCAGGAACACGATCCGGTGCCGGACGTCCGCCTCGTCGGCGAACCGGACCAGCTGCTGGATCAGCCGCTTGCCCTGGTCGTCGGCGGGGTGCGACTTGCCGGCGATCACCAGCTGCACCGGACGCTCGGGGTCGGTCAGCAGCGCGCGCAGCCGGTCCGGGTCGCGCAGCATCAGGGTGAGCCGCTTGTAGGTCGGCACCCGGCGGGCGAACCCGATCGTCAGCACGTCCGGCGAGAGCACGTCGTCCACCCAGCCGAGCTCGGCCGGGCTCGCGCCGCGCCGGGACCAGGAGGCCCGCACCCGGCGCCGGGCGTCGTCGACCAGCTGACCGCGCAGCGTGCGCCGGATGGCCCACAGCTCGCCGTCGCCGATGGCCTCGGGGCGCAGCCAGCCGGCACCGGAGGCGATCTCGTCGCCGGTCAGCCGCTCGGCGGCCAGGTCCACCAGCCGCCGGTCCACCCAGGTCGGGGCGTGCACGCCGTTGGTCACCGAGGTGATCGGCACCTCGACGTCGTCGAAGCCCGGCCACAGCCCGTTGAACATCCCGCGGGACACCTCGCCGTGCAGCAGCGAGACGCCGTTCGCCCGTCCGCCGAGCCGCAGGCCCATCACGGCCATGTTGAACATCAGCGGGTCGCCGCCCGCGTAGTCCTCGGCGCCGAGCGCGAGCACCTGCTCCACCGGCACGCCGGGCGTGGCGTTGCTGCCACCGAAGTACTGCGCGACCAGCGACGCCTCGAACCGGTCGATGCCGGCGGGCACCGGGGTGTGCGTGGTGAACACCGTGGCGGCCCGGACCGCCTCCAGCGCCTCGGCGAAGCCGAGCCCGGCGCCGCCGGTCAGCTCCCGGATCCGCTCCACGCCGAGGAAGCCGGCGTGCCCCTCGTTGGTGTGGTAGACCTCCGGCTCCGGTGCCCCGGTCAGGCGGGACCACAGCCGCAGCGCGCGCACGCCGCCGACGCCGAGCAGCAGCTCCTGCTGCAGCCGGTGCTCGCCGCCGCCGCCGTACAACCGGTCGGTCACCTTGCGGGCGACCTCGTCGTTCTCCGGCACGTCCGAGTCGAGCAGCAGCAGCGGCACGCGGCCCACGGTGGCGTTCCACACGTGCGCGTGCAGGGTCCGGTCGCCCGGCAGGCCCACCCGCACCACCGCGGGCGTGCCGTCCGGCTCGCGCAGCAGGGTCAGCGGCATCCCGTCCGGGTCGAGCACCGGGTAGGTCTCCACCTGCCAGCCGTCCCGGGTCAGCGACTGCTTGAAGTACCCCGAGCCGTACAGCAGGCCGACGCCCACGATCGGCGTCCCGAGGTCGGAGGCGCTCTTCAGGTGGTCGCCGGCGAGGATGCCCAGGCCGCCGGAGTACTGCGGCAGCACCGCGGTGATGCCGAACTCGGGCGAGAAGTAGGCGATCGCGGCGGGCAGGTCGCTCTGGGTGGCCTGCTGGCGCTGGTACCAGCGCGGTGCCTCCAGGTACTCGTGCAGATCGGCGACGGCGGCGCGCACGGCGCCGACCACGTCGGGATCGGCGGCCAGCTCGGCCAGGCGCTCGGGGCGCAGGCCGCCGAGGAGCGCGACCGGGTCCCCGCCGACCTCGGCCCACAGGGCGGGGTCGATCTGGGCGAACAGGTCGCGGGTGGGTGCGTGCCAGGACCAGCGCAGGTTGTGCGCCAGCTCGTCCAGGTCGGCGAGCGGGGCGGGCAGCGACGTACGGACGGTGAATCGGCGGATGGCTCTCACGGTGCCGAGCGTACGCAGTTCCGAGGCCCGGCGAACACCTCTGCGGGCAGATGAAACCACCCGTTCACCACCCGTCCGTGCACCGGCCCGCACACCCGCCGGCGCACCGCACCGCGTCCGGGTGCCCCACGCACCGCGGAGTGGATAGGTTCGGACCGTGAGCCACGCATCGGAGCCCGCGGACCGCACGCCGCGCCGCCCCCGCACCCGCACCGCACCCGCCGTCGCGCGCGTCGTCGCGCCCCCCGCACCCGCCCCGGTGCTCGGGCGTCCCCCGATCGGACGCATCCCGGTGGTGGACGTCTCCCCCGTCGTCGAGGCCGGCCGCTGGCCCGCCAAGGCCGTGGTCGGCGAGGCCGTGCCGGTGCGTGCCACCGTGTTCCGGGAGGGGCACGACGCCGTCGCCTCGACCGCCGTGCTGGTCGGCCCGGACGGCCGGGACCGCGTGCACGCCCTGATGGTCGACATCGCACCCGGCCTGGACCGGTACGAGGCGCGGCTGGTGCCGGACGAACCGGGCCGGTGGGGGCTGCGGGTGGACGGCTGGTCCGACCCGTATGCCACCTGGGTGCACGACGCCCGGCTCAAGGTCGCCGCCGGTGTGGACACCGAGCTGATGCTGGCGGAGGGCGCCCTGCTGCTGGAGCGGGCCGCCGACCGGGCCGTCGACGACACCGGCGCCGTCGTGCCCGAGCCGCACCGCCGGGTCTGGCGGGACGCGGTCGCCGCGCTCCGGGACGCCGGCCGCCCCGCCGAGGCGCGGCTGGCGGCCGGCACCGGCGACCAGGTGCGGTCCGCGCTGGCCGACCACCCGGTGCGCGACCTGCTCAGCCCGTCGCCGGTGTATCCGCTCGTGGTGGACCGCCCGCTCGCGCTGGCCGGCGCCTGGTACGAGATCTTCCCGCGCTCGATCGGGGCCCGCTACGACGAGACCACCGGCAGCTGGACCTCCGGCACCCTGCGCACCGCCGCCGAGGACCTGCCGCGGATCGCCGACCTCGGGTTCGACGTGGTGTACCTGACCCCGGTGCACCCGATCGGCAGCACGCACCGCAAGGGCCGCAACAACTCCCTGGAGACCCGGCCCGGAGACCCCGGCTCGCCGTACGCGATCGGTTCCGCGGACGGCGGCCACGACGCGATCGAGCCCTCGCTGGGCACCTTCGCCGACTTCGACCACTTCGTGGCCCGTGCGCGCGACCTCGGGCTGGAGGTCGCGCTGGACCTCGCGCTGCAGTGCTCGCCGGACCACCCGTGGGTCACCGAGCACCCGCAGTGGTTCACCACCCGGGCGGACGGCACGATCGCGTACGCCGAGAACCCGCCGAAGAAGTACCAGGACATCTACCCGCTGAACTTCGACAACGACCCCGAGGGCATCACCGCCGAGATCCGCCGGGTGCTCCAGGTCTGGATCGACCACGGCGTGACCGCGTTCCGGGTGGACAACCCGCACACCAAGCCGCTGGCGTTCTGGGAGCAGCTGCTCGCCGACGTCCGCGCCTCGCACCCCGAGGTGATCTTCCTGTCCGAGGCGTTCACCCGCCCCGCGATGATGCTGAACCTGGCTCGGATCGGCTTCCACCAGTCGTACACCTACTTCACCTGGCGGAACACCAAGGACGAGCTCGCGGAGTACCTGGCCGAGGTCTCTGGGGAGCAGGGCTCCTGGATGCGGCCGAGCTTCTGGCCGACCACCCACGACATCCTCACCCCGACCCTGCAGCACGGAGGCACCGCCGGGTTCGCCGTGCGCGCGGTGCTCGCGGCCCTCGGTGCGCCGACCTGGGGCGTGTACACCGGCTACGAGCTGGTCGAGGACGTGCCCCGACCGGGCGTCGAGGAGCAGATCGACAACGAGAAGTACGAGTTCAAGCCGCGCGACTGGGCCGCCGCCGAGCCGCTCGGCATCGCCCGGCTGCTCGGCGCGCTGAACACGATCCGCCGGGCGCAC
This sequence comes from Cellulomonas sp., assembly GCA_036404115.1. GTDB lineage: Bacteria > Actinomycetota > Actinomycetes > Actinomycetales > Cellulomonadaceae > Cellulomonas. The sequence goes on from DASWPG010000045.1 coordinate 27,230, forward strand.
CCCGCCCTGCGCCAGCTGCGCAACCTCACGGTGCACCCCACCACCGACGACGCGCTGGTCTGCTTCTCCCGGCACCTGCCCGCGCGCCTCTCGCCGACCGGGGTCGCCGACACCGTGCTGGTGGTGGTGAACCTGGACCCGCACGCGGCGCACGACGGCGTGCTGGAGCTGGACCTCGCCGCGCTCGGCCTCGACCCCGGCGCGCCGGGCACCCGGTTCGTCGCGCACGACGTGCTGTCCCAGGAGGTCTACGCCTGGGACGCCCGACCGTGGGTCCGCCTCGACCCGCAGGCCCGCGTCGCCCACGTCATCCAGGTCGGGCAGGTGTGACAGCGGTGGGCACCGCGCCCACCCCCGCCGTGGTGGCCCGCGCCACGGCTCCCTCGACCGCGCAGATCGCCGTGACCGCGCTGCCCGGACGGCCCCGGCCCGCGGTGCCGCACCCCGGTGACCCGACCCCCGCCCTCGGGGTCCCCGTCGCACCCGGACCGGAGCTGCCCGGCGGCACCGACTGGTACCGGACCGCGGTGTTCTACGAGGTGATGATCCGCTCGTTCGCCGACTCCACCGGCTCCGGCGCCGGCGACCTGCGCGGGCTGACCGAACGGCTGGACTACCTGCAGTGGCTCGGGGTCGACTGCCTCTGGCTGCCGCCGTTCTACCCCTCTCCGCTCCGGGACGGCGGGTACGACATCGCGGACTACACCGCTGTCGCCCCGCAGTACGGCTCGCTGGACGACTTCGCCCGGCTGGTCGCCGCCGCCCACGACCGGGGCATCCGGGTGCTGGTCGACCTCGTGATGAACCACTCCAGCGACCAGCACCCCTGGTTCCAGGCGTCCCGGTCCGACCCGCACGGCCCGTACGGCGACTTCTACGTCTGGAGCGACGACACCCGCCGGTACCCCGAGGCCCGGATCGTCTTCGTCGACACCGAGACCTCCAACTGGACCTTCGACCCGGTGCGCCGCCAGTACTACTGGCACCGGTTCTTCAGCCACCAGCCCGACCTGAACTTCGACAACCCGCGCGTGGTCGAGGCCATGACGGACGTCGCCCGGTTCTGGCTGCGGCTCGGCGTGGACGGCTTCCGGCTGGACGCGGTGCCCTACCTGTACGAGCGGGACGGCACGAACGGCGAGAACCTGCCGGAGACCCACCGGTTCCTGCGCGACCTGCGCGCCATGGTCGACGCCGAGTTCCCGGGGCGGATCCTGCTGGCGGAGGCGAACCAGTGGCCCGAGGACGTGGTGCGCTACTTCGGCACGGAGACCGAGCCCGAGTGCCACATGTGCTTCCACTTCCCGGTGATGCCACGGATCTTCTACGCCCTGCGCGACCAGCGGGCCGCCCCGGTGGTCGACATCCTCGCGGACACGCCGGCGATCCCGCACGGCGCGCAGTGGAGCACCTTCCTGCGCAACCACGACGAGCTCACGCTGGAGATGGTCTCCACCGAGGAGCGCGCCTCGATGTACGGCTGGTACGCCCCCGACTCCCGGATGCGCGCCAACATCGGCATCCGCCGCCGGCTGAGCCCGCTGCTGGACGACTCCCGCAAGGAGATCGAGCTCGCGCACGCTCTGCTGCTCTCCCTGCCGGGCAGCCCGTGCCTGTACTACGGGGACGAGATCGGCATGGGCGACAACATCTGGCTGCCCGACCGCGACGCCGTCCGCACCCCGATGCAGTGGACCCCCGACCGCAACGCCGGCTTCTCCACCGCCGACCCCGGCAAGCTCTACCTCCCGGTGATCCAGTCCCTGGTGCACCACTACAACAACGTGAACGTCGAGGCGCACCTGGCCCAGCCCACGTCGTTGCTGCACTGGGTGCGCGGGATGCTCGCGGTGCGCCGCCGGAACCCCGCCCTCGGCCTGGGCGGCTTCGAGGCCGTGCCCGGCGACAACGAGGCCGTGCTGGCCTTCCTGCGCCGCACCCCCGCGCAGACCCTCCTCGTGATCGCGAACCTGGCCGCCACCGCGCGCGCGACCACCCTCACGCTGCCGACCGACCTGGCGGGCGCCGGCCTGCGGGACGTCTTCGGCGGTGCACCGTTCCCCTCGGTGCCCGCGGACGGCGCCCTCACCGTCACCCTCGGGTCGCGCGACTTCTACTGGCTGGCTGTGCGGTGACGACCGCACACCGGGTCGAGCACCAGCCGCGCGACGACGTGCTCGCTGCCCTGCTCGCACCGTGGCTGCCCGCGCGGCGTTGGTTCCCGGTCAAGGGCGCCGACGCCCGGGTCACGGCGGTCGGCGGTCTGACCCTGGTCGACCCGCGCGGCGAGGCCGAGGTGCGGGTGCTGCTGGTCCGGGTCACGTCCGCCGGCAGCACGTCCGCGAGCAGCGCAGCAGCCGCCGCCACCAGCCCGGCGGACACCACCACCGGCACAGCGGGCTCCGGCACAGCAGGCTCGGGCACAGCCGCCGGCGACCCTTCCGTCGTGCTGCAGGTGCCTCTCGTCCTGCGGCCGACCGTCCCGGCCGCACGCCTGGGCGGCGTCGAGCCCCCGGCCGACCAGGCCGGCACCGTGATCCCGCCGCCCCTCGACCCGGTCGGCACCCTGGCGGACGGCACCCGCGTGCTCGACGGCGTCGGCCACCCCGCCTTCCTGCGTGCCTGGCTCGCGGCCGCCGACTCCGACCGCACCACCCGGCCCGGTCTCCCGTCAGCCGGCGCACCGGGTCCCCGCACGGCACCGCCCCGCGCGATCGGGTCCGGCACCACCTGGTCCGGCACCACGCGACCCAGCACGATCGAACCCCGTGCGAGCGGACCCAGCGTGACCGGCGCCAGCGTGCACAGTCCGCGAGCCTTCGATCCCGACGCGTCGTTCGAGGATGCCCGGGTGCTCACCGGTGAGCAGTCGAACACGTCCGTCGTGCTGCCCGGCGCAGGCCCCGACGGCGCGACGGCCGTGCTCAAGGTGTTCCGCGGCCTGTCCGACGGCGCGAACCCGGACGTCGACGTCCCGCTCGCCCTCGCCCGCGCCGGCTGGCCGCACGTCCCCCGACCGCTCGCCTGGCTGACCGCCACCTGGCCGACCCCGCTGGATCGCCCCGATCTGCCGACGGTCGGGAACCGGCCCGTGGACGCCGATCGGGCGGCGGACGAGGACGCGGCCCTGGCCCGAGGACACCTCGGCGTGCTGTCGGTCTTCGTCCCCGCCGCGCACGACGGCTTCGAGCTGGCCTGCGCGTCGGCCTCCAGCGGGGCCTCCTTCGCCGTCCTGTCCGACGAGCTCGGCCGGGTGATCGGACAGCTGCACCGTGCCCTGGCCGCCGCGCTGCCCGTTCCGACGGACGCGCCCCGTACCGCGGGACCCGTCCCGGAGCCGGCAGGTGCAGAGCGCCCAGGTCCCGAGCCCTCCGGGCCGCTGCTCTCCGGGTCCGTGCCGGCCGCGACGGTCGCCCGCGCGCTGACCGACCGGTTCGCCTGGGCGGCGGCCGCCGTCCCCGAGCTGCGGACGTACGCCCCGGCGGTCACCCGCCTGTCCGAACGCACCGCCGGCCTGGTCGCCCTCCCCCCGCGCCAGCGGGTGCACGGCGACCTGCACCTCGGGCAGGTGCTGCACGGCGAGCGCTCCTGGTACGTCCTGGACTTCGAGGGCGAGCCGCTGCTGCCGGTGGCCCGGCGCACCCGACCCGATCTCGCGCTGCGCGACGTCGCGGGGATGCTGCGCTCGTTCGACTACGCCGCCGCGGTCGGCGGGGCCGACGAGACCTGGGCCGCGGACGCCCGCGCGGCCTTCCTGCACGGCTACACGGCCGAGTCGCCGCCGATCGACCTCGAGCTGCGCGACCACCTGCTCCAGGTGCTCGAGCTGGACAAGGCGCTGTACGAGGCCGTGTACGAGTCCCGCAACCGCCCCGCATGGACCGCCATCCCCCTCGCCGCCGTCGCTCGCCTGCTCCGCTGACCCCGGCCGTCCCCGAGCCACCGAGCCACCGAGCCACCGAGCCACCGAGCCAGGATGACCGCCGCACGCGAGCAGCCGGCCGCACGCGGTGGGCCCCCTGCGGCCGGGTACGACGCCCCTCCACGCCCGCCGGCCGGCCGCCCCACCTGGCGTCCGGGGCACGCAGCGCGAGAGGCTGGGCGCCATGACCAGGAGCTGGGTGGGTGCCCACGTGCTGATGACCGGCGACAGCGTGACCGACTGCGGGCGCCGCACCGACCCTGCCGGGCTCGGCCACGGCTACGTCCGGCTGCTCGCAGAGGGACCGCTCCGGGACGCGCGGGTGACCAACACCGGTGTCGGCGGGGACCGCCTGGCCGACCTCGCGGCCCGGTGGGACGCCGACGTGCTCGACCGCGAGCCCGACCTGCTGTCGGTGCTGATCGGTGTCAACGACACCTGGCGCCGCTTCGACACGGGGCTGCCCAGCCCGGTCGCGGAGTTCGAGTCCACCTACCGTGACCTCATCGACCGCCTGCACGCCCGCCGACCGGACGCCGTCGTCGTGCTGGTGGAGCCGTTCGTGCTGCCCGTCGTTCTGGAGCAGCACCGCTGGTGGCCGGAGGACCTCGCCGCCCGGGTCGACGTCGTGCACCGCCTGGCCGCCGATCACGACGCCGTGCTGGTCCCCGCGCACACGCACCTGACCGCTCTGGCTGCCGACCGGGACCCCGTCCACCTCGCCGCCGACGGCGTCCACCCGACCGACGTCGGGCACCACGAGCTCGCCGACCTCTGGTGGCGCACCGTCTCCGCCGCCCGCTCCTGACCCCGCACCTCGATCCGGCGTCTCGATCTGGCACCTGGCACCTGGCACCTGGCACGGTGGCTCCCCGGCAGCCTTACCGAGTGACGGTCCAGCCCCGCCGTCGTCGGCCGAGCACCCCGACCACGCGCGCCCCTGCGCGGGCCCCGACCGACCCGGACGTGCCGTGCAGGCGGGGAACACGCCGCCGCACAGGACCGAGGTGCCAGCACAGCAGCCGCCGGGGTGGTTGGGTAGGGACATGGAACGCCCGGCCGAGATGTCGCCCGTCACCGTCGACCCCGACACGCTGCGCGCCGTCGCGGCCGGCAGCCATCACGACCCGCACACGGTCCTCGGCCCGCACCTGACCCCGAGCGGTCTGGTGGTCCGCACCCTGCGTCCGTTGGCCGACTCCGTCACCGTGGTCACCGCGCGCGGCACGACCGCCGCCGCGCACGTCCAGGACGGCATCTGGGTGGCGGTGCTGCCCGACCGCGAGGTGGTGGACTACCGGATCGACGTGACCTACGGCCCGACGACGGAGCGCGTGGACGACCCCTACCGGTACCTGCCCACCCTCGGCGAGCTGGACCGGCACCTGGTCCGCGAGGGCCGGCACGAGCAGCTGTGGACCGTGCTCGGCGCGAACGTGCACCACTACCCCGGCACCCTCGGCGACGTCGAGGGCACCGCGTTCGCGGTCTGGGCACCGAACGCCCGTGCCGTGCGGCTCGTCGGCGACTTCAACCACTGGCAGGGCGCCACCCACGCGCTGCGCAGCCTCGGCGAGTGCGGCGTCTGGGAGATCTTCGTGCCCGGCGTCGGCGCGGGAGCCCGGTACAAGTTCGAGCTGCTCGGCCAGGACGGGCACTGGCGGCAGAAGGCCGACCCGCTGGCCAAGGGCACCGAGGTGCCACCGGCCACCGCGTCGGTCGTCGTCGAGTCGGTGTTCGGCTGGGACGACGAGGCCTGGCTGGAGCGTCGGCGCGCCACGAACCCGCACGACGGCCCGATGAGCATCTACGAGGTGCACCTCGGCTCCTGGCGTCAGGGACTCTCCTACCGGGAGCTCGCCGCGCAGCTCACCGACTACGTGCTGGAGACTGGGTTCACCCACGTCGAGCTGCTGCCGGTCGCCGAGCACCCGTTCGGCGGCTCGTGGGGGTACCAGGTCTCCTCGTACTACGCCCCGACCTCACGGTTCGGACACCCGGATGACTTCCGCTTCCTGGTCGACACCCTGCATCGCGCCGGTATCGGCGTGCTGCTCGACTGGGTGCCCGCCCACTTCCCGAAGGATGAGTGGGCGCTCGCCCGGTTCGACGGCACGCCGCTGTACGAGCACCCGGACCCCCAGCGTGGTGAGCAGCCCGACTGGGGCACCTACGTGTTCAACTTCGGTCGGCCCGAGGTCCGGAACTTCCTGGTCGCGAACGCCACCTACTGGCTCGAGGAGTTCCACGCCGACGGTCTGCGGGTCGACGCGGTCGCGTCGATGCTCTACCTCGACTACTCCCGCCCGCCCGGCCAGTGGCAGCCGAACGCCAACGGTGGCCGGGAGAACCTGGAGGCGATCGCCTTCCTGCAGGAGGCCAACGCCACCGCCTACCGACGCACCCCCGGCGTGATGATGATCGCCGAGGAGTCCACCGCGTGGCCCGGCGTGACCCGACCCACCGACGCGGGCGGCCTGGGGTTCGGCCTGAAGTGGAACATGGGCTGGATGAACGACACCCTCCGGTACCTGGCCGAGCAGCCGATCAACCGTCGCTATCACCACCACGAAGCCACGTTCTCGCTCGTCTACGCCTTCTCCGAGCACTTCATCCTGCCGATCAGCCACGACGAGGTGGTGCACGGCAAGGGCTCCGTGATGCGCAAAATGCCCGGCGACGACTGGCAGCAGCTCGCCGGCGTCCGCGCGCTCCTGGCCTACCAGTGGTCCCACCCGGGCAAGCAGCTCCTCTTCATGGGAACCGAGTTCGCCCAGGGCACCGAGTGGGCCGAGTCGCGATCGCTCGACTGGTACCTGCTCGACCACGGGACTCACCGCGGCGTCCAGAGCGCCGTCCGTGACCTCAACCGGTTCTACCGCGAGCACCCCGCGCTGTGGGCCCTCGACCACTCGCCCGAAGGATTCGACTGGATCGACGCCAACGACGCCGACCACAACGTGCTCGCCTATCTGCGGCAGGACGCCGAGGGCCAGGTGGTCGCCGTCGTCGTCAACTTCGCCGGCGTCCCGCACGAGGACTACCGCCTCGCGCTCCCGCAGGGCGGCACCTGGGTGGAGGCGCTCAACACCGACGCGACCGAGTACGGGGGATCCGGGGTGGGCAATCTCGGCGCCGTCGAGGCCCGACCGGAACCGCACCACGGACGCGCGTTCTCCGCCACCGTCCGGGTACCGCCACTCGGCGTCCTCTACTTCATCCCCGCCTGACACCACCGCCCTCGGCGACCCAGGACCTCACGGCCAACCGCCTGCCGGATGCACGACCGAACCGAGCGGCGCGCCCAGACCGCAGGCCCGAAAGCCGCCGCACGTCCTGCACCCACCGCCGAGAACCAGGGCACTCGCCCTCCGCCGGAGACCCGGCACGCCGGACGCGATCGCCCGGACCCTGATCCCGGCCGTGCGTCCGACACGCCTCGCCCGCCGACGCGGCTCCGGGAATGACAGGTGGACTGCGATGACGGTCAGACGCGCGAGGCCCGCCTCGACAGAAGCCGGCACGGACGAGGAACGACCGACGTCCGCACAGATCCCGTCGTCCGCACAGATCCCGTTGCGGCTCCACCGGCCACATCCGTTCGGGCTCGCCGCACCGCACGGGCTCCGCCCCCAGGCACCTGCGCCCCGCGGCCACGGAGTGACCGCTGAGCCACCCGCCCGCCCGCTCGGAGCGCTCCGAAGCCGACCCTCGTTCGGGGGGGGGGGGGGGGGGGGG
>DASWPG010000046.1:0-119942 GCA_036404115.1 Cellulomonas sp.
CAAGCAGGGGGTTAGGGGTTCGAGTCCCCTTGGCTCCACCAGCACGAGGCTCTGACCGGCGAGAACGTCCGCGGGTCGGGGCCTCGTTCGGTGTCCGGGGGAGTGGGATCGCCGGAAGCTCCGCTGGTGCACCCGCTGCTCGTGTCCGGCTGGCGACCTGCTCGATGGCGCGGTGGAACCATGGCTGGCAGCCGCGCGAGGCCGCGGGCGCCGAGGAACAGGGTCTGTGCGAGGCCGCCGAGGGGGCCGCTACGGAGCTCGGCCGGCTGAGCGCGCCTGGGGCGCCCGGGGCGACCGCTCGCGTTGCGATGTCCAGGGGAACGGCGGGCTGGCGGGCATCCCGGGGTGTGATGCGGCAGTTGCCAGGTGCCGTGCCCGTCCACCGACACGCGGACTGTCGCGTGGCAGCTGCAGGCGGGATCGATGCCGGCCTCGTCGTCCGCGCCGTGGACCGTGACGGGGCGTCCGGTGCGCAGCGCACGCTCGGCCGACGGTGACGACTGGCACGTGTCTGGGAGGTCTGGGCGAGCCTGCACGCCGACGCCACCGACAAGCTGGCGGTGATCCCCGGCGTACTCATGGAGGGTGCCGACAGGTTCGGTGTCACCGGCGACCCTCGCCTCGACCACACGTACTCCGAGATCACCACGATCCTGGCCGGCTACAACGGTTCGACCGACGACGGAGTCGAGGTCTACGGCGTCGACGACGTGTTCGAGAGCGACGACGCGGCGCAGCGACGAGGTGCGCGCGGCACACTGATGGAGTGACCCCACCGGCGGATGGCGCACCTGAAACCTCCGGTCGACCGCTGCCCGTGCTCAAGCGAGTCGTCGGCGTTCTCGGTGTGCTCGCCGGGGATGCGATCTCGGCAGTGTTCGCGCTGATCCCGCTGGGGGTCCTGTGGCTAGTTCTGCTGCAGATCAAGGCGGACACGATCGGGCCGGCCCAGCACATCCTCGACTCTGACGAACCTGCGGGCTACATGTCGTTCTTCGGGATCGTTCTCTTGGCGGTGGTGCTCCTGCCGGCGATCCTCATGAACATGTGGGCAGGGGCGTGGAGCGGCTGGAGCCCGCGAACCAGATGGATCGTCGCCGCGCTCGTCGTTCTCGGGCTGTTCACGGTGTCGGTCACGTCGAACGGCATCTGGAACTTCTTCATGAGCAAGCTGATTCGCTAGCGCCCATCGAGGGGCGTGCGCTGCGCCCGCACCGATGCTGGGTGGGTCCACAAGAACGAAGACCTGGGTGCCGATCTGGGCGACCGCGACGGCGTCGTCGAAGGCGGGTCTGCTGTAGGGATACCTTTCGATCCGAAGGTGGTGCTGCTACAAGGCGGCGTCGATCAGCGCCTCGATGCCGTACTCGAAGCGTGCATCGAAGGGGAGAGTGATGAGGGAGTCACCAAGGCTGTGGAGCGTCGGGTACTCGCCGTCCGATGCTGTGCGGAAAGTATTGACGTCGAGGGAGAGCCCTGCCTGTTGCTCCTGGGTGAGTCCGAGCGTGAGGTAGAGGAGCGCCCAGAAGGTCCGGATGGTCACTCCATCGGAGGCACCGGCGTCGAGCAGGGCTGAGCTCACGGCCTCGGCCAGTCGCAGCGTGTTCTTTTCGACAACAGCCGTGCCGGCGACGAGTCGTGCACCGTCACGATGAGACAAGAGGGCATCCCGATAACGGCGCAGAATCTCCTTGATCCGTTTGCGACCATCTCCCGGGAGATCGTCGAGGGTGACGGTCTCGAAGACAGCGTCAGCCATCAGCTCGATGAGCTGGGATTTTGTGCCCACCTGGAACGACACGGTATTGAGGTGGGCGCCGAGGTGTCTAGCGACCGCACGCAGAGTGACGGCCTCGAGCCCCTCCGCGTCGAGCACCTCGATCGCGGCGCTCACGACGTCCTCGCGGTGGTACCGCTTCGCTGCCAATTGCAGGGTCCTTTCCGCGCATATCCAATAGGCGGCTTCCATGATCCCACAGGGCCCCGGAAACGTCGTATGTCAGCGGGTCAGGGTGCATGTGATGGCTCGTCCGGGGGTGCGTGAGTGGTGTCGGGTCGTGGCAGCGATCTCGGTGGCGCCAGACAGGCGCAGGACGTTGAGGACGGCGTTGCACAGGCTCGCCAAGGTCCCGGGGGCAGTGGCTGGCGTCCCTGATCGTGGTGGAGCGCTGGTGGTCGGCCGCTCGGCTGTTCTGGGCCAGGCCCGGTCGGACGCCTCGCTGGACCTGGTGCGTCACCTGCGGGCACGGTGATCAGCTCGTTGCTGTCGGCGGAGGCCGCGATGATCTCCGCGGTCGCGACCCTGGGGGCGCCTCCCGCAGGAGCGCAGCGCGCGGGGGAGCGCACCCTCGACGCGGCGAACCTGTCGCGCGCGTGCCCGAAGGGGTCCTGGCCGTCGCCGCGCACCTGGACACCGCACGCGCCGACGCGCTCGCGTTCACCGGCTTCATCCAGGAGATCTGGCAGCGGATCTGGTCGAACAGCCTCTGGCGGACGACTGAACAAGGAGATCCGCCGCCGCACCGCCGTCGTGGGGATCTTCCCCTCCGTCACCCACGCCACGCCGATCACATGCCCACGTATCCGCAGGTCATAGCCCTGCACACGAACCCTGCCGGAGACCTGCCCGATCCCGTGACGGCATGTTATGGTTGCCTGACCAAGTCAGAACGACGGGTACGAACCGAAGCCCACATCAGCACGGAGGTGAAGGATGCAGCGCTTCCTCTCCGGGGCACCGCGCCAGATGATGAGACTCACGTTGGTGCGGCGTAGGCGACTGTCTCCGCATCTGGTCCGGGCGACCATCGGTGGGCAGGAGCTGGCTGGCTTCGTCCCCCTGGGTGGCGACCAGTGCTTCCGACTGTTCTTTCCGCGGACCGGGCAGACGATCCTGCGGATGCCGACGCTGGCGAACAACGGTTGGATGGCGCAGTACTTCCTCATGTCCTCCAGCACGCGACCGCATGTGCGCAGCTACACCGTGCGTGCCTTCCGTCCTGAAGCGCTGGAACTGGACGTGGACTTCGTCGTCCATGGCGACGGACCGGCCTCCACCTGGGTGCAGAACGCGGAGCCGGGCAGCCCGGTCGGGCTGTTCGACGAGGGACGCATGTACCAGTTGCGAGAGGGAGCGGCCTGGCAGCTGCTCGTCGCGGACGAGAGCGGCCTGCCCGCGGCACTGGCGATCGCGGAAGAAACCCCCACAACAGTGCCGACTCGGCTGATCGTCGAGGTTCCCTCCAACGACGATGCCTTTGACACCGAGCTCGGGGAGCATGTTCGGGTGACCTGGCTTCCGCGCCGTACCACGAGCGTTCAGCCGGGGCACCGTGCGCTGGAGACTACTGTGGCAGCACCTGTACCGCCGGGTGCCGGAAGCGTCTTCGTGGCTGGGGAGAACGCCCTGGCGACCGGTGTGCGCAGAGGACTCGTCGCGGCTGGGGTGCCGAAGACAGCGATCTCCTTCTTCGGCTACTGGAAACACGGACGTGCCGCCATCGGCTGACGGTCACTCCCCATCCCACTCTGCTGATCCGCTCGTGCGCCTGTGGTGCACGAGTCGATTCGCTTCGCTACCTCACGGTTGGAGAACCACTGATGACCGTCGATGAGAGTCCGCGGACCCGGCCCGCGGCGGCGCTGATCGCGCTGGTTCTGGCCTCTGCTGTGGTGCTGCTCGGGACCACGATCCTGAACGTCGCCCTGCCCGAGATGACCTCATCTCTACACTTGAGCAATACCGCCCAGCAGTGGGTGCTCAACAGCTACACGCTCACCTTCGCCGGTTTCCTCCTCCTGGCCGGAGCTGTTGGCGATCGCTTCGGGCTGAGAAAGACCCTGATCGTCGGCCTGGTCGGATTCGCCCTGACCTCGGCGCTTGCGAGTCTGCCGCTGAAGGTCGGTTTCATCATCGCCATGCGTGCCCTGATGGGCGTCTTCGCCGCCGCGATCCTGCCGACCACCCTGGCGATCATCCTGCGCACCTTTCCGCCCGAGCGCCGTGCCAGCGCCGTCGCCGTCTGGGCGGCGGCCTCGGGAGTGGCGATCTCGGCCGGTCCCCTCATCGGCGGCGCGCTCCTCAGCGCCGGGCTCTGGTGGGGCTCCGTGCTCGTCGTGATCGCCGTCATGGCTGTCATCGCGCTGCCCATCGCTCTGGTCGGCGTCCCGCAGCTGCCTGCCTACGCGGGCTCCCGACTACGTGTCGTTCCCGTGCTGGCCTCGGTGTGCGGCATCGCTCTCGTCGTCTGGGGCGTCCTGAACGGCGGAGAGGACGGGCGGTGGCTCTCCGCGTCCACGCTCGCCCCGCTGGTCGCAGGTGTCGTCGTCCTCGCCGGGCTCGTGGTGACCGAGCTGCGCAGCGCGAACCCGGTCGCCGACGTACGCCTGTTCCGCCGTCTGGAATTCACCATCCCGGTCATCGCCCTGGGACTCGGCTCGTTCGTCGTCTTCGGATACATGTACTTCACGACCTTCTACCTCCAGGTCGAGCACGGGTATACGCCCTTCCAGACCGGGTTGATCTTCATCCCGCTCTCCGTCGGACTCGTCCTCGGCTCCCCCCTGTCGCGCACCCTCGTCACGCGTATGGGCGCGCGCGCCGTCATGGCGACCGGTCTCTTCCTCACCGCACTCGCTATGGCCGGCCTCTTCCTCGTCAACGGACACAGCAGCGTCATCCGCTTCCTCGCCGATCTGTTCATGCTCGCCTTCGGATTCGCCCTCGTCCTCAGCCCCGGCACCACCCTCGCCATGTCCGCCGTCCCACCCGAACGCGTCGGCTCCGGCTCCGCCCTCCTGAACACCATGCGCCAGCTCGCCAGCGCGCTCGGCGTCGCGATACTCGGCTCGATCCTCTGGTCCAGCTACCGCGGCACCGTCCTTCCCGACCTCGACGTCCTTCCGGACGCCACCCGTGAGACCGCGGCGCAGTCCCTCTCGAACACGCTCGCCGCAGCATCCGGTGACGCCGAGATCATCACGGCAGCGAAGGCCGCCTTCGACGCAGCCCTGCATCTGACCTCGTCGATCTCGGCCGGGCTCGCCATCCTCGCCGCGATCGCGGTCCTCGCTGTCCGCCCAGGCCGGCCCCGAGAAGAGCTCCGATAGGCCGGTCGGCCTCGCCGTCTCCAGCAGCACGGCACGCGCGACGAGACAGGGGACCTCGATCTCGGTCCACCATCGGCAGACCGTGCTCCACGACCGGTCGGTCACGGGCATGTTGGCGCAGGACTGCGTCGCCACCCGGCGTGCGACGGGCAGCCCGAGCACCGAAGCGATCCGCGCGCTCACGCGTCGCCGCGACCGGCAGACGTGCACGTCGCTGCGCGGCAGGACACAGGCTGGGCAGGTGACCTCGCGAGCAGCAGAGGACGCCGCACCTGTCGCGGCCCGATGGGGCGACCGTGCCACCGTGGCGGCCACGGTCTCGACGTCTGCGGGGCTCTCCGACATCCACGGCGTGCTCGCCGCGCTGGAGCGTGTCCTCGTCGAGCCCGCGGTCGCGCACGAGGGCTACGGCCGTTCGGCGCTGCGGCGGGTGTCGCACCGAGGCCGTGCTGTTCAAGGGTGTCGTGCGAGTGGTCGGGGATGCTCGGGGTGCTCGTGCGGGATCGAGTCTGTCGTGGGCGGGGTCAGCGGGTTCGGATGCCTGCGAGGACGAGGTCGAGCCAGCGTCGCCGGTCAGGAGCGGCCAGTCCGGTGGGGGCGGTGGAGATGATCAGGAAGATGTCCGCTGGGGTGACCGTCGGCCGCACGTCGCCGTCTTCCTGAGCGAGGGCGATGAGCCTGGCCAGGATCCGTTCTCCGCGTGCTGCCTGCTCGTTCGTCATGTGCGTGGAACCGAAGGTGACGGCGGCTGCTTTGACGGCGTGGTTGGTGGCTGCTTCTTCGAAGAGGTCGCCCAGGAGCCTCTCGATGAGCGCTGCCGCCTCGTGCGGTCGAGCGATCGCGCTCGTCTCCTGCTCGGCGTGCTGCAGCGCCTCCTCGCTCACCTCGGCGAGGATCGCTGCGACGAGATCCGCCTTGTTCGGGTAGTGCCGATACAGCGTTCCGACCGCGACGCCGGCGGCTCTCGCGATCTGTTCCATGGGCACGTCCACCCCGGATGCGGTGATCTGCTCGCGTGCGGCGCTCAGGATCCGTTGCCGGTTCTGTGCGGCATCGGCGCGCATCAGGCGCGCTCCGGAGCCGGCGCGGGCGAGCCCTGGAGCCGGGCGGTGATGACGCGGTCGAAGGCGCGATCGGGCAGCAGCCTCCTGGCCGTGAGGACGAGGTGCGCTGTGTGACCGGCGGCGTACCGTGTCTTCGGTCGACGGGTCGTGACGGCCTTGCCGATCACGTGAGCGATGACCGAGGGGTCGGAGGCGTGCTCGGCCGCGGACCCGGACAGCATCGATGAGGCCAGCTGCTCGGCCTGGTCTCGATACGCGCCGTCGGCGGAGGTGCGGCGGAGGCGTTCTGCGGCGACATTGCCCCACTCGGTCTTGATCATTCCCGGCTCGACGACCACGACGTCGATGCCGAAGCGGCGTAGCTCGATCCGCAGCACGTCGCTCATTCCTTCGAGCGCGAACTTCGTGCCGTGGTACCAGGCCCCGAGCGGTGTGTGGATCTTGCCCCCGACGGATGTCACGTTCACGATCCGCCCGAAGCCCTGCTCGCGCATGAGGGGGATCGCCCGGCGGATCAGCCGCATCGGGCCGAGCAGGTTCACGTCGATCTGCCGTCGTCCCTCGTCCAGAGGAACGTCCTCGACGGCACCGTAGGACCCGTATCCGGCGTTGTTGACGAGTGCGTCGAGGCGCCCCGTCTCCCGCGTGATCAGATCGATCGCGTCATCCGTCGAGGCGTCGTCGGTGACGTCCAACGACACGACCCGGATGCCCCGCGCGCGCAGGTCGCCCATCCGGTCGACGCGCCGGGCCCCGGCATAGACCGTGAATCCCCGCTCGGCGAGCTCTCCCGCCGTCGCCCGCCCGATGCCGGACGAGGCCCCGGTCACCAGCGCGACCCGATCTGACATGCTGACCTCCAACATGAATCTGTATTCATCTTTACCATGAACCATAGTTCATGTTGTGTCAAGGCCCCGCGTGAACGCGGCGAGGTCGGGGGAGCAGCTGGCCCTCGCGGCGTCGAGCCACCGACGCCGTCGTGACCCGGTTCGGCGACAGTGCCCCTCCTGCTCGGGAGCTCGAGGACGGCGCTCAGGACCTGGTCCGACAGACCGTCGAGGTCACGGTCGAGGCCTGGCACGCCCTCGGACATGCAGCGACGCGCAGCGATCTGGCCGGGATCGTCCGCCTCTTCTGAAAGACGTGCGGGGAGCCCGGGACGCGCGGCGATCGATGGCGCGAGGGGTCTGGTCGCTGCTCAGCGCGTGGCGCGCCGTGCCGTCCGGACCGCGATCGCGAGGAGGTGGACGACCCACCATGCCGACACGACGATCCCGGTCATCGACAGCGTGCTGAGCATGCTCGAGCCGTTGTCGTCCGTGACCAGCCCCAGCGTCACCGTCGTGGCGGCCCCGAGGATCGCGACGAGCGGCGTGGCGTGGCGCGGCGCGTCGACCGGCCAGGAGCGGAGCAGCGCGGCCAGTCCGAGAGCGAGGCCGAGAACGGCGAGGACCACGACCGTGGCGCCCGCGGCCACCCCGCTCGGTAGCGCCGACATCACGCCGATCGCCAGCAGCAGCGCACCGATGGCCAGGAGCACGGGCGTCAGGACGAACGACAGGATGCCGCAGCGGCGAGCGAAGCCCTCCCGGTCTCGCGACGCTGGGGCCGTCATCTCCGAGATCCGCTGATCAGGTGGCAGGTCAGGCTCGGCGCCGCGCCTGACTGCGTCCGGGCCGGCCTGTCCCGGACGTTCGTCGTCTGGGTCAGCACCCCCACCATGGCGTCGCGTCACATCGTCCTCGCCGTGATCCATGACCCCCCGACCCGACCTTCACCGTGCGGTGCGTCCCGACGCCGCGCGCCGAGCGTCGCAGACGTCGGCGAGGTAGGTCTACATCCCGGTCTCGTTCGTCGTCGAGCACCGAGGACGGGCCTCAGGAGCAGTCCCTGGCCCCTGGCCCTGTCCCGCGGTGCTGATTCCCGACGGAGCACGTGAACGACCCCACCGCTCTCCGGAGCCAGATCCGCTGCTCTCCGCCGGACAGGTCGTGCGCCAGCGCACGGCGCCGGTCGTCCAGGCCCAGCCGTTCCGAGCCCGCCCGGACCGTCGCTGCCAGGTGAGCGCATCACGCGAGCCCGTCGAGGTCGGTCCGCGACCGTCGCCGCACCTCGCGCGTACCTGCCGATCAGGACCCGAGCTCTCGCCGGCCGGCGCTCCACGCCGCCCACAGGCGGTGGTAGATGCCGCCGCTCGCGAGGAGCTGGTCGTGGCTGCCCTGCTCGACGACCGCGCCGTCGTCCATCACCAGGATCCGGTCGGCCCGGGAAGCCTGGTCGAGCCGGTGCGCCACGACGACGGCGGACCGGCCGCGGGTCACCTCGTCGGCGGCGTCCTCCAGGGTGCCGGCGCCGGCCGAGCCGGCCTCGGCGGTGGCCTCGTCCATGATGACGACGGCCGGGTCGAGCAGCAGGATCCGGGCCAGCGCGAGCTGCTGGGCGGCGATCGGGTCGAGCTGGATCCCACGGGCGCCGACCACGGTGTCCAGGCCGGACGGCAGCCGGTCGAACCAGGAGCGGGCCCGGACCCGGTCCAGGGCGGACAGCAGGTCGGCGTCGGTGGCGTCCGGCCGGGCCAGGGTCAGGTCCTGGCGGAGCGTCCCGGAGAAGACGTGCACCTCCTGGCTGATCATCGCGATCCGGGCCCGGCGCTCGGCGTCGGAGAGCTCCGACACGGGGTGGCCGTCGATCAGCACCTCCCCGGTGTCCGGCACCCGCAGCCCGGCGAGCAGGGCCGCCACCGTCGTCTTGCCGGCGCCGGACGCGCCGACGACGGCGACGGTCTCGCCCGGGTGCACGGTGAGGTCGACGTCGCGGACGGCCCAGCCGTCGCCGTAGCTGAAGCTCACGTCGCGCAGCTCGACGCGGCCCTGCGGTGCGGCGGCGCCGCTGTCGGGCACCGGCACGGGCGGGTCGGTGACCACCCCGACGATCCGGGCGAGCGAGGCGTAGCCGGACTGGACGACGTCCAGCACACGCATCACGGTGTTCACCGGCCCGCGCGACCGGATGATCAGCAGGACGGCGGCGGTCACGCCACCGACGGTGAAAGCCCCGCCGGACACCAGAAGGTAGCCGATCACCAGCGTCATCGCGAGCATGAGCAGCTCGGCGACCAGGGTCCAGGAGTTGAGGACGAGCATGGTGGTGCGCGCCGTGACCCCCGTGCGGACCACGCCCCAGGACGCCCGCTCGATCTCGACGTGCATCCGGTGCTCCATCGAGAAGGCGCGGACCGTCGCACGCCCGCGGATCGCCTCGAGCACGCGCCGGGCCCGCTCGGCCATCGCGGCGCGCTCGGCGGCGTAGCGCTGCGGGGCACGGGCCAGGTAGCTGCGGGCGGCGAGCACGTACAGCGGTGCGACCACCACGGGGACGAGCAGCAGCCGCCAGTCCAGCGACAGCAGGGCGATCACGGTGGCGAGGATCGAGAACGCCGCGGCGGACAGGGCCGGCAGCGTCTCGGTGACGGCCAGGGACAGCTCGGACACGTCGTCCGTGGAGCGACTGACCAGGTCACCGGTCCCGGCGTCCTCGACCCGGTGCGCGGGCAGCCCGAGGGCGGTCCCGACCATGTCCTGGCGCAGGTCGGCGATCACCCGCTCGGACATCCGGGCGACCAGGTAGAAGCCCGTCGCGCTCATCACGGAGCCCGCGACGGACACCACGACCAGCACGACGCCGAGCCGCCACATCGAGCCGCCGGGGTCGTCGCCGGAGACCAGGTCGACGATCCGGCCCATCATCTCGGCGACGAGCACGGTGGCGTACGAGCCCGCGGCGAGCAGCACGACGGCGAGCAGGGCCCACCGCCGCGCACCGGGGATCCGCCCGAGGTGACGTGCCACCTCGCGGCGCACCTGGCTCAGGCCGGCGATCGGGAACCGCAGCGCGGCCTGACCCGTGGCGCCGGGGCCGCCGCTCGTCGTCGTACCCGTCATCGAGCACCGTCCGTCAGCAGCGGGGCGAGGCGGGCGCGCAGGTCCGCCGCGCTCAGGTGCTGGTCCGCCACCGCGGACCACGCGGGGGCCTGGCTGACCACGAGCGTGATCCGGTGCGCCCGGTGCTGGGACAGCCGGTCGGCGATCTTCTGCTCGGTCACCGAGTCCACCGCCGTGGTGGGGTCCTGCAGGACGAGGACCTCGGGATCGGCCGCGACCGCACGCGCCAGGGCGACCCGCTGACGCTGACCGCCGGACAGCATCCGCCCGCCCTCGCCGACCCGCTTGTCCGGGCCGCCGGGGATGTCGTCGCAGGACGCGGCGTGCAGTGCCTGGTCCACGACCGCGCGATCGGGGTGCACGTTCTCCGCGACGCTGCCGTCGAACAGGTCGGCGGCGTGCGGCGCGACGATCACCCGGGTGCGCGGCAGCGTCTCGAGCAGGGCGATCAGGTCGGGGTCGGTGCCGCGGACCACGGTGAGGCCGACCGGCAGCGCGGCGACGACCCGCGCGGTCTGCTCGGCGTCCGCCGGTTCAGGACGCTCGAGACCGGCGGCGAGCACCTCACGGATCCGCTGCCCGGACGCCTCCGCGGAGGCCCAGCGCGAGGCGAGGTTCTTGCCCAGCATGGTCATCGGGGTGATCAGGAACTGGGTGAGGCCGACCACCGTGATGAGCTGGCCGACCGTCACCTCCCCGTTCAGGGCCAGCACGCCCGCGGCGATGCCGAGCCCGGACACGAAGACCGCGCCGAGCGCGTCGGTGGCGCCGTTCAGCCGCGCCTCGGCCGCGTCGGCGTGCACGGTCGCGGCGTAGGCGGTCCCGGACACCTCGTCGTAGCGGGCCCGGACGGCCGCGATCGCACCGAGCCCCTTGAGGATCCGCAGCCCCTGCACGACGTCGGTCGCGGTCGCAGCGGCCTGCGCGACGGCCTGCTGACGGGCCACCGAGCGCCGCTGCAGCGGCCGGCCGACCCGCAGCGCCACGACCACCAGCAGCAGGCCGCCGACCAGCGTCGCCAGGCTCAGCCAGGGGTCGATGGTGAACATCATCAGGGCGCCATACAGGATCGATGCCGCCTCGGCGACCGGCATCACGGTCATCATCACGATCTCGCCGACCCGGGTGGTGTCGGAGGAGGCGATCGACAGCAGCCCGCCGGCCGTGCGCTCGCGGCCGGCGAGCCCGCGCGGGTCCTGGATCCGGTCGGTGACCATGGTGCGCAGGTCGTGGCCGACCAGCTGCTGGCTGCGGATCAGCAGGAAGCGGGCCACCCAGTTCACCGCGACGGACACCGCGTACAGCGCGACCAGCACCGCGATCCAGCAGGCCAGCCGTTCCCGGGACGGCTCCGCGATGGCCTCGTCCACGGCCCGGCCCACCACGACCGGAGTCAGGCCGTTGCAGACGAAGGCCACCGCCATGCCGATCGAGGCGACCAGGCTCCACGGGCGCTGCGCCAGGGCCACCCGGAGGGTCCAGGCCCGCGCGTCCACCGCGGGCATCCGGGACCTCCGCACGCGCGGCCCGGGCAACGCCGTGTCGTCGACGGCACTGTCTGTCACGCCGGAACCACCCTCCCGCTCACCGGTGCACCGACCGGCGCACGTCCTGCCCGGTCGGTCGTCGCCGCACGTCCGAGACCCGCCGAGGCGGCGCGTCGCGGACGACGGCGGGGGAGGGGGCGGTGCGTCGGGGCCCGGGGCGTTCCTGCGACGGAGCGGTCGGGCAGCCTGTCCGGACGACCGGGACGTGCTCGACGGTACCGTCGCCCACCCGCTCTGACCATGTCCTGCCTCCGGGGCGCGCCGGTCCGGTCGGTGCTCGGGGGCTCGAGCCGCACCGTGCCCCGCCGTACGATCTGCTGCATGGGCCTGACGGCAGGCAGCGTCTCGGCTGCCGCTCCACGGGAGCTCATGAAGGAGCTCGCCGAGCACGGGGTCGACGTCGGCCCGATGATGAGCCGGCTCGGCGTCGAGAGCGGCACGCTCGCCGATCCGGCCGGCCGGATCCCGACCCGCACGATGATGGCGATCCTGGACCGCAGCGCGGTGGCGGCCGCGAACCCGCTGCTCGGCGCCCAGCTCGGCCACGACTACCGCCCGGGGCTCCTCGGCCTGCTGGACTACCTGTTCCTGTCCGCGGCGACGGTGCAGGACGCGTTCGAGACGGCCGTCCGGTACGGGTCGATCGTCGCGGCGTACGGCGCGTACCGGCGCACTGTGCGCGACGGGGGCGTGGGGGTCGAGCGCACGGTGCCGGCCTGGCCGGGCTCCGATCAGGCCGAGACCTTCGTGCTCGGCTGGCACCTGACGATGGCGCGGTTCGCCACCGGGCGTCCGGTGCGGCCGCTGCACGTGGGCGTGACGCAGCGGTCGTCCGCCGGGGTGAAGGAGCTGGCCGGGATGTTCGGCGTTCCGGAGGTCGAGCTCGGCTCCGGGACCGCGGTGCTGGTGCTGGACCCGGCCGACTCGGCGCTGCCGCTGCTCGGCAGCGACCCGGCGCTCGCGCGGGTGCTCCGCCGGCACGCGGACCTGCGGCTGACCGGGACCGCCTCGCTCACCGATCGGGTCCGCGGGCTGCTGGAGACCGGGATGCTGGGCAGCCGGGTCGATCTGGGGTCGGCGGCGCGGGAGCTGGCGGTGTCGCCCCGGACGCTGCAGCAGCACCTGCAGGCGGCGGGCACGAGCTGGCAGGCCGAGCTCGACGCCGCCCGGTGCGGCCGCGCGACGGAGCTGCTGCGGCAGGGGACCTCGACCGTCGCGGCGATCGGTCGCGACCTCGGGTTCTCGGACGCACGGGCGTTCCGGCGCGCGTTCCGGCGGTGGACCGGGAGCGGTCCGGACGAGTACCGGGCCCGGGGTGCGGGCGCAGCGGGCGGCGCGGAGGGACGTTCGCGCTGACGGTCCCCCCGGCTGCGGATCCGGTCCTCACGGGCGGGGTGCGCCGGTCCTTAGCGTCGCGGCATGAGCAACGAACCCATGCAGCGCAGCAGCGCGCGGATCAGGTACCGGTTCGACGACCGGGAGATGGACTTCGCCCTCCTCTACGCCCTGGGGGCCGCGACCACCGGGGCTCCGCAGTCCGGCGAGCTGTTCGACGTCGCCTCCCGGATCACCGACGGGGACACCGCCTCATGGGTCCGGGAGCTCGAGGCGTACGGGGACGCGCAGCGCGCGCTCGCCGCGGCCCGGCTGGCCGGTGGGCACCGCAGGACCGCGAGCGAGCTGCTGATGAAGGCGTACTACGGGTACCGCATGGCCTGGCAGTTCACCGGTCGGACCGAGGCCTTCGAGCGGCTGATCACGCGGTACGAGGCGGCGTTCGCGGACGCGATCGCCCTGAGCGACCTGCCGATCACCGCCATCGAGGTCCCGTACGAGGGCTCCTCGCTGCCCGGCTTCCGGCTGGACGCCGGCCCAGTGGCGCCGACGCTGCTGGTGGTCGGCGGCCTGGACTCGTGCCGGGAGGAGATGTACCACCTGATCGGCCTGAGCACCTGGCGCCGGGGCTGGACGACCGTGGTCGTCGACCTGCCGGGCCAGGGGTCGACGCCGCGGCGCGGGCTGCACCTGATGAAGGAGACCGAGAGGCCGATCGGTGCCGTGATCGACCACCTGGTCGAGGCCTACGGGCTGGACCCGGCGCGGCTGGCGCTGATGGGGATGAGCGCGGGCGGCTACATGGTCAGCCGGGCGGTGATGACCGAGCGCCGGGTCGCCGCCTGCGTCGCGAGCACGCCGATCTTCGACGGCGGCGGCATCCTGCCGCCGGCGGCCGTGGCGCAGCTGGCCGACCTCGGGGCGATGAAGGACGCCTTCTGGACGTACCTGTGGCGCTCGGGCACCACGACCCCCGCGGAGCTCGCCGCGACGATCCAGACCTTCCGTGCCGATCCCGCCCCGGTGACCTGCCCGTACCTGTCGATCGCGGGGACGGGGGAGTCGCCGGCGTTCCTCGCGCAGGCGCGCGAGTGGCACGCGCGGCTGACCGTCGGCCGCAAGGACCTGGTCGAGCTGGACGCCGCCACCGGCGCCGACGCGCACTGCCAGGTGAACAACCCGGTCCGGCTGGCCCAGGAGGTGACGGACTGGCTCGACGAGGTGCTCGGGGCGTCCTGAACTGGCGCACGATCGAGATGCCGTCGAGGTCAGGGGGCGCAGACCCTTGCACTATCCAGAATCCTGGATAGTGTTCTCGCCATGGGCGTCGACCTGGCACCATTCCTCTCGCGCAACGGCCTGGCCGCGATGCAGCTGGCCAGGCGCCTGCTCGCGCTGCCGGTGGGCGACCAGCTGCCCCGGGTGCGGGACATGGCCGTCGACCTGGGGTGCGGCAACGGCACCATCCAGGTCGCGCTCGAGCTGCTCGAGCAGTCCGGGGCGATCACGACCCGGTCCCGCGGGCACCTGGGCACCTTTCTGGAGGGCGCAGACCGGGCGATGCTCTGGGAGCTCGGCGGCCTCGGCACCCTCGCGGTCGCGATGCCGCTGCCGTACTCGCGCCGGTACGAGGGGCTCGCCTCCGGCCTGCGCTGCGCGGTCGACCAGGCCGGGCTGCCGATGTCGCTGTCCTACATGCGCGGGTCGCTCGACCGGGTCGCCGCCGTGGTCGAGGGGCGGATCGACGTCGCGGTGACCTCGGGGCTGGCGTTCGACCTGATCCGGTCCGAGGCCCCGATCGCCCTGCTGGCCGATCTCGGCACCCAGACGTACGTGTCGGAGCACGGCCTGGTGCTGGCCGACGGGCACGACGAGACGGAGCCGGGCCTGCGGGTCGGCGTGGACCGGTCGTCGGTGGACCAGGTGCACCTGGTCGCGCAGCTGTTCGCGGGCCGGACCGACGTCAGCTACGTCGAGGTCTCCTACAACCAGCTCGACCGGGCGTTCGCCGACGGGGAGGTCGAGGCCACGGTGTGGAACCTCGACGAGATCGACCAGCACCTGTCCGCGCCGGTGAGCGTGCGTCCCCTGGCGGACGGTCTGGTCGACGGCAGCCGGAACACCAACGCGGTGCTCGTGGTGCGCGAGGGCACCGACCGGGTGCCGCCCGCCCTGCTCGCCCAGGTCGACCTCGACCTGGTGCGCACGGTGATCCAGGAAGTCCTGCACGGACGCCGCATCCCGTCCTACTGATCCCGTCGACCCGAGGAGCACGCGCATGGATCCGACGCTCGAGCTGCGGCTGCAGGTGTTCGCGGGTACCGAGGAGATCGACCCGGCCGTCGTGCCCCTGGTGCGTGCCGAGCTCGACCGGCTGCCGCTGCCCGAGGGCCGTCGGACCGACGAGGTGCTGGGGACGTTCGTCTCGCACCTGGTCAACGCGCTGAACCGGGCGCTGCTCGGCGAGCCGCTGACCGTGTTCGCGGCCGGCGACGTGCTGGACGCGGCGGTCGCCCAGCGCCCCGACGCGTACGCGCACGCGCAGCAGCTCGCCGGCCGGGCCGAGCAGGTGCTCGGGGTCGGCCTGCCCGACACCGAGGTCCGGCTGCTCTGCCTGCACCTGGCCGCGATGTCCCCCCACCAGGAAGGAACGGATCGATGAAGCTGATCACCGGCGGAGTGGGCAGGGCCCAGGTCGTCGATGCCCTCCGCCCGCTGCTCGGCCCGGACGACGAGGTGGTCGCCGGATCGGACATGGACGCGGCGATGGCCCTGCGCGCCGGGCGCGCGGACTACTACCTCGGCACCTGCCACACGGGTGCCGGGGCCTCGCTGGGCGTGCTGGTCGGGCTGCTCGGTGCGGCCCGCTGCCACACGTTCGGCCGGGGCGTGCCGGACCAGGAGGCGGTGACCGCCGCGCTGGACGGCGGCGCCGTCGCGCTCGGGTTCGCGATCGACCAGATCGACGAGGTGGTGCCCGTCGTCTGGCGGACGCTCGACGCGCGTCGCTGAACGTCGCACCCGCTGGCACCCGGTGGACCACCGGATGCACGACGGGGCAGCGGGATTGCCCTCCCGCTGCCCCTGACCCCAGATCCGCATCCGCGGACGAGGCGTCTCACGACGCCGGCCGATCCCCGCGAACGCGGCCTCACGCCTGACGCGTGAGCCTCCGCGATCGCCCAGAACTCTACGGGAGCATCCATGGGCGCTGTACTCGCCGCCGCGGCGGCACAAGGAGCGATCACCTTCCAGTGGTGGCAGTCCGCCGTGGTGATGGCGGTCTGCTGCGTGGGCGCTCTGCTCGCGCAGCAGGCGCTGGCCGTCTTCAACGACGGGGTGCGACCCTTCCTGCTCGACTTCGTGCAGGGCCGCACCACCCGCCCCGCGATCGCGGCCATCGCGTTCGGGCTGTCCGCGGGGTTCATCTTCGGGCTGGGCGCACCGATGGCGCTGTCCACCACCGTGCTGAACCCGTGGCTGATCTTCCTGCCGGTGGAGATCCTCGGTCTGCTGGCCCCCCGACGGTGGATCGCCGGGCTCGCCGGCCTGGCCTGGGGCGCGGTGTGCTCGTTCGGTCTGGCGGGGGCGACCACGCTGGCCAGCGAGCTGCCGGTGGACTTCCTCGGGGCGCTGCAGTCGATGTCCACCCCGATCCTGTGGCTGTTCTGCCTGTTCCCGGTGCTGGCGGTCACGCGTCAGTTCGGCCGGCGGTGGGGCGGCATCGCCTTCGGCGTCGAGGTGGTCGTCGCGGTGCTCGTGGTGAAGGCCGCCGAGTGGTGGGGCTGGACCGTGTCCGCGGCGTCGATGGCGATGGCGGTCGGCGTCGTGATGCTGCTCGTGCTGGCGATCCGCACCGACCGGCAGACCCGTGCCGCGGAGCGTGCGGAGCTGGACGCGCTGGCCCGGACCGGTGGGCCGGCGGCCGTCGAGGAGGCCCGCCGGGTGCGGGCGGAGTCCGATGCGGTGGTCGACGAGCTGTTCGGCCCGAACGCGGCACGGCTGCGCCGGCACACCGGGTGGTTCATGGTGCTCGGTGCCGGGGTGGCGATGCTGGCGGCCACCGGGATCTTCGGCGGCGGCGAGGCGACGAGCTTCATGATCGCGCAGGGCGACTTCTCCGGTGCGGTCTCGATGGACCTGGTCCGGGTGCTCGGCTTCGTCCCGCTGATCGTCACCACGGCGCTGGCCTCGGGCGCCTACGCGATGGCGGGCATCACGATCGTCTACCCGGTCGGGTACCTGCTGGCCGCCAGCGACCTGCCGGTCGGGGTCGCGCTGGCGATCGCCGCGGTGGCGGGGGCCGCGATCTTCGCGGGGGAGATCTCGGCGGTGTCCTTCCTCGGCAAGTGGCTGTCTCGCTGGCCGTCGATCCGGGACAGCGCGGACCACATCCGCTCCGGGATCACCGAGTCGCTCAGCCTGGCGATCGTGGTCGGCTCGCTGATGGCGGCGAACACCCTCGGCGGCGGCACCGGCATGCTGATCGTCGGCGGGCTCTACCTGCTGAACGAGGCGATGGGCCGGCCCGTGGTGCGGATGGCCGCCGGCCCGGCCGCGGTGCTCGTCGCCGGGGTGCTGCTCAACCTGCTCTACTGGGCGCAGCTCTTCACCCCGGTGGGGAGCTGATCCGATGATCCGCACCACTGCGGGCCCGGTGCCCCCGGACGCGATCCGGGGCACCGTGCTGGCCCACGAGCACCTGGCCATCGACCTGCGGCGCGGGTCGGACACCGCCGCCACGCTCGGCGACGAGGACCTGCTCGTCGCCGAGCTGGCGGCGGCCCGCCGCGAGCACGGTCTCGCCCTGGTCGTCGAGCTGACCTGCCGCGGCATGGGCGGCGACCCCGTCCGGGTCGACCGGATCGCCCGGGCCGCCGGCGTGCACGCGGTCACTTCGACCGGGTACTACTACCAGGCGTTCCACCCCGAGGACCTCGCGGAGCGCGAGGTGGCGGACCTCGCCGGGTCGCTGGTGGCCGAGATCCGCGGGGACGGCGGGCCCGGGATCCGGCCCGGCGTGCTCGGGGAGATCGGGTCGCACGGCCCGGAGCCCACGCCCGCGGAGCGGGTCTCGCTGCTCGCTGCCGGGCACGCAGCCGCGGCGACCGGGCTGTCGGTGGCGACCCACGCGCACCTCGGGGTCGGCGGGATGGGCCAGCTGGAGCTGCTGGCCTCGACCGGTCTGCCGCCGGACCGGGTCTCCGTCGGGCACCAGGACCTGTGCGCCGACGGCGGCCAGCACCGGGCGATCGCCGACGCCGGTGGGTACGTCGCGTTCGACACCGTCGGCAAGGAGTCCTACCAGAGCGACGACGTGCGGCTGGCGCTGCTGCTCGACCTGCTCGAGGCCGGGCACGCCGACCGGGTGCTGCTGTCCAACGACGTGTCGCGGGACGCCTACCTGCGCGCGCACGGCGGCCTCGGGTACGCCCACGTGCTCGGCACGTTCGCCGACCGGCTGCGCGCCGCCGGCGTGGACGAGCCGACGCTGCGCCTGCTCTACCACGACAACCCGCTGCGGTTCCTGGCCGGCGGCGCCGGGACCGGGGTCGACGGGGCGGACGGGACGGGTCCGGCCGCCCGGGCCGACGAGGAGGACCGATGACCACCGACCGACCCACGCTCCCGGAGACCAGCCCGCTGCCCGCGGCGACCACCGAGGAGGCGCTCGTCCTGCAGCAGCGGCTGGTGGCGGCGGTCGCCCGGCAGTTCCCGGACGGCGCGGCGTTCCGGTCGGACCTGGGCGTGCCCCCGGGGCTCGGTCGGCCGGAGGCGACCGCCCGGGCCGAGCGTGCGCTGGCCGACGCGTTCGGGTCCCCGGCGGCGGCCCTGGTGCAGGGGGCCGGCACCGGTGCGATCCGCGCCGTGCTGTCCGCGGGCCCGTGGGCCGGGAGCGAGCGGCGCCTGCTGGTGCACCAGGCACCGGACTACCCGACCACGGCGAGCACGTTCGCCGAGGCCGGGGCGGTGCTGGTGCGCGCCGACGCCAACGACCCGGACGGCTGGGCGGCGGCGGTCGGTGCCGTCGACGCGCCCGGCTGGGTGTACCTGCAGCACTCCCGGCAGCAGCTCACCGACCGCTACGACCTCGGTGCGGCGATCGCGGTCGCCCGCCGGGCCGGGCGGCGGGTGATCGTCGACGACAACTACGCCGCGGTGCGCACCCCCCGGGTGGGCACCCAGCTCGGTGCCGCGGCCAGCGCGTTCTCGCTGTTCAAGCTGCACGGCCCCGAGGGGATCGCGGTGGTGCTGGGCGACGAGGACCTGGTCGACGGCATCCACCGGGCCACCTACTCCGGCGGCGGGCAGGTGCAGGGGCACCAGGCGCTCGACGCGCTGCGGGCCCTGGTCATGGTGCCGCTGAACTGGGCCGCGCAGTCCCGGGCGACCGCCGAGGTCGCGGAGCGGCTGGCTGCCGGCGAGGTGCCCGGGATCGTGGACGCCCGGCTGGCCAACGCCCAGGACCGGTGCGTGATCGCCCTGCTCGACCAGCCGGTCGCGCGGACGGTGCCGGAGATCGCCGCCCGGTTCGGTGCCGCGCCGTACCCGGTCGGCTCGAACTCCCGGTACGAGATCGCCCCGCTGGTGTACCGGATGTCCAGCTCGTCGCTGCGTGCTCGGCCGGACCTGGCCGGCTGGACGATCCGGATCAACCCGATGCGTGCCGGCGCGGACCTGGTCGTCGACATCCTGACGCGCGCGCTGGACGTCGCGCGCGCCGGCTGAGGTGCCCGCCGCACCGTCCGCCGTTCGTCCCGCAAGGAGCTCTTGATGTTTCTGCCTGTCACCGAAGCCCGCAACCGGCCCCTGATCGAGGCCGCCTTCACGCTGCACGCCCGCGGTGCGCTCTCGCCGGACACGTACGTGGTCGACCGGGACGCCGTCGACCGGAACGCGGCCGCCCTGGCCGCCGCCGGCGCCGCGCACGGCGTCGAGCTGTGGTTCGTGGTCAAGCAGCTCGGCCGCAACCCGCTGCTGATCCGGACCGTCGCCCGGCACCTGCCGCGCGCGGCCGCGATCGACGTGCGCGAGGCCGGCCTGCTGCACGCCGCCGGCGTCGGGCTCGGGAACGTGGGCCACCTGGTGCAGATCCCGGTGCGCGACCTGCCGCGCGTGCTGTCCTGGCGCCCGCGCGTGGTGACCGTGTTCGACCGGGAGAACCTGCGGGCGGTGTCCGCCGAGGCGGAGCGGCAGGGCCGGGTGCAGGACGTGCTGCTGCGGATCGAGGGCGACCCGCACGCCACCTACCCCGGGCAGGAGGGTGGCGTCCCGGTCGAGGAGGTCGCGGCGGTGCACGCGGCCGCGGGCGAGCTGCCCGGCGTGCGGGTCGCGGGGGTGACCGGGTTCCCGTGCGTGCTGTTCACGGGCCCCGAGGCGCGGCCGACGCCCACCGCCACCCTGGAGCGGGTCCGCCGCGCGGGCGACGTTCTGCGGTCTCTCGGGGTGCACGACCCGGTGGTGGACCTGCCGTCCGGCTCGTCGGTGAGCAGCCTGAGCGACCTCGCCGCCTGGGGTGCCACGCACGCCGAGCCGGGGCATGCGCTGACCGGCACCACGCCGCAGCACGCGGTCGACCCCGCGCTCGCGGAGGTGCCGGCGATGGTCTACCTGACCGAGGTCGCGCACCGGTCGGCGGGCCGGCCGCTGGTGTTCGGCGGCGGGTTCTACCCGCGCGGGCACGTCCGGTCCGCCCTGGTGCGCACCGGGCAGGGCGACCTGCGCACCGCGGTCGCCGCCGCGCCGGCCGACCACATCGACTACTACCGCACCCTGACCCCGGCCCCTGAGCAGGCCGCCGCGATCCTGGTCGGCGACCCGGTGGTGCTGGCCTTCCGTACCCAGGTGTTCGTCACGCGGTCCCGGCTCGCGGTGGTCTCCGGGCTGAGCAGCGGCGAGGTGCGGCTGGACGGGCTGTTCGACAGCGACGGCCGCGCTCTGGACCCCGAGGACCCCGGTCCGGGCACGGCCGGTCGGGGGGAGCAGGGGCGATGAGCGGCGCGCTGGTCCTGGTGGTCGACGGCCTCGGGGTCGGGGCGATGCCCGACGCAGGCGAGCTGCGGCCGGGCGACGTCGCGGCGGACACCCTCGGCTCCCTGGCGTCCTGGTCCGGGCGCGAGCGCGACCGTCGGCTCCGGGTGCCGCACCTGTCCACCCTGGGGCTGGTCCGGCTGCGCCCCGACCTGGCCGGTCTGCTGCCCGAGCCCGGCCGGCCCGGGCAGCGGGTGAGCGTTCGGCGGGCCGCGCTGGGCTACCCGGGCGCGGACACCTTCGCCGGGCACCAGACGATGATGGGCGCGGACATGAGCCATGTGACGCTCTGCCTGGTCGAGGAGCGCGCCGAGCAGCTGACCGCCGTGCTGCGCGCGGCCGGGCACACCGTCGAGCCGCTCGGCGACCGTGCCGCGCCGCTGGTGGTGGACGGGGTCGCGCTGGTGCACGACAACCTGGAGGCCGATCCCGCGCTGAACTGGAACGTCTCCGCGCGCCTGGTAGACCTGCCGTTCGAGCAGACCCTGGCGATCGCGCGGATCGTGCGGTCCGTCGCGCCGGTGGCCCGGGTGATCGCGGTCGGCGGCCGGTCCGAGCAGCCGCTGCCCGCGTCCGTCCGGCCGGGACCGGGCGGCACGCTCGGCCTGGACACGCCTGCGTCGGGGTTCTACCGCCTCGGCGGCCTGCAGGTGCAGCACCTCGGTGCCGAGATCGACCACGCGCACCAGCTCCCGCAGGCGGCCGCGGACGCCGGGCTCCCGGTCACCCTGGTGGGCAAGGCGGCCGACATCCTGGAGGCCCGGGGCGCCCGGGTCGACCGGCTGCCGGGCGTCGAGACCGGTGCCATCCTCGCCGACACCCTGCGGGCCGTGCGGCGCGGCGGGCTGACGGTGACGAACGTCCAGCAGACCGACCTGGCCGGCCACCAGCAGGACCCCGGCCGGTACGTCGACCTGCTCGAGCAGGTGGACGCCGCGCTGCCGGCGCTGTGCGCGGCCCTCGGCCCGGACGACCTGCTCGTCGTCACCGGGGACCACGGCAACGACCCCACGATCGGGCACGCCTTCCACACCCGGGAGCACACCCCGGTGATCGCGGTGCACGGCGCGCGGGACGCGGCCGGGACCGTGCTGCGCCGGCCCGACCTGGCCTCGCTCGCGGACGTCGGCGCGAGCGTGGCGGGGCACCTCGGGCTGCCGCCGGAGGCGATCGGGCACGGCCGGTGCCACCGGCTGTGAACCGTGGCCCGGCCGAGCCGCGCCGCGAGCCCGCCGAGCCGGGTGGCGAGCCCGCCGAGCGGTCGCACCACCCCGTCAGCTCTCGCCCGTCCCCGCCCGTCCACCCCCTGCACGATCGGAGCCTCGCACCATGACCACGCGCACCGTCACCATCGCCTCCCGCAGCGGGCTGCACGCCCGGCCGGCCGCGATCTTCGCCCAGGCGGCCGGCTCGGCCGGCGTCCCCGTCACGATCGCGCCGGTCGGCGGTGCACCCGTCGACGCGTCCAGCGTGCTGCGGGTGATGGCGCTCGGGCTCGGCCACGGCGCCGAGGTCGAGCTCAGCGCCGACGGACCGGACGCCGAGCCGGCGCTGGACCGGCTGGCGGCGCTGCTCGCCACCGATCTCGACGCCCCCGCGGGGCAGCAGTGACCGGCGACCGCGTGCCACCGGGGCGTGCCACCGGCGGTCCGCTCGATGCCCGGGGTCCGACCCAGGGCCCAACCCCGTCCCACCGACCGGAGCGGAGCCCGTCGAGATGGATGTCGTGATCGCCGCCCCCGCCGAGCTGGCCCGGATCGCGGCCGACGCGATCGAGCGGACGGTCCGGGGCCTGGCTGCCGGTGCCGGGTCGGCGGTGATCGGCCTGGCCACCGGGTCGAGCCCGCTGGCGGTCTATGACGAGCTCGCTCGGCGGCACGTCGAGGAGGGTCTGTCGTTCGCCGGGGTGCGGGCGTTCATGCTCGACGAGTACGTGGGGCTGACGGCCGACCATCCGGAGCGGTACCGGAACGTGATCGAGACGGAGTTCGCCTCCCGGGTCGACATCGATCCGGGCGACGTGCGGGGTCCGGACGGGTTGGCCGAGGACATCCCGACCGCGTGCGCGGGGTACGAGGCGGCGATCGTGGCGGCCGGCGGGGTGGACGTGCAGCTGCTCGGGATCGGCACGGACGGGCACGTGGCGTTCAACGAGCCGGGGTCGTCGTTGGCCTCGCGGACCCGGATCAAGACGCTCACCCGGCAGACCCGGCAGGACAACGCCCGGTTCTTCGGTGGTGATGTCGATCAGGTGCCCACGCACTGCCTGACGCAGGGGCTGGGCACGATCATGTCGGCGCGGCACCTGGTGCTGCTGGCGTCGGGGCGGCAGAAGGCGGAGGCGGTGCACCAGCTGGTGGAGGGTCCGGTCAGCGCGATGTGGCCGGGGACGGTGCTGCAGCACCACCCGCACGTGACGGTGCTGGTGGACGACGCGGCGGCCGCACGGCTGCAGCTCGCCGACTACTACCGCGAGGCGCACGCCGGCCGGATCGCGGAGCGCTGACGCCCGGGGCCGCCGTCGGCTCGTGACCTCGGGCACAGGCGGACCCGGTAGGACGGCACCATGCGCCGCCTCTCCGAGTCCTTCGCCGTGGCCGTGGTCGCCGCGCTCGCCCTGACCGCCTGCAGCTCCGAGACGTCGTCGCAGACGGCCGACGACGCGGAGCCGTCCGAGGAGGCCGCGACCGCCGAGGCGTGGAGCTTCGTGACCGAGCCCGACCTCACGCCGCCCGTCATCGAGGTGTCCGTCGCCGAGGACGACGCGACCCTGCTCGACGACAGCACCTACGCGTTCCTGGGCATCAAGGACCTCGACGCGGGCGCGACGATGAAGGGCGCCGTCCTGGTCGACGGCGACGGCGACCCGGTCTGGGTGCAGCCGGCCGACGAGGACAGCACGATCTGGGACGTCCGGGTGCAGGAGTACCAGGGCGAACCGGTGATCACCTACTGGGAAGGCGAGGCCGAGCTCGGCGTCGGGCTCGGCGAGCTCGTGGTGCTCGACGACACCTACACCGAGATCCTGCGGCTGAGCACCACCGGCGACCTGGAGACGGGGCTCGCCGACATGCACGTCACGTCGTTCACCGACGTCGGCACCGTGTTCGTCGAGGCCTACGTGCCCACGCAGACCGACCTGACGGCTGTCGGCGGCGCGGCGGACGGCTGGGTGTTCCAGGCCGTCGTCCAGGAGATCGACCTGGCCACCGGGGAGGTCGTCTTCGAGTGGCGCTCGCTCGACGACGTGCCGGTCACCGAGGCCGTCTACGGGCTGAGCGACGACCGCGGCACGCAGGACGCGCCCTACGACTACTTCCACATCAACTCGGTCGAGTACGACGACGACGGCAACCTGCTGGTCTCCGCCCGCAACACGAGCACGGTGTACAAGATCGACCACGACACCGCCACGGTGACCTGGCGTCTCGGCGGGACGTCCAGCGACTTCGAGGTCGCGGACGACGCCGTCTTCGCCTACCAGCACGACGCCACGCGGGCGGCGGACGGCACCCTGCTGCTGTTCGACAACGCGAACGGCACCGACCACACCTCGCGCGGCCTGCGGCTGGACGTGGACGAGGAGGAGATGACCGCCACCCTCGTGACCGAGTACGTCACGTCGGACGGGCGGCAGGCCGACACCCAGGGCGACGTGCAGGAGCTCGAGAACGGCGACATCGTCGTCGGCTGGGGCGAGTACCCGGCCTACTCGGAGTTCAGCGCCGACGGCACGCTGCTGTACGACGCGACGTTCGTGTCGGGCACGAGCTACCGGGCCTACGCGTTCGAGTGGACGGCCACCCCGACGGACCCCCCGGTCGCGGTGCAGGACGGTGACACCGTGCATGCGAGCTGGAACGGGGCCACCGAGGTGGTGACCTGGCAGGTCGTCTCGGGTGCGGACGCCGGGTCGGCGGACGTGGTCGCCTCGGCGGACCGGTCGGGTTTCGAGACCGCCGTCGACGTCGCGGACGCCGAGCTCGGCGCCTACGTCGGCGTCCAGGCCCTCGACGCGGACGGCGAGGTGATCGGGTCGGCCGAGGTGACGGCGGCCTGACGCGGGGCCGTCGGGCGCGGAGCGTCCGGTCGGTCCGGGTGCCGCCGCGGTCCCGTCCCGGGCGATGATGTCCAGTACCGGCTCGACCGGGGGCAGGCGGCGTCCGGCCCGCCAGCGCTACGACGACGCCCACGACAGCACCCCGGGGAGCACGCATGCCCACCTTCGCCGAGCAGCTCGCGCACATGGCCACCGGCGAGGTCTACGACGACCTCACCCCCGAGCTGGTCGAGGCCCGGCGTCGGGTCGTCCTCGCGACCGACGCGTACAACCGGTCGTACGGCCGCCCTCAGGGCGAGCGGGAGGAGCTGCTGCGCGAGGTGCTGGGCACCGTGGGCGCGGAGGCGAACTTCGAGCCCACGTTCCGCTGCGAGTTCGGGATGAACATCCACCTCGGTGCCCGGTTCTGGGCGAACTTCGACTGCGTGATGCTCGACGGCGCACCGATCACCATCGGTGACGACGTGCTGCTCGGCCCGAAGGTCGGCCTGTACACCTCGAACCACTCCCTCGACCGGGCGGAACGGGTCACCGGTGCGTGCGAAGCCCGGCCGATCACGATCGGTGACGGCGTGTGGGTCGGCGCGAACGTGACGATCCTGCCCGGCGTCACGATCGGTGACGGCGCCGTGATCGGCGGCGGCAGCGTCGTCACGAAGGACGTCCCTGCCGGGACGGTGGCCGTCGGCAACCCCGCGCGGGTGCTCCGCGAGATCACCGCGGCCGACCGCACGGGCTACGTGCCGCAGCACTGAGCTCTGTCCCCCGGCCGGGCTCCGTGCCCTCGGCAGCGGGTGCGGCTACCCGCCGATCCGCTGCGAGAGCTCGACCAGCCGGTGCGAGAACGCCCACTCGTTGTCGTACCAGGCGAAGATCTTGACCTGGTTGCCGACGACCTGGGTCAGCGGTGCGTCGAAGATCGCCGAGTGCGGGTCTCCGACGATGTCGGTCGACACCAGGGGAGCCTCGGAGTACGCGAGGTAGGGCGCCAGCGCGGGGGTGGCGGCGGCCGCGCGGAAGGCGGCGTTGACCTCCGCGACGCTCGCGGGCCGGGTGAGCTGGGCG
This sequence comes from Cellulomonas sp., assembly GCA_036404115.1. Classification (GTDB taxonomy): domain Bacteria; phylum Actinomycetota; class Actinomycetes; order Actinomycetales; family Cellulomonadaceae; genus Cellulomonas. The sequence goes on from DASWPG010000046.1 coordinate 26,156, forward strand.
GTGAGGTCGGTGATCGACCCGACAGGGACCGGCACGCGCAGGGACATCGCCGAGAGCCGGCCGTCGAGCTCGGGGATGATCCGGCCGATGGTGCGCGCGGCACCGGAGGTGGTCGGGATGGTCGACAGCGCGGCGGCGCGCGCTCGGCGCAGGTCCTTGTGCGGGGCGTCGTGCAGGCGCTGGTCGCTGGTGTAGGCGTGCACCGTGGTCATCAGGCCCGACTCGATGCCGAACGCCTCGTGCAGGACCTTGACCATGGGGGCGAAGCAGTTCGTGGTGCAGGACCCGTTGGAGAACACCTCGTCCGCGGGGTCGATGGTGCCGTCGTTCACGCCGAGCACGAGGGCGGGGATGTCGCCGCTGGCCGGAGCCGACACGATCACCTTGCGCGCGCCGGCTGCGAGGTGCTGGCGTGCGCCGGCCGCGTCGGTGAACCGGCCGGTCGACTCGATCACGACGTCGACGCGGGCGTCGCCCCACGGGATGCGGGCGGGCTCGCGCTCGGAGGTGACACGGATGCGCGCCCCGTTCAGCACGATCGCGTCGCCGTCGACCTGCACGCCGTCCAGGTGCCCGGCGAGCGAGTCCCACTCCAGCAGCGAGGCCAGGGTGGTCGCGTCGGTGAGGTCGTTGACCGCCACGACCTCGACGTCCGCCGAGCTCTGCAGGGCGGCGCGCAGGTAGCTGCGTCCGATCCGACCGAAGCCGTTGATACCGATCCGTACGGTCATGTGGTGCCTCTCCTTCTGGGGGTGGTCGCCGAGGGTCAGCGACCGGGTCCGACCGCGGCACGGGCGGCGTCGAGCAGCGCGACGGCACCGCGGATCGCGGCGTCCATCGGTGCCTGGTCTCCCTGTGCGCGGGCCAGGACGTAGCCGCCCTGGACGACTGCGGCGAGCGTGCGGGCGAGGTCGGCGGGGACCACGGTGCCGGGGAGCTCGCCGGCGGCGATCGCCTCGGTGATCGCCTGCTCCCAGCGACCGAGCATCGTGTCGAAGGCGCCCGCCACGATCGCGAGCAGATCGGGGTCGTCGACGACCTGCGGGTCCTGGGTCATCCGTCCGACCCGGCAGCCCTGGGTCCCGGGCCGGGGCGTGGCCAGGTAGCGCTCGATCCGCTCGAGGGGCGAGCCGTCGCCCGCCAGCTGCGTGGACGGGGCGATCACGTCGTCGACGACCTGCGACAGCGCCTCGACCGCGAGCTCGTGCTTGCCGCTGAAGTGGTGGTACATGCTGCCCTGGCCGACGCCGGCGCGCGCCATCACGTCGCGGGGGCTGGTCGCGGCGTAGCCGCGTTCCCACAGCAGATCGGCCATCGCGTCGGTCAGCTGGTCCCGGGAGCTCATGCCGACACTGTAACAACTAGTATGTACAGCACCAAGCCCGCGGCGGACCGCAGGTCAACGGGGCAGCGAAGCCCGTGGGGTGCGATCAGGGCCGACCCGGGTGAAGCGGCGCCGACCCGACGCCTAGGATGCGGCCATGGTCCGACCATCCCTCGCCGAGCCGGGCCTGGGCGCCTGGCGACGAGAGCCGCGGACCGAGGTCCGGCACGCGCTGCCGGTCCCGCTGGGGTCGCCGGCGTCGGCGGTGATCGTGGCCGAGCAGCACGCGACGGCCGGGGTGCCGACGGAGTGGGCGCCGCACGCGCACCCGATGCACGAGCTGGTCTGGGTGCGTGGCGGCACGCTGACCGCCCGGGTGGCGGACCGGCTGCTCACGGTCGCGGAGGGCGACGGGCTGTGGGTGCCGGCCGGGGTGGTGCACGCGGGCCGGCTGACGGCGCACGTCGAGCTGCACGACGCGTTCTTCGCACCGGACCGCACACCGGTGGAGCTGACCGGCCCGGGGACCGTCGCGATGACGCCGGTGCTGGACTCGCTGCTGGGGCACCTGGCGCGCACGGACCTGGACGAGGAGATGCGGGCGCGGGCGGAGGCGGTGGTGTTCGACGTGCTGCGGCCGTCCGAGCAGCCGCTGGAGCTGCCGCTGCCGGGGGACCCGCGGATCGACCCGATCGCGGAGGCGCTGCTGGACGACCCGGCGGACCCCCGTGGCCTGCACGAGTGGGCCGACGTGCTGGTGACCAGCGAACGGACGATCGCGCGGGCGTTCCGCCGGAGCACCGGGCTGTCGTTCGTGCAGTGGCGGCGGGCGCTGCGGGTGCACCAGGCGTTGACGCTGCTGGCGGAGGGTCGGGACGTGCAGCGCACGTCCGAGCTGCTCGGCTACGCGCAGCCCAGCACGTTCATCGCGGCGTTCCGGCAGGTGATGGGCGTGACGCCGGGTGCCTATCTCGGTGCCGGGCCGGGCGCGGGTCGCGTGTCTGTTTCGGCGTAGACCTTGTCCTGAATTCCGGATTGCGGACAGGATCGGCGGAGCCGTACCCTCCCTTAGGTAAGGCAGTCCTCATCTCCGACGCCAGCGCGGACGATCGTGCTCGGCGCGACCTGGACCCCCTGCCCGCCCTCTTCCGCAGACCCACCAGGACCTCTCCATGACCACCACCCGCCCCCGGCACGCCGAGCCGTGCCCGACGGTCCCGACCGCGTCCGTCGCCACCGGGCTGCCGGCCGCCGGGGCGTGGGCGTGAGTCCGACGACCGACCTGCACGGGGACGGCCTCGTGCTGCGCTACGGGAAGACCGCGGTGGTGCACGGCGTCTCGGTGACGCTGACCCCCGGGCGGGTCACCGCGCTGGTGGGGCCGAACGGCAGCGGGAAGTCCACGCTGCTGCGCGCGCTCGCCCGGCTGCACCGGGTGGACGAGGGACAGGTGCGGATCGGCAGCGGGGACGGGCAGCCGGAGCGTGCGGTGTCGCTGCTCAGCGCCCGGCAGTTCGCCCGCGAGGTCACGCTCTTCTCCCAGACCCGGTCCGCGCCGCAGGGCCTGGCGGTGCGCGAGGTGGTCGCGTTCGGCCGGCACCCGTACCGCCGGGGCTTCACCGGGCTGGGTGCGGACGACCGGCGGCTGATCGACGAGGCGATGGACGCGACCGGCGTGCGGGTGATGGCCGACCGACCGGTCGGCGAGCTGTCCGGCGGCGAGCTGCAGCGCGTCTGGCTGGCCACCTGCCTGGCGCAGCACACCGGTGTCGTGCTGCTGGACGAGCCCACGAACCACCTGGACCTGCGCTACCAGGTCGAGACCCTCGACCTGGTGCGCGATCTGGCCGACTCCCGCGGCGTCGCGGTCGGCATCGTGCTGCACGACCTGGACCACGCCGCACGCGTGGCCGACGAGCTGCTGCTGATGGCCGCCGGGCGCATCCACGCCGCCGGCGACCCGACCGAGGTGCTGACCTCGGCCCACCTCAGCGAGGTCTACCAGATCCCCGTCGAGGTCAGCGTGGACGCCCGGACCGGGCACCTGCGCATCGACCCGCTCGGCCGGCACGCGTCCCGTCCCCGACGTGAGGCGCCGGCCACCACCCCGCAACCCACCACGATCCGAGAGGACCACCCATGAAGAGCGCCCAGCGTCTCGCGGCCGTCGCCGCGACCACGCTCGCCGTCGCCCTGGCCGCGTCAGCCTGCGGCACCACCACCGTCGAGGACGCCGAGACGACCGCGGCCGCCACCACGGCCACGTCCGACGCGTGCGCGCAGGACACGACGACCACCTCGACCGACCCGGTGTCGATGACCGACGGCGTCGGCCGCACGGTGGAGCTGGACAAGCCGGCGGAGCGGGTCGTGGTGCTGGAGTGGCAGCAGATCGAGGACTCGCTCACGCTCTGCGTGACCCCGGTGGGCGTCTCCGACCCCGACGGCTATGCGACCTACGTCAGCGCGGAGACGCTGCCGGACGACGTCACCGACCTGGGCACCCGCGGCGAGCCGGACCTGGACGCGCTCTACGCGCTGGACCCGGACCTGATCATCATGGAGGCGTTCAGCGCGGACGACGAGCTGCTGGTCCAGCTGGAGGCCGGCGACGTCCCGGTGCTCGCCACGCTCGGCGCGGATGCGTCCGACCCGATCGGCAACATGGAGAGCGTGTTCTCGATGATCGCCGAGGCCACCGGTCGCACCGAGCGTGCCGAGGCCGTGCTGGACGACTTCGACCAGTACCTCGCCGACGCCAAGGAGGAGGTCGCGTCCGCCCAGCTGAGCACGACCGACTTCCTGTTCTTCGACGGCTGGATCGAGAGCGGCAACGTGGTGATCCGCCCGTACGGCAAGGGTGCGCTGTTCACCGCGCTCGGCGAGCAGCTCGGTCTGACCGCGGCCTGGACCGACGAGATCGACGAGGCGTACGGCAGCGGTGGGGTCGACCCGCAGTACGGTCTGGCGCAGACGGACATCGAAGGGCTGACAGCGGTCGGCGACGCGAACCTGTTCTACTCCAGCGACGACACCGAGGACAGCTACGTCACCGAGCTGGAGAAGAGCGAGATCTGGACCTCGCTGCCCGCCGTCGAGGAGGGTCGCGCGCACGCCTTCCCGGCCGGCGTCTGGGGCGCCGGCGGTCCGCTGTCCTGCCAGCAGGCGATCGACGCGTTCGTCGACGCCATCCTTGCGGGGTGACGACCCGGAACCCCGCCGTACCCGGGGCCGGACCTGAGTCCGGCCCCGCCGCACCCGGCCCCGCCGGCGGGGTGGCCGTCCTGGCCACCCTGCTGGCGGCCGTCGTGGTCACCGGGCTGTGGCACCTGACCCAGGGCACCTCCGGCATCGGCGCGGCGGAGCTGCTGCGCGCGCTGGGCGGCGAGGACGTCAGCGTGGGCGGGGTGTCCGTCGCGGACATCTTCACCGGCTCGCGACTGCCCCGGCTGCTGGCCGGGATCGCGGTCGGCTTCGCGCTGGGCGCCGCCGGGGCGCTGCTGCAGTCGGTGACGCGCAACGTGCTGGCCTCGCCCGACACCCTGGCCGTGACCTCGGGCTCCTACTTCGCGCTGACGGTGGTGGCCGCGTTCGGCCTGTCGGTGCCGCTCTGGGCCTCCGGCGCGGTCGCGTTCGTCGGCGGCCTGCTCGCCGCGGCGGTGGTGCTGGGCCTGACCGGGCGTGCCGCCGGCACCGCGACCACCCGGCTGATCCTGGCCGGCTCGGCGATCGCGATGGCGCTGGACGCCGGCACCGCGATGCTGCTGATCCTGTTCGAGCAGAACACCACCGGCCTGTTCGCCTGGGGCAGCGGGTCGCTCGCGCAGCTCAACCTGGACGCCTCGCTGCGGGCCGCGCCGCTGATCGTCGCCGTGCTGATCGGTGCGCTGCTGCTCAGCCGCAGGCTGGACGTGCTGGGCCTGGGCGACGACACCGCCGCGTCGCTGGGCGTGCCGGTGCGCTCCACCCGGACCGCCGCGGTGCTGTGCGCCGTCCTGCTCACCAGCACCTCGGTGACGCTGGCCGGTCCGATCGGGTTCGTCGGGCTCGGCGCCCCGGTGCTCACCCGGCTGATCGCCGGCCGGGTCCGTGCGCTGCACCGGCACGTCTTCCTGGTGCCCGCGGCGGGACTGCTCGGCGCGTTCCTGATCCTGCTCGCCGACGCCTCGGTGCGGGCGGTCCTCGGTGCCGAGGGCGCCTCCTCGGTGCCGACCGGCATCCCGACCGCGCTGCTCGGCGGCATCGTGATCGTGATCCTGGCGCTCCGGCTGCGCGACGCCGGGGCAGCCCGGCAGGCGACGCACCTGCGGTCCGGGCTGCGCTCCCGGCGCCGGTACCTGGTCACCTCGGGCGTCGTCGCCGCGCTGCTGGTGCTGGCCGTCGTGATCGGGCTGCTCGCCGGCACCCTGCAGCTGCGCACCGGGGACATCGGCCTCTGGCTGCAGGGCCAGGCCCCCGATCTGGTCGCCCGGGCGCTGAGCGAGCGGGCGCCGCGGATCGCCGCCGCCGTGCTGGCCGGCGCGGCGCTCGCGCTGGCCGGCTGCGTGGTGCAGAGCACGGTGCGCAACCCGCTGGCGGAGCCCGGCCTGCTCGGCATCACGGCGGGCGCGGGGCTCGGAGCGGTGATCGTGGTGACCTCCGGGATCGCCGGCGGACGGACGGTGCTCGTGCTGATGGCGGTCGGGATGGGTCTGGGCACCTTTGTCCTGATCGCGGCGCTGGCCTGGCGCGGCGGGCTGCAGCCGGACCGGTTCGTGCTGATCGGGATCGGCTGCGGGTACGCGTTCGACGCGGTGACCACCTTCCTGCTGCTGCGCTCCGACCCGTGGGAGACGCCGCGCATCCTGACCTGGCTGTCCGGCACCACCTACGGTCGGGTCGCTGCGGACGTGGTGCCGGTGGCGATCGGGCTGGTCGTCGCGCTGCCGGTGGTGATCGGCCTGCGCCGCCGCCTCGACCTGCTGGCGGTGGACGAGGACACCCCGCGGATCCTCGGCATCCGGACCGGCCGGAACCGGCTGCTGCTGCTCAGCGTCGCCGCCGTGCTGGCCGCGCTGAGCGTGGTGGCGGTCGGGACGGTCGGCTTCGTCGGCCTGGTGGCGCCGCACCTGGCCCGCTCGCTGGTCGGTGCCCGGCACGGGCGGATCCTGCCGGTGGCGATGCTGCTCGGCGCGCTGCTGGTCTGCGTCGCGGACACGCTGGGGCGCACCCTGATCGCGCCGAGCCAGCTGCCGGCCGGGCTGATGATCGCGCTGGTCGGGGCGCCGTACTTCGTCTGGTTGCTCCGCCGCACCGACGGCTGAGCGGTGCCTGACCGGTGCGCGGCCCGCGCGCGACCGGCGCGGGGACGGCGGACGGGTCCGTGGCCGGAACCGCCGTGCCGGCCGGCCGGCTCCCCTATCGTCGGGTGACGTGACCTGGCCACCCCGCCCGCCCCGGCGCGGGACCGCCGTCGTGCTCGCCGCCTCGCTCGTCGGGGGCTCCGCCGACATCCTCGACTTCCTGCTGCCGCTGTGGGCCGGGGCGGTGCTCGGCGGGACCCCCGCGCAGATCGGCGTGCTGGTCGCGGTGGAGCTGGCCTGCTCGTTCGCGGCCCGCCCGGTCGCCGGGTGGCTCACCGACACCTGTGACCGGACCCGGGTGGCCGCGCTGGGCGCGCTGCTCTACGCGCTCGGCTGCCTCGGGTACGCAGCGGCCCCGGGCCTGGGCGCGGCGACGTGTGCGGCCGCCGCGACCGGGGTCGGCGGGGCGCTGCTCTGGGTGGCGGTCCGTGCGGTCACCGCCGAGCGGCTGGCCCAGGACGACGCGGTGTTCGCCCGGCTGTTCTCCTCGGTGGCGCTGGCTGCGTGGCTGGCCTGGGTGCCGTCGATGGTGCTGCTGCCGGTGATCGGCTACCGCGGGGTGTTCGCCGCGCTCGGGGTCGTCTGCCTGGTCGGTGTGGTCGCGCTGCTGCTGGTCGGCCGGTCGCCGGGGGTGCCGGCGGGCGCAGGTCCGGCCGGGTCCGCGCGGGACGACGCCCGGCGGCTGGGGCCGCTGCTCGGTGCGGTCGCGCTGACCGCGGTCGCCGAGTCCGGGGTCGGGCTGCTCCTGCTGCTGCACCTGCAGGGCCGGTTCGACCTGGAGGTCTACCAGATCGCCCTGGTCTTCCTCCCGGGCGGCATCGCGCTGACCGTGCTGCCCCGCCCGCTGCACCGCCTGACCGCGCGCTGGGGCCGGCGCACCGTCTACGCGGTCGCGACCGCCGGATCGGCCCTGTTCGCGGCCGGTCTGGCGTCGGCGCCGGGTCCGCTGCCGATCGCGGCGCTGTGGGTGCTGACCAGTGCGGCGTGGGCGGCCCTGGTGCCGATCCACGAGGCGGCGGTCGCCGAGGTGAGCGCTGTGGGTCGCACCGGGCGCAGCATGAGCCTGCTCGGCAACGCCAGGCTGGCGGGCGGGGCGGTCGGGTCGGCGGCCGCGGGGGTGCTGTACCAGGGCACGTCGTGGGCGGCGGTCTGCCTGGCGCTGGCCGGGCTGCTGGCGGTCGGGGCGGCCGCGGGGCCGTGGGCGCTGCGGCGGATGGGGATCGAGGACCGCCCGCGTCGGGCGGGGGACGAGCCGGCCGTCGCGGGCTGAGACGGATCGATCTGATCCGGCTGGTGACACCCTCCCTTTATGCGAGTACGCTCCCGTAATGAGGTGAGCCTCGCCTAAATCGCTGATCACGAGGAGTCGTCCGTGCCCGAACCCCGCCGTCGCGGCCGACCCGTCGAGGTCGATCCCGACCGGATCGCCCGGGCCGTGCTGGACGTCGGCTTCGACGGGCTGACGTTCGCCGCCGTCGCCGATCGGGCCGGGATCGCGCAGGCGACGCTCTACCGGCACGCCCCGAACCGGGACGAGCTGGTGCGCCTCGGGATGGACCTGGCGCTGCGCGGATACCCCTGGCCGAGCCTGGACGGACCGTGGCGCGAGGTGCTGGAACGCTGGGCGCTCGCCTCCTGGCGGGCCTGGGAGGCGCACCCCGGGGCGGTGGTCGAGGCGACGCGCGGCGTGGTGCCGCCCTCGCTGGTGCAGCTGTCCGACGAGATCGCCGTGGCGCTGATGCGGGCCGGCTTCGGCCCGGCGCAGGCGGTGCTCGCCGTCGACCTGGTGTTCGACCTCGCCGCAGACAACCGGCGCGGGGTCGAGGACCTGGCCCGCACCGGCACCGACGGCTCGTCCGAGGCCATGCGCCTGCGGCTCGACGCGCAGTGGCGCGCAGCCGACACCTCGCCGGAGACCGGCGGCGGACCCACCCGGCAGGAACGACGCCAGGTGCGGGACGCCATGGTCGAGGCGATCCGCCAGGAGCCCGTGCAGTGGTTCCTCGGCAAGCTCCGGGTGGTCCTCGCCGGCATCGAGCGCGAGCTGGCCCCCACCGAGTCACGAACGAGAGGTGCACGATGACCACCACCGCCCTCGACGCCGGGACCGCAGCCCCGGCCGGACCGGCGCCTGCCGTGCAGGTCCCGCAGCCCCCGACGCCCGGTGCGCTCCGGGACCTGCTGGCGCCCGCCCGGCGGGCCATCGTGACGGGAGTGCTGCTCCAGGTGCTGGCGTCGATCGCCACGGTGGCGCCGTTCGTGGCGATCGCCGAGCTCGGCAAGGCCCTGCTGGTCGAGGGCGAGGTCGACCGCGACCGGGTGTGGCTGGTCGTCGCCGGCGTCGTGCTCGCCCTGATGCTGCGCAGCGTGCTGGGCAGCGCGGCGCTCGGCGTCACGCACTTCGCGGACGCCCGGCTGCAGGGCATCCTGCGCACCCGGATCGTCGAGCACCTCGGCCGGGTGCCGCTCGGCTGGTTCAGCCGGAACGCCTCCGGGCTGGTGCGCAAGGCCACCCAGAACGACATCGCCGACATCCACTACCTGGTGGCGCACGGCGCGGTCGAGACCACCGGGGCGATCGCGGTGCCCGTGGTCGGCGTGGTCTACATGGCGGTGCTCGACTGGCGGCTCGCGCTGCTCGGCATCGCGACCATCCCGTTCTACCTGGCGGTCTACGCCTCGATGACGCGGGACATCGGGCCGAAGATGGCCGAGATGAACCTCGGCATCGCGAAGATCAGCGCGACGATCGTGGAGTTCGTCTCCGGCATCGCCGTGGTGAAGACGTTCGGCCAGGCCGGCCGCGCGCACGAGCGCTACCGCCGGGCCGCCATCGAGTTCGGCGACGCCTACAGCGGCTGGGTGCGCCCGATGCTGCGCACCGACGCGCTGGCCACCATCTCGCTGTCCGCGCCGGTGGTGCTGCTGGTGAACCTGGTCGGCAGCACCTGGTTCGTCACCGAGGGCTGGGTGAGCCCGGTCGACGCGATCACGTCCGCGCTGGTCGCGATGACCATCCCGGTGGCGATCACCACGGTCAGCTTCGGCATGCAGGCCCGTCGCGAGGCGAACGGCGCCGCCGCCCGGATCGCCGAGCTGCTCGCGGTGCCGGTGCTGCCGGAGCCGGTGCACCCCGAGGTGCCCGCCTCGGCCGAGGTGCGGTTCGAGGGGGTGGCGTTCAGCTACGACGGCGAGCACCGGGTGCTCGACGACATCACCCTGACGCTGCCCGAGGGCTCGGTCACCGCGCTGGTCGGGCCGTCCGGCTCCGGCAAGTCGACGCTGGCCACCCTGGTGCCCCGGTTCCACGACGTCGAGGCGGGCCGGGTGCTGCTCGGCGGCGTGGACGTGCGTCGGGTCGCCACCGGTGAGCTGTACCGGCACGTCGGCTTCGTGCTGCAGGACGTGCAGCTGCTGCGGATGACCGTGGCCGACAACATCCGCCTCGGCCGGCCCGAGGCGAGCCTGGACGACGTGCGCCGGGCCGCCCGGCTCGCGCAGATCGACACGCGGCTGACCGAGCTGCCGCGCGGCTACGAGTCCGTGATCGGCGAGGACGCGCTGCTGTCCGGCGGCGAGGCGCAGCGGGTGTCGATCGCCCGCGCGCTGCTGGCCGACCCGCCCGTGCTCGTGCTGGACGAGGCCACCGCGTTCGCCGACCCGGAGTCCGAGGCCGCGATCCAGACCGCGCTCGCGGAGCTGGTCGGCGGCCGGACGCTGCTCGTGATCGCGCACCGGCTGGCCTCGATCACCGCCGCCGACCAGATCGTGGTGCTCGACCACGGCCGGATCGCCGAGACCGGCGTGCACGCCGACCTGGTGGCCGCCGGCGACCTCTACGCGCGGATGTGGGCCGCGTACTCCGACGACGAGGGGGACCTCCGATGATCCGCCAGCTCCGCGTGGTCCTCGGGCCCGACCAGCAGGGGGCGTACACGTCCTTCCTGGTCTGGGCCACCGTCTACGGCGTCCTGCAGGGGCTCTCGGTCAGCCTGCTGGTGCCGATCGCCACCTCGCTGGCCGCCGGTGACACCGCCGCGACCTGGCGGTGGATCGCCGTGCTGGCCGCGGCGGCGCTCTGCTGCGCGGTCGCGCACTACGTGCAGGCGATGAAGGGCTTCCACGTCGCGACGACGGTGCTGCGCTCGATGCACCTGACCATCGGCGACCACCTGGTCACGCTGCCGGTCGGCTGGTTCGCCGGCAAGACCGGCAGCGTCGCGCAGATCGCCGCCAAGGGCACCATCTCGGCCGGTGGTGCCGCCGCCCACCTGATGACGCCGCTGGTCACGGGGATCGCCGGGCCGGCCACCGTGGTGGTCTGCATGCTCGCGCTCGACTGGCGGCTCGGGCTGGCGCTCGTCGTCGCCGCCCCGCTGATCGCCGGGGCGTCCCGGCTCGCCGCCCGCCTGGTCGCCCGCAGCGAGCACGCCACGCACGACGCGGCGGCGGAGTCCAGCGAGCGGGTGATCGAGTACGCCCGCTGCCAGGGTGCGCTGCGCGCGTTCGGCCGGACAGGTGAGGCCGGCTACCCGCCGCTGACCGCCGCGATCGCCGAGCAGCAGCGGGTGGTGCGGCGCTCGATGGTGGAGTCGGTGCTGGGCATCGCGCTGAACGGCATCGTGGTGCAGCTCGTGTTCACCGTGTTCGTGGTGCTGGGCGCGGTGCTCGCGCTCGGCGGGTCGATCAGCGGCATCGAGCTGGTCGCGCTGCTGGGCGTGGCCTCCCGGTTCGTGCAGCCGCTGAACGAGATCGGTGAGTTCGGCGGCGCGGTGCGGCAGGCCAGCGGCGAGCTGCGCCGGATCCAGGAGGTGATGGACGCGGCCCCGCTGCCCGAACCCGAGCGGCCCGCCGCGGCGACCACGCCGGGCGCGATCGAGTTCGACCGGGTCGGCTTCGGCTACGACCTCGGCACCCCGGTGCTGCGCGAGGTGTCCTTCACCGCCGCCCCGCGCACCATGACCGCGCTGGTCGGACCGTCCGGCTCCGGCAAGACCACCATCGGCCGGCTGCTCGCCCGGTTCTACGACGTGGACAGCGGCACCGTCCGGGTCGGCGGCGTCGACGTGCGGGACCGGCGGACCGAGGACCTGATGGCCGACCTCGCGCTGGTGTTCCAGGACGTCTACCTGTTCGACGACACCCTGCGGGAGAACGTCCGGCTGGGGAACCCGGCCGCCACCGACGAGCAGGTCGAGGCGGCCGCGGCGCTCGCGGGCGTCACGGAGATCGTCGACCGGCTGCCCGGCGGCTGGCGGACCCGCGTCGGCGAGGGCGGCTCGGCGCTGTCCGGCGGCGAGCGGCAGCGGGTGTCCATCGCCCGGGCGATCCTCAAGGACACCCCGGTGGTGCTGCTGGACGAGGCGACCGCCGCGCTCGACCCGGAGAACGAGCGCTACGTGCAGCGGTCGCTCGACACGCTGCGGGAACGGTCCACCCTGGTGGTGATCGCGCACAAGCTGTCCACCGTGGTCGGCGCGGACCAGATCCTGGTGCTGGACGACGAGGGCCGGATCGCCGAGCGCGGCACCCACCCGGAGCTGCTGGCCCTCGGCGGCCGGTACGCGGCGTTCTGGCACGAGCGCACCACCGCCGCCGGCTGGCGCCTCACCCCCACCAGCTGACCCCCGCCCCGCCCCGCCCCCGCCGACTGACGACGAGACGCGCCAGGTGCGCGCACGCTGACTGTGCACCTGGCGCGTCTCGTGGCCTGCGGCGGGCGGGCTACGGCCTGCGGGCGAGTGGGTGTGGGTGGGGTCAGGACTCCGGGGTGGGGTCGGGCTTCTTGGGGGCGGAGCGGCGGGGGGCGGCCTTCTTGGCGGCCTCCGTCACCTTCTCGGCTGCCTCGGTGACCTTCTCGGTGGCCTCCGTGACGCGGTCCTCGATGTCCTCGCGCGCCTCGGCGACCTTCTCGGCAGCCTTCTTGGTGGCCTCCCGGCCCTTGGCGACGGCCTCGCCGGCGACCTCGCCCACGGCCTCGGCGGCGTCGCCGGCACGGGACCGGAGCTGGTCGCCGGTGCTGACCGGGGCGTCCGGCTCCCACGGCTCGGCCCACGGGTCGGTGGTGCTGCGGCTGCGGGTCCAGGCGAAGACGGCGGCACCGGCTCCGACGATCGTGGCCACCAGGAGGAAGCGCCTGGTGCCCTTGTGCTTGGCGGGGGCGACCGCCTCGACCGCTCCGGTGGCGGCGGCCGAGACGGCGGCAGGGGCCTCGGCGATCGTCTCGGCGGCCTTCTCCGCAGCCTTCTCGACGGCGGCACCGGCCTTGTCGGCGGCCTCGTTCACCGCGGCGACCAGGCGGGGCAGCAGCTCGTCGACCAGCTTGTCGTGCGCGGTGTCGAGCACCGGCGCGGCCTTCTCGGCGGCCTTCTCCACCCGGGGGGCCGCGGCCTTGACGCTCTCCTTGTACAGGTGGTCCAGGCGCGGGATCAGCCACTCGATCGCGGCCTCCACCCGGGGGGCGGTCCATTCGTAGGCCTGCTCGGCGGCCTCCCTGGCGGTGCTGGCGGCGTCGACCGCCCGGCTGCTCGCGTCGGCGGCCCGGTCCTTGAGCCGGTCCGCCTGCAGGTGATCGGCGACTGTCTCGATCTTGCTTCGTCCCATGTCTGCACACTCCTGGTCCCGGCGCTGTCGATGGCCTCCCACTCTGCCACCGTGCCGGCCCGCGCGCAGGTGGCAGCAGCGAGTTCGTCCCACTGCGAACACCGGACCGCCACCCGTTGATCGCCGATGGCTGCGTGGGAGGATGACGCCCATGCATGCGACCCTGCACACGAACCGAGGCGACATCCGCCTGGAGCTCTTCGAGAACCACGCCCCCACCACGGTGGAGAACTTCCGCGGTCTCGCGACCGGCGAGAAGGCGTGGACCGACCCGGCCACCGGCGCCGAGTCCACCGCCCCGCTGTACGACGGCGTGATCTTCCACCGCGTCATCGACGGCTTCATGATCCAGGGCGGCGACCCGCTGGGCAACGGCCGCGGTGGCCCGGGCTTCAACTTCGACGACGAGATCCACCCCGAGCTGCGGTTCTCCGAGCCGTACCTGCTCGCGATGGCGAACGCCGGCCTGCGCCGGGACCCGATCTCCGGCAAGGTCGGTGGGACCAACGGCTCGCAGTTCTTCATCACGGTGACGGCGACGCCGCACCTGAACGGCAAGCACACGATCTTCGGCAAGGTGGCGGACGCGGAGAGCCGTGCCGTCGTGGACGCCATCGCGACCTCGCCGACCCGCCCCGGCGACCGCCCGACCGAGGACGTCGTGATCTCCTCGGTGACCTTCGAGGACTGATCCGTCGATGACCTACCCGCAGCCGGGTGCTGCCGCGCCCGCGATGCCGGTCTGCCCGCGGCATCCCGACCGCATCTCGTACGTGCGGTGCCAGCGGTGCGGCCGGCCGGTGTGCCCGGAGTGCCAGCGCCCGGCTGCGGTAGGCATCCAGTGCGTCGACTGCGTGGCCCAGGGGGCCAAGCAGCAGCGGACGGCGCGCACCGCGTTCGGCGGCCGGGTCGCGCCGAAGGGTCGACCGGTCGTCACGCTGACGATCATCGGGCTGTGCGTGGTCAGCTACGTGCTGCAGCGCGTGGTGCCCGGCTGGACGCAGGAGTGGATCTTCGCGCCCTCGGTGGGCGAGTCGGAGCCGTGGCGGTTCCTCACCTCGGCGTTCCTGCACTCGCCGAGCCAGCTGCTGCACATCCTGATGAACATGTACGCCCTGTGGTCGGTCGGCCCGTTCCTGGAGACCGCGCTCGGCCGCTGGCGGTTCACGGTGCTCTACCTGCTCAGCGCCCTGGGCGGGTCAGTGATGTACCTGCTGCTCGCCTCGCCGGACGGTACCGCCTGGAACACGGGCCTCTACGGCGCCTCGGGCGCGGTGTTCGGCCTGTTCGGTGCGGTGCTGGTGGTGCTGCGCCGGGTGGGACGCGGCGCGGGGTCGATCCTCGGAGTGATCCTGGTCAACGCGGTGCTCGGGTTCGTGCTGCCGGGGATCGCCTGGCAGGCGCACCTCGGCGGCCTGGTCGTCGGCGCCGCCCTGGGGACGGCGTTCGCGTACGCGCCGCGCGAGCGGCGGCAGGTGGTGGGGGTGGCGTCCTGCGCTGTCGTCGCGGTGCTGCTGGTCGCCGCCGTGCTGCTCCGGTACGCGACGGTCTGACCGGCGTCCCCAGCCGGGCTCACAGCTGTGGAACTACAGCCGTGTAGTTATCCACAGGACTGTCCACCGCCTGGGGACGAGCGGTCCGTGGCGAACGGCCGGGCGGCCGCCGACCGCTACTTCCAGCGGGTGGCCATGCCCAGGCCGACCAGCGCGAACCCGAACCCGATCACGAGGTTCCACGAGGTGATGCCCGGGATCGGGTAGCTGAAGCTGGTCAGGTAGGTGACGACGATCCAGACCAGGCCCACCACCAGCAGCCCGACCAGCACCGGGACGAACAGCGGACCGTTGATCTTGGGGCCGGTGGACTTGGCCGGGGGCGCGGTGTAGTGCGACTTCTGCCGCGACTTCGACTTCGGCACGGGGGCTCCTGACCTTGTGACGACCGGGGGGTCGGATCCGGCTGTGGACAGCCGTGACCGACCCGAAGAACGTGCCCTAGCGTAGTGGCGGACACCGAGAGGGGCGGACGTGCCGGACCACAGGCAGGACGACGTATCCGCGCCGCGGCACCACCGCCACGCGGGCGGTGCCCCTGCCCCGGCGCTCGCGGCCCGCAGGCGTGCGCTGCGCGGCGCCGTGTCGGTCGCCCTCGTGATGGCCCTGGCCGGTGCGCTGTTCACGGCGAACGCCCGGCTGGCCAACGGCACCGACGAGCGTCAGCCGCAGGATCTGGCCGGGTTGCAGGCCAACGAGGACGCCCGGCGCGAGCGGCTGTTCGACCAGGTCACCGACCTGCGGACCGAGGTGGATGCGCTCACCGCGGCGCAGACCGACTCGGCCGGCCTGCAGTGGCAGTCGGCCGGCGACGCGGACGACATCGCCTCCGGCAAGGTCGCCGTGACCGGCATCGGGCTCACGGTCAGCCTGGACGACGCACCCGCGGACGGCCCGCGGCCGGCCGGTGTCACCGCGGACGACCTGGTGGTGCACCAGCAGGACCTCCAGGCCGTGATCAACGCGCTGTGGGCCGGCGGCGCGGAGGCGATGGCGCTGATGGACCAGCGGGTGATCTCCACCAGCGCGTTCCAGTGCATCGGCAACGTGCTCTCGTTGCAGGGCCGGCGGTACTCGCCGCCGTACGTGGTCACGGTGATCGGCGACCCGGACGAGCTGCGAGCGGCCCTCGCCGCCGATCCTGCGGTGCGTGCGTATCAGTCCTGGGTGGATGCTGTGGACCTCGGGTGGTCGGTGCAGGAGTCCACGGATCCGCTCACGGTGCCCGCCTACGATGGGGCCGACGACCTGCGCTATGCCAGCGTGCCGGACGGGACAGAGGTGCTGCCCGGGCTGGTGGCAGGTGACGCCGACGGCACCGGGAGCTCCGGGGACGCCGCCACCGACGAGGGAGAGACCGAGGGATGACCATCCTGCACGCCCGGCGGCGACGTCGCGGTGCCGCCGACGTGACGCTCGGCATGGTCGGTGTGTTCGGTGAGCTGCTGATCACCATCGGTGCGCTGCTGCTGGCCTTCCTCGGCTGGCAGCTCTGGTGGACCGACGTGGTGGCCGACCGCGCGCAGGCGCAGGCGGTCGAGGAGCAGGGCTGGAACGATGCGCTGGAGCCGCTGGAGGACGACAGCCCGACCGTCGTCACCCCGCGGTACGACGACCCGCCGGTGATCGACGAGCCGGACTACCTGACCACCTTCGCCTCGATGCTGGTGCCGAAGTGGGACGGCGAGCCGACCCGGACGATCACGCAGGGCATCGACAAGCCGAACGTGCTGAACGTGCTCGGCGTCGGCCACTACCCGGGCACCGCGATGCCCGGCGGCGTCGGCAACTTCGCGCTCGCGGCGCACCGCACCACCTACGGCAAGCCGTTCAACCGGATCGCCGAGCTGGAGCCGGGCGATGCGATCGTGGTGTGGACCACGGACACCTGGTACGTCTACCGCGTGACGTCCTCGGAGATCGTGACGCCGGACGACGTCCAGGTGATCGCGCCGGTGCCGAACGACCCGGACGCCGTCCCGACCGAGCGCTACATCACGCTGACCACCTGCCACCCGATGTTCTCCGCGCGCGAGCGGTACATCGTGTACGGCGTGCTGGACTACTGGGCGCCGGTCTCCGAAGGTGTTCCAGCCGAGCTGTTGGAGGGTTCCTGATGTACGGATGGCTGTGGCGGCACCTGCCGGGTCCCGCCGTGGTGCGCCTGCTGCTGCTGCTGGTGCTCGCGGTCGCGGTGCTGGCGGCCTGCTTCCAGTGGCTGTTCCCGTGGCTCGCACCGTTCATGCCGTTCAACGACACCACCGTGGGAGAGTGAGCGATGAGCCGGATCCTGGTCATCGACAACTACGACTCGTTCGTCTACACGATCGTCGGCTACCTGGACCAGCTCGGGGCCGAGACCGTGGTGATGCGCAACGACGCGGTGCCGCCGCTCGCGGAGCGCACCGGGTTCGACGGCGTGCTGGTCTCGCCCGGACCGGGCACCCCGGCGGAGGCGGGCGCGAGCATCTCGGTGATCCGGGACTGCGCGGCGACCGGCACCCCGATGCTCGGTGTCTGCCTGGGCCATCAGGCGCTCGGCGAGGTGTTCGGCGGCACCGTCACGCACGCGCCGGAGCTGATGCACGGCAAGACCAGCCTGGTCGAGCACGACGGCCAGGGCGTGCTGGCCGGGCTGCCGTCCCCGTTCACCGCGACCCGGTACCACTCGCTCGCGGTGGTCGACGGCACGGTCTCGGACGAGCTGGTGGTCACCGCGCGGGCCAACGGCATCATCATGGGCCTGCAGCACCGGACGCTGCCGCTGCACGGCGTGCAGTTCCACCCGGAGTCGGTGCTGACCGAGGGCGGGCACCGGCTGCTGGCGAACTGGCTGGCGCTGACCGGCGACCCGGCCGCGGTGGACCGGGCCGCGGGGCTGCACCCGCTGGTGCGGCACTGACCGACCGGTACGACGCGCCGCAGGTCGCGAGCATGCGAGCGGCCCGGCGCCCCTGACGGGGTGCCGGGCCGCTGCGCTGCGCGGGGTCGGACGCTCTCAGCCGCTGCTGCCGCTGCCCGAGCCGGTGGTGCTGCCGCCGGACGCTCCGCTGCCCTCCGAGACGGTCAGCGTCACCGTGGAGCCGATCGTGGCCGTCGAGCCGGCGCTCGGCGACACCGACATCACGTAGCCCTCCTCGGTCGTGTTGGATGTCGAGCCCTGCGAGACCACGGTGAACCCGAGCGCCTGCAGCTGCGCGGTCGCGTCCTCCTCGGACTTGCCGACGATGTCGCTCGGGATCGTCGCCGTGGTGCGCGCTGTGGCCACGGTCAGCGTGATGGTGATCCCCTGCGACACCAGACCGGCGGACCGGTCCTGGCTGATCACGGTGCCGGCGGTCTGGTCGGACTCCTCGGTGACGATCTTCGCCGTGAGGTTCAGGCTGGTGAGGATCGAGGTCGCGTCGTCCTGGGTCTTGCCGGTCAGGTCGTCGAGCTGCACCAGGCCGGAGGAGACGTACACGGTGATCGCGTCGTCGGGGGAGACGGCCTGGCCCTGCTCGGGATCGGTGCGCAGCACGCGGCCCTCGGGCTGGTCGGGCAGGTTCTCCTCCTGCACGGAGCCCACGGTGAGTCCGGCGGCCTCCAGCTGGGTGCGCGCCGCGTCCTGCGTGAGCCCGCTGACGTCCGGGATC
Organism: Cellulomonas sp.; assembly: GCA_036404115.1. GTDB lineage: Bacteria > Actinomycetota > Actinomycetes > Actinomycetales > Cellulomonadaceae > Cellulomonas. The sequence goes on from DASWPG010000046.1 coordinate 44,613, forward strand.
GTGATCGAGTCCGGACCGGCGGAGACCCAGTAGGTCACGCTGCTGCCCTCGTCGGCCATGGTGCCGCCGGTGGGGTCGGTCCGGGTGATGGAGCCCTCGTCCACGTCGCTGCTGGCCTCGGACTGCCGGACCGCGGTGAACCCGGCCTCCTCGATCGCGGCGACGGCCGCGTCCTCGGTCTGGCCGGTCACGGTCGGCACCTCGGTCTGCGCGACCTCGTCCGTCCCGCCGCCCCGGAGCATCAGTGCCACGATGCCGCCGACGGCGAGGACGCCGACCACGATCAGCGTGATCCACAGCCAGCGCCGGGACTTGTGCTCGTCCTCCTCCGGCTCGTCCGGCTGCGCGGGCAGCACGGAGGTGCCGGGGGCGGTCGGCGCCCAGGCCGGCGAGCCGCCGGGGAGCACCTGCGTGGCGTCCTCGGTCGCGCCGAGCACCTGGGTGGCGCCGAGCGGCGCGACGACCACGGCGGGGGCGTTCACCTGGCCGCCACGGGCGGCGGCCTCGAGGTCGGCACGGAACTCGGCGGCGGAGGAGTAGCGGGCCTCCCGGTCCTTGGCGAGGGCCTTCGCGCAGATCCGGTCCAGCGTCTCGGGGACGTCGGAGGCGATCGAGCTGGGCGCCGGCGCAGGCTCGCGCACGTGCTGGTAGGCCACCGCGACCGGCGAGTCGCCGACGAACGGCGGGCGCCCGGTCAGCAGCTCGAAGAACAGGCAGCCGGCCGAGTACAGGTCGGAGCGGGCGTCGACGGTCTCGCCGCGGGCCTGCTCCGGGGACAGGTACTGCGCGGTGCCGATCACGGCCTGGGTCTGGGTCATCGTCGCGGCGGAGTCGGCGATCGCGCGGGCGATGCCGAAGTCCATCACCTTGACCGCGCCGGTCGGGGTCAGCATGACGTTGGCCGGCTTGATGTCGCGGTGCACGATCCCGGCGTGGTGCGAGTACTCGAGCGCGGACAGCACGCCCGCGGTGATCTCGATCGCCTCCTCGATCGGCACGGCCTGCCCGTCGCGGAGGATGTCGCGGACGGTGTGCCCCTCGACGTACTCCATCACGATGAACGGGACGTGCGCCACGGCGCCGGTCGGCTCGGTGAACACGTCCTCGCCGGTGTCGTACACGGCGACGATCGCGGGGTGGTTCAGGGCGGCGGCGGCCTGCGCCTCCCGGCGGAACCGCGCCTGGAAGGACGGGTCGCGTGCGAGGTCCGACCGCAGGATCTTGATCGCCACGGTGCGACCGAGCCGGGTGTCGTGGCCGATGTGCACCTCGGCCATGCCACCGCGTCCGATGAGCTCGCCGACCTCGTACCGTCCGGCGAGGATCCGGGATCCGTCGTCCACCACTAGGCGTCCTTCGCTGTCGTCGTTCGTGTGTCCCACGCGGTGAGTGCTGTGATGTGCTCAGAGATCATCCCATCCCTGACGTCTGCCCGTGCGTATCCCCCGGAGCTGGGGGTGAGCAGGTCGTCCATGGCGCCGAGCACCCGGTTCGCCAGGGCCGCGCCGAGCAGCGCGATCACCAGCACCAGCAGCGCGAGCAGCGGCCACCGTACCCGGCGGCGTGCGGGGCCGACCCGGGCGTGCGCCCGGGTGCTGGGGTACGGGGCGGGCCGGGCGCCCGGTGCGCGGTGCGTCGGCGCGGACGATGTGCCGGTGCGCCGCCCCGTGCGCGGGTCGAACGATGGCGGCGGCACGGCGGGGCCGTCGGCGGCGGCGGGCCGGACGACCCCCGGCACCTCGACCACCGGTCGGTCGGGCGGGCCGGTGCGGCCGGGCACGATCGTGACCGGCGGGACCCCGTTCGCGGGGAGCTGGGTCTCCAGGGCGTCGAGCAGCCGGGCCAGCTCCTCGGCGGACCCGGGCCGGTGCACCGGGTCCTTGGCGAGCAGCCGCATGATCAGCGCGGCCAGCGGCTGCGGCACCGAGGCGGGCAGCGGGGGCACGGCGGTGTTCACGTGCGCGACGGCGATGTCCACGGCGGTCGGGCCCGTGAACGGCCGGTGCCCGACGCTGGCCTCGTAGGCGATGATCCCGAGCGCGTACAGGTCCGACGCCGCGGTGGCCGGACCGCCGACGGCCTGCTCCGGCGACAGGTACTGCGCGGTGCCCATCACCATGCCGGTGGCGGTCATCGGCACCTGGTTGTTGGACAGCGAGACCCCGAAGTCGGTGATCTTCACCCGGCCGGCCGGGGTGATCATGATGTTGCCGGGCTTGACGTCCCGGTGCACCACGCCGGACTCGTGCGCGGCGTGCAGGGCACGGGCCGTCTGGGACAGGATCGGCAGCAGCCGGTGGGCCGGGAGCACGGGCTCCCGCTCCAGCAGGTCGCTCATCGGCTCGCCGAGCACGAGCTCCATCACCAGGAACGCGGAGCCGTCCTGCTCGCCGTAGTCGTACAGCGCGGCGATCCCGCCGTGCGAGAGCGAGCCGGCGTTGCGGGCCTCGGTGCGGAACCGTTCGAGGAAGCCCTGGTCACCGGCGAACTCCTCGCGCAGCACCTTGATCGCGATCTCCCGGTGCAGCGCCTGGTCGTCGGCGGCCCACACCTCGCCCATGCCACCGACGGCGACCTGCCGGGTCAGCCGGTAGCGGCCGCCGAGCACCAGGTCCCGCGCAGGTCTCACTGGCCGATCACCGCCTGCATGACGGCAGCGGCGATCGGGGCCGCGACCTTGCCACCGGTGGCCTCGCTGCCGGCGTCGCCGCCGTTCTCCACGATCACCGCGACCGCGATCTGCGGGTCGTCGGCGGGGGCGAAGCCGACGAACCACGCGTGCGGGGACTCGCCGTCCACCCCGGTCTCCGCGGTGCCGGTCTTGCCGGCGACCTGCACGCCGGAGATCTGCGCGGCGGTGCCGGTGCCGGACTCCACGACGCTCAGCATCATGTCGGTGAGCGACTGCGCAGTGCTCGCGGAGACGGCCTGCGAGTAGACCTCGGGCTCGGCCTCGCTGACCACGTCCAGGTCGGAGGTGCGCACGGTCTGCACCAGGTACGGGGTCATCAGCTCGCCGTCGTTGGCGATGGCCGCGGCGACCATCGCCATCTGCACCGGCGTGGCACGCACGTCATACTGCCCGATCGCGGTCAGCGCCGTCTGCGCGGCGTCGACGTCGGACGGGTAGGTGCTGTCCGCGACCGTCATCGGGATCGTGAGGTTGTCCTCGGCGTCGAAGCCGAACTTCTCCGCCTGGTCCCGGATCGCGTCGTCGCCGAGATCCGCACCGAGCTGGGCGAACGCGGTGTTGCAGGAGATCTCCAGCGCGTCGGACAGGGTCATCTCGCCGGAGGAGCTGCACGACGACCCGCCGAAGTTGTTCAGCGTGGTGCTGGTGCCCGGCAGGGTCAGCGAGTCCGGCGCGGACACCTCGGTGTCGGCGGTGTAGTCGCCGGACTCCAGGGCGGCCGCGGCGGTGATGAGCTTGAACGTCGACCCGGGGGGGTAGTTCTCGCTGGTGGCCTTGTTCACCAGCGGGTCGCCGACCGCGGCCAGCAGCTCCTGGTAGGCGGTGGTCGCGGCGGTGGTGTCGTGGGTCGCGAGCGTGTTCGGGTCGAACCCGGGCGTCGAGACCATCGCGAGGATCTTGCCGGTGGACGGCTCGATCGCGACCACGGCGCCGTTCTGGTCGCCGAGGGCCTCGTACGCGGCCTGCTGCGCCGCGGCGTCGATGGTGAGCTCGATCGAGGAGCCCTCGGGCTCCTTGCCGGTGATCAGCGCCTGCACGCGGGACCAGAACAGCGAGTCCGACTGGCCGGTCAGGATGTCGTTCATCGACTTCTCGAGCCCGGTGCCGCCGTTCACCACCGAGTAGAAGCCGGTGACCGAGGAGTAGAGCTCGCCCTGGGTGTAGGACCGCTGGTAGCCGTAGGAGTCGTCCACCTCGGTGGACAGCGCGATCGACTCGCCGTCGACGATGATCGGCCCGCGGGGCTTGCCGTACTCGCGGTAGAGCGTGCGCACGTTGCGCGAGTCGCTGTTCAGCGACCCGGCCTGCACGAACTGCACGGAGGTGGTACCGGCCAGCAGCACGAGGAACATCACGACGACCACGGACGCCAGACGACGCAGTGCGGTGTTCATCAGCGGCCTCCCGAGGTGCGGCGCAGTCGTTCGGTGGGCTGGTCGTCGCCCGGTGCGGGGGTGGCGGCCGTCGCTGCGCCCGACGCGCCGGCGCCGATCGGCACGCCGACCGACGGTGTGGGCACCGGGTCGCCGGACAGCTCCGGCGCCGGGCGGCGCGCGTCGTCGGAGATCCGCAGCAGCAGCGCCACGATCACCCAGTTCGCCAGCAGCGACGAGCCGCCGTAGGCAAGGAACGGGGTGGTCAGGCCGGTCAGCGGGATGATCCGCGTGATGCCGCCCACCACGACGAAGCACTGGAACGCGATCACGAACGCCAGGCCCGCGGACAGCAGCTTGCCGAAGCCGTCCCGCACGCCGATCGCGGTGCGCAGGCCGCGCTGGGCCAGCACCAGGTACATCATCAGGATCGCCATCAGCCCGGTCAGCCCGAGCTCCTCGCCGAGCGACGCGATGATGAAGTCCGACTCGGCGTACGGCACCAGGTCCGGGCGGCCCTGGCCCCAGCCGGTGCCGAACAGCCCGCCGCTGGCCAGGCCGAACAGCCCGCGCACCAGCTGTCCGGAACCACCGGTGTAGCGCTCGAAGACGTCCTGGTCCAGCGCGTGCAGCCAGACGTCGAACCGGGCGGCCACATGGCTGAACGACGCCGCGGCGACGGCGACGCCGCCGGCGAACATCGCCAGGCCGATCACGATCCAGCTCAGCCGCTCCGTCGCGACGTACAGCATGGCCACGAACAGCCCGAAGAACAGCAGCGAGGTGCCGAGGTCCCGCTCGAACACCAGCACCGCGATCGAGGCGGCCCACGCCACCGCGATCGGACCGAGGTCCCGCAGCCGGGGGAGCTGCAGGCCGAGCACCTTCGGGCCGGCCAGCGCGAGCGTGTCCCGGTGCGTGACCAGGTAGCCGGCGAAGAACACCGCCAGGGCGATCTTGCCGAGCTCGGCGGGCTGCAGCGAGAAGCCGAGCGCCCGCACCCAGATCCGTGCCCCGTTGATCTGCACGCCCAGGCCGGGCACCAGGGGCAGCAGGATCAGCGCGAGACCGACCATCATCGCCGTGTAGGTGTAGCGCCGCAGCGTGCGGTGGTCGCGCAGCACCATCAGCACGATGCATGCCAGCACGACGGAGATCGCCGACCAGGCCAGCTGCTTGGTCGCGAACATCTCCGTGCCGCCGCGCGCCGCCCGCGCCAGGTCGATCCGGTAGATCATCGCCAGGCCGATGCCGTTCAGCGCCACGACCACCGGCAGGATCACCGGGTCCGCGTACGGTGCCCGCCAGCGCAGCACCAGGTGCACCAGCAGCGCGAGGCCGGTCATCCCCGCGCCGTAGCCGAGCACGTCCGTCGGCAGCTCGCCGGTGGCGCCGAGGCCGACCAGCGCGTACGAGGCCACCCCGATCACCAGCGCCACCGCGGTCATCGCGAGCTCGGCGCCCCGACCGGCGCGCACGCGATGGGCCTCGACGGTGGCCATCAGGGCGCTGCCGTCTCGGTGCCCGAGGAGGGGACGGCGGTCGCGGTCGGGGTGGAGGTCGGGGTGGTCTCGTCCGCCGTGTCGGCGGCCGCGTCCTCGGCCAGCGCCTGCACCCGGTCGCGGGCGTCCGCCAGCGAGGAGGTGTGGATGGTCTGCTCGACCCGGTCCGCCACGTAGGCCGGCAGGTCGGCGATCAGGAGGTCCGAGTGCTCGACCACGTCGGACAGCTCGATCGGCCCGATGGTCTGCGGGATGCCGCGGTAGATCGCGACCACCCCGGCGTCGACCCCGACGTAGTACTGCGTCTGGGTCCACCGGTAGAAGCCGGTCAGCCCGGCGGCGACCACCACGGCCACCAGCAGCGTCACCAGCCAGCCGCGGCGTCGGCGGCGCCGGCGGTCCAGCCGGTCGTGCTCGGCCAGCTCGTCGTCCTCGTCCGGCTCCGGCTCGGCGGCGACCGCCTGCACCTCGTGCCCCGGCGTGCTCGCCTGGCGGGCCAGCTCGGCGGCGCGGGCCGCCGGGCCGTCCGCGGCCGTCGTCGGGCGGTTCCGCGACACCGCTGCCGATCCGACCACCACCGCTGCGGTGGTCGGTCCGGCGCCGTCCGGCAGGTCGTCCAGGTCCAGCACGTCCGCGACCAGCACGGTCACGTTGTCCCCGCCGCCGGCCCGCAGCGCGAGCTGCACCAGGCGCTCCGCGCAGGTGTCCACGTCGGCGATCTCGTGCAGCGTGCGCGCGATCGTGTCACCGCTGACGAAGCCGGACAGGCCGTCCGAGCAGAGCAGCCACCGGTCGCCCGGCCGCGCCTCGCGCACCGACAGGTCCGGCGCGATGTCGATGTCGAAGTCGCCCAGCACCCGCATCACCACCGAGCGCTGCGGGTGGTGCTCCGCCTCCTCCGGCGTGATCTTGCCGGTGTTCACCAGGTGCTGCACGAAGGTGTGGTCCGTGGTGACCTGGGTCAGCACGCCGTCGCGGAACAGGTAGCCGCGCGAGTCGCCCAGGTGCACCATCGCCAGCTTGTTGCCGGCCCGCAGGATCGCCGTGACGGTGGTGCCCATCCCCGCGAGGTCCGGATCGATCCGGGTCCGGGCGATGATCTCCTCGCGTGCGCTCTCCAGCGCCCGCTCCAGCTCGTCCAGCGCGTCGTCCGGGCCGTGCGCCTCGCCGTCCAGCGGCGCCAGCGCCGCCACCGCCACCGAGGACGCGACGTCGCCGCCGGCGTGCCCGCCCATGCCGTCCGCGACGACCAGCAGGTGCGGCCCCGCGTAGGCGGAGTCCTGGTTGTTCGAGCGGACCAGTCCCACGTCGGAACGGGCGGCGTAGCGCAGCGCGATGCTCACAGCGTTCCCGTCACCCCTGCAGCTCGATGACGCTCTGGCCGATCCGCACCCGGGCGCCGGGCCGCACCGGGACCGGCGCGGTGACCCGCTGCTCGTCCAGGAACGTGCCGTTGGTCGAGCCCAGGTCCTCCACGAACCACTCGTCGCCCTCGGCGAACAGCCGGGCGTGCCGCGAGGAGGAGTAGTCGTCGTCCAGCACCAGCGTGCAGGCGGGTGCTCGGCCGATCAGCACCGCGGACGACCCGAGCGGCAGCGTCGTGCCGCGCAGCGGCCCCTCGGTCACCACCAGCCGGCTCGGGCCGGACGGTCGACCACGGGCCGGTCCGGGTGCGGCACCGGGCTGCACGGCCTGCTGCGCGGGGGCCGCGGCGCGGGCGGCCCGGGCGGCCCGGCCCCGGTTCACGATCCGGGTGCCGTACAGGTCGCGGCGCAGCACCCCGATCGCGGACAGCACGAAGGCCCACAGGAGCACCAGGTAGCCCAGCCGCAGCAGGGTGACCGTCAGCTCGCTCATGCGCGTGCGTTCACTCGCCCGGCTCCTGTCCGCCGTCGCCGTCGCCCGTCCAGAACATGATGCGGGTCCGACCGATCGTCAGCGTGTTCCCGTCCAGGAGTGTCGCCGCCGGAACCTGGTGGCCCTCGACGAACAGACCGTTGGTGGAGCCCAGGTCCGAGGCCACCACGCCCGACGGCCCGACCCGGATCTCCAGGTGCCGGCGGGAGACTCCCGGGTCGTCCACCACGATGTCCGCCTCCGAGCCACGGCCGATCACCGTGACCGGGCCGGTGAGCAGGTAGCGCTGCCCGTCGATGTCGATCAGCGGGTGCCGCGGGCTCGGTGCCGCCGACGTGGCCGGTGCCGCCGCGCCCCGCACCGTCGCGGAGCGCACCCGGAACCGGCCGGTCTCCAGGTCCTCGTACTCGTGGAACGCGACCGTCACCGGCCCCACGAACGCGTACCGCTGACCGGTCGCGTGCTCGGTGACGTTCGCCGCCAGCTCGTCCGCCAGCGCCTCCGCACCCCACGCCTCCACCTGGTCGTAGTCCGACGGGGACAGCTCGAGGGTGAACTCGTTCGGCACCACGGTGCGGTCCCGGCCCACCACCGCGGCGCGGTCGTCCACCTCGCGCCGCAGGGCGCTCGCCAGCTCCACCGGCTTCACCTCGCTGCGGAACGCCTTCGCGAAGGCGGTGTTCACCACGCGCTCCACGCCGTGCTCGAACCGGTCGAGGATGCCCACGCCCACCACCTCCTTCTCCGAGCAAGCACCAGCGTCGTGCGTCGGGGGCGCACGACATTCTGCGGTAGATGGTAGCCACGCGCGGCGTCGAGCGGGTCGTCCGGGTGCCGGTGGGCGTGGGGGGAGGTGGTGCACGTGCCGTACCTGTGCGGCGCAGGTGGGGTCCGTGCGGCGGTGTGCAGGACCGTCCCGGCATCGTGCTAATCTTCTGCGGCGCGCGAGTGGCGGAACGGCAGACGCGCTGGCTTCAGGTGCCAGTGTCCGAAAGGGCGTGGGGGTTCAAATCCCCCCTCGCGCACGCAGGGTTGTTCGTCGAGGACAGCCGAGATGGTTCAGGTGGCCCCTGGTCGGAGAGATCCGGTCGGGGGCATTGTGCTGCCCGGCCGGTCGCCGAGCCGACCGCTCCGCGCGGCGGGGCCGGCACGGCGAGGGCCTCGGCTACGCTGACCGCGCTGTACGCCAGGCCTGCCGTGACCCGGCGTGGCCCCGTCGTCGGACCCGGTCCGTTCCCAGGTGCCGGCTCGGCGACGGTCGACCGCGCCGCTGCGCGTCGGGACGCGCGTACCTCGCAGGGGCGCGACGGCACCGGGCTGCTGGTGTCGCGGCCGGAGACGCAGGGTGCACCACGGCGGGGGTCGCGGTGCCGGGGGGACAGGGGAGACGCTCTGATGAGCAGGTATGAGGTGTGGTTCCAGGTGTGGCTGCCCGTGCTGGGCGTCATCGTGCTGGTGGTGCTGGCGGGGCCGCTGAAGCGCTGGTTGTCGGGCTGGGCGGCTCGCAAGGGGCGCGAGAAGGGGATGAACTACGGGGAGCGTGCCGCGGACCGCGTCGCCGCCCGTGAGATCGAGAAGTCCGTGCAGAAGGTCGGTCGGACGCTGGTGTTCCCGGACGCGCTCGCGGGGCAGGGAGTCGTCGACCGTCTGCTCGACGCGACGAAGTACGTCACCCGGGTCGACGTGCGCACCTGGGACGTCGGGTTCGTCTACCCGGACGACCTGACCATCGAGTACCGCACGGAGGCGACCGGCGGCACGCTCGCCGTGGTGCGCGCCCGGCAGACCATGGGCTCGCTGAACGGTGAGGGCCGGTGGTCCGGGCTGCTGCGGAAGATCGGCAAGGCGGCCGCGGAGGCCGGGACCGTGGTCCAGCAGGGATCGGTGCAGCTGGTGCTCACCGACGAGGTGGTCAAGAAGGACCGGGTGTGGCGGTCTGCTCCCGCGTCCGACGCGGCGAGCACGCCCGGCGACAGCTGACGCGGTTGCGGCATGGCGGCGCCGGCCGGGACCCCCTCGGGGGCCGAACGGCCGGCACCGCCGTCCTGATGGCGGCGGTCGGCATCGGGTCCTTCGTCGACGCTTCGGTCTACCTGCTGCTCCTGCTCTCCGGCTCGGCGCAGGACGTGACGTGGTGGGTCACCGCCGTGATGCTGGCCAACCTCGCTCCGCCGATCCTGCTCGCGCCCGTGCTGGGCTGGATCGTCGACCGCACCTCGGGGCGGGCGGCCTGGGCGGTCGCGCTCGGGCTGTCCGCGGTGTGCACGGCGGGGCTGGCGCTCCTGGCGTCGCCGGTCGCGCTGGTGGTGCTCGCCGCGACCCGGTCGACCTGCTCGGTGGTGGTCTCCGCGGCGGTCTTCGCGCTGCTGCCGGCGGCCCGGGGGATGGACGACCGGTCGGCCAGCTCGTTCGCGGTGGGGATCGGGTCGGTCGCCGCGATCGGGGCGCCGCCGCTGGCCGCGCTGCTGGCGGTGCGGGGTGTCGGCACCGCGTTCGGGGTCTGCGCGGTGCTGCTCGCGGTGGCCGCGCTCCTCGTGCTGCGCACGGCGCCGCGGCTGGTTCGGGCGCCGGTCGGGGCGACCTCCTGGCACGAGGTCTGGCTCGGCACCCGGACGCTGCGCACGATGACGGCGCTCCGGGCGTTCGTCCCGGTGCTGCTCGGGGTGGTGGTGGTCACCTCGATGGAGGGTGTCGCCGGCGTGTTCTACCTCCAGGAGGTCGCGGACGGGGCCGTCGGGTACGCGCTGCTGCTGTCCGCCTGGGCGGTCGGGTCGGTGCTCGGTGCGACCTGGACGGGGCGGGCCGGTTCCCGGACCGGTGCGGTGCGCGGCATCCTGCTCGGTGCCCTGGTGGTGTCCGTGGCGATCCTGGTGGAGGGGCTGGTCGCCTCGGCGGTCGTGATCGCGGTCGCGTTCCTCGCCGGCGGTGCCGGCAACGCTGTGCACAACGTCGGGGTGCGCAACCTGGTCTACGAGCGGGTCCCGCGCGAGCAGCAGGCGCAGGTGTGGTCGGTCGTCGGGGCGGTGTTCTCCGGTGCCGCGGCGGTCGGCAACGTGCTGGGCACCCCGGGGCTGCTCGGGTCGGCGGTGGGTTCGACGAGGGGCTGGCCGTCGGCGCCGATGACGTCCTCGGGCTGGGTGATCATGCCGTAGGGCGGGGCGGGGTCGAACAGGGCGCGCCTGGCGTTGTCGAGCGTGCATCGTTCGAACCGTTGGTGGCGTCGATCGCGTGCGGTGACGACCAGCGACCCGCCGGGTGTCGCCTCGACCTGGTATTCGACGACGACGCCGTAGGGGAAGCTCGCGGCGGTCTCGATCTCGTGGTTCGCGGTCTCGAGGTCGAGGGCGCTCCATGCCAGGTCGATCTCGCAGGTGGTCACGGTGGCGTGCGTGGTGTCGTTGTCGACCGCGATGTCGGTGATGGTGAGCGGTGTCGGGCCGAACCGGTACCGGATGGGGAACTGTCCGGTGTCGACGAGGTCGAGCACATATTCGGCATTGGTCTGACGCAGGTCGTCGGTGGTGAGGGTGGCGAAGGTGGCGTCGGAGAAGTCGCGGGCGTTGAAGGCGACCGCGTAGGCGAGGTTCCAGTCGCGGACCGTCTGGGCCCAGGGTGAGGACTCGTGCTCGCCCTGGGGGAGGCCGTCTGGCCAGACGAGGGCGGGTGTGGCGAGCATGGCGCCGGTGCCGGGCTGGTGGACCTCGGTGTTCTGGTCGCCGTGGTGGGTGATGGTCCACCAGGTCAGGAAGGCGGTGATCGCGAGCGCGGCGAGGACCAGGGTGGCGGTCCGGGCGATCGGTCGGACCTCAGTCCTGCTCATCGTGGTGCTGCTCCGCATAGCCGGCGAATGCCTCGTAGAGATCGTCGTAGTCGCTCATCACGGACGCCGCGTACTGGCTTGCGCTCCCGCCGTTGGACGGGTTGTCGATCTCGGGCACGTTCAGCTTGTCCGCCAACGCTGCGATGCTGGCCTCCAGTGCCGTCGCGTGGCTCGCGCTGTCCGAGATGTCGGACGTCGAGTCCTGCCGAGCGGCGGACGACCACGGCCCGGTCCGCCCGGCGAAGACGGACGGCAGGCTGCTGACGACCTGGTTCGCCGCCGCGGTGGTGAGGGCCTCGGGCAGGAATGCGGACGCGCGCCGCGCGAGCTGGGACACGGCCTCGTCGACGCCGGGGATCCTGACGAACGACAGCGCGAAGAGCGCGGTCTCGACGGCCGCGGAGGCGGCGGCGCTGGCGCGCTCCTGTGCGCCGGCGGCCGCGCCGGCCTGGGCGGCGTCGAGCATGACCTGCAGCCGCATGACGAGGTGCAGCGCCTCGTCCGGCGTGTAGCCGTCGGGGACGGTGGCGGCGCCGAGCAGGGCGTCCTGCAGGGTGGCGATCGTCCGGGTCATCAGGTCCAGGCCCGCCGGGCTGGACGTCGCGATGCCGAACAGGACCGCGAGATCGTCCCGGCTGGTCCCCGCGACCCACATCGGGTCGGCCGATCCTGGCAGCATCGTCTGCTGCGGGCCGCCGGCTCCGGCGGGGCTGTCGTGCAGCGGCACCTCCAGGAGGCACACGAGCTGCGCGGACAGGACCGCACCCAGCTGGACGTCCGCGAGGTCGGAGGTGTTCTCCGGCAGGAAGGCAGGGTTGGACAGGACGGCGGTGGTGATCGCGTCCATCGCGGTGGCGACGCGGAGCCACACGTCCGGGTCGCGGGTCTCCGGGTCCGCCGGGCCGCCGGGCGCGTTCATCGCGCCGCGCCACAGCGTCATCGGTCCGGTGAAGTCGTCGCCGGAGATGGTCCAGTCGCGCTGGCCGAACCAGTAGTCGATCCGGCCGACCCCCAGCGTGCCGCGGTCGTCGATGTCCGGTCGGGTCGAGGTCAGCCAGTCGAGCGCGGCCTCGGGGTGCGCGCCGAGGTGTTCGAGGGCGAGGCCGGCCACGTCGTGGCGCAGCCCGGCGTACGGGTCGGAGGGGTCGCCCGGCCCGTGCACGAACCCGACCAGCAGCCCGGTCTCCAGGACTCCGGTGACCGCGGGGTGGGTCGGGTGCAGCCAGATCGCGTCCGTGGGGCGGGTGCGTTCGATCAGGTCGAACCGGTCGGCCAGCGCGACCGACAGGGCCGGTCCGAGCGGTGCGACCTGGGCGTCGGACAGCACGAACGTCACCGACCACAGGTCGCGCATCCGGTCGGGGTCGGTGCGGTCGGCGTCGACGAGCGGGTCGACCAGGCCGGAGGCGAGCTCCTCGGCGGTCGCCTGGTCCCAGCTCTGCGATCCGACGGCCAGCGCGGAGCGCACCACCGACGCCATCGCCAGGGACTCGGCCTCGTGCAGACCCTCGGTGCGGCAGACCGCGGCCAGCAGGTCCAGGGTGCCCTGCCCGCCCAGCTCCGCGAAGAGCGTGCCCATGGCCTGCCCGTCGCCGCCCCAGATCGTGAGCAGCGCCGTCAGCTCGGCCGCCTCCGCGGCGGGCGGCGGCTGCTGCCACGACCAGGTGCGCGCCATCGCGGCGAGGTCGTGGCCGATCGCGGCCGGATCGAGCTGGGTGGGCGAGCGGACCCCGAGGTCGTGCAGCGCCTCGGCCGTGGTCTCCCAGTCCGCCACCCGCACCGGGTCGAGGTCCCGCTCGATCCGCCGGTCCGCGACGCGCCGCTCGTCGCCGAGCTCGTCCAGCATGCTGCGCGCCTGCGTCCTGAGGTCCGGGTCCGCCAGCCGCAGCCGCCAGACCAGCGCCTCGTCCGCGATGTCCTCGACGGTGCCGGCGTAGGTCGCCATGGTGGCGGACCGGGACCACAGCTGGTCGGCGAACGATGCCAGCTCGGCCGCGCACCGGTCGGCGCGGTCGCGCCAGGCGTCCCCGGCCTGCCCCTGCCACACCTCGGCGTGCAGCACGTCGCCCGCGTCGATGAGCCGGTCGCGCAGCTCGTGGACCAGGGCGGCGAGCTGCTCCCACTCGGTCGCCTGCCTTCGCATCGCCGCGGTGTCGCCGGCTCCGGGGGCGTCCCGCGACCATGGCCGGGCCATCAGCCCTCCGCCAGCTGACGGTCGGCGTCCCGCAGCGTCTCGGCGCCCGAGGTGGCCTGCGTGCCCAGTCCGAACAGCAGCGACCCTGCGACCAGGAGATGGTCCGTCACCGAGGCGGTCACGCGCTGCCAGTCCGCGTCCACGTCGGCGTTGCCGGAGCCCGACCGGGCCACGGAGCCGGGGACCGGCAGGCTCCGACCGACCTCGACCAGGTCCTGCCCGGTCTGCTCGATCGCGTCGAGCTGCGCCACCAGGTCGGGCACGGTGCTCCCTTCGCTCCCCTGCGTCCCGTCGTCGGCGGCGGGCGGCCACGCCTTCGGGTCGGACGCTAGCGACGGTTCCGGGCGCGCGCGGGGGTCGGCGTGGGGTTCTACCTACCGCCGTCGCACCGTCCCGCCGTGCACCGTGCCGCGTGCGGTGCCGGCGGCGCGATCAGCCCGCGGCCGGCAGCAGGGCGAGCAGCGTCTCGACGACCTGCTCGAACGGTGCGAGGTCCCGCTGCGCCCGGCTGAGCACGACGGCTCCCTCGGCCCCCGCGACGAGGGTGGTGGCGAGCGCCGGTGCGCGGTCCGCGGGCACCCCGCCGAGGGTGAGCAGCTCGGCGAGCTGGTCGGTCCAGCCGCGGAACGCGGCGGCTGTGGCGGCGGTCAGGGTCTCCGACCCGGTGTCGAGGGTGACGGCGGCCACCGAGCAGCCGACGGTGCAGCCGGTGGCGGTGAGCAGCAGCCGCCAGCGGTCCAGGAACAGCTCGGCGACCTCGCGGGCCGGGCGGCCACGCACCTGCTCGAGGGTGGCGCGGGTCCGGTCGGCGGCGAGCTCGACGGCGGCGGCGACCAGCTCGTCCTTGCCACCGGGGAAGTGGTGGTAGATCGAGCCGCGCGGGGCGCCGGTCAGCTCGACGACCTCGGAGAACGAGGTGCCGGGCACGCCCCTGCTCGCGAGCAGGCGCACGGCGCCGTCCACCATGCGGGCTCTCGCGTCCGTCGCCATCCGTGCTCCTCCCGCTCCTCCCGCTGGTCCCGCTGCTCGCGCGGCCGGCCCGCGGGCTGCCGGCACCGGCCGGTCCGCGCCGGCGGGCGGCGAGGCCGGCGAGCCCGCCCTCGGCATCCGGTGCCCCGGCGTGCGACGTCCCTCGCCGGCGACGGCCAGGCTAGCCGGTTGACGGGTCCGGCCCCCCGGTCTACGTTTATGACGCTCATCATAATCGAACTTCTCGACCTCCGGAGGCCACCGTGCCGATGATCGACGTCTACGCCACCGCGGGCATCTTCCCGGACCCGCACGCCCTCGCGATCCGTTGCGCCACCGCCGTGAAGACGATCGAGCAGGTCCCGGACATCCCGATGTTCCGGACGAACACCGCCGCCGTGGTGCACGAGCTGCCGGCCGGCGCGCTGTCCGACGTGGACGGCAGCGGCGACCACGTGCGGGTGCAGGTGCTGACCAACGCGGGGGCGCTGGACCGGGAGAAGCAGCTCGCCGTGGTGCGGGCGCTCACCGACCTGGTGGCCGACGCCGCGAGCGACCCCGGGCTGGCGGACCGCACCTGGGTGCTGCTCACCGAGGCGGCGCCCGGCGGCTGGGGCCTGCACGGGCACGCGCACACCAACGCCGAGCTGGTCGACGCGGTCCGTGCGGAGATCGCGCGCCTGGCCGCCCAGGGGTGACCTGCCGACGCCGTCCCGGTGCCCGGGGTCGCACCGGGGTGGCGTCGGGTGGCGTCGGGGTGGCGCCCGCCGCACCCCTGGGAGGTACCCTGCGTCCGGCAGGGGCATCGATGACGACCACGGGACGGGAGGCTGCCCGCGATGGCCGGCTCCCAGACCGCACTGCGCGAGGCGAACCGCGCGGTCGTCGCCGAGACCGTCCGTCAGTACGGCGGCCTGACCCAGGTCGAGCTGGCTGCGGCGACCGGGCTGTCGGCGGCCACGGTGTCGAACATCGTCCGCGAGCTGCAGGGCGCGGGCGCGGTCGCCGTGCGCACGACGGTGCACAACGGGCGCCGGGCACAGCTGGTGACGATGGTGCACCGCACGGGGGTCGCGGCCGGCGTGCACATCGGCACCCGGCACATGGCGGTGACGCTGACGGACTCGGCGCAGGAGGTGCTGGCCGAGCAGACGCTGCCGCTGCCGCACGAGCACCGGTCGGACACCAGCCTGGACCGGGTCGCGCTGCTGGTGGTGGAGCTGCTGGAGCGGGTCGGCTCCTCGCTGGGCGAGCTGCTGGGCATCGGGATCGGGGTGCCGGCGCCGGTGGACCCGGCCACCGGGACGGTGTCGGTGCCCGGGATCCTGCGCGGCTGGGACGATGCCCCGGTGTCGCAGGTGATGTCGAAGCGGCTCGGCGTGCCGGTGTTCGTGGACAACGACGCGAACCTGGGGGCGCTCGCGGAGAGCCGGCTCGGGGCGGCCCGGCAGTTCCAGGACTCGGTGTACGTGCGGGTCTCGCACGGCACCGGCTCGGGGATCGTGCTGGCCGGTCGCCCGCACCGCGGGTTCGCGGGCACGGCGGGCGAGATCGGGCACGTGCAGGTCGATGCGAGCGGCGTGGTCTGCCTGTGCGGCAGCCGGGGCTGCCTGAACACGGTGGTGGGCGCGCCGGCGCTGATCGAGGTGCTGCGGGCGAGCCGCGGGTCGCTGACGCTGCGGGACATCGTGGGGCTCGCCATCGAGGGCGACCCGGGCTGCCGGCAGGTGGTCGAGGACGCGGGCGCGACGATCGGGGCGGTGGTCGCGGGGCTCGCGATCGCGGTCAACCCGCAGTGCGTGGTGGTCGGCGGGGAGCTCGCGGAGACGGGCGAGATCCTGATCGGGCCGATGCGCGAGGCGATCCGCCGCCGGGTGCCGCTGAACCACATCGCACCGCTGGAGGTGGTCGGCGCCGAGCTCGGCGGTCGGGCCGAGGTGATGGGGGCGGTGCTCCTCGTCCTGGAGAACACCCGCGACATGACGCGCTGGTTCGATCAGAAGAACGGAGACTGAGCTCGTGGCACTCGACGCGGAGGCAACGATGTCAGGCACCCGATCGCGGGAGGCACGCTCGCCCGTGCTGTCGCTGCAGCGCGTGACGAAGCGGTTCGGCGCGGTCGAGGCGCTGGTGGAGGTCGACCTGGAGCTGCACTCGCACGAGGTGGTCGCGCTGGTCGGCGACAACGGTGCGGGCAAGTCGACGATCGCGAAGATCGTCTCGGGGGTGCTGCAGCCGGACGCCGGCCTGGTCGAGATCGGCGGGGAGGCGGTGACGATCCCGAACCCGGCGGCGGCGCACGCGCTCGGGATCTCGACGGTGTTCCAGGACCTCGCGCTGTGCGAGAACCTGAGCGTGGCGGCGAACATCTTCCTCGGGCGCGAGCTGCGTCCGGGGCGGGGCCGGGCGATGGACATCGACGGCATGGAGCTGATCGCGACCCAGCTGCTGCGGGACCTGACGATCACGGTGCCGTCGGTGCGGGTGCCGGTGCGCGAGCTGTCCGGCGGCCAGCGGCAGGCCGTCGCGATCGCGCGGACCCTGACCAGCCAGCCGCGGATCCTGGTGCTGGACGAGCCGACGGCGGCGCTCTCGGTGGTGCAGACGGCCGAGGTGCTGACGCTGATCGAGCGGTTGCGGGCGATGGGCCTGGGGGTCATCATCATCAGCCACAACCTGGCGGACCTGCGGGCCGTGTCGGACCGGATCGAGGTGCTGCGGCACGGCCGGAACAACGGCTCGTTCGACGCCGGCACGTCGGCACCGGAGGAGATCATCGGCGCGATCGCGGGGGCGAAGAGGCCGGCGCGGCCGCACTGGTCGACGCGCTGAGGTCAGCCGCTCCCCGGCTTGCGCTTGACTTCACTAGTTGTGGACAAGACGGCGAATCGGACCGGGACCTTCGGCCCAGGCGCGCCGGCGCGGCCCCGCAGGCACGGGTCTCTGTCGAGAGCCTGAGTTGCGATCTGGTAACAACGCCGCGTTCTTGCCTTCAGAGGTTGACGCGAAGCCATCGCTGTCCCTAATGTCCCAACTCGTTCGACGAGAAGGACCGGCACCGCAGCCGGTCGTGCAGCGTGGCACAGAGAGCAGGAACGATGGCGGACACACCCGTCGTCCTCGAGATGAGGTCGATCACCAAGGTCTTCCCCGGCGTGCGCGCCCTGGACGACGTCACGATGTCGGTGCGGGCCGACGAGATCCACGCGATCTGCGGCGAGAACGGTGCCGGCAAGTCGACCCTGATGAAGATCCTTTCCGGCGTGTACCCGCACGGCAGCTACGAGGGCGAGATCGTCTACCAGGGTGAGGAGGTCCGGTTCCGGGACATCAAGTCCAGCGAGCGGGCCGGCATCGTGATCATCCACCAGGAGCTGGCGCTGATCCCCGAGCTGTCGATCGCGGAGAACATCTTCCTCGGCAACGAGGTCGCCGGCCGGATCGGGATCGACTGGGACACCGCCCGGGAGCGTGCCCTCGAGCTGATGGCCCGGGTCGGCCTCGGCGTCTCCCCGGACGAGCAGGTCAAGAACGTCGGCGTCGGTCAGCAGCAGCTGGTCGAGATCGCCCGGGCGCTGTCCAAGGACGTCAAGCTGCTGATCCTGGACGAGCCGACGTCGGCGCTGAACGAGGACGACTCCGCGCACCTGCTGGACCTGCTGCGCGGCCTGCGGGCCAAGGGCATCACCTGCATCATGATCTCGCACAAGCTGGGTGAGATCGCGGAGATCGCCGACTCCATCACGATCATCCGGGACGGGCGCACGGTCGAGACCCTCGACGCCGCCGCCGGGGAGGTCGACGAGGACCGGATCATCCGCGGCATGGTCGGCCGCCCGCTGGACAACCGGTTCCCGGACCACACCCCGCAGATCGGCGAGACGTTCTTCGAGGTGCGCGACTGGACCGTGGAGCACCCGCTGGTGCCCGGCCGGATGGTCTGCAAGGGCTCGACGTTCCATGTCCGGCACGGCGAGATCGTCGGGTTCGCCGGCATCATGGGCGCCGGTCGCACCGAGCTCGCCCGGTCGCTGTTCGGCCGGTCCTACGGGCGGTTCCGCGGCGGGCAGATCACCATCGACGGCCGGCCGGTCCAGCTCAGCACCGTGCAGCAGGCGATCGACCACAAGATCGCCTACGTCCCGGAGGACCGCAAGGTCCAGGGCCTGAACCTGCTCGACACGATCGCGGACACCATCGTGTCCTCCGACCTGCACCGGATCACCCGGTACGGCGTGCTCGACCCGGACGCCGCCGTGATCGCCGCCGAGCGCTACCGCACCTCGCTGAACATCAAGACCCCGTCCGTGCAGGAGGGCGTGGCCAAGCTCTCCGGCGGGAACCAGCAGAAGGTGCTGCTGGGCAAGTGGATGTTCCCGGACCCGGACCTGCTGATCCTGGACGAGCCGACCCGCGGCGTCGACGTCGGCGCCAAGTACGAGATCTACGGGCTGGTCCAGCGGCTGGCCGACGCCGGCAAGGGCGTGGTCGTGATCTCGTCCGAGCTCCCCGAGCTGCTCGGCCTCTGCGACCGGATCTACACCATCTTCGAGGGGCAGATCACCGGGGTGGTCGACCGGTCGCAGGCCACCCAGGAGAACCTGATGCGCCTGATGACCGGCACGAGCCCCGTCGCCACCCACTGAACCACCGCCACCACCCACGAAGGACGACCCGACGATGACGTCACTCAAGCAGCTGTTCGGCGGCGGAGCCCGCCAGTTCGGCATGGTGTTCGCACTGATCGCACTGGTGCTCGTGTTCCAGATCGCGACCGGTGGCAAGGTGCTCACCCCGACCAACGCCCAGAACATCATCAACGGCAACTCGTATGTCCTGATCCTCGCGATCGGGATGGTCCTGGTGATCATCGCCGGCCACATCGACCTGTCGGTCGGTTCGGTGGCGGCGGTCGCCGGCATCATCGTGGCGCTCGCGATCCGCGACTGGGGGGTGCCCTGGTGGCTCGGGGTGCTGCTGGGCCTCGCGGTCGGTGCGCTGATCGGTGCCTGGCAGGGGTTCTGGGTGGCCTACGTGGGCATCCCCGGCTTCATCACGACGCTGGCCGGCATGATGTTCTTCCGCGGTGCCAACCAGTACATCGGCAAGGCGAACACGGTGCCGGTGCCGGACGAGATCCAGTACCTGGGTGCCGGCTACCTGCCCGAGTGGGGCCCGAACACCGGGCTGAACAACTCGACGCTGCTGCTCGGGGTGCTGGCCGTCGTCGCGCTGGTCTACGGCGAGGTGCGGCGGCGTCGCTCGGCCCGTCGGCTGGGCGGGCTGGCGGCCCCGGTCTGGGTCTCGGTGGTCCGGGTGGGCGCGCTCGCCGTGGTGATCGGCTACGTGACCTGGCTGTTCGGCAGCGGCCGGGTCGGCACGTCCTTCCCGTTCTCCGGCGTGATCCTCGCGGCGCTGGTGCTGCTGTACGGCTTCGTCTCGACCCGTACCGTCACCGGTCGGCACGTCTACGCGGTGGGCGGCAACAAGATCGCGGCCGCGCTGTCCGGCGTCAACATCCGGCGGACCAACTTCTTCGTGATGATGAACATGTCGATGCTGGCCGCGCTGGCCGGGATCGTGTTCGTCGGCCGGTCGACCGCCTCGGGGCCGTCCGACGGCACGAGCTGGGAGCTCGACGCGATCGCCGCGGTGTTCATCGGCGGTGCCGCCGTCTCCGGCGGTGTCGGCACGGTGGTCGGCTCGCTGATCGGTGGTCTGGTGATGGCCGTGCTGAACAACGGCCTGCAGCTGATGGGCGTCGGGTCCGACAGCACCCAGATGATCAAGGGCCTGGTGCTGCTCGCCGCCGTGGCCTTCGACGTCTACAACAAGGTCCAGGGTCGTCCGTCGATCATCGGGTTGCTGCTACGCGGCCGCCGGAAGTCGGAGATCCCCGGCGGGCCCGAGGGGCCCGAGGTCGCCGGCGCGGTGGCCGGGTCGAAGCCCGACACCCTCGCACAGCGCTAGGCATTCCCGCGCTGCCGGGCTCCCGGCAGCGCAGCCACCGCACCCAACGACGGGTGCACGACCGAGAAGAGTGACATCACCTATGAAGAAGCTGACAGCGGCGCTGATCGCCGCCGGGGCCGCCGGAGCGATGGTGCTCACGGGGTGCTCATCGTCCGATCGTGACGGTTCCTCCTCGGATGCCTCCGGGTCGTCGAGCGAGACCGCCGGCGGGTTCGCCGCCGACGCGACCATCGGGGTGGCGCTGCCGCAGAAGACCTCGGAGAACTGGGTGCTCGCCGAGCAGCTGTTCACCGACGGTCTGACCGAGGCGGGGTACAACCCGATCGTGCAGTTCGCGAACAACGGTGTGACCGAGCAGCAGAACCAGATCCAGGCGATGGTCGAGCAGGGCGCGAGCGTGATCGTGGTGGGCGCCATCGACGGGTCGCAGCTCGGCACCCAGCTGGAGGCCGCGGAGGAGTCCGGGGCGAAGGTGATCGCGTACGACCGGCTGGTCAAGAACACCGACGCGGTCGACCTGTACGTGGCCTTCGACAACTACCAGGTCGGCGTGCTGCAGGGCACGTCGCTGCTCGAGGGCCTCGCCGCCCGCAAGGGTGACGGCCCGTACAACATCGAGCTGATCGCCGGTTCGCCGGACGACGCCAACTCGACGCCGTTCTTCGAGGGTGCGATGAGCGTCCTGCAGCCGAAGATCGACGACGGCACGCTGAACATCGTCTCGGGCCAGACCACCTTCGAGGCGGTCGCGACCCAGGGCTGGACGGCCGAGAACGTGCAGACGCGGATGGACACCATCCTCGCCGGCTCGTACACGGACACCGAGCTGGACGGCATCCTCTCGCCGAACGACACGCTGGCCCGGGCCGCGCTCACCTCGGTGGCCCAGGCGGGCAAGGACACCCCGGTCGTCACCGGCCAGGACTCCGAGGTCGAGTCCGTGAAGTCGATCATGGCGGGCGAGCAGTACTCCACGATCTACAAGGACACCCGCGAGCTGGTGGCCAAGACGATCGCGCAGATCCAGCTGCTGCAGCAGGGTGAGGACCCGGAGGTCAACGACACCGAGTCGTACGACAACGGTGTGAAGGTCGTGCCGGCGTACCTGCTGACCCCGGTGATCGTGACCAAGGAGAACGCGGCCGAGGTCTACGCCAACGACGACACGCTGGCGCCGTTGACCGAGGGCTGACCGCCCGGCCGGGTCCCGACCCGGCTAGGTCGAGCTGTGCACAGGAGGGGCGGGCCCGCGCGGGCCCGCCCCTCCTGCGTGTCACCGTGCCGGGGCCGTCGTGCGCGTGCAGTGCCGGTCGAGATAGCCCAGCACCGAGTCGACCACGGCCGCGCGGACCTCGTCCGGCAGCTCGCCGCCGACGAAGGTGGCGATCTGGAGCAGGGGACCGTTCAGCAGGGCGAGCAGCTGCACCACGTGGTCCGGCCGGTCGGCGAGGTCGTACGCCGGGCCGAAGGCGGTCGCGACGGAGGCGACGCGGGGCTCGTTCATCTCGAGCAGGCGGTGGCGGACCCGGGGGTCCTGCGCGAGGGACTGCGAGGTCAGGTAGACGCCGAGGTAGTGCCGGTCGAACAGGCGGGCGCGCTGCGCCTCGAGGTTGGTCTCCACGCAGGCGCGGGCGTCGCCGTCGACCGGGACGAAGTCGGGCATCCGGAACTCGACCAGCAGGTCGAGCACGAGGTCGGTGATCGTGGGCCAGTGCCGGTAGAGCGTCGCCCGGGACACGCCGGCGACTCGGGTGAGCTCCTGGTGGGTCAGCATGGCCGGTCCGCTGTCGGCCAGCAGCTCGGTGGCCGCGTGCATGGCGGTCTCACGGGTCCGCGCCGTCCGAGGGTCCACGTCGTCCCGTCTCCCGCCTGGTGTGCGCACGGGTCGAGGTGGACCGTGCGGTGCTGCTGCGTGCAGCCGACATGATGCCAATAGACCAACGTATGAGACACACTGTCGCACAGTTGGGTCGAGGGCTTAGTCTCTCGCCACCGACGACGGCACCGGCAACCCGCCGGCAGGTCCGTCGGTGACGACGAGGAGACCCGACCGTGAGCACGCCGACCCGCAGCACCGGAGCGCACCTCGGTGCCCGCCCGGTGCCGGTCGCGTCCGCACTGCCCGGGACGTCCGCGGCGACCGGCGCCCGGTCCAGCCGCTGCCCGCGATGTCGGGCGCCTCGTCGCTGACGACCGTCCGCGCGGTCACCTCCTGATCGCGCGCTGACCGCCCGGCCACCGCCGGGCCACGACCCCGATGTGCGACATCGCGGCGTGGTCGTCCCCCGCTCGCCTCCCCGGGCACCCGTCCGTCCTGCCGCCGTGCCGTTCGCACGGTCCCGTCGGGCACCACCCACCCCTTCCGTCAGGAGCACCCGCATGTCTCTCGTCGTCCTCGGCGCCACCGGCCGCACCGGTCAGGAGGTCGTCCGTCAGGGGCTCGACCGCGGCCTCGACGTCACCGCCCTGGTCCGGCGCCGCGAGGGCCTGCCGATCGAGCACGACCGGCTGCGGGTGGTGGTCGGGGACGCCCGGGACGCCGCCGTGATCGAGGACCTGCTGCCCGGCGCGACCGGGGTGGTGTCCAGCCTCGGCCTGCCTGCCTCGGGCCGCAGCCACGCCGAGATCGACGACTCCCGCTCGGTGGACGTCTGCCTGGTCTCCACCGAGCTGCTGCTGGCCGCCATGCCGCGCCACGGCGTGCGGAACCTGTACGCGATGAGCACGCACGGCGCGGGCAGCAGCAACGACGGATCGCCGTACGTGCGCTGGCTGCGCGACCTGGTCGGCAACCGGGTCGGCGACAAGGACCGGATGGAGGAGCTGCTCGCCGGCTACGGCGCGGGCGAGGTGCGGTGGACCGTGGGGCGCAACCCGGCGATCTACGAGGGCCCGCGCCGGCCGCACGCCGTGCACGAGCACATCGTGCTGGACCGGTCGTCGCGGATCACCTACGCCGACCTGGCCACGTTCGCGATCGACGAGGCGCTGGAGCCCCGGTACACCGGGAAGTTCCTCACCATCACCGAGCCGCTGCTCGGGGACGAGCACCCGGCATGACCGCGCTCGCCGAGGAGGTCCTCACCCGGGACCTCGACACCCTGCGCGAGCGGGAGGGCGTGCTCGCGGCGCTGCGCCGGTACGCCCAGGGTGTCGACCAGCGGGACGTGGCGCTGTACCGGTCCGCGTTCACGCCCGGTGCCCGGGTCGAGGTGCCCGGATGGCTCGACGTGCCGACCGACGCCGAGGGGTTCTGGGCGGTGCTCGCCGGGGAGTTCGACACCGCGCGGCTGTCCGGCCAGCACCTGCTGGCGAACACGCTGGTCCGGCCGCTGCCGCCCGGCACGCTGCGGGGCGTCCGGCGGGTGCGGGCGGTCACCTCGTTCCTCGCCACCACCACCGAGCGTGCGGCCGTCGGGCCGGGGGCCGTCGAGGCGTCGACCCCCGCCGCCGGCCTCGCGGTGGACCAGCAGTCCGCCGCGGGGCTGTACGTCGACGACCTGGAGCTCGGCCCGGCCGGCTGGCAGATCGCGGTGCACGTGGTCCTGCGGGTCAGCGACGACGTCGCCCGGCTCGCCTACTCCGCCGACCAGCAGCGCGCCACCGCGGGCGCCGCGCACGACCCCGCCGTGGCGGTGCACGTCCCGCACCCGGCCGCTGCCGGCAGCGCACCGGCCCGAACCCGAGGAGCACAGATGACCGACGACCTCGCGGACGAGGTCCGCGACCTGGTGGACCGGGCGCAGATCCGCGACGTGCTGCACGCCTACGCGCAGGCGCAGGACCAGGACCGCTGGGACCTGTTCGATCGGGTGTTCACGCCGGACGCCGAGATCGACCTGCCGGGCACGGCGCTGGGCACGCTGGCTGCTGCCGACCTCGGCCGGTTCCTCCGGGAGGACTTCAACGCCACCCGCGTGTCCGGCCAGCACCTGATCGCGAACACCCTGGTCGACCTGGACGGCGACGCCGGCACCGCGCGCTCCACCTCGGAGGTGGCGCACCTGACCCTGCAGCGCACCGACCGGCCCGGGGTGCTGCACCGCTCGCGCGGCACCGGGCTGTACACGGACACCTGGCAGCGCACCGCCGACGGCTGGCGGATCGCGCACCGGGTCGCGACGCAGAAGCACCTGGAGGAGGACGACGTGACCTATCCCACCGACCTGCTGACGACCATCGAGGCCGGGGCCCGGACCGACTGGTTCGAGGCCGACCTCGACGGCGGCCCGAGCACGGCCGGCCCGAGCACGACGGGCGGCGTGCGATGAGGATCCTGCAGATCGGCAGCACCGGCACGGTCGGCTCCGCGGTCGCCGCCGCCCTGCGCGCCCGCGGCCACGACGTGATCGCCGCGGACCACCCGGGACCCGGCAGCCCGGAGCCCGCGCTGGCGGTCGACCTCACCGACCCCGCGTCGGTCGCGCAGGTCTGGCAGGCGGTCGGCCGGGTCGACGCGGCCGTGAGCACCGTCGGCCTGCTGGAGCTGGCGCCGCTGAGCCGGCTGACCACCGCCCAGGTCGAGGCATCGCTGCGCGGCAAGCTGCTCTCCCAGGTGGACCTGGTGCTGCAGGGCCTGCCGTACGTCGCCACCCCGGGGTCGTTCACCCTGGTCTCGGGGATCATGTCGCGGATCCCGTGGGCCGGCGGGGTCACCGCCGCGGCCGCGAACGGCGGTGTCGAGGCGTTCGTCCGCGCGGTGGCCGCCGAGCTCGGCGACGGCCGCCGGATCAACGCCGTCAGCCCGGGCATCGTGCAGGAGTCGATCGACTCCCTCGGCGGCGACAACCCGCTGCCCGGCCACGAACCCGTCCCGGCGGCGCGGGTCGCCGCCGCCTACGTCCGGTCGGTCGAGGGCATCGAGTCCGGGACCACCTTCCGCGTCGGCCACTGAGCCGCACGCCTGCGCGCCACCTCCGCACCACCCCCCACCCCGCACGACCCCACCCCGCAGGAGTCACCATGACCATCAGATCCGTCCTGCGCCGGCGACTCGTCCCGGCCAGTCTGCTCACCGCCGCCGCCCTGGTGCTCGCGGCGTGCTCCGGTGGCACGAGCTCGGACGCCACCTCCACCGAGGGATCGACCACCGCCGTCAGCGGCGGTTCGCTGACCTGGGCGATCGCCAGCGAGCCGTCCTGCTTCGCGCCTGCCTTCCACCAGCTGGTCTCGGACCGGGCCGTGCTGCGCAACCTGTTCGACTCCCTGGTGCACCAGGAGGACGACGGCACGTTCACCGGGTGGCTGGCGGACTCCTGGGTGGTGTCGGACGACGGCACCACCTACACCTTCACGCTGGGCGAGGGCATCACGTTCAGCGACGGCGCCACCCTGGACGCGGAGGCGGTGAAGGAGAACTACGACTACGTGCGCGACAGCGCGAACGGCTCCACGTACTCGACCCTGCTGTCCTCGGTCAGCGAGATCACCGCGCCCGACGCCACCACCCTGGTGCTGCAGCTCTCCGCACCGGACACCTCGCTGCTCGACTCGCTCAGCTCGGTCGCGCTCGGCATCGTCGACCCGGCCGGCCTGGACCTCGGCGACGGGCTGTGCGACCCGACCACCGGCGACCTGTCCGGCTCCGGGCCGTTCACCGTGGCGGACTACTCCCGCGGCGACCACGTCGAGCTCGCCCGGAACGACGACTACGACTGGGCGCCGGAGACGGCCGACCACACCGGTGCGGCCTACCTGGACACGGTCACCTACAGCTTCCAGTCCGACGACTCGGGCCGGGTCGGCTCGCTGGAGTCCGGGCAGGTCGACGCGATCTCCGGCGTCCCGGCGCTCCAGGTCGAGACGTTGGAGGGCCAGGGGCTGACCTACCAGAACGGCCCGAGCACCTCCTCGACCTTCGGGTTCGTGATCAACGCCGACGCGGCCAACGCGCCGTGGGACGACGTGCGGCTGCGCCAGGCCGTGCGGGACGGCTTCGACCTGGACGCGATCGTGCAGGCCGTCTACTCCGGGCAGGTCGACCGCGCCTGGTCCTGGTTCGGTCAGGACTCCGCCGGGTACGACGCGAGCCTCGAGGGCGCCTGGGGCGACGACGTCGACGCGGCGAACGCCCTGCTGGACGAGGCCGGCTGGACCGAGGTGGACGACGAGGGCTACCGCACGAAGGACGGCGAGCGCCTGACCCTGGAGGTCACCTACGACGCCGACTCGGTGCGGGACCAGCGCGACACCCTGATCGAGGCGGTCCAGGACCAGCTCAAGACGAACCTCGGGGTCGAGCTCGCGTTCAGCACCCCGACCTGGACCGAGGTGTCGGCGGCGATCGCGGACGGCTCGTGGTCGGTCTACCCGGCGACCTTCGGCCGGACCGACTACGCGAACTCCGTGCTGGGCACCTGGAGCGGGTACTTCTACGCCGCCGGCTCCTACCAGCCGACCGCCGCGGTCGACGCCGCCACCACGGCCCTGACCGCGACGGACGACGCGACCCGGACCGAGGCGCTCGCCGCGATCCAGACCGACCTGGTGCTGGACGAGGCGGTGTTCATCCCGCTGACCGAGTCCACCTTCCAGGTCGCCTACGCCAGCGACGTGCACGGCATCGGCTTCGACGCCTCCAGCGGCACCCCGGACAGCGCGTACGACGTGTGGCTCGGGTGACCGCGGTATGACCGACCGCACCCGTGTGCTCCTGCGAGGCGTCGCCCGGCGCCTCGCAGGAGCCGTGGTCGTGCTCTGGGCCGCCGTCACGGTGACCTTCGTCGCGCTGCGGGCGATGCCCGGCTCGGTGGAGGACGTCGTGCTCGGCGTGCACGCCAACGAGCCGGGCCTGCGCGAGCAGGTCCGGGCCTCCCTCGGGCTGGACCGACCCGTGCTGGTGCAGTACGTCGACTACCTGGCCGGGGTGCTGCGTGGCGACCTCGGCCGGTCGTACGTGCAGCGCGCGGACGTCACCGACCTGCTCGGCTCCCAGATCGGCCCGACGGTGCAGCTCGCGGTGACCGCCCTGCTGCTCGCCGGGCTGGGCGCCTGGCTGGTCGCGGTGCTCACCGCCGACCGGCCGCCGTCCCGGCTGCGGCTGCTGTCCGCGGCCGAGATGCTGGCGATCTGCGTGCCGACGTTCTGGGTCGGCTCGCTGCTGCTCCTGCTGCTGTCCTACCGGCTGGGCTGGTTCCCGGCCGCCGGGGCCGGCAGCGTGTCCGCACTGGTGCTGCCCGCGCTGACCCTGGCGCTGCCGATCGGCGGGATCCTCGGCCAGTTCATGCGCGAGGAGGTCGCCCGGCGCCGGCCGGACCCGTTCGTGCTGTCCGCCCGCGCCCGCGGGATCAGCCCGCTGCGGCTGAGCGCCGTGCACCTGGTGCCGCACGCCGCGGTCGCCTCGGTGACCCTGGCCGGGAACATGCTCGGCGCGCTGCTCGGCGGTGCGGTGGTGGTCGAGACGGTGTTCGGCCGCCCCGGCCTCGGCCGCACCGCGCTGACCGCGGTGCAGGGCAAGGACATGCCGGTGCTGCTCGGCGTCGTGCTCGTGGTGGCCGGCGGGTACGTGGTGATCTCCGCGCTGGTGGACACCCTCGCGCTGCTGATCGACCCCCGACTGAGGGAGACGGACCGATGACCTCGACGGATGTCGCCACGACGGCCGCCCCCGGGCCGGCGGTGGCGCCCGCGGGACGGACCCGGCGCGGCCGACGGTTCTGGACGCCCGGCACCGTGCTCGCGGCCGCGGTGCTGCTCCTGGTCCTGGTGGCCGTGCTGGCCCCCGGTCTGCTCACCGGGGCGGACCCGCAGGCCACCGACCCGCTGGCCTCGTTGCAGGGCCCGAGCGCCGCGCACTGGTTCGGCACCGACCAGCTGGGCCGCGACCTGTACGCCCGGGTGGTGCACGGGGCGCGCTACTCGGTGACCATCGCGGCGCTCGCGGTGCTGCTGGCGGTCACGCTCGGCACGCTGCTCGGCCTGGTAGCCGGGCTCGGCGGCGCGCGGGTGGACGAGGTGGTGGCCCGGACGCTGGACCTGCTGTCCGCGTTCCCGAGCGTGCTGCTGGCCCTGGTGCTCGCCGCGCTGGCCGGGCCCGGCACGCTCACCCTCGCCGCGGCGGTCGGCGTGGCCGCCGCCCCGGGGTTCGGCCGGGTGGTCCGCCGGCAGACCCTGGCGGTGCGCCGGTCCGACTTCGTGCGGGCCGCGGTCACCTTCGGGCGGCCCCGGCGCAGCGTCGTCGCGCAGCACGTGCTGCCGCACGTGCTGACCTCGGTGCTGCTGCTCGCCTCGATCGAGGTCGGCACGGCGCTGCTCACCGTGTCCGGGCTGAGCTTCGTCGGCCTGGGCCCGGAGCGGCCCGCCCCGGAGTGGGGCTCGCTGCTCGCCGAGGGCCGCGACGTGCTGGCGCTCGCCTGGTGGCCGACCGTCTTCCCCGGCGTCGCGGTGGTCGCGACGATCCTGGCCGTCACCGCGCTCGGCCGCCGGTTGCAGCGCGTCGCCTCCACGAAGGGCACGGCATGAGCGCGCTGGTGCGGGTCCGCGACCTCGCGGTCACCTACGACAGCCCGGACGGGCCGGTGCACGCGGTCCGCGGCGTCTCGTTCGACGTCGAGCCCGGGCGGTGCGTCGCCCTGGTGGGCGAGTCCGGCTCCGGCAAGTCCACCGTCGCCCGCGCGCTGCTCGGCCTGGCCGGCGAGGCCGCCCGGGTCACGGCGACCGAGCTGGTGGTGGACGGTGCGGACGGGCTCGGCCTGGACGAGCGGGGCTGGCGGCGGCTGCGCGGCGACCGGATCGGCCTGGTGCTGCAGGACGCGCTGCAGTCGCTCGATCCGCTGCGCAGCGTCGCCGCGGAGGTCGGCGAGGCGCTCGGCGCGCACCACCGGCTGCCCCGGAGGCAGCGCCGGAGCCGGGTGCTGGAGCTGCTCGCGGACGCCGGCATCCCCGATCCGGAGCGCCGCGCCCGCCAGCATGCGCACGAGCTGTCCGGGGGCCTGCGCCAGCGCGCCCTGATCGCGACCGGGGTGGCCGGGGACCCCCGGGTGCTGGTGGCCGACGAGCCGACCACCGCACTGGACGTCTCCGTGCAGCGCCAGGTGCTCGACCTGCTCGGCCGGCTCACCGCCGAGGGGCTCGGCCTGGTGCTGGTCAGCCACGACCTGGCCGTCGTCGCGGAGGTCGCGGACCACGTGCTGGTGCTGCGGGACGGCGAGGTGGTGGAGGAGGGCGACCCGCGCCGGATCCTGCGCACCCCGCAGCACCCGTACACCCAGGCCCTGGTCGCCGCGCTGCCCACCGCCGGTCCGGTCGAGCGGGAGGACGAGCGGCCGGCGTCGGAGCCGCCGGTGCTCGCGGCCGACCAGCTGGACGTGCGCTACCGGCTGCCCGGCCGGCGCGAGCTGGTGGCCCTCACGGACGTCTCGGTGGCGGTGCGGCGCGGCCGGACCCTCGGCGTCGTCGGGGAGTCCGGCTCCGGCAAGTCCACCCTGCTGCGGGTGCTGCTCGCCCTGCAGGAGCCGGACCGGGGCCGGGTCACGCTGGACGGCGCACCGTGGTCCGGCATCCCGGAGCGGGACCGTCGCGAGCGTCGGCCCCGCGTGCAGATCGTGGCCCAGGACCCGCTCGGCGCGTTCGACCCGCGGTGGGACGTGCGCCGGCTGCTGACCGAGGCGCTGGTCGGCGACCGGGCCCGGCTGAGCGGTGCCGAGCGGGACCGGGTGCTCGCCGGCGCGCTGGACGACGTCGGGCTCGGGGTCGAGCTGATCGGGCGCAGCCCGCTCGACCTGTCCGGCGGGCAGCGCCAGCGGGTCGCCATCGCCCGCGCGCTGCTGGCCCAGCCGGACGTGCTGCTGTGCGACGAGGCGGTCTCGGCGCTCGACGTGCTGGTGCAGGCCCAGGTGCTGGACCTGCTCGGCCGGCTGCGGCGCGAGCACGACCTCGCGATCGTGTTCGTCTCGCACGACCTCGCGGTGGTCCGGCAGGTCAGCGACGACGTGGTGGTGCTGTGCGAGGGCCGGGTGGTCGAGCGCGGTCCGGTCGCGCAGGTGTGGCAGCAGCCGCAGCACCCGTACACCCGCCGGCTGCTCGCCGACCTGCCGACGGCGCTGGCCGCGGAGCAGGCGTGAGCGGGTCGGTGGTCGACGGGACCGCCGGGGCGGACGGCGGGACCGACCGGGCGGCCGAGGCGGTGCTGCGGGCGCTCGCGGCGGTCCCTGCAGAGGTGGACGCGTGGGCGCAGGACGCCCTCGCCGACGGCATCGCCGTGCTGGTCGCCGGCCTCGGCACCCGGTCCGCCCGGTCCGCCCGCCGGGCTGCCGTCCGGCACCCGGGCTCGGCCCGGCTGATCGGCGGTGCCGCCGACCCGGACCCGTCCGTCGGCCGGAGCCTGCCCGCCGGACCGGGCCGCGCGACCGACGCGGTCCGGGTCGACCCCGGCTGGGCCGCTGCGGCGGGGGCGGCCGCGGCGTCCGCGCTCGACCTGGACGACGGCCACGACCGGGGTGCCGGCGTGCACGCGGGCTCCACCGTGCTGCCGGCGCTGCTGGCCGGCGCCGGGCCGACGACCCCGCTCGCCGTGCTGCGCCGGGCCCTGGTCGCCGGTTACGAGGTGACCGCCCGGGCCGGCCACCTCGCCGCCCCCGCCGTCAGCGGCGTGCCGTACCGGGCCAGCGGCTACGCGGCCGCGCACGGGGCGGCCGCCGCCCTGACCGCGGTCCGGGGCGGCACCGTCGCCCAGGTGGCCGCTGCGCTCCGGCTGGCGGGGGCCTGGGCGCCCACCGCCCGGATGACGACCGCTGCCGCCCGGGAGTCCGGTGCCTGGGCGGCGGCGACCGCCGTCGCGGTGGCCGACCTGGCCGTCGACCCCGGCACCGACCCGCAGGAGGACGACGGCGCCCCGCCGCTGGTCGCCGCGCTGTTCGACGTCGAGGACGACGCCCTGCTCTCGCCCTGGTCGCAGCGGTGGGAGTGCCTGGACACCTATACCAAGCCGTACCCGTGCTGCCGCGCCACCCATGCGGTGCTGGACGCCGTGCTGTCCCTGACCACCGGTCTGGCGCCGGAGCACGTCCGAGGCCTGGCCGTCACGACGGTGCCCGGTGCGGCGGGGCTGACCGTGACCCGGCCGCGCGGGCTGATGCAGGCTCAGTTCGCGCTGCCGTTCCTGGTCGGGCTGGCGGTCGTGCACGGCGGGCCCGGGCTGGCCCGGCTCGGCGGTCCGGGCACCGACGGGCTGCTCGCGGACCCGGCGGTGCACGCCGTCGCCGAGCGGGTCGTGCTGCGAGCCGACCCCGCACCGGTCGGCCCGAGCGGTGCTGACCGGGGCGGTGCTGCGGGGCAGGACGACGGTGGCTACCCCGCCAGGGTCGAGCTGCGCACCCCGGACGGTGCGCGCACGGCGCAGGTGCGGCACGCCCGCGGGTCCGTGGGCCGTCCGCTCGGCGCGACCGAGCGGGTGGAGCGTCGGACCGCCCTGCTGGCGCGCGGGCTGGGTGCCGGGCCGACGGCGGCGGTGCTGGTCACCCTGGACGACCCGGCGGCCACCGTCGGCGACCTGCTCGACCTCGTCGCGGGGTGCTGAGCGTCCCGGGCGGCGCCGTGCGGCGGATCAGCCGGCCCGCGCACCCAGCGCGAGCACCGCGGCACGCAGCTGTTCCGGCCGGTGCCAGACCGGCAGCCGGAGGTGGGTGCCCTGGCCACCGTGCACGGAGAAGTCGGGTCCGGGCGCGAGCCGGAACCCCGAGCGCTTGGCGACCTCGGCGAGGGCCACCGTGTCGCGGTGCGTGTCGACCCACAGCCCCGACCCACCGTCCACCGGCCGCCAGGTCCATCCGGGTGCGGCCTCGCGGAGCACCTGCTCGGTGGCTGCCAGGCACCCGGTCAGCATGGCGCGGCGCTGCTCGCGGGCGGTGCCGGACTGCTGCACCAGCCGGACCACGAGCAGCTGGTCGACCACCGGCGTCGCGAGGTCGATCGGCTTGCGCAGCTCGGCGAGCCCCGCGATCCGGTCCGGTGCCGCGCGGAGCCACCCGATGCGCAGGCCGCCCCAGAAGAGCTTGGACGCGGTGCCGATCGTCAGCAGCAGGTCAGGGTCGACCAGCCCGGCCAGGGTGGGTGCCACCGGGGGCCCGTGCAGGGTGAGGTCGGCGGAGCAGGCGTCCTCGACGGTGAGCAGACCGGCTGCGTCGATCACCTGGGCCAGCGCGCGGCGCCGAGGGCCGGGGGTGCTGCGGCCGGTGGGGTTGTGGATCGAGGTCTGGCAGTACAGCGCGGCGGCACGCGGCGCGGACCGGCGCAGATGGTCGGGGTCGATGCCCTCGTCGTCGCTGCGCAGCCCGACGGCACGAGCCCCGGCGCTGCGGACCGCCTCCAGGGCGCCCCGGTAGGTCGGCTCTTCGGTCAGCACGACATCGCCCGCCCCGGCGAGCGCGGACACCGCCAGCCAGGTCGCCTCCTGCGCGCCGGAGGTGATCAGGATCTCGTCCGGGGTGGTCGGCACCCCGTCCTGGGTGAACCGCTCGGCCACCGCCGCACGGAGCGCCGGCACACCCGCGGGGAAGTAGCCGTCCGTCGCGAGGTAGGGCGCCACCAGGTCGCCGAGCGGGCGGTCCAGGACCTCCTGGGTCACCGGCGCGGCGGGCAGCGCCCCGGTGGACAGGTCCAGCACGCCGGCCGGGGTGTCGGTGAACGAGAACAGCCGGCCGCTGAGGTCGTGGTGCCACCGCTGGGTGGACCGCACCCGGGAGCCGGAGCCGTGCGTCGTGGCCAGGTGCCCGGCGGCGTCCAACGCCTCGTACGCCGTGGTGACGGTGCCGCGGGACACCCGCAGCGCGTCGGCCAGCGCGCGCTGGGAGGGCAGCCGCGCGCCGGCCGGCAGCACCCCGGTGGCGATCAGCTCGACCAGCGCGTCGGCCAGGCTGGTGGCCAGCGTCGCGTCCGAGGAGGACCACCGGCCGAGCAGCCGGCTGAGGTCGCTCGCGCCGAGCCGTTGCGTGCCCACCCCTGCACGATGCCAGCGGACGGCGCCTCGGGCGAGCCCGTCGGCGGGACCGGGCGCACGGATCCGGCCGGTGGCGCCACGAGCGGGGTCCAATCGCGACGAAGTGGCCCAGCGCCGTCGGCACGCCGCTCCCTAGCCTGACCGGGTGACCTCGGGGCTGCCGGATGCCCGGGGCGTGCGATCGAGGACGGTGAGGTCGATGACGACCGTGGTGCTGCTGGGCACGTTGGACACGAAGGGCGTGGAGTACGCCTGGCTGAAGGACCGGTTGATCGCCCAGGACGTCGAGGTGCTGGTGGTCGATGTCGGGTCCTTCTCCACGAGCCCGCTCGCGGACGTCTCCGCGGACGCGGTGATCGAGGCCGCCGGCGCTGACCCTGCCCGGCTGCGCGCCGCCCGCGACCGCGGCGAGATGATGACAGTGATGGGCCAGGGTGCGGCCCGGGTCGCGCACCGGCTGTGGGAGGAAGGCCGCCTGGACGGGCTGCTGGCCGTCGGCGGCTCCGGCGGCTCCTCGGTGGCCGCCCCCGCGATGCAGGCGCTGCCGATCGGCGTGCCCAAGCTGCTGGTCTCCACGATGGCCAGCGGCGACGTGCAGCCCTACGTCGGTGAGGTGGACGCGACGCTGATGTACTCGGTGGTGGACGTCGCCGGGGTGAACACCGTCTCCGAGGTGGTGCTGGGCAACGCGGCGGCCGCGATCGCCGGCATGGCGCACGCGCATCATGCCCGGCGGCGGGCCTCCGCCGAGCCCGGCCGGCCGGTGGTCGGCGTGACGATGTTCGGCGTGACCACCCCGGCCGCCGACGAGGCACGGGAGCGCCTGACCGCGCTCGGCTACGAGGTGCTGGTCTTCCACGCCACCGGGACCGGTGGGCGGGCGATGGAGAAGCTGGTCGCCTCCGGGCTGCTGGCCGGCGTGTGCGACCTGACCACCACGGAGCTGTGCGACGACCTGGTCGGCGGGGTGCTCAGCGCAGGCCCGCACCGGTTGGAGATCGCCGGGCTGCTGGGCGTGCCGCAGGTGGTCGGCGTCGGGGCGCTGGACATGGTCAACTTCGGGCCGTCGGACACCGTGCCCGAACGGTTCCGGGGCCGGAACCTGCTGGTGCACAACCCGACCGTCACGCTGATGCGCACCACCGCCGAGGAGATGGCCGAGCTCGGCCGGCGGATCTCCCGCAAGCTCGCGGCCGCCACCGGCCCGACCGCGCTGTTCCTGCCGCTGCGTGGGCTCAGCGCGATCGACGTGGACGGCGGGCCGTTCCGCGACGCGGACGCGGACGCGGTGCTGTTCGCCGCGCTGCGGGACGGGCTGGCGGGCTCCGCGGTACAGGTCACCGGGCTGGACCTCGCCGTGAACGACCCCGGCTTCGGCACTGCCATGGCGGATGCCCTGCACGACCAGATCGGACGGCACCCCCGCCGGCCGAGCCAGACCGGCACCATGAAGGAGCACTGACATGACCCGCGCCGAGATCCTCGCCCGCTTCCGCGCCCAGGTGGCCGCCGGCCGGCCGATCATCGGCGGCGGTGCCGGGACCGGCATCTCCGCCAAGTCCGCCGAGGCCGGCGACATCGACCTGCTGATCATCTACAACTCGGGCCGGTTCCGGATGGCGGGCCGCGGTTCGCTGTCCGGTCTGCTGCCCTACGGCGACGCGAACGCGATCGTGATGGAGATGGCCAACGAGGTGCTGCCGGTGGTGCGGCGCACGCCGGTGCTGGCCGGGGTGTGCGGCACCGACCCGTTCCGGGTGATCCCCGTGTTCCTGCGCCAGGTCAAGGAGGCCGGCTTCGCCGGGGTGCAGAACTTCCCCACGGTCGGTCTGATCGACGGGGTGTTCCGGGCCAACCTGGAGGAGACCGGCATGGGCTACGGCCTGGAGGTGGACATGGTGCGGGCCGCCCACGAGCTCGACCTGCTGACCACGCCGTACGTCTTCGACGAGGAGCAGGCGGCGGACATGGCGCGCGCCGGCGCGGACGTGCTGGTGCCGCACATGGGTCTGACCACCGCCGGCACCATCGGTGCGCAGACCGCCCTGACCCTGGACGAGGCCGCGGCCCGGGTGCAGGCGCTCGCGGACGCCGCGAAGCGGGTGAACCCCGACATCCTGTGCCTGTGCCACGGCGGCCCGATCGCCGAGCCCGCGGACGCCCAGTACGTGCTGGACCGCACCGAGGGCGTGGTCGGGTTCTTCGGCGCGTCCTCGATCGAGCGGCTGCCGACCGAGGTGGGCATCCGGGAGCAGACGGAGCGGTTCAAGGCGCTCAGCTTCGCCGGCTGAGGAGAGCCGGGCGCGCGGGGTCGCCGACCGCGCGGCCCGATCGCGGTGCCGCCCTGGGCAGGTGCCGCGGTCGGGCCCGGCTCAGGCCCGCACCGGCACCTGCGGGAAGCACGCCGCCGCGTACGGCCGCAGCGCGTCGCGCACCTTGTCCACCGCGAGCTCGTGCGGCCGCGGGGCCAGCACCCCGGCCCGCACCCGCGCGTACTGCTCGGGCAGGTGCTGGCTGAGCAGCGTGAGCGGGATCGGCACCGCGTCGAGGTTCGCGACCAGCCGCTCGACGGCCGCCTCGACCTCGTGGTCGGGCCAGTAGTACCGCACCCGGTCGCTGTAGGAGTACCGGCGGGCGAGGCGCTGCTCGGCGGGGTCGCCGTCGTGGTAGCCGAGCCAGTAGCCGGGCTCGGCGACCATGCGGGCGTCGAGCACGTCGAGCAGGTGCGAGCGCTCGGCCTCGGGGATCAGCGCGTCCTCGATCTCGGCCAGGGCGAACAGGCCCTCGCGCAGGGCGAACGTGAGGCCGGGGCCGACCTTGAGCACCGCCCAGTGGTCCTGCACGAGCTGCCGGAGCCGGTCGGCGGTCTGGTAGTCGGTGGAGTGCGCCTCGAACACCATGCCGGGGGCGTCGGCCAGCACGGTGCGCAGCGCGCGGGTGCCCTCGGACCGGTAGTCGACCACCTGCACGTGGTCGAACTCGACCGCGGGCTGCACCACCAGGGCACGCACCCGGGGCCAGACGTCCGCCACGCCGATCTCGGCCAGCGCGTCGCGGTGCGCGGCGATGGTGGCGCGGGCGGCCTCGGGGGTGGTGGGGGTGAGGGCGTGCAGGGTCTCGTGCGCGCCGCCCGGCACCGGGACCTCGGTGCCGATCACGTAGGACAGCCGGTCGGCGGCGCCGGTGCGGGCGGCGGTGCGCTCGGCCACGGCCAGCAGGCGGGCGGCGCGGGCGGCCACGCGGGCGTCGCCGAGCGGGGTGGGGTCGCCGGCGCAGGACATCGAGCAGTCCAGGTGGATCTTGGTGTACCCGGCCTCGACGTAGGCGGCGACCAGGCCGTCCGCGAGGTCCATCGCGGCCTCCGGTCCCTGGTCGCGCCACCGGTTCGGGCCGAGGTGGTCGCCGCCGAGCACCAGGCGGTCCTGCGGCAGGCCGAACCGGTCGGCGATCTGCCGCACGAGGTCCCGGAAGCCGGCCGGGTGCATGCCGGTGTAGCCGCCGAACTGGTCGACCTGGTTGGAGGTCGCCTCGACCAGCAGCCAGGAGCCGTCGTGCACGGCCTGCCGGACGGCCGCCTCCAGCACGATCGGGTGGGCGGAGCAGACCGAGTAGATGCCCTCGGGGCTGCCGGCGGCGTGCCGGCGCACCATGTCGCGGAACTGGTCGACCATCGTGGTTCTCTCCGTTCGGGGTGGCCCGCGCGGGTGCGCGGGGTCGCCGCGGGGCGTGCGCGGGCGCGACGGGGCGCGCCCGCGGTGGTCCGCGTGCGGGTGGGTGCAGGGCTCGGGGCAGGTGGGCGCTCGGGGTCAGGTCACGGCGAGGCGCGCCGCGGGGGGCCGGGCACGCCGGCGGCGGCCAGGTCGGTGAGCCGGGCCTGGTGCCCGGTGCCGCCGGCGGCGAGGGTGGACAGCGAGCCCGCGGCAGCCGCCCAGCGCAGCCGGTCGGCCTCGTCGGGGACGCCGTGCGCGAGGGCGGCCAGGTAGCCGGCGTCGAAGCTGTCCCCCGCGCCGGTGGTGTCGACCACCGCGACCGGCAGGCCGGGGGCCCGGGTGCAGGTGCCGGCCGGGTCCACCGACCAGCCGCCGGCCGCACCGTCCTTGACCACGACCCGCGGTCCGAGGGCGGCGAGCCCGGCGGCGATCGCCCGGTCCTCCCCGGCGGGCAGTCCGACGGCGGCGGCGATCGCGCGCAGCTCGCTGGTGTTGGGCAGCAGCAGGTCGAGCTGCCCGAGCACGTCGGCCAGCCCGGTCCAGCGCTGCTGCGGGTCCCAGTTGGTGTCCAGGCTGGTGGTCACGCCGCGTCGCCGGGCCTCGGCGAGCAGGTCGGGCAGCGCGGCGGCGAGCCCGGGCTGCAGGAAGAACGACGCGACGTGCAGGTGACCGGCCTGCTGCCGGTCCAGCGCGGCGAGCACGGCGGCGGCGGTCAGCGTGGGGATGGTGCCGGGCACGGTGAGGATCGCCCGGTCGTCGAGGGTGGACAGGATCACCGACAGTCCGGTGGGCAGCTCCGGGTCGACCTGGACAGGGCGCACGTCCACGCCGGCAGCCGTCAGGGCGTCGGTGGTGACGCGGCCGAACGTGTCGGCGCCGACCCGGGCGACCAGCGCCGTCGGCACGCCCAGCCGGGCCAGGCCGCAGGCCGCGATCGCGGCCGAGCCGCCGAGCACCAGGTCGCCACGGTCGGCGAGCTGCTCGACCTGGCCGAACCGGGGCACGACGTCGCCGGTGAGCACCAGGTCGACGTTCGCGTCGCCCGCGACGAGGACGGGCCGGGGAGCGGTCACGGGAGCCATCCCTTCCGGAGCAGGATGCTCGGCCTCGTGGGTGCGGCGGTCTGCGGCCCGGTGGTGGTCGGTCGAGCGACGGGCGGGGTGCGCATGGTCCGGCGTCCGTTCAGCCCAGGACGACGGACCGGGTCAGGTGGCGGGGGGTGTCCGGGGTGAGCCCGCGCAGCTCGGCCAGCGCGACGGCGAACCGCTGCGCCTGCACCAGCTGGACCAGCGGGTCGTGCGCGGTGGTCTGCACGGCCGCGCCGGTGCCCTCGACGTCGGCCACCAGGGCCGGGTCGGTCGGGCCGAGCACGGTGACCAGGGTGCCGGGGTGCGCGACGGCGATCGGTCCGTGCCGGTAGTCGAACGCCGGGTAGGACTCCGACCACGCCTGCGCCGCCTCGCGGACCTTGAGCGCCGCCTCCTGCGCCAGTCCGTAGGTCCAGCCGTGCCCGAGGTAGACCACGTGGTCGACGCCCTCGGCACCGACCGGCAGCGGGGCGGCGAGCGCCGCGCGGACCTCGTCGACCAGGCCGGACAGGTCCTCGCCGAAGGCGGCGCGGGCGAGCACCAGCACGGTGGTGGGGAAGCGGGTCTGCACCACCGACCGCTCGTCCGCCCAGTCCAGCAGCAGCACCTGGTCGACGGCCGCGGCGATCGGCGAGCCGGCGACGCCCGTGATCGCCACGGTGGTCGTGCCCGGCTCGACCAGGTCGAGCGCGGCGAGCACCTCGGTGGTGGTGCCGGACCGGGAGATCACCAGCACGCGGTCGTACCGGCGGCCGGGCTGCCACTCGGAGGCGTAGGCGGCGTCGGTCCGGCCCAGGCCGGCGCGCTCGCGCAGCACGGCGATCGACTCCGCGACGAACGCGCTGGTGCCGCAGCCGAGGATCAGGACCGTCTCGCCGGGCCGGCCGAAGACGTCCGCGGCGTCGGGCGCCTCGCGCAGCGCACGGGCCCAGACGTCCGGCTGGCTCGCGATCTCGTGTGCGGTGATCGAAGTGCTCACGTGGACTGCTCACTTTCGGGTCGATGCCGACGGGAGTGCCGTCGCTCGGGTGGCTCTGGGCAATACTGCTCACGTGATTGAGCGATAGCCAGCAAAATGCACTAATCGCTCATTCTTGATGATCGGACGAGAGGAGGGACCGTCATGACCGACCGCCCCGAGGACATGCGGCTGGCCGACTGGCACCCGCGCAGCCGGCTGGTCGCGCACCGGACGCCGGTGAGCCGCACCGCGGTGCCCAGCATCGACGTGCACAACCACCTCGGCCGCTGGCTGACCGGCCCGGGCTGGACCGCGCCGGACGTCGACGCTCTGCTCGCCCTGATGGACGCGCACGGCGTGCGGACGGTGGTGAACCTGGACGGCATGCACGGCGACGAGCTGGAGGCGAACCTGGACCGGTACGACCGGGCGCACCCGGGCCGGTTCCTCACGTTCTGCCAGCTCGACTGGGGCCTGCTGGCGGAGGCCGACGGCGAGCAGCGGCTGCGCGACCAGCTCACCGACTGCGCGCGACGGGGCGCGCGCGGCGTCAAGGTCTGGAAGACGCTGGGTCTGCGGTTCCGAGACGCGACCGGAGCGCTGGTGCTGCCGGACGACCCGCGGGTGGTGCGCACCCTCGCGCTGGCCGGCGAGCTCGGCCTGCCGGTGCTGATCCACATCGCCGACCCGCTGGCCTTCTTCGACCCGGTGGACGCCGAGAACGAGCGGGTGGACGAGCTGCTGGCCTTCCCGGACTGGTCGTTCGCGGACCAGGACCGCTACCCGACGTCCGACGCGCTGCTGTCCGCGCTGGAGCGGCTGGTGCTGGCCACCCCCGGCACCACGTTCGTCGGCGCGCACGTCGGCTGCGTGGCCGAGGACCTGGACCGGGTGGAGTGGCTGCTCGCGGCTGCCCCGAACTGGCACGTCGACATCGCCGGACGGATGGCCGAGCTCGGCCGGCAGCCCCGGCGCGCCCGGCAGCTGATCGAGCGGTACGGCGACCGGGTGCTGTTCGGCACGGACACCTACCCGCTGACCGCCGAGGCGCTGGAGGTGCACGTGCGGTTCCTGGAGACCGACGACGAGGCGTTCGAGTACGCGCCGGGGTCGCCGGTGCCGCCGCAGGGCCGGTGGGCGGTCTCCGGGCTGCACCTGGACGCGGACCAGCTCGCCGCGGTCTACGCCGGCAACGCGCGCCGGGTGCTCGGCCTGGTCTGAGCGCGCCGGGCCGGCGACCGCTCAGGCGGGTGCGCCGGCCCGGCCCAGCGACCGGCAGGTCTGCGCCACCAGCTCGGCCACCGCGTCCCGGCCCTCGGCCAGGTACCCGCGCGGGTCGGTGAGCCGGGCGTCGCCGCCGAGCACCCCGCGCACCCGCGCGGTGAGCGCGACGTTCAGCGCGGTGCCCACGTTGATCTTCCGGATGCCGGCCGACACCGCGTCGCGCAGCGCGGCCGCGGGCACGCCGGACGAGCCGTGCAGCACCAGCGGCACCGGCACCGCCGCCGCCAGCCGCTCGACCAGTGGCAGGTCGATCCGTGCGGTCGCGGACGTCATGGCGTGCTCGCTGCCGACCGCGACGGCGAGGCC
This sequence comes from Cellulomonas sp., assembly GCA_036404115.1. Taxonomy (GTDB): domain Bacteria; phylum Actinomycetota; class Actinomycetes; order Actinomycetales; family Cellulomonadaceae; genus Cellulomonas. The sequence continues at coordinate 85,276 of DASWPG010000046.1, forward strand.
GTCCACCCCGGTCCGGGCGACGAAGCCGCGCGCCTCGTCCGGGTCGGTGCGCACGCCTGGGGTGTGCGCACCGCCCTTGCCGCCGATGGCGCCGAGCTCGGCCTCCACCCACAGACCGCGCCGGTGCGCGAGCCGGCTGAGCGTGGCGGTCAGCGCCGCGTTCGCCGCGTCGTCCAGCTCCGCGGCGTCGACCATCACCGACGTGACGCCGCAGGCCGCGGCCACGGCGATCCCCTGGTGCACCAGCGCCTCGTCACGCAGATGGTCCAGGTGCACCCCCACCGGCACGGCGGCCGCGGCGGCGACCTCGCGGCAGGCGGCCAGCAGCGGCACCATCCGCCCGTGGTGGTAGCGCACGGCGTTCTCGCTGATCTGGAGCAGGCCGGCGGTGCCGGCGCGTTCCAGCCCGGCCACGATCCCCTCGGCGTGCTCCAGGGTGATCACGTTGAACGCGAGCACCGCGGTGCCGGCGCGCACCGCCTCGTCGACCAGGAAGCGGGTGTGCACCGCGCTCACGACGGGATCACAGCGCGCCGGCGGGCAGCAGCGCGCGCAGCGGCTCCGGCAGCAGCTCGCCGTGCGCGGTCACGAGCTCGTCGCACAGCTGCCAGATCTCGGCCGGCGTGAGGGACGAGCTCGCGTTGCCGTCCGCCAGCACCGCCTGCCGCACCAGGCGCGGGTCGCCGGTCCGGGCGGCCTCGATCGTCAGCTCCGCCACCGAGAGATAGGTGCGGTTCAGCGCCGCGCACTGCGGGGGCAGCGCGCCCATCGCGACCGGGTGCACCCCCGAGCCGTCCACCAGGGCCGGCACCTCGACCGCCGCGCCGGCCGGCAGGTTGTCGATCAGGCCGGTGTTCGGCACGTTGACGTGCACCTCGCGCGGGGTGCCGGTCACCACCGAGTGGATCACCTGCGGCGCGTACTCGCTCGCGCCGCCCTCCAGCGGCAGGTCGGCGTCCGCGGCGAGCAGCGCCCGGGTGCGCTCGTACTCCGCGACGTTCTCCCGGCTGATCCCGATGTACTGCAACGGCTCGATCCGGAAGTGCTCGACCTGCGCGTCCGAGCGCAGGAACCAGGACAGGTACTCGGAGGAGTGCTCGCTGGTCTCGGTGGGGTAGTAGCCGATCCGGCGGAAGATCTCGACCCGGACCCGACGCTCCAGCCCGGGGTCGGCGGCGATCGCCGCGCGCAGCCGCGGGTACAGGTCCTCGCCGTCGGCGGTCCAGTCCAGCAGCCACGCCTGGTGGTTCACCCCCGCGGCCCGGTACCGGGTGCGCGCGACGTCCAGCCCGAGCAGCTCGGCCAGGTCGTGCGCGGTCCAGTACACCGAGTGGCACAGCCCGTAGGTGCGGATGTCCGGGGCGACCACGGAGGCCCACCAGACGTTCATCGCCATCGGGTTGGTGTAGTTCAGCAGCAGCGCGTCCGGGCAGAGCTCGCGCATGTCCCGGGTGATCGCCGTCAGCACCGGGAAGGTGCGCAGCGCACGGAACACCCCACCGACCCCGGTGGTGTCCCCGATGGTCTGCCGCAGGCCGTGGCGGGCGGGCAGCTCCAGATCGGTGATCGTGGCGTCGATCCCGCCCACCTGGATCATGTCGATCACGAACGTGGCGCCGTCCAGCACGGCCCGGCGGTCCAGGGAAGCCGTCACGGTGGCAGGGGTGCCGAGCTGGCGCACCAGGCGGCGGGCGGTCCCCTCGGCGACGGCGAGCCGGTCCCGGTCGATGTCGTGCAGGGCGAGCTCGATCCCCGCGAGCTCCGGGAACCCCAGCAGGTCGGCGATGAGCTGACGGGTGAAGACGACGCTTCCCGCACCGATGAAGGCGATCTTGACCATGAGAGGATGGTCGCGGCTGCTGATCGTTCCGTGCAAGAATCTGAGCGGGTGCGCAACGAAATGCGCACTTTAGGTGATCGCTCGACCTGTGCGCGATGGACCGCACGAGGGGGACGGCATGACATCGACCACGAGCGACCTGGCGACCTCGCGCAAGCGCTCGGACCGGATGCTCGCGGTGCTGACGCTGCTGGAGCACGGCGAGACCGTCGGTCTGGCACATCTGACCGAGACGCTCGGCGTCTCCGCGGCCACCGTCCGGCGGGACCTGGCCGACCTGGAGGAGCAGGGCCTGCTGGTGCGTACGCACGGCGGTGCCCGGGCGGTGGACGCCCGTGCCGAGGTGCCGGTCCGGCTGCGGGACACCCGCTACCGGGAGGCCAAGCAGGGCATCGCGCGGCGGGTCGCCCTGATGATCCCGACCGGCCCGTACAGCGTCGCGCTGTCCGGCGGCAGCACCACCGCCGAGGTCGCCCGGGTGCTCGCCACCCGGCCGGATCTGGCCATCGTCACCAATGCCCTGACCACCGCCATGCAGCTGGTCTCCCGGCCGAACCTCAAGGTCATCATCACCGGCGGCGTGCTGCGGTCCTCCTCCTACGAGGCCGTGGGCGTGATCGCCGAGAACACCTTCAACGCGGTCAACGTCGGCACCGCGGTGCTCGGCACGGACGGGATCAGCGCCGCCGGCGGGGCCACCACCCACGACGACACCGAGGCCCGTACCAACCACACGATGGTCACGCACGCCCAGCGGGTGATCGTCGCGGCCGACGGGTCCAAGGTCGGACGGGTCACGCTGGCCAAGATGGCCGACCTGTCCGAGGTGCACGTGCTGGTGACCGACTCCAGCGCCGACCCCGAGGCGCTGGAGCAGATCCGGGCCGCGGGGGTCGAGGTCGTCGTCGTCCCGGGCTGACCGGGCTGACCGGGCGGGGCGGGGCGTGGGCGGCGTGGGCTAGCCTCCCCTGCCATGGCCCCCGACCTCGGACCGTTCCCCGGGCACCACGAGGAGTGGGGCGCGGGCGACCCCCTGCTCCTGCTGCACGGCGGCCACTGCTCGCTGGAGGTGGTGCGCCCGCTGGGTGACCTGCTCGCGGCGCACGTCCGGGTGCTCGCGCCGGAGCGCCCCGGTCACGGACGCACCCCCGACCAGGACGGCCCGTACGACTACGCCCGGATGGTCGCCGGCACGCTCGCCTACCTGGACGCGCTCGGCGTCGGCCCGGTGCACGTCGTCGGGCACTCCGACGGCGGGATCATCGGGCTGCTGCTGGCCCGGGACCATCCCGGGCGGGTGCGCACCCTGGTCGCGATCGGGGCCAACCTGAGCACCGACGCCTGGGTGCCGGACGACTACCCGCACGTCACCGTGACCGAGCAGGCGTACGCGACCCTGGCGGCGGAGTACGCACGGCTCTCCCCGGACGGCCCGGAGCACGCCGAGACGGTGGTGGCCAAGCTGGCCGACCTGTGGCGGCGCGAGCCGGAGATCCCGGTCGCCTCGCTGGCCGCCGTGACCGCCCGGACCCTGGTGCTGGCCGGCGAGCACGACATGGTCGCCGCCGCGCACACCGCGTCGATCGCGGCGGCCGTGCCGGGCGCGGGGCTGCACATCGTGCCCGGCACGACGCACATGGTGGTGCGGGAGCGGCCGGACGCGGTGGCGGCGGCGGTGCTGACCCACCTGCGGGCGGGCGCGGGCGGACGGGGCGCGTCTCCTCGTTGACCGCCGGCCCTGGACCGTCGACCGTCGGTCGGGGCAGCGATCTCGACAGGGGGCGCCCACCGCCCGAGGACCTTGGTCCCGGTCGAGGAGCGGTGCGCCGGACGCGAGGCGGGTCGAGGTGCCTGCGCACGTCGCCGGTCCCTCGTCCGCGCGTCGCGAGCCTGCGAGTCTCGGTCCCATGCCGGCCGACGACGCACCCGACGAGACCGGCGATCGGCCCGGCCGCCCGCTCCTCGCCGTCGTGCGGTCGTCGCCGTACCTGCCGGTGCTGCAGGTGCGCTTCCTGCGCCGGGTGCTGGCCGGCATCGGGCTGTCCAGCGTCGGCGACGGCCTGAGCGCGATCGCGATCGGGTGGCTGGCGCTGGAGATCGCGCCCGCGGACCGGGCCGCCACCTGGGTGGCCGTCGCCACCGCCGCGTACACGCTGCCGGGTGCGGTCGGCGCCTTCGTCTTCGCGCGGTGGCTGTCCGGGCGGGCCGGGGCGCAGCTCGCCGTACGGGACGCGAGCCTCCGCGCCGCGTTCCTGATCACCGTCCCGCTGCTGGCCGCGACCGGCGGGCTGAGCATCGGGCTGCTCGTCGTGCTGCTGGCGGGTTCGTCGCTGCTCGGCGCCTGGGGGAGGTCGGGCCGGTACGTCCTGCTGGCCGACGCGGTGCCGGCGGAGCACCAGCTCGCGGGCAACGCGCTGGTCAACATCGTGCTGGAGCTCGCGTACGTCGCCGGGCCGCCGCTCGCGGCGCTGCTGCTCACCGTGGTCGACCCCAGCGTGGTGATCGGGCTCGACGCGGTGACCTTCGCGGTGCTCGCGCTGGTGCTCCGGTTCGCCGTGCCGGCGCGGCTGCGTGCCCGCCCGGCCGGGACCGTCCCGTCGCGGGCCGCCGGGTTCGGGGCCATCGGTGCGGACCGGACGCTCGGCGTCCTGGTCGCGGTCTCGTTCGTGTTCTTCCTCTGCTTCGGGCCGGTCGCGGTCGCGCTGACCGTCTACGTGCGTCAGGACCTCGGTGCCGACGCCGGGACGTTGGCGGGGTACCTGACCGCGTTCGGCATCGGCGGGTTCGTGGGTGCGGCGGTCGCCGGGCACCTGCGCCGCTGGTCGCTGCTGCGCACGAGCCTGCTCAGCGTGCTCGGCGTGGGTGTGCTGCTCGTCCCGCTCGGGGTCGGTGTCCCGCCGGTGTGGGGCTGGGTGTCGTTCGGTGCTGCGGGGCTGTTCTGGGAGCCGTTCCCCGCGACGACGACCGCCGCCTTCCAGCGGTCGACGCCGCGCGCCGATCTCGCGGCGGTGCTCGCGGCGCGGACCGCGCTGCAGACCTTCGCCCAGCCGGCCGGGGCGTTGCTGGCCGCCCCGCTGATCGCCGGCATCGGTGCGCGATGCACGCTGCTGGTCTGCGGGTTCGCGATCATCGCGACGGCCGTGCTGGGCGCCCTGGTCGTCGCGACCGGCCGGCTGACGGCGGGTCCGCGGGACTCCGGGGCCTGACCCCCGTGGGCGCGGGGTCGGAGCCCTGGGTCAGAGACCGGCCGCGACGGGCGGCACCGGTCCGTCGGCACCGCCGACGATCGGCGGGACCAGCAGGGCCGAGAGCGTCGGCTGCCGCAGCGGCGCGGTGTGCCAGCGCGCGTCCAGGGCGCCGTCCGCGGCGCGGGTGAGCAGCACCCGGTGCGGCGAGGCGGTGCTGACGAGGTGGGCGTGCACGGTCCCGTCGGACCGCTGCTCGCCGCGCACGGCGACCGGGACGGACCCGCTGCCGGGGTCGGTGCTGCGCAGCGCGTCGTGCGACCAGCGGCCGGCGGGCACGACCAGCCGGCCGCCGGGGTGGTCCGCCGAGCGGGGCAGGTCGAGCAGCCACCGGTCCGGCCCGGCGGGGTCGGGGGCCAGCGCCCAGCCGTCGGCGTCGAGGTCGGCGCCGTCCTGCGGGACGAGCGCGCGTCGGGCGTCCCAGGAGTCCAGGCCCGAGACCCGGGCCGCGAGCCGCGCCGAGCGCGCGGGGTCGGTCGGTGCCGGCTCGTCCCGGAACGACTCCAGCAGCCGCCAGATCGCGTCGAGCGTGCGCTGCGCGTCGGTGGTCGCGCCCTGGTACGCGATCACCACGTCCCGGTCGGGGTCGACCACGGCGAACTGGCCGTAGGCGCCGTCCAGCCGGAAGCCGTGCCGGCTGCGCCAGACCTGGTACCCGTAGCCGAGCGACCAGTCGGAGGCGTCCGGGTCGGGCTCGCCGCTCGCGTCGTCCGGCGCGCCGGTCTCCCGGGTGACCGCCCAGGCGCGGGTCATCCGGCGCACGAAGCCGGGCGGGACGACCTGCCGGTCGCTGATCGTGCCGTCGGCGGCCAGCGCCAGGCCGATCCGGGCGAGGTCGTCCACCGTGAGGTGCAGCCCGGAGAAGCCCTGCTCCACGCCGTCGGTGCGGCGCCACCAGCGGGGGCCGATGCCGAGCGGGTCGAGCAGCCGGGGGCGCAGGTAGGCGGTGGGCTGCTCGCCGCTGACCGCCCGCACCACGTGCGCGAGCACGAGCGAGGCCGGGGAGCTGTAGGCGAACCGGGAGCCGACCGGGTGCGCGGGCGGCGTGGTGAGCAGCGCCCGCGGGTCGAGCGGCATCGCCAGGGTCTGCTCGCGGCTGTGGCCGGTGGTCATGGTGAGCAGGTGGTGCACCGTGAGCCCGGACGGGTTCGGCAGGTCGAGGTAACGGTCCACCGGGTCGGTCAGGGTGATCCGGCCCGCGGCCTCCAGGTGCCCGACGGCCAGGGCGACGACGGACTTCGAGGCAGAGTAGACCTGGGCCGGCCGGTCGAGGGCGTACGGCGCCCACGCCGCGCGGAGCAGCACGTCGGCGTGCCGGGCGATCAGCAGGGTGTGCGGGTCGAGCCCCTGGGTGCCCAGGTCGTCCAGCAGCCGGAGCACGGCGGCGGCGGGCAGCCCGTGCCGCTCCGGTGGCGCGGTCCGGAGCGGCACGGGCAGCACGGGTCTCGGCACGGGGCTACCGGTCCGCGGGCGGGGTGGTGGAGGAGCGGACGACGAGCTCGGTGACCAGCTCGATCTGCCGGGACGGCGGCTCGATGCCGGCGGACAGCGACAGCAGCATCCGGGTGGCCAGGTCGGCCATCTCGCGCAGCGGCTGGTGCACCGTGGTCAGCCCCGGGTCGAGCCACTGGCTGATCGGCAGGTCGTCGTACCCGACGACCGACAGGTCCGCCGGGATGCGCAGGCCGAGCTCGCGGGCGGCCCGCATCACGCCGAGCGCCTGGTAGTCCGAGCCGGCGAAGACCGCGGTCGGTCGGTCGGGCCGGTCGAGCAGCTCGAGCCCGTACCGGTAGCCGCTCTCGGCGTCGAAGGAGCCCCAGCGGATCAGGGTCGGGTCGAACGGGACGCCGAGCTCGTCGTGCGCGCTGCGGAAGCCGGCGATCCGGGCGCGGGAGCAGAGCATGTCCTGCGGCCCGGAGACGGCGGCGATCCGGCGGTGGCCGATCGCCAGCAGGTGGCGGGTGCCGGACAGGCCGCCGTTCCAGTTGTTCGAGCCGACCGTCGGGACGCCGGCCGGCGGCTCGCCCTGGGTGTCCACCACGACGAACGGGATGGCGCGGGAGCTGAGCTGGTGCCGCTGCGTGGCGTCCAGGTCGGAGAGCACGAGCAGCACGCCGAGCGGCCGCCGGGCCATCACGTCGTCGATCCATTCCTGGGGCGGGCGGTGCTCGCCGCCGAGCTCGGAGAGCACCACACCGACCCGCTCGGGGCCGCAGACCCGCTCGACGCCCTTGATGATCTCCTGCGCCCACAGGTTGTCGGCCTCGTGGAACACCAGATCGAGCAGCCGGGGGCCGGTGGTACCGCTGCGGGTCGCGACGGGCTTGCGGTAGTCGTGCCGCGCCAGGGCCGCCTCGATCCGGGCGCGGGTCGCCTCGGCGACGTCCGTGCGGCCGTTGAGCACCTTCGACACGGTCGGGATCGACACGCCGACCTCGCTGGCGATGTCCGCGATCGTGGTGCGGCCTTTCGGCATGACTCCCCTTCGAAACTCTCGCTGTCCGGCAGCGGTCACCGACTCTATCTCATGGACGAATCCGCACGAGAGTCACGAGCCGCTTGACGGGAGTCGGGATTCACCCCTAACGTTCCGGTCACGAAGTATCGGAACTGGTATCGCAACTTTCGCTCCCGCTGTCGGGAACCGGGCCGCGGCCAGCCCACGACGAGGTGGACAGCAGATGAGCGACGCAGCACCCCTGCCCCCCTGGCGCGACGTGCGCCGGACCGTGCCGGACCGGGTCGAGGCCCTGGTGGCCGAGATGACCCTGACCGAGAAGGCGAGCCAGCTCGTCGGGCTCTGGGTCGGCGCGGACGCCTCCGGCGGGGACGTCGCCCCGCACCAGGGCGACATGACGCACCACGGCCCCGCGTTCGAGGACGTGATCGTCGACGGTCTCGGCCAGCTCACCCGGCCGTTCGGCACCGCACCGGTCGATCCGGTGCTCGGCGCCCGGTCGCTGGCCCGCGCGCAGCACGCCGTGACGGCCGCCAACCGGTTCGGCATCCCGGCGCAGGTGCACGAGGAGTGCCTGGCCGGATTCGCGGCCTGGGGTGCCACCGCCTACCCGGTGCCGCTCTCCTGGGGTGCGACGTTCGACCCCGCGCTGGTGCAGGAGATGGCCGCCCAGATCGGCGCCGCGCTGCGCTCGGTCGGCGTGCACCAGGGCCTTGCGCCGGTGCTCGACGTGGTGCGCGACTACCGGTGGGGCCGGGTCGAGGAGACCATCGGCGAGGACCCGTACCTGGTGGCCACGGTCGGTGCCGCCTACGTCCGGGGCATCGAGGGCGCCGGGGTGGTCGCCACGCTCAAGCACTTCGCCGGCTACTCGGCCTCGAGGGCCGGCCGCAACCACGCGCCGGTCTCGGCCGGCCCGCGCGAGCTGGCCGACGTGATCTACCCGCCGTTCGAGACCGCGCTGCGCGAGGGCGGTGCCCGGTCGGTGATGAACTCCTACGCCGAGGTGGACGGGGTGCCGGCCGCGGCCGACCGCCGGCTGCTGACCGGCCTGCTCCGCGAGGACTGGGGCTTCGAGGGCGTCGTGGTCGCCGACTACTTCGCGATCGCGTTCCTGCGCACCCTGCAGCGGGTGGCCGGGACCGACGGCGAGGCCGCCGCCCTCGCGCTCGCTGCCGGGATCGACGTCGAGCTGCCCTCGGTGCTCGCCTACGGCGAGCCGCTGATCGAGGCGGTGCGCTCCGGCGCGGTCGCCGAGGACCTGGTGGACCGGGCGCTGCGCCGGGTGCTCACGCAGAAGATCGAGCTCGGCCTGCTCGACCCCGGCTGGTCCCCGGAGCCGACGGTCGCCCCCGCGCTGGACGGTCCGGCGCAGCGGGCCACCGCGCTCCGGCTGGCCCGCGAGGCGGTCGTGCTGCTGGAGAACGCCGGCGGGGTGCTGCCGCTGCGGGACGGGGCGAGCCTGGCCGTGGTCGGACCGCTGGCCGACGACCCGTACGCGATGCTCGGCTGCTACTCCTTCCCCGCGCACGTCGGCGTGCACCACCCGGACGCCGGTCTCGGCATCGAGATCCCCACCGTGCTGGCGGCGCTGCGCTCGGCCCACGGTGCGGCGGTCAGCCACGCGCCCGGCTGCGACGTCAAGGCGCCCGGCCGCGAGGGGTTCGCCGCCGCCGTCGACGCGGCCGCGGCCGCCGACGTCGCGGTCGTGGTGGTCGGCGACCAGGCCGGGCTGTTCGGGCGCGGCACCTCGGGCGAGGGCTGCGACGCCCCGGACCTGCGGCTGCCCGGTGAGCAGCAGGCCCTGGTGGAGGCGGTGCTCGCCACCGGCACCCCGGTCGTCGTGCTGGTGCTCTCCGGCAGGCCGTACGCGCTCGGGGCGTTCGCCGGCCGCGCGGCCGCACTGGTGCAGACCTTCTTCCCCGGGCAGCAGGGCGGCGTCGCGATCGCCGAGGTGCTGACCGGTGCGGTGCAGCCGTCCGGCCACCTGCCGGTCGGCATCCCGCGCGATCCGGGCTCGCAGCCCTCGACCTATCTGGCCCCGCCGCTCGGCCGCCGCACCGAGGTCTCGAACCTCGATCCCACGCCGCTGTTCGGCTTCGGGCACGGTGCCGGGTACGCCGAGCTCACCTGGGGCACGGTCACCTGCCCCGCCACCGGGTGGCCGGTGGACGGCGAGGTCGAGCTGGCGGTGCTGCTCCGGAACGAGACCGACCGGACGCTGCCCGACGTGGTGCAGCTCTACCTGCACGACCCGGTGGCCGAGGTCACCCGGCCCGAGTCCCGGCTGATCGGCTACCAGCGGGTCGAGGTCGAGCCCGGTGCGCAGGTCGAGGTCCGCTTCACCGTGCACGCCGACCTCACCTCGTTCGCCGGGATCGACGGCACCCGCGTGGTGCAGCCCGGGGCCGTGCAGCTGCGGGTGGCCCGGTCCAGCGTCGACACCCACGTCGCGGTGCCGCTCACCCTGGTCGGGGCGCGACGGCCGACCGGCCCGGTGCGCCGGCTGCTCAGCCTCGGCGACGTGCGGCCGGTCGAGCAGGTGACGGTCCGGTGAGCGCGCCGGCCCGCACCGACCGCGAGGGCCGGGCGCTGAACGCCAAGGTGCCCTGGCGGACGGTGCTGCGCCGGGACTGGCAGCTCTACTCGCTCGCGGTGCTCCCGCTGGTCTTCTTCGTGGTGTTCCGCTACCTGCCGATGGCCGGCAACGTCATCGCGTTCCGGAAGTTCCGGGCCGGCGGCTCCATCTTCGGCGACGAGTGGGTGGGCCTGCGCTACGTCGAGATGTTCCTGACCGACGCGTCGTTCTGGTTGGTGTTCCGGAACACCCTGGTGATCGGGCTGCTGACGCTGCTGCTCTGCTTCCCGCTGCCGATCGTGCTGGCGCTCCTGCTGAACGAGCTGCGCTCCCGGCGGTTCAAGCGGTTCGTGCAGTCGGTGTCCTACCTGCCGCACTTCCTGTCGATCGTGATCGTCGCCGGCATGCTGGTCCAGCTGCTGTCGCTGGAGGGCACGGTCAACCAGATCATCACCGGGCTCGGCGGCGAGGCGATCTCGTTCCTGCAGCTCCCGGAGTGGTTCCGCACGGTGTACGTGTCCTCCGAGGTCTGGCAGACGGTCGGCTGGGGCACGATCCTCTACCTCGCCGCGCTGACCACCGTGGACGACAGCCTGTACGAGGCGGCCCGGATCGACGGCGCGAACCGGTGGAACCAGACCTGGCACGTCACCCTGCCGGGCATCCGCCCGACGATGGTCACGCTGCTGATCCTCAACATCGGCACGTTCATGGCGGTCGGGTTCGAGAAGATCCTGCTGCTCTACAACCCGCTGACCTATCCGACCGCCGACGTGATCTCCACCTACCTGTACCGGGTGGGCCTGGTGTCCAACAACTTCTCGTACGCGGCGGCCATCGGGCTGTTCGAGTCGGTGATCGGCCTGACGCTGATCCTGTCCGCGAACGCGATCTCGAAGCGAGCGGTGGGAGCGAGCCTGTGGTGACCGACGAGACGTCCGCCCTCCCGGCCCCGACCTGGCGCACCGGCACGCTGATGAAGGACTCCCGCGGGTACCGGGTGTTCCGGGTGTGCAACGTGGTGCTGCTGTCGCTGGTGGTGCTCGCGACGCTGTACCCGTTCCTGATGATCGTCGCGCGGTCGTTCAGCTCCGACGTGGCGATCCGGTCCGGGCAGGTGAGCGTCTGGCCGGTCGGGTTCAACCTGACCACCTACCGGCTGGTCATGAGCGACTCGATGTTCTGGACCAACTACCGCAACACCGTCGTCTACACCGTGGTCGCCACCGCGATCGCCATCGTGCTCACCACCTGCTACGCCTACGTGATCTCGAAGCGGAACCTGCGCGGCCGCTCCGTGCTGATCGGCATCGCGGTGTTCACGATGTTCTTCAACGGCGGCCTGATCCCGAACTACGTGCTGATCACCAGCCTGGGGCTGAAGAACACCCTGTGGGCGATCGTGCTGCCGAACGCGATCAGCGTGTTCAACCTGCTGGTGATGAAGTCGTTCTTCGAGAACCTCCCGCCGGACCTGGAGGAGGCCGCGCAGATCGACGGCCTGGGCACCTACCGGATCCTGTGGAAGATCGTGATCCCGCTGTCCAAGGCGGTGCTCGCGACGATGCTGCTGTTCTACGCGGTCAGCTTCTGGAACTCCTGGTTCACGGCGTTCCTCTACATGGACAGGTCCGAGCTGTTCCCGGTGACCGTCTACCTGCGCAACCTGATCGCCGGCTCCACCTCCGCCTCGTCCACCGGCGCCGGGACGGCCGACGTCGCCCAGGTCTCGGCCAACATCCAGTCCGTGACGATGGTGCTCACGGTGCTGCCGATCCTCTGCGTCTACCCCTTCGTCCAGCGGTACTTCGTGTCGGGGGTGATGCTCGGCTCCGTCAAGGGCTGAGCGCGCGCCCGACCTCCCCTCCTGATCGACAACAACGACGTTCGTCTCGAAAGGAAGCCACATGTCTGTGCGCACGCGCTCCAGCGGCACCGCCCTGCTCGTCGCTGCCGCCCTCGCCCTGACCGCCTGCGGGGGCAGCTCCAGCAGCGACGAGGCGACCTCGGCGCTGGAGAACACCGCCGGGTCGATGTCCGACTACGGGGTCGGGGTGCAGTTCACCGCCACCGAGCCCCTGACCTTCTCCCTGCTCTACTCGGACAACCCGAACTACGCCTACGACGAGGACTGGTTGCTGTGGTCCGAGCTCAGCGAGCTCACCAACGTGACGTTCGAGACCACCGTCGTACCCGCCAGCGACTACGAGCAGAAGCGCAGCCTGCTGATCGGTGCCGGTGACGCGCCATACATCATCGCGAAGACCTACCCGGGCCAGGAGGAGTCCTTCGTCGCCTCCGGGGCGATCCTCGCGGTGTCCGACTACATCGACCTGATGCCGAACTACCAGGCCAAGATCGAGGAGTGGGGGCTGGAGGACAACATCGACCAGCTCCGCCAGGCCGACGGCAAGTACTACGTGCTGCCCGGGCTGCACGAGGACGCGTGGCAGGACTACACGATCGCCATGCGCACCGACGTGCTGGACGAGCTCGACCTCGCCTCGCCGACCTCGTGGGACGAGTTCCGCAGCACGCTGGAGGCGATCAAGGCCGCCTACCCGGACAGCTACCCGTTCTCCGACCGGTACTCCGACACCTACCCGGGCGGCAGCATCCTGTCGATCGCCGGGACCGGCTTCGGCACGCTGGCCGGCTGGTCGTACGACAACGTCACCTGGGACGCCGACGCGGAGGAGTTCGTCGGCACGGCGGCCACCGACGAGTACAAGGCGATGGTCGAGTACTTCCAGGGCCTGGTCGCGGACGGCCTGATGGACCCGGAGTCGTTCACCCAGGACGACGACACCGCGATCCAGAAGTTCGTCACCGGGCAGTCGTTCGCGATCAGCACGAACGCGCAGAGCATCGTGAACGACTACGAGCCCGGCCTGGCGGCCAACGACGCGGACGCCACGGTCGCCAAGATCGCGTTCCCGTGCGGAGACGCGGGCTGCGTGGTGAGTGCCACCTCCCGGCTGGAGAACGGCATCATGATCAGCGCCGAGGCCGCGGACGACCCGAACTTCGTCGCGATGATGCAGTTCATCGACTGGCTGTTCTACTCGGACGAGGGCCAGGAGCTCGCCAAGTGGGGCGTCGAGGGCACCACCTACGAGACGGACGAGGACGGCACCCGCACCCTGGCCGCCGACGTCGACTACGTCGGGCTGAACCCGACCGGCACGACGCACCTGCAGGAGGACTACGGGTTCTCCGGCGGCGACTTCGCCTACGGCGGCAGCACCGACCTGCTCTGGTCGACGTTCTCCGACGCGGAGATCACCTTCCAGGAGTCGGTCTCCGACTACGACCTGACGGAGCTGTCACCGCCCGCACCGCTGGACGAGACCGAGCTCGAGCAGGTCGCGCTGCTGGACACCGCGCTCGACGACGCCGTCTCCCAGGGCACCGTGCAGTTCATCCTGGGGCAGCGTGACATGTCCGAGTGGGACACCTTCCTCAGCGAGCTGGACAGCACGGGGCTGTCCAGCTACGTCGACATCGTGAACGGCGCGCGGGAGCGCTACGTGGCGGAGAACGGCTGAGAGGCCGGCACCCACCCAGGCAGCGGAGAGAGCTCATGACCACCACGGCGCACCGCGTCACCGTCCCTGCGCAGCCGGTCGCCGCGCTGCCGGCGGCCTGGCGCGCCTGCGTCGGCACCGGCCGCACCCGCGAGGTGCTGCACGCCGACTACCGCGACAGCCTCGCGGTGGTGCAGGACGAGATCGGCTTCGGTGCCACCCGGGCGCACGGCATCCTGCACGACGACATGGGCCTGGTACGGCCGTGGTCGCACCGTGACGCCGCCGGCACGCGGTACGGCTTCGCCTACGTCGACCTGGTGATCGACACCTGGCTCGACGCCGGGACCGCCCCGTTCCTGGAGCTCGGCTTCATGCCGGCGGCGCTGGCCTCGGGAGAGCAGACCCAGTTCTGGTGGCGGGCCAACGTCACCCCGCCGCGCGACCACGCCGCGTGGGCCGACCTGGTCCGGGCGCTGCTGCGGCACCTGGTGCAGCGGTACGGCGTCGAGGCCGTGCGCGGGTGGCCGGTCGAGGTGTGGAACGAGCCGAACCTGCCGGTGTTCTGGTCCGGCGACGAGGCCGCGTACCACCGGCTGTACGACGTCACCGCGCGAGCGGTGAAGGAGGTCGACGCCGCGATCCCGGTCGGCGGGCCGGCCGTCTCGCCCGGCGCGGACGACTGGCTGCCCCGGTTCGCCGCGCACGTGGCCGAGACCGGCGTGCCGTGCGACTTCGTCTCCAAGCACGCCTACACCTCCGGCCCGGCGCAGCACGTGCCGTTCGGCGTGCACCAGACGTTGCGGCCGCCGCAGGAGCTGCTGGACCAGCTCGCCACCCCGCGGGCCCTGCTGGCCGGCACCGCGCTCGCCGGCCTGCCGGTGCACATCACCGAGTACTCCTCCTCGTACCGGCCGGACAACCCGGTGCACGACACCGCGTACCAGGCGGCCTACCTGGCGCCGGTGCTGGCGGGGGGCGGTGACCACGTCGACTCGTTCTCCTACTGGACGCTCTGCGACGTGTTCGAGGAGGAGGGCGTGCCGAGCGCCCCGCTGCACGGCGGCTTCGGGCTGCTCGGGCACCGGCAGCTCCGCAAGCCGGCGTTCCACCTGTACGCGTTCATGGCCCGGCTCGGTCCGGCGGTGCTCGCCCGCGGCGTCGACCACCTGGTCACCCGGCACCCGGACGGTCGGGTCTGCGCGCTGCTCTGGCAGCCGCTGGACGGCACGGCGATCGCCGGGGGAGGGCACCAGGTGCGGCTCTCGGTGCCCGGCGGCGGGTCGGCGGCGGTGACGCAGCGGCACGTGGACGCCGAGCGCGGCAACGTCCGGACCGCCTGGCAGGCGATGGGCAGCCCGCTCGCTCCGGACCGGCGCGCGCTCGCGGACCTGCACGACGCCGCCGCACCGTCCGTCACGGTGCGGCGGGTGCACGCCGTCGAGGGGCGCTGGGAGGTGGATGTCGCGCTCGGCCGGCACGGCATCGCGCTGGTCGAGATCGCCGGTGCGCCGGACGAGGCGCCGCCGTGGCTGGACGAACGACGGCTGCTCGGCGCGGATGTCCCGGCCGACGCGCCCGTCGCGGCCGGGGGCGCGGCGTGACCGCCCGGCAGCGGGCGGACGGCGAGGTCGGCCCGGGTGCGCTGTCCCGCGGTGCCGCCGCCGTCTACCGGTGCCTGGTGCTCGAGCTGCTGCTGGTGGGCACCACGCTGCCCACCGCGGTGCTGCTGGTGCTGCTGGACCGCAGCGCCTCGAACGTGCTGCTGTACGCCGTCGCGCTGCTGCCGGTCGGCCCCGCGCTGGTCGCCGGCCTCGCGGCGGTGCGCGCCTGGGAGCTCGAGCCGGACCTGTCGCCCGCCCGGGGCTTCTGGCGGGCCTACCGGCGGGACGCGGTCGGCACCCTGGCCTGGTGGGCGCCGCTGCTCGCCGCGCTCTCGATGCTGGCGATCGACCTGCTGCACGCCGACCTGGTGCCCGGCGGCACGGCGCTGCGCCCGGTGACGGCCCTGCTCGCGGTGCTGCTGGTGCTGCTCGGCGGCCACCTGGCCGTGCTGCAGGCCCGGTTCGCCCTCCGGCTGCGCGACGCGGTCCGGATCGCCCTCGTGCAGCTGGTGCCGCAGTGGCGGTTCAGCCTGGGGGTGCTCAGCCTGCTGCTGGTCGCGGCGGCTGTCACCGCGGTGTCCTTCGACGTCGTCACGGCCGGTCTGGCCTGGGCGGCCGTGCTGCTGGCGCACCTGATGTCCCGTCCGCTCGTCCTCGACGTCACCGAGAGGTTCACCCGTCATGCCTGAGGCCCGCCAGCCGTTGCCCGACCCCGTCCCGGCCCGGCTGCCGCGCACGTCCGCGATCGCGTTCGGCGGCGACTACAACCCCGAGCAGTGGGGGGCGGACGTCTGGGACGCCGACTACGCGGCCTTCGACGCCGCGCACATCACCACGGTCACGCTCGGCGTCTTCCTCTGGTCGGTCACCCAGCCGGCCGAGGACGTCGTCGACTTCACCGTGCTGGACGCGATCGTGCAGCGGGCCGCCGACGAGGGCCGGCAGGTCTGCCTGGCCACCGGCACCGGGGCGCTGTCCCCGTGGATCGTCCAGGCCTACCCCGAGGTGACCCGGGTCGACTTCGAGGGCCGCCGGCACGGCTACGGCCAGCGGCACAACGCCTGCTGGTCCTCCCCGGCGTTCCGGCGGCTGGCCGCGGGCATCGCCGGGCGGATCGCCGAGCGCTACGCCGACCACCCGGCCGTGGTGGCCTGGCACATCGGCAACGAGTACGGCGGCGACGGCGGGGCGTGCTTCTGCGACCTGTGCGCCGCAGAGTTCCGGGTCTGGCTGCGGGCGCGGTACGGCACGCTGGACGAGCTCAACGAGGCGTGGAGCACCACCTTCTGGTCGCACCGGTTCACCGGCTGGGACCAGATCCCGGCGCCCAGCGCGCTCACCGAGCACTGGCGGGGCCGCGCCTGCACGGCGTTCCAGGGCATCACCCTGGACTACTACCGGTTCAGCACCGACAACGCGATCCGGCAGTTCTGCGAGGAGAAGGCGGCGATCCGCGCGCACTCCGGCCTGCCGGTCACCACCAACCTGATGGGTTTCTTCCAGCCGCACGACCAGCACCGCTGGGCACCGCACCTGGACTTCGCCTCCTGGGACAACTACCCGCCCCGGACCGACGAGCCGTGGCGCACCGCTCTCACGCACGACCTGGTGCGCGGGCTGAAGGGTGGCGCCCCGTTCTGGCTGATGGAGCAGACACCGACCGTGACGGCGTCCCGGGACGTCAACCCGGTGCGCCGTCCCGGGATCATGCGGCTGTGGTCCTGGCAGGCGGTGGCGCACGGCGCCGACTCGGTGCTGTTCTTCCAGCTGCGGGCCTCCCGCGGGGCGTGCGAGATGACGCACGGTGCGGTGCTGGACCACGCCGGCCGGCTGGACACCCGGGCGTTCCGCGAGGTCGCCGGGCTGGGCGCCGAGCTGGCGCGGCTCGGCGGCACCCTGCTCGGCGCCCGCACCCCGGCGCGCACCGCGCTGCTGGTCGACTGGGACTCCTGGTGGGCGGTCGAGATGGCCGACGGCCCGAACCGGCTGGTGCGCTACCTGCCGACCCTGCTGGAGTGGGGCCGGGCGCTGTGGGAGGCCGGCGCGCAGGTCGACGTGGTGCCGGTGACCGCGGACCTGTCCGGCTACGACCTGGTGGCGGCGCCGCTGCTGCACCTGGTGAAGGGCGACCTCGTGGACCGGCTCGACGCGGTCGCCGCGCGCGGCGGCACGGTGCTCACCGGGTACCTGTCCGGGCGGGTGGACGAGGACGACCGCCGGTTCCTCGCCGACGTGCCGGGGCCGCTCGCCGCCCTGGCGGGCATCCGGGTGGCCGAGACCGACGCGGCGGAGCCCGAGGTGGTGAACCCGGTGACCTTCACCGGCGGCCCCGGGCCCGGCCCCGGGCCGACCGTGGACGCCCGGATGGTCTTCGAGCTGCTGGTGCCCGAGGGCGCCGAGGTGATGGCCCGGTACGGCGCGGACTTCTACGCCGGGTCGCCGGCGGTGACCCGGCACGTGCTGCCCGCCCCGGGCGGCGGCGAGGGGCACGTCTGGTACGTCGGCACCGAGCTCGCGCAGCCGGGCCTGGCGCACGTGGTACGTGCCGCGCTCGGCCGGCACGGGCTGATCGGTCCCTACGCCGACGTGCCCGGGCTGGAGCTCGCCACCCGGGTCGCCCCGGACGGCCGGCGGGTCGACCTGCTGCTGCACCACGGCACCGCGCCGGTCACCGTGGCGGTGCACGCCGACGGCACCGATCTGCTCACCGGTCGTCGCTGGACCCGGGGCGAGGCGCTGAGGCTCGCGCCCGCCGACGTGCTGGTGCTGCTCACACGCTGAGGTCGAGCAGCAGCCGGGCCCGGTCCAGCACCGCCGTCGCCAGCGGCTCCCGGTCCAGGTCCGGCCCCAGCCGGGCCAGCACGCCGTGCACGGCCTCCGCCAGGCTGCCGCCGGCCGGAGCCGTCACCCGCTCGGCGGGCCCCCCGGCCGCCCGCTCCGCCCGGGACCCGGCCGCCGGCGTGCCGCGGCCGCGCCGGTGCAGCACCCAGGCCGCGACGGTCGTGCACGCGCCCCGGGGCACGCGGCCGGCCGCGAGCTCGGCCCGCAGCACCGGCAGCACCTGCTCCGGCAGGCTCCGGCCCCCGTCCGCGGCGAGCTCGGCGAGCGGTCGTCGGAGGTCGGGGTCGGCGAACCGCTCCGCCAGCGCCCGGCGGTAGGCGGCGAGGCTGTCTGCGGGCAGCGGGAGGTGGACCGCGACCTCGTCCCACCATGCCTGCACCCAGGCGCGCACCCGCGCGTCGGACATCGCCGCGGCGATCGTGCCGTGGCCGAGCAGGCCGCCGGCGTAGGCGAGCAGCGAGTACGTCCCGTGCAGCAGCCAGAGCCGGCGCTGCTCGAACGGCAGCACGTCCGGCACCACCTGGGCACCGGCCTCGTCCCAGGCCGGGCGGCCCGCGGGGAACTCGCCGGCGATCACCCACTCCGAGAACGGCTCGGTGCGCACCGGGGCGGCGTCGGCCAGCCCGGTCGCCGCGAGCACCGCGGCCCGGTCGGCGTCCGCCGCGATCCGGTCGACCACCGTGCTGCCCACGCTCACGTTCGTGGCGATCCAGCCGGCCAGGCCCGGGTCGACCAGGTCGGCCGTCTCCAGCAGCACCCGGGACAGCGCCGGCCCGTTCGCCGGCCGGTCGTCGCACGGCAGCAGCGTGATCGGTCCGGCGCCTGCGGACCGGCGCAGCCGCAGGCCCGCGACCACCCGGGCGGGAACCGTGTCGACCGGCGCCCGCGGGTCGCGCCGCAGGGCGGCGAGGTCCGCGCGCACGTCGGCCCGCGCGGTGTCCAGGGCGCCGTCGGCGGTGCGCGCGTAGCCCGCCTCGGGCACGGTGAAGGTCGCCACGGCCACCGCCCGGTCCGCCCAGTAGCCGAGCCACGCCTCGTGCTCGTCGCCGGCGTGCACCGCGGAGATGCTGGAGACCACCCGGAGCCGCTCGCCGTGCGCGGCCCGGGTGACCAGCGTGTAGAGGCCGTCCTGCAGGGCGAGCGCGTGCGCCGGGTGCGGGGACGTGCTGGTGAAGGCGCCGATGCCCCAGTCCGCGGCGTCCGGCGCGCTGTCGGTGTACCAGGCCTGGTGGGCGCGGAAGAAGCTCCCCAGGCCGAGGTGCAGGATCCGCACCGGTCCGGCAGGTCGGCCGTGCCCCGCGGCCCGGGACAGCCGCAGCAGGGACGGTGGCGGGACGATCGGTCGGTGGTCGAGGTCGGTGGTCACAGCCGGAACGCCTTTCGTGGGGTGGCGGTCGGCGTCCAGCTCGATCCGGGCCGACGACGATGGGGCCATCCCGTCATCGTTCGAGGCTCCGGGATCCGGCAGCAAGCGGTTGCCACCTGTTGCCGCGCGATGGCCCGTCAGAGGCGTCGGCCGCGGTCGGCGGTCGGCGGGGCCGTCGACTCGTGCACCGAGAGCCGCGCCGGCAGCACCACCGGACCGCCGGTCCGGGACCGGGCGCCGTTCAGCAGCGCGATCAGGTTGCGCAGCCCGGTCGCCCCGGTCGCCTGCAACGGCGTGGAGACCACCGTCAGCGCGGGCTGCACGATCTGCGCGATCAGCACGTCGTCGAAGCCCACCACGCTGACGTCCGCAGGCACCCGCACGCCGGCCTGCTGCAGCCCGCGGATCACTCCGACCGCCATCAGCGCGTTGAACACCACCACGCCCGAGGCGCGCGTCCCGAGCAGGGCGCGCGCCGCCTCGTACCCGCCGGCGAACGTCGGCTCGAACGGGCCGACCCGCCGGCCGACCAGGCCGAGCGCACGGCAGCCGTCGTTGAACGCCCGCCAGCGGGTGCCGTTCGGCCAGGAGGCGTCCGGGCCCGCGACGTACGTCAGGTCGTGGTGCCCGAGGTCGCGCAGGTGCTCCACCGCCCGGCGGGCGCCGCCCTGCTCGTCCGCCACCACGCACGGCACGTCGCCCAGGCTGCGGTTCAGCACCGCGACCGGGCGCTGCTTGGCGATCACCCGGATCGCCGCGTCCGACATCCGCGAGGACGTGAGCAGCACGCCCTCGACCAGCGGCAGCACCCGTTCGGCCGCCGCGCGCTCCGTGGTGGCGTTCTCCCGGGTGTCCTCGACCAGCACGGTGTAGCCGGCGGCCGACGCGGCCACCTGCGCGCCGCGCAGCAGCTCGGCGTAGATCGGGTTCGCCAGGTCGGAGACCAGCACGGCGACCATCCGGCTGCGTGCGGTGGACAGCGCCCGGGCCACCGGGTTCGTCCGGTACCCGATCCGGGCCGCCACCTCGCGGATCCGCTCGGCCGTCTCCGAGTTCACCCGGCCGGGGCGCGCGAACGCGCGGGAGACCGTCGAGGGCGCGACGCCGGCGGCCCGCGCGACGTCGTAGATCGTCGGCGGTCGCGCCGCGTGCGGCTCACCCTCGTGCCCGGCCATCTCGCGATCGTAGGCGGCGTGGCCGGTCAGGGTGCGGGCGGGGCCGCCCCGGTCAGCGCTCCGGCGGCGACGCGGTGCTGGACCGCACCACGAGGTGCGTCAGCGGCGGCGTCGGGTGCGCCGGCGCGCCGCCGAGCCGGAGGTCGAGCGCCTCGATGTACCGGGCCCCCATCGTGCGGAAGTCGCACGCCACGGTGGTCAGCGGTGGGCGGAAGTAGGTGGAGTCCGGGTTGTCGTCGTAGCCGACCACCGAGATGTCGCCGGGCACGTCCAGGCCCGCGTCGCAGAACGCCGACACCAGGCCGAGGGCGACGTTGTCGTTGGCCGCCACCACCGCGGTCACGCCGGGGTCGTCCCGCAGCCGGACGCCGGCCTCGTAGCCGCTGCGGGCGCTCCAGTCGGACGAGAGCAGCGGGCCGGCGGGCAGGCCGGCGGCGTCCAGCGCGTGCCGCCAGCCCTGCTCGCGCTCGCGGGCGGACGGCCACTGGCGGGGCCCGCTGACGTGCGCGATGCGCCGGTGACCGAGGCCGATCAGGTGCTCGGTGGCCTCCTGCACGGCGGCGCGGTGGTCGTTCCAGACGCCTTCGCTGTCCGAGCCGAGCGGGGCGGACACCACGTGCCCGGCCCGGGGCGTCCGGCGGCCCTCCAGGTGCAGCTGCTCGTCCACGTCGACCAGGATCAGCGCGTCGAAGGTCTGGCCGAAGAAGTGGTCCAGGTCGTCCGCGCCGTCGGCGTCGGTGCTCGACATCCCGGAGATCGTGGTGTGGTAGCCGCGGGCCCGGGCGGCGGTCTCGATGCCCTGCACGATCTGGGCGGGGCCGAACAGGGTGAGGTTGGCGCAGACCACCCCGACGTTCAGCGCGTCCCGGGTGGCGAGCTGGCGGGCCACGGCGTTCGGCCGGTAGTCGAGGTTGGCGATCGCCAGCTCGACGGCGGCGCGGGTGCGGTCGCTGACGCTCGGGTGGTCGTTGATGACGCGCGACACGGTCTGCTTCGACACCCCGGCCAGCCGTGCGACGTCGGCCATCGTGGCCGCGGTCATCATGCCCCCTCCTTACGAACGACGTCGTCGCGCCCGACTGTACATCCCCAGGCCAGGTGACCGGTAACAAGCGCGCCACCAGCGGCATCTCCCTCGCCGTTGACAGTCGAGCGGGACGTCGCCTACGGTCCCATGAGACCGGTCACATCGTGTCGTCGGATCAAAGAGGAGCCGTCGTGCTGTCGCTGGAGCCACCCCTGCCCGTCCCGCCGCTCAGGCCGGGCCGATGACCCCGTCCGGGCGCGTCCTGTTCGGCGCGGCCTACTACCACGAGTACCAGCCCTCGCCCCGGCTGGAGACCGACCTCGACCTGATGCGGGATGCGCACTTCAGCGTGATCCGGGTCGGGGAGGCCACCTGGTCGTCCTGGGAGCCCGAGGACGGCCGGTTCGACCTCGACTGGATGCAGCCCGTGCTGGACGGTGCGCACGCCCGCGGGATCGGCGTCGTGCTCGGCACCCCGACGTTCGCGGTGCCGATGTGGCTGGCCCGCAGGTACCCGGAGATCGCCATCCGCCGCGCGGACGGCACCCGCACCCCGTGGGGCACCCGGGAGGAGATGGACTACACGCACCCGGCGTTCCGGTTCCACGCCGAGCGCGTGATCCGTGCCGTGCTCGGCCGGTACGCCGACCACCCCGCCGTGCTCGGGTACCAGGTGCACAACGAGCCCGGGCTGCACCAGATCTACAACCGCGGCGTGGTCGAGGCGTTCCGGGACCGGCTCCGGCACCGGTTCGGCACCGTCGACGCGCTGAACCAGGCATGGGGCCTGACCTTCTGGTCGCACCGGCTGAGCGACTGGGCGGACCTCTGGTCGCCGGACGGCAACGGGCAGCCGCAGTACGACCTCGCCTGGCGTGACTTCCAGGCCACGATCACCCAGGAGCACATCGCCTGGCAGCGCGACCTGGTGGCCGAGTACCGCCGCGACGACCAGCTCATCACCACCTGCCTGTCGATGGACCGGCCGGCCTTCCACGAGGCGCGCCTCGCCGGCGAGCTGGACGTCACCGCCGCCAACCCCTACTACCAGATGCAGGACGACCTGCACGTGCCGCCGCTGCGCGAGGCCGAGCAGTCCTGGATGACCTCCGGCGCCTGGTCGGTCGCGCTGTCCGCGGACCGGGTCTACGGCACCCGGCAGCAGCCGTTCCTGGTGTTCGAGACCGATGCCGGGCCGATCGGCGGGCCGGCGACCAACTACCCCGCCTACGACGGCCAGCTCGCGCAGGCGGCCTGGACGTTCGTGTCCCGCGGGGCGCAGATGATCGAGTACTGGCACTGGCAGTCGCTGCACTACGGCACGGAGACCTACTGGGGCGGCGTGCTCCCGCACGACCAGCAGCCCGGCCGGATCTACCACCAGGTGGCAGCGCTCGGCGCCGACCTGGAACGAGCCGGCGCGGCTGTGGTCGGCCTGACCCCCGACCACGACGTGACCCTGCTGTACTCCGTCGCCTCCAAGTGGGGTCTGGCCTTCCAGCCGCACGTGCACGGCGACGACCTCGACCCGCACAACCAGCGCAACGAGCGCGCGTACGGCTCGCTGGTCGAGGCGTTCTACCGCGGCGCCTACGACGCCGGGCTGCAGGTCCGGATCGTGCACGACGAGCAGGTGGTCGCCCCGGACGGCCGGGTGCTCGCCGCCCCGGCGGAGTTCGCCGCCGAGCACCCCGTGCTGGTCGTGGCCGGGCTCTACGTCGCCGGGGACGCGCTGCTGGACTGGCTCGGCGAGTACGCCGCTGCCGGCGGGCACCTGGTGCTCGGTCCGCGCACCGCGGTCGCCGACCTCGACGCTCGCCCGCGCACCGCCGTGAAGCCGGCCGTGCTGAGCGGCCCGGCCGGGGTCCGCTACCAGGAGTTCGCCAACCTGCGGCACCCGCTGCCGCTGCGCGCCGAGGTCGACTGGATCCGTCCGACCTCCCGGGCGGTCGACTGGACCGACTGCCTGCTGCCCGAGGGTGCGGAGGTGCTGGCCCGGCTCGACCACCCGCACCACGGCCGGTTCGCCGCCGTGACCACGCACCCGGCGGGGGCCGGCCGGATCACCACCGTCGGTGTGGTGCCGGACCCCGGGCTGGCGGCGGACCTGCTGGGCTGGGCCGCCGGGCCGCGGCCCACCTGGTCGGACGCACCCTCGGTCCGGCACACGTCGTCGGTGAACGCCGTCGGCAGCCGGGTGCACTTCGTCTTCAACTGGTCCTGGGAGACCGTCCCGCTCGTGCCCCCGGTCCCGCTCCAGGACGTCGTCACCGGCGACCTGCTGCCGGCCGGCTCCGCGGTCCCGCTGGGTCCGTGGGGCGTCCGCGTCCTGCTCGAACCGGCGTCCTGAGGCCCACCTCGCCGCACCCCACCGCACGTCCTACCGCATCCCGCTCAAAGGAGAGTCCCATGTCCCGTACCCGCCCCCTGACCGTGCTGAGCGCGGTCGCCGCGACCGCGCTGCTGCTCACCGCCTGCTCGTCCGGCGACTCCTCGGACGACGCCTCCGGCGGCTCGTCCGCCAGCGACCTGACGATCGGCTTCGCGATGCCGGACGCCTCGGTCACCTACTGGACCGCCTACGTGAACGGCGTCCAGGACCGTGCCGACGAGCTCGGTGTCGACGTGACCTTCACCGATGCCGGCGACGACGCGAACACCCAGCTGGAGCAGGTCAACTCGCTCGTCGTCACCGGTGTGGACGGCATCGTCCTGCCGCCGATCGACACCACCTCGCTGCTCGGTGCCGCCACCGCCGCGCAGGACGCGGGCATCCCGCTGATCACCTCCAACCGGGCGCTCGACACCACCTACGGCGGGGTCGACGGCGAGAACCCGCTGGTGCACGTCGGCTTCAACGACGTCGAGATCGGCAAGCAGCAGGGCGAGATGGTCGTCGACCTGTGCGCCGACATCGACCCGTGCCAGGTCGCGCTGCTGATGCAGCCGCTCGGCTCCACGCCGCAGATCGAGCGCACCGAGGGCTTCAAGGACGTCGTGGAGCAGGAGTCCAACATCCAGATCGTCTCCGAGCAGTCCGACGACCTGGACACCAACACCGCGATGGCGCTCGCCGGCACGATCGTGCAGCAGTACCCGGACCTGGACGTGCTGGCCTCGCAGTACGACGACACCGCGGTCGCGGCGGCCCAGGCGATCGACGAGGCCGGCGTGGACAGCGTCCAGGTGGTCGGCATCGGCGGCTCGAAGTCCGGCGTCGCGGCCGTCGAGGACGGCACCCTGTACGGCACCGTGTGGGTCTCGCCGCGCAACGACGGCGCCGACGCGCTCTCCGCGATCGTGTCCATCCTGCGCGGCGAGGACCTGACCGACCTGCAGGACGTCAACGGCCGTCCGACGGTCCCGGTCGACCTGGTCAAGGTGACCGCCGACAACGCGGCCGACTACCCGGGCGAGTGGTGAGCGTGCCCGTCACCGCACCGGCTCCGGGGGCGCCCGTCGCGGGCGCCCCCGTGGTGGAGGCGCGCGACGTCGTCGTCACCTTCGGCAGCTTCCGGGCGCTCAAGGGCGTGGACCTCGCCGTGCGTCCCGGCGAGATCGTCGGCCTGCTCGGCGAGAACGGCGCCGGCAAGTCGACCCTGATCAAGGTGCTCGCGGGCGTGCACCGTCCCAGCTCCGGGACGGTCGCGCTCGGCGGCGAGCCGGTCGCCCTGACCGGCCCGCGCGATGCGATCGTGCGCGGCGTCGCGACGGTGCACCAGCACTCGATGCTCGCCGCGAACCTCACCGTCGCCGCGAACCTGGTGCTCGGGGACGAGCCGTCCCGGGGACCCGTGGTCACCGAGGCGGCGGTCCGGGCCCGGGCCCGGGCGATCTGCGAGCGGGTCGGCATCGACCTGCCGCTCGGGTCGCTGGTCTCCGACCTGGGGCTGGCCATGCGCCAGCGGGTCGAGATCGTCCGGGCGGCCTCCCAGGCGAGCGCCGTGATGATCCTGGACGAGCCGACCGCCGCGCTCGACCCGCCCGAGGTGGACGAGCTGTTCGAGACGCTGCGGCACCTGCGTGCCCAGGGGATCGCGGTGCTGTACATCTCGCACCGGCTGGACGAGATCCCGCGGATCTGCGACCGGGTGGTCGTGCTGCGGGACGGCCGGCAGGTCGGTGAGCTGACCGGGGACGAGTGCGTGCCCGACCGGATCATCCCGCTGCTCGCCGGCCGGCCGCTGGACGACCTGTTCCCGACGCTCACCGAGCCGCGTGCGGAGGTGGTGCTGCGGGCCCGTCAGGTCGCCACGACCGGTGTCGCGCCGGTCGACCTGGACCTGCGGGCCGGTGAGGTGATCGGCCTCACCGGTGCCACCGGCGCCGGGCACCGCGAGCTCGCCCGTGCGCTGGCCGGGATCGAGCGGCGCACCGGCACCGTGGAGGTGGCCGGCAGCACGCTGACCGCCGGTTCGGTCCCCGCGGCGATCCGGGCCGGGGTCACCTACGTCTCGGGCGATCGCGCCGAAGGGGTGTTCCCCGACCAGCCGGTGTGGCGCAACGCCGCGGTCGGGCTGTGGGACCGGCTCACCGGCCCGCTCGGCTTCGTCCGGTCCCGCGCCGAGCACCGGGCCGGGCTGGACCTGGTCGAGCGGTACGGGGTGCGCACAGCGGACCCCGGGCTGCCGATCTCGGCGCTGTCCGGCGGCAACCAGCAGAAGGTGCTGATCGCCCGGTGGGCGGGCACCGGCCCGCGGGTCGTGGTGCTGGACGAGCCGACGCTCGGCGTCGACGTCGGCGCCCGGCGGGAGATCTACGACCTGGTCGCCGCGCAGGTCGCCGAGGGATCCGCCGTGGTGCTCGTCTCCGCGGACCACCCCGAGCTGCGCGCGATGAGCCATCGCGTCGTGGTGTTCGCCGACGGCCGCGCGGTCGTCGAGCTGGTCGCCGCCGACGCCACCGAAGAAGCAGTGCTCGCCGCGCGCATCGTCGCGCCGGAGACCCAGGAGGACCACCAGTGAACGCCGTCCCGTCCGCCGCCACGCCGAGCGCGTCCCGTGCGCCGCGCCTGTCGCGCGACCAGCTGCTGCGCCGGTTGCAGCAGTCCGGCCTGCTGATCTTCTTCAGCCTGCTGGTGATCGTGTTCGCGATCATCCGGCCGGAGTTCGTCTCCGAGGCCAACGTCAAGAACATCCTGCAGAGCGCCGCGATCGTCGGCATCCTGGCCTGCGGGCAGACCATCGTGATGCTGACCGGCGGGTTCGACCTGTCGATCGCGCGCAACGCGGTGGTCGCCGGGCTGGTCGCCGCGCTGCTCACGGCGCACATCGGCCCCCTGGCGGGGCTCGCCGCGCTCGCGGTGTCGGCCGGTGTCGGCCTGGTGAACGGCACGCTGATCGCCCGCGGACGGGTGAACCCGTTCATCGTCACCCTCGGCACCTACACGATCCTCGGCTCGGTGGCGCTGCTGGTGAACAACGGCGAGTCCGTCAGCGGGCTGGACGGCTGGGTGACCTCGCTGACCGGCTGGCGCGCGCTGGGCTTCTCGTCCCTGGTGTTCTGGTTCTTCGGCGTCGCGGTGCTCACGCACGTGCTGCTCGCCTACACGAAGTTCGGCCGGCACGTGTACGCGGTCGGCGGCAACCTGGAGGCCAGCCGGCTGTCCGGCGTGCGGTCGAACCGGGTGCTGACCATCGCCTACGGGCTGGCCGGGCTGCTGGCCGGCGTCGCCGGCATCCTGCTGACCAGCCGGCTGTCCACCGCGTCGCCCGCGGCGCTGCCCGGGGTCGAGCTGGACGCGATCGCGGCGGTCATCATCGGCGGCACCCGGATGTCCGGCGGGTTCGGCTCGATCCCGCGCACGATCGTCGGCGTGCTGATCCTGACCAGCCTGACCAGCGCGCTGGTGATCCTGCAGGTGGCCACCTACTGGCAGGGCGTGCTCAAGGGGGCGATCATCATCGTCGCCGTGGCGGTGGACGTCGCGTTCAGCCGGCGACGCTAGCCAGGATCTCCGGCATGGACCGGCCGGTGAGGTCGGGCGGGGCGCTCCCGCCCGGCCCGGCGGTCAGGCCAGCAGCGCCCGGGCGACGTTCACGTCCGTGACCAGCACGGTCACCCAGCCGCCGCGGAGCGTCGCCCGGATCGCGGCGAGCTTGCGCATCCCTCCGGCGACCGCGACCCGTCGCGGGATCGCGAGCAGCGCCGCCGGTTCGATCCCGAGGATCCGCTCGTCCAGCTCGGAGTCGATCACGCCGCCGTCGGCGTCGAAGAAGCGCAGGCAGATGTCGCCGACCGCCCCGAGGCCGCGCAGGTGCGCCAGCTGGTCCGGGGGCACGGCGTTGCCGCTCTCCCGGATCAGCGCCGACGGCTCCAGCGTGCCGATGCCGACCAGCGCGACGGTGATCTCCGACCAGCGGTCCACCACCGCGGCGACCGGCGGGTCGGCGAGCAGGCTGTCGCGGGCCTGGCGGGAGCCGAGCAGGCCCGGTGCCGGCACCATGATCGCCTCCGCGCCGGTCAGGTGGGCGAACTGGCCGATCAGCCGCGACGACTCCATCTGCACGGCCGGGTTGCCGTGGCCACCCACCATCTGCACGACCTGCCGCAGCGTGTAGCCGTTGGTCGGCTGCATGGCGTCCATCACCGCGAGCAGGCTGGAGCTCCAGGACGCGATGCCGACCACCTCGCCGGCCAGGGTGGACTCCAGGTACACCGCGGCGGCTGCGCCGAGCGCGGGCAGCACGGCCTCGTCGCCGTCCGGGCCGTCGACGATCACGGCCTCCGCGAGCCCGTACCGCTGCTCGAGCGCCTGCTCCAGGTCGGTGTGCACGCCGGCCGGCAGCGTGACGATGGTCCGGACGATGCCCTCCTCGGCCGCACGCTTGAGCAGCCGGGACACCCGCGCCGTCGACAGGTGCAGCTCGGTGGCGATCGCGGTCTGGCGCATCCCCTGCTCGTGGTGCATCCGGGCGACCCGCGCCATCAGGCGGACCTGGTCCGACCCGCCGCGCATGCTGCCCCCTCTCGTCCCCGACCGCAGCGACCACACGACCCGGGCGTCGGCCACCGGTCACCGCCGCCCGGACAGGGCGAGGGTCCGACGGACCTCGGGAGCGACCCGCACCAGTGCTGCCGCGCGCGCGCCGGGAGCGTCGGCCGCGGCCAGGGCCGAGCCGGCGATCTGCCGGCACGTCTCCCGGCTGTGCCGGCGCAGCGAGAAGCGTACCGCGGCCAGGGACGACGCCGACATGGACAGGCTGGTCACCCCGAGGCCGGCGAGCACCAGGGCCATCGCAGGGTCGGCGGCCGACTCCCCGCACACCCCCACCGGGCGGCCGGCGGCCAGGGCGGCCTCGACGGTGCGGGCCACCAGGGCGAGCACCGCCGGCTGCCACGGGTCCAGCAGGTCGGCCAGGTCGCCGTTCAGCCGGTCCGCGGCCATCGTGTACTGCGCGAGGTCGTTGGTGCCGATCGAGACGAAGTCCAGTGCGGCGACCAGGGCCGGTGCCGACCAGGCGGCCGCCGGGACCTCGACCATCGCACCGATCATGCTCAGGCCGGCCGACCGGGCGCGCTCGGCGAACTGCGCGGCCTCGCCGGGGGTGGACACCATCGGCGCCATCACCCACGGCTGCACGCCGGTGCGTCCGGCTGCGAGCGCCAGCGCCCGGAGCTGGTCGTCCAGCAGCTCGGGCCGGCACCGTGCCAGCCGCAGCCCGCGCACGCCGAGGGCCGGGTTCTCCTCGGCCGCCAGGCCGGCGAACGGCAGCGGCTTGTCGGCGCCGGCGTCCAGCGTGCGCACCACCACCTTGCGGCGACCCAGCGCCCCGAGCACCGCGGCGTACACCTCGGCCTGCTCCTCGACGCCCGGCGCGGTCGCGCGGCTGAGGAACAGCACCTCGGTGCGGAACAGACCCACGCCCTCGGTGCCGCGCGGCAGCGCACGGGCGTCCTCGGCGGTGCCGATATTCGCCAGCAGCGCCACCTCCTGGCCGTCGGCGGTGCTGCCGGGGGCGGTGTCGTCGGCCAGCCGGCGCAGCGCGGCGGTGCGCCCGGCGAGCTCCTTGCGCAGCGCCGGGCCCGGGTCCCGGTGCACGAGCCCGGCCGCGGCGTCCACCGCGACCAGCGTGCCCGGCGCGAGAGTGCCCGCCCCCGGCACGCGCACCACGCACGGGATGCCGAGCTGGCCGGCGATGATCGCGGTGTGCCCGGTCGGGCCGCCCTGCTCCGTCACGATGGCGAGCACCCGGGTGGCGTCCAGACCCGCGGTGTCGGCCGGCGCCAGGTCGTCCGCGACCACGACCGACGGCGCGTCCAGCACCGGGACGCCCGGCGTGGGCAGGCCGAGCAGGCGCGCGACCACCCGGTGCCGGACGCTGCGCAGGTCGGTGACCCGTTCGGCGAGGTAGCCGCCCGCGGCGGTGAACCCCGCGCAGACCTCCTCGACCGCCTCGTCCACCGCGCGGGCGGGCGTGGTGCCGCCCGCGACCCGCCGCAGCGCCTCGGCGCGCAGCAGCTCGTCCGCCGCCATCGCCGCGGTGGCGCGCAGCACGTCGCCGAGCGTGCTGCCCTCGGCGGCGGCCGCGAGGTCGTCCAGGTCCCGGGCGACGGCGTCGAGCGCCTGACCGACCGCGGCGGCCGGGTCGGGGGCGGTCGGCTCCGTGGACGGCAGCACCGGGGCCGGGTGCACCCGCACCACCGGGCCGACCGCGGCTCCGCGGCCGACACCGACGCCGCGCAGCACCGGGCCGGTCGGGACGGTGCGCGGCACGGGGTGGAGGAGCGTGGTCGGGTCAGGCGTCGTCAGCTGGTCGTGCGGCACGCCCGGTCACTCCTCGTCCAGGTCGCGCGCCACCAGCGCTGCGAGGTCGTCCGCGACCCGTGCCGCGTCCTCGCCCTCGACCGTCAGCGTCACCTGGTCGCCCTGCTGCGCGGCGATCGACATCACCGCGAGCACGCTGGACGCCGGGACCGGCTCTCCGCCGGCGCGGGCGACCAGCACCCGCCGGCCGGAGGCCTTCGCGGCGTCCGCGAACAGCCGGGCCGGCCGGGCGTGCAGCCCGCTGCGCGAACCGACCGCGACGGTACGGGTCGCGGACGGCGCGTCACCGGCATCGTGCGCCGCGTCGACGGCTGCCGCACCGGCGGGTGCGGCAGCCGCCTCGCGCTCGTACCGGCGGATCAGCTCCACCTTGCTGCTCGACGGCGACGCGTGGTCGAACCGCAGGTCCAGCCAGCCGTCCACCAGGGCACGGGCGAGCTCCAGCCCGATCACCCGCTGGCCCATCGTCAGCACCTGGGCGTCGTTCGACAGCACCGAGCGCGCCACGGAGTACACGTCGTGCGCCGTCACCGCCCGCACGCCGGGGGTCTTGTTCGCCGTGATCGCCATGCCGAGGCCGGTGCCGCAGATCAGCAGCGCCCGGTCGGCGTCGCCGGCGGCGACCCGGCGGGACGCCTCGACCGCGACGTCGGGATAGGCGGTGTGCTCCCCGGGATCGACCCCGACGTCGATCACCTCGGCGACCCGGTCGTCCAACCGCAGCTGGGCGGCGAGCGCCTCCTTGTAGTCCACGCCGGCGTCGTCCGCACCGACCACGATCCGCAGCCCTTCGGTCATCGTGACCCTCCTCGTCCCGGGGCGACGGGAGCCGGACCGGCGACCCGTGCCATCTCTTCGATCACCTCGGCCAGCGCGGCGACGTCGTGCGCCCGCCGGCCGAGGAACAGCCCGTCCACGTCCGGGTGCAGCCGGGTGAACGACCCGGGCCCGGCCGTGCCGCCGTACAGCAGCCGGTGGTCGGGGCGCTGCGCGTCCAGGTGGGTGCGCAGCCGACGGCAGACCGCCCGGACGTGGTCGGGCCCGGCCGGCTGCTCCGCCCCGATCGCCCACACCGGCTCGTAGGCGATCAGCACCGGCGCGTCGGCCGGCACCTCGCGCAGCGCGGCGTCCACCTGGGCGGCGCAGCGCGCGGCGGCCGTCTCGGGGGAGACGCCCTCGTCCTCGCCCACGCACAGCAGCGGGACCAGTCCCGCGCGGTGCGCCGCACCGGCCTTGGCGGCGGTCACGGCGGCCTCCTCGCCCAGCACCCCTCGGCGCTCGGCGTGGCCGATCTCGACCACGGTCGCGCCGACCTCCGCCAGCAGCTCGGCCGGCAGCTCGCCGGTGTAGGCGCCCGGCGGCGTCCACGAGCAGTCCTGGGCGCCGATCCGCACTCCGACCGGGCCGAGCACGCGCACGGCGTCGGCCAGCGCGGTCGCGACCGGCAGGACCAGCAGGTCGACGCCGGCCCGCCCCGGCACGGCGGAGCGCACGCCGGCCAGCCATGCCAGGGTGCTCGCCTGGCCGAGATAGGTCTTCAGGCTGACCGCCGCGAGCGGGCGACGTCCGGACCGGGGGGTCATGCCGCACCGCCCTCGTCCAGGACCGGTGCACCGAGGGCCCCGGCCGCACCGCCGGTGCCGGCGAGCGTGGTGAGCAGCAGGGCCGCCGACATCGCGCCGGGGTCCGGGTGGCCGAGGCTCCGGGCCGCCAGCGGCCGGGCGCGCCCTCGGCGCGGGGCGAGGTCGGCCGTGGCATCCGCGGCCGACCGTGCGTCGGCGGCGGCCCGCTCCCAGGCGACCCGCACCGGCGCACCGTCCGCCACCGCGGCGGTCAGTGCGACGACGAACGGCTCGATCGCGTCCAGCATCGTCTTGTCGCCGACCTGCGCGCCACCCGCCCGGACCAGGGCGTCCCGCGCCGCGGTCACCGCCGCGACCACCTCGGTCGGGGTCGGCGCCGCGTCGTCCGGCAGCGCACCGGCGGCGGCACGCAGAGCCGTGCCCCACAGGGCGCCCGACGTGCCGCCGCTGCGGTCCGCCCAGGCGGCACCCGCCTCGCGCAGCACCGTCGCCGGGCCGGCGTCCCGCGCGACCGCCCGGCCCACGGCGTCCCGTGCGGCGGTCGAGCCACGGGTCATGCCCCGCCCGTGGTCGCCGTCGCCCGCGATGGCGTCCAACGCCCCCAGGTCCGCCTCGGCCAGGACGAGGGCGTCGTGCACCTCGGTCGCGGCCCGAGCGACCAGCCGCGCGGCGGCCCGTGCCTCGGGGCCGGCCGCCGTGACCGGTGCCGGTGGCGGCCCGGCGGGTCCACCGGGTGCGTGATCGGGCGCCGGGTGCGCAGCGGGCGGCCGTCCGGCACCCGGTGCGGCCGGCGCCGTGGCACCGGGGCCCGCACGCCGGAACGCCGGCGACGTCGCCGGCGCGCACCACAGCGCCTCCAGCTCCGGGTCCAGCCAGCACAGCGTCAGCGACAGCCCGGCCATGTCGAGGCTGGTGATCAGCTCGCCGACCTCGGGGGCGACCAGCACCAGGCCCGCCTCCTCCAGCAGCGCGGCGACCTCGCCCCACAGCAGGAACAGCTCCTCGTACTTGGTGGCACCGAGCCCGTTCAGCAGCGCGACCACCCGGTCGCCCGCCCCGGCAGG
The DNA here is from genome assembly GCA_036404115.1 of Cellulomonas sp. Classification (GTDB taxonomy): domain Bacteria; phylum Actinomycetota; class Actinomycetes; order Actinomycetales; family Cellulomonadaceae; genus Cellulomonas. The sequence goes on from DASWPG010000046.1 coordinate 118,351, forward strand.
GCGCTCGTCCAGCAGCCGCCGCACCAGCAGCCGGGCCAGCTCGGTCGCGGTGGCCACCGGCTGCTCGGCGATGCCGGGCTCGCCGTGCACGCCCATGCCGACGCCCATCAGCCCGTCCGGCAGCGCGAACAGCGGCGCGTCCGCGCCGGGCAGCGTGCAGCCGGAGAACGCGATGCCGAACGAGGTGGTGCGGGCGTTGGCGCGGCTCGCCAGCGCGGTGACCGCGTCGAGGTCGTGGCCCGCCGCCCCGGCCGCGCCGGCGACCTTGAGCACCACCAGATCGCCCGCGGTGCCGCGCCGGCGGTCGCGCTCGGCCAGATCGGCCGAGGTGACGTCGTCCGTGACGGCGACCTGCCGGACGGACCGTCCCTCGGCGGTGAGGCGGTCCAGCGCCTCGGTGAAGTTCAGCACGTCCCCGGCGTAGTTGCCGTAGACGAGCAGGATGCCGCCGCCGCTGTCGGCCGCGCGGGCGACGTGCACGATCTGCTCGGCGGACGGGGATGCGAACACGTCGCCGACCACCGCGCCGTCCGCCATCCCCGGCCCGACCCAGCCGCAGAACGCCGGATAGTGCCCGCTGCCACCGCCGGTCACCACCGCGACGGTTCCGGCCGGGGGGCGGTCGGCGCGCACCACCCCGCCGCGGACGGGGGTGAGCAGGTCGGCGTGCAGGCGCGCGAAGCCGCGCAGGTGGTCGCTGGCAAAGGTCGTGGGGTCGTTCAGCACGCGCGTCATCGCGGGCGTCTCCTCGGGTCGGGGCCCGTGCGGCGCGGGGCACGGCCGGTCGGCCGCGCCCCGCCGCCGGTCACAGGTCGGGGGCGATGCAGAAGACGGCCCGCACCGGGTAGCCGTCGAAGTTGCACAGCTGGTAGCGGGTGCCGGCCGGCACGAAGAAGGAGTCGCCGGGCTCCATCGTGAACGCCTCCAGCTCGTCCGGGAGGTTCACGGTGATCGGCCCCTCCAGGCAGTGCAGCAGGGCGTCGCCACCGTGGTTGTCGATGTCGGAGCAGCGCGGTCCGGTGCCGCCGGCCGGCAGGATGATCTCGCCGAGGTGCTGGCGGTCCGTGCTGACGGCGAACTTCATCAGCGTCGGCTGCTCGGTGCCGAACAGCGTGACGAGCTTGTCGTCCTCGCGGATCCGGTAGATGTTCTGCGGGAACTCGCGGGCGGCCGGGCCGTCGACCGGCCAGTGGCCGAGGTCGTCGGTGGTCGGCATCCGGGTGATGCCCGGGTGCCCCGAGATGTCGGCGATCTCGGCGTTCTTGCGGCCCTTGTACGACTTGGTGTCGTCGGCGGTCGGGAACACCTTCGGCGGGATGTCGTCGCCCCACGCCTTCGGCGCGATGAAGTACAGGATGCGTGCCTTGTGCGTGGTGAAGTTGTTGCCCTGGTGCCACACCCGCTCGGGCATGTACAGCGCCTCGTCCTTCTGCAGCTGCACGTACTGGCCGAGCGAGCACTTCTGCACGACCGGGCCCTCGAGGATGAAGTACGACTCGTCGCCCGGGTGGATGTCGATCGGCTCGAACGAGGCGCCGGGCGCCAGCTCGTAGATGCCGACCAGCATGGTGTCGGTGCTGAGGAACAGGTAG
>DASWPG010000047.1:0-87820 GCA_036404115.1 Cellulomonas sp.
ACGGACCGGTACACGTTCGTGTGCCGGCGCACCCACACCCCGACCCTGCTGCCCGGAATCCGCCGCAACCGCCCGCGCACGGCATCGACGACGCCCGTGACGGACCGCAGCCGACCGGCCCACACCCCTGCCGGCCCGGACCTCGTGGTCTGCTCGGTGCTCATCGCCTCAGCCCTCTCGTCCACGGTCGGTGTTGAACAGCTCGTACGCGACCGGGGTCACCAGCGGGTGCACCAGGTCGCGCTGGTGGTCCCCGATGCGCCACAGCCCCACGCCCTGCTGCAACCTCGGCAGCAGCGCGTCCTCGTCGTCGTTGAGGCGCAGCGCCTCGCGCACCGCGGGCATGGACTCCACCGACTGGCGGTACAGCACCTTGATCGGGGACTTCGAGATCAGCGCGGCGACCTGGTTGCGGTGCGCGGACCCGGCGTCCCCGAACTGCTCGATGTCGGTGTACTCGTGGAACACCAGCACGTTCGCGCAGCCCCACTCCCCGGCCATCCGTAGGCGCTCGTTCATCGCCTCGACCTGCTGCGGGTCGTCCAGCTCGGACCACCCCTCCTCGTGCACGACGAGGCGGAAGCACCCGTCCTGGGACCGCAGGGTCGCGTCGATCCACGCCGCCCGGCAGATCGTGGCGAGCTTGCGCACCTCCGGGGCGGAGTGCGAGGTCACCGAGGTGTCCAGCACCGTCATCGGGCAGCCCGGGTCCAGCCGCACGTTCGAGGGGTGCTCGAACATCCCGGACAGCGGCCCGGAGGCCAACCGCCCGTAGACCAGCGCGAGGCGGCGCAGCACCCGAGCCTCGAACTGAGCCGTCAGCTCCGGCGGGGGCTCGCGCAGCCGGTCGACCAGGGCGGTGATCGTGGGCGCCAGCGCGCCGGTGCTCATCGCCGTGACCACGTGGTCCAGGACGGACTGCTCCTCGTCCCCGAGCGGGGAGTCCAGGACCCGGGCGATCGACCGCAGCGCCTTGCCGCGCCGGTCCGCGACGATCCGTGTCCACTCGCTCCCGCTCGTGCCGCCCGGACGCACCCCCTCGTCCAGCGGGTTGATCCAGGTCCCGGTGCCCGGCCCGATCCGGATGACCTCACCGCCGCACGCCTTCGCGATCGCCCGCCACTCGCCCTTCGGGTCCGAGGCGACGATGACCTTGCGACCCCAGGTGATCGTGCGCACCGCCAGGGTCTTGACGCACATGCTCTTGCCGTACCCCTGCAGACCGAACACGACCATGCCCGGGCTGGTCACCAGGTGGGCCTGGTAGGCGCCCCACGGGTCGAACCGGAACGGCTCACCGGTGTCGGCGACCACCCCGATCAGCGGGCCGGTGATGTTGCCCGTGCAGCGCGCCACGAACGGGGTCAGCACCCCGACCCGTGCGGTCGAGGTCTCGTGCATCGGGACCTTCACGCCCGCCGGCCCCCACATCGCGCCCCTGCCCAGGTGCCCCCACCACCGGGAGACCGGCAGCTCGTCCAGGTCGTCGGCCGCGCTCTCGGCCGGCACCGTGGCGGCCAGGTGCGCGCGGACCACCTGCCGGGACGTCCGCGCGGCCCGCCGACGTGCGGCCCGCCGGCCACGACGTGCGTGCGGCACCTGCCACGCGGTCAGCACCACCGGCTCACCTCGCCGCCGCCGGACGACCCGCCTCATCGGCGCAGCCCCAGACCCAGGGGCAGCGACGTCAGGAACGCCGCGTACTGCTGGCCGCGCAGCGGGTTCAAGGTCGAGCCCGGGGTGTCCTGGCGCAGCTTGACGGCCGCGGTCTTCAGCTCGGCCGCGTCGCCCGCACTGATCGTGACCAGCCCCGTGTAGCGCACGTCCCCGTACCCGGCGGCCAGCTCCGCGCGCCGCAGCTCCAGCTCGGCGCCCTCGGCCTCCATGTCCGAGGACATCTCCCGCCCGATCCGCTCCGAGAGGTTCTGGATGCCCCGGTGGGCCTGGCGGGCCGACCGCAGCCGACGGTCGGACTCGTGCCGGGGCACCGGCACCCACATCTGGGTGACCGTGTGCACGTACCGGCCCGTCCCGACCACGTCCGCCAGGTAGGCCGCCGGTGTCGGCTCGGCGGGCCAGCGCTCCACCCAGAACGTCTTGTGCAGCCCGGAGTCGGTGACCAGATGGTCCGAGTGCTCCTCGACCACGCTGGCGAGCACCGCGTCCGCCGGCAGCCGCCCGCCGGCCGCCCACAGCCAGTCCGCTGCGGCCGGGTCGAACCCCAGGCGCACCACGCCCCGCAGCTGCGACTCCGACAACCACGCGGCGTCCTCGGGCCGCACCCCGCACTGCGGCAGGAACGCCAGCAGCGAGGCCACCCGGTCGGCCAGCACCGCCGACAGACCCACCTTCCCGCCGCCGGCCTGCGCGACCTCCTCACGCACCGCGGAGCGGTCCACGCTCACCGTCAGCAGCACGTCGCGGTGCACCGGCCGGGTCGACTCACCCATCCGCACCGCGTCGGCGTACTCCGCCTCCACCCACGAACCGACCTCCGCCTGCACCGGCTCACCGGCCGTAGCCGGGTAGGTGCGTGCGTGCGTGGTCACCCGGGCCACACCCGCCTGCTCGGCCAGGCCCTTGCACATCTCGTCGAACGCTTGGACCCGCGCGATCTTCTCCGAGGTGGAGATCAGCGCCCACCCGTACGTCGTCATCCGCAGCACGACCGTCCCGGTCCTGGCCGCCCGGTCCCACAGGAACGCGCCCCCGGCATACCGGGTCCCCACCAACGACAACGTCCGCAACCGCTCACCGGCGGCGCCCGGGACCCCGATCCGCCCCTGCTCACGCACCGCGGACGGGTCGACCGTCATCCGGGTCTGACCCAGCAGCCTGCGCACCACGAACACCCCCACCGTCACCGTCCGGGTCAGCAGCGACCGACCACCCCAGCGCCCGACGGCGAACACGCACACCGGCACGCTCAACCCGATCGCGGTACGCAGCGCACCGCCGAGGTCCTGGGCCATGAACCGGGCCAGCGTCGGCACCAGACCCACCACGACCAGCACGAGCTGCGGCCATGACATCCCGAGCACCACACCGGACCTCGGGGTCGGCGCGAACGACGCAGCCGGGACCTGCTCCGCGCTCATCCCCGATCCCCGAACAACGACGGCCCGTCACCCTCGCCGTGATCGAACGGACGCTCCAGCCGGACCGCACCCGGATCGACGCTCGGCACCGCAGGCGCCGCACCCGACCCCGCACCGGGCGTGCCAGCCGAACCGCTCGACGAACCCGGGACCGACAGAGAGGAAGCGTCCTCCACCGTGCGCGCCGAGCGACGGATCGCGGCATCCGCATCCGAACCGCCACCAGGACCACCACCGGGCCGGCCCTGCGGACCGAGACCGTCGTCCGCAGCCCCGGACACCGCCCGCCCGGCCGCGTCCACACCCTTCTTGGCAGCCCGCGCACCCGCAGCTGCTCCGGCTGCGACCGGATGCGCCTTCGCCGCCGCACCGGCACCGGCACCGGCACCGGCACCGGCACCGGCACCGGCCGAGCCCGCCGCCGTTGCCCCGCTGCCGGCACCCGCGGGCTGCTTCGGGCCGGTCGCCGGCGAGGAGCCGGAGGGCGCCGCCTTGTCCGAGGACGTGGCCTTGCCCTTGTTCTTGCCCGTACCCGAGCCCGAGCCGGGCATCGGGTCGCCGCCGGCGGCCGGCTGCGACTTCCCCTTCGAGGACGCAGCCTTGATCGCCTCACCGACCCGGCCGAGCACCTTCTCGGCGCCCCGCGTCGCGAGCGTCCGCGCCGGCACCGATGCCGCCCGTCCGGCCCGCCCCGCACCGGATGCCATCGACTGACCGGCCCGCACCGCGACCGCGTCCCCGATCTGGGTCCCGGCGAACCCGACCAGCGCCATCGACATCGCCGGGGAGAACACCGCCAGGAACAGCCCGACGATCCCGGTGATGAGAGCCCCGATGTCCGCACCGAACGCGACCAGGTCCAGCGAGATCACGATGATGCCGGCCGCCAACGGCTTGGTCAGGACCAGCCCGATCACCATCTTCGACCAGGCCCCCGCGACCGGCCGCAGCTTCGACCACCCCTGGACCATCAACGCCACCGGCGCGAACGCGACCAGGACGATCAACGCGTAGGTGCGGAACGCCATCACCAGCGACAGCAGCAGCGACGGGATCCACATCAGCACCGCCCACAGCAGGAACATCAACGGCGCCATCGAGACCGACAACCCGGCGAGCAGCCCGGTGAACGTGGTCGCGAGCACCTCGGCGGACTGCGAGTCGTCGATCATCCCGACCGACAGCGAATCCATCGCCCCGGTCAGCACCACGACCACCCACACCGCCGCCGCGGTCGCCGGCCACGCCAGAGCCGCAGCCACCACGGCCTTGACCACCCGACCCAGGTCCCCGGCGATCATCGCCGCGATGATCTGCACCGCGCACACCCCGACCGCGACCACACCCATGACCGCCCCGAACTTGCCGGTCATCGCCGTGGCGATGTTCCACTCCTGCTGGGAGACCGAACCCAGCTGACCGGTGAACGCCCCGCGCAGCAGCGAGGTCGCCGAGTCGGAGACCGCCTCCGCCCACGACGTCAGCACGTCGTTCACGTCCGGCAGCAGAGAGAACGCCGAGCACAGCACGACGACCACGACTGCGCCGGTGACCGTCGCGAACCGGCGGCTCACCCGCAGCCTGCCGACGGACGGCCGGGGGAGCGAGCTCAGGGCGCGGCGCAGCGCGGTGAACGGGGCGCGCACGGATCAGAACCCGGTGTTGATCGCCGATGCCCAGTCGACGATCCCGCCGGCCGCCCCGACGATCACCGCCGCCACGACCGCGACGATCACCACCACGCCCGAGATCGACTGCCCCCGGCCCGAGCCCATCAGCTTCGACGCGCCCCAGGCCAGCGCCCCGAGCACGATCACCGCGACCAGCAGGATCAGGACCAGACCCATCGTGCCGCCGACCGCGTCGCGCATCGCGGACACGAACGGGAAGAACGTGTAGTTCACCTCGACGTCGACCGAGTCGGCCGAGGCCAATCGGCTCGGCAGAGACAGGACGGCAGGGGCAGAGTTGGTGATCATCCGCGTGGTTCCTCAGGTAGGGCGCCGCCTCCTGTGGGCGACGGTCCCTGCATCACGCGTCGAGGTGGAGCCGATCCCGTTCGGCGATAGCGATCTGCGCAAGACCGCCGAGAGGTACGCGAAGACCGTGAGCTTCGGACCTGCTCCCGACGACAGGTAGGGACACGGGCTGCCTCGATCGTGCTGGTGTCCACATCGGATCTGGAACGACAGGACGCGATGATCTGCTTCTACGCGTGGTCCCCTCACGGTGGGCCGCACTCAGAGTTCAGCGTCGATTGATCTGCCAGAACGGCTTAGGTTCGAGCAGTTCGTTGATCAGGGGGCTGAGGGTATCTGAATGATTCAGAGTGTGATATACGACAACAAATGAGGCGACCAGGCAAGCGATTGCGGCTACACTGCAGGCCCATTCTGCCATGAATGTCGAGCACAGGACGGCGACCTCCGCGCTGATCCATGCCAGCAGGGGGAGGCCGGCAACAGATATGAGTGCGTCGCCGATCTGAACCATCCTGGCAGCCGCGCAGGCCTCACCGTGGCCGACATGGCTCTCAAGGTAACGAAGGCGCGCCTCGGCGCGTCGTGACCATCGGGTATAAGCAGAACGCCACGAACTGATCATTGCGAGTGGAGCCAGGACCGTGACGACCAAGGCTGGTCCCTTCTGGGTCCAGGAGTCCTCGAAAGAAGTGTTCTTGAGGATGAAGAGGATGGTGAAGGGAGAGGTCACATACATCGCAAGAACGAGGACGTCCCAGCGGGTCACCGGCGGGTAACGCGTCAAAGAGACGAGTGTGTGGGTTCGTCGACCGATCTCGGCCCGGAGCTGCGAACGTGCGCTCGGTGGCACCTGGGTGAGGATCTGTGTCTCTCGGACAAGCTCGTCCCGGAGTCGTCGCGATGTGCTGAGCAGAGGGCTGATCGCTGCGATGAGACCCGAGACAACTGCGGCGATGACGAGCGGGGCGGCGTTCGTGAGGGCGCTCTCCATGCTCGCATCGTGGCATCGCCCGGGACGGCACCAGTGCAGTCATGTGGTGATCCCGTAGCCCATGCCCCACCCGGCGATCCCGGCCAGTGATCCGAGCGCGACGGCTCCGATGAGCGCGGCTCCCATGCGCTTGGTGAACTTCGATCGCAGGTCGAACCCGAACACGAGCGACGCGGCCCATGCCAGCGCGGCGCACGCGACCACCCCGACCGCGATGATGAGCCCGACGCCGAGCAGCGCCCCGGACAGGGCTTCGAGGTTAGTGATGTGCTCGACCCAGGTGCTGTCGATCTGCAGGTCGAGCTCGGGGATCGCCGGGTCATCGGTGGCGGGCAGGTGTCTCATCGGATGCTCGCCTGCGAGACGGTCCACCCGTCGGCGCCGGCGTCCATGGTGACGTAGACGGCGTTCTCGGTGACGGCGCCGGACCAGCCGTCGGTGCCGGTCATCCACCAGCGCACGGACCAGACCGCGTAGGCCTGCTGCTCGGTGGTCTCGGGCAGGCCGGCGTCCTCGACGGCGGCGATGCGGACCCGTGCGGTGGCCTGGTGCTCGGCGGCCTGCCACCACCAGCCGTTGCCGGCTGCGCGTTCGGTAGCGGTCAGGTCCGTGGTGAGGGTGTCGGTGGCCAGCGCGCAGGCGCGGGCGGCGGCGTCCAGGGTGCTGTCGTCCCGGGTGGTGTCGTAGGAGAACAGGGCTTCGGCGAACGCCTGGGAGACCAACTGCGGGTCGGCGCGGTCGACATCGTCGACCTGTCCCGAGGCGGCCCACACGGACCTGGCCGTCGAGGCCGTGGCGGACGGCACCGCCGTCGTGCCCGTCGTCGTGGTGTCTGCGCACGCGGCCGTAGCGATCGTGAGCAGCACCAGGCTGGTCGCGGTCGCCAGCGCGCGGCCACGAGCCCGGTGGTGGTGTGTGGCGTGGGTCATGCGAACCTCCGGATGGACCAGGTCATGGCCCCGTAGTACGAGTTGTTCCGCAGGTCGACGACCTGCACGTCCTTGCCGGTGGTGGGGGCGTGGACCATCTGCCCGGCGCCGATGTAGATCCCGATGTGCTGGTAGCGGGCTCCGCCGGAGCTGGAGAACGCGACGATGTCGCCGGGCTGCATCTCCGAGAAGTCCCGCGCGATGACGGTGCCCTGGGTGTCGCGGGCCTGGGAGTCGGCCAGGTGGGTCACCGACACCCCGGCGCCGTGGAACAGGGCGTACTGCACGAGCCCGGAGCAGTCGAAGCCCGGGCCGCGCCCGTCCGAGCCGGTCCCGGACGGTCCGGTGGTCCCGCCGCCGCCCCACACGTAGGGGTAGCCCACCCACTGCATCGCCGCGTCGACCACTGCGGACCCGCTCGCTGCCGTGGACTGGTCGTCGGCGCCGAGCTCCAGCCACAGGTACAGGATCGACGCGGCGAGCACCGTCTCCGCGTACTGCACGCCGGCCTGGGGTCGTTCTCCCGTGCTGATGCGACCCCAGCCGGTGCTGTAGGCCATCAGGGCCAGCGTCATCGTCTCGCCCTCGCCGGTGGCGTCCGGCAGCTGCGCGGCGCGGGCGACCAGGTCGCACAGGTAGGCGGCCTGGGTCATGATCGCGTCGGCCGCGGTGAACGGGTCCGCAGCTCCGTCGCCGTCGGCGTCGATGCCCCACTCGTCCCACGTGGCCGGCATGAACTGCGCGAGCCCCTGGGCGCCCGTGGTCGAGACCGCTTCGGGGTTCCAGGAGGACTCCACGTCGATCTGTCCGGCGATCAGCGAGGACGGGACCTGCGGGCACTGCTCGCCGGCCTGACGCACCCACTCGATCATGTCGGCCGGGACGTTCGACAGGCCGGACAGGTCGATCTCGGTGTCCAGGTGCAGGGAGAACGCCCCACCGAGCAGCACCACCAGGGCGACCAGCGGGGCGAGGAACACCGAGACCAGCGCCATCACGGCCGCGACCACCGTGACCGCTGCCCGCCGTCGCCGTCGGCGCTTGCCACCACCGTCGCCGCTCCCGCCACCGGCACCGACGAGCCGGCCCGGGCCGCGCCCACCGGCCTTGGCGGCGGCGCTCCGGCCGCCGACCGCCTTGGCGCCGGCGGCCACCACGGGCGCGGCCATCAGCGCACCACCAGCTCGTCGTTCACGACCTACTCGTCCCGGGGCCGTCCTGGGCGGGCGCCCCGATGACGATGCGCCGCAGCCGCGGGCCCAGGACCGCACCGGCCGGGTCGGTGCTCGCACCGTCGAGGAACACCCGCAGCTCGTCGCGCAGCACCTCGCCGCGGCGTTCCTGCATCGCCTCGCACACCAGTCGCCGCCAGGCCGAGGTGCCACCGGGGCGCGCGACGACCGCGGTGTGCAGGACCCGCAGCGCGGCCGACAGCGCGGCCATCTGCTCGTCGACCTCCCCGGAGTCGGTGTCGGGCGTCGGGATCGCCTCGACCGGCAGGTCCGCGATGTCGACGGCGACCTCCTGTACCCGTCCACCTGCACCGCCGCGCTTGGTCATGTCGCGCCGGCGCCACTCGGCGACCGAGCGCACCGCGACGCCGTGCACCCACGCCCCGAGCGCGGGGCGCGGGGTCATCGCCCGCCAGGAGTCGAGCTTGAGCCACGCGGTCGACAGCACCAGCCCGAGCACCAGGTCCAGGTCACCGCCGCGCCCGCACGCCGCGATCATCCTGCGCACCATCGGCTCCTGCTCGGCGACCGCGCCGGACAGCTCGCCCCAGGTCGGGTCGATCATCCGCGCGCCCTCGCCGAGGCCGACCGGCGCGGCGCCGGCCCACGGCGCCGACCCGGCGCCCCGAGGTCCCGTGCCGAGGCCGCTCACCGGGCCTCACCCACCAGGCTCAGCACGGGAGCGCCGAGCGCACCGGCCGGTTCGGGCGCGACCGCTCCGCCCTGTGCCGTCCCGGGTGCGAACAGCTCGGGTCGGTCCAGGCGCAGCTGGTGCAGGCGGCGCCGGGCGGTCGACTCCGAGGCGACCACCCCGGCGGCCACCGCCTGCGGGCCGCTCACCGCCTGACCGGCCGAGACCCGGGCGCTCACCCACCGGACCAGGTCGCCGTCGCCGGCCCTGACCGCCGGCCGGCCGGGGCGAGCGGTGGGGGAGCCGGTCGCCGTCGTGGGCGCCGGCCGGGCGACGGGCTGACCGCTGAGCGTCGGCCGCCCGTCGGTCACGGTGATCGGCCGGTGATCGGCGCCCGACGGTCGAGCGGTTGTCGGGCGGTCGGTCGTGACCGGGGTGGCCGGTGCGTGAGCGTCCGACGTCTGGACGGTGGCGGTGACCGGTCCGGCCGGCCGCTCGACGGGCGTGCCGGTGACCGTTCGCCCGACGGTGGCCGGCCTGTCGTGGTCGGTGCGGTGGGTGACGATCATGACGAGCATGTGGCTGGCGGCCAGCAGCGCGAGCGGCGGGACGGTCGAGAACGCCGCGGCCGCCCACCGGGTCAGCAGCAGCCCGCCGGTCTCGACCGGGTGGGCGTGCAGCGCGTTGCCGGTCAGCGAGACCGCGCTGAACGCGACCAGCGCGAGCGAGGGGTACCAGCTCGCGCGCAGGCCTTGGGCCTTGAACCGCCACACGGCCCAGGTCGCCAGGACGATGAACCCGTCGATGATGACCGGGAACATCCAGGCGATCTGCTCCCCGATCCCGATGGAGAGCCCCACGGCCCGCAGCGCCACGAAGCTGACCGCGAACGCGAGCACCGCGAGCATCCCGGCCAGCCACAGCCCCGGCCACAGCGCGGCGGCGAACCCCTGCCTCGGGGGTCGGCCTGCGGGCTCCTGCACGGTTGCGCTGCTGCCGGGCCGTGCCGTGATCGTGCTCGCCGGGTCCTGGCGGTCCTGCGTCATCGTTCCTGGTCCTCTCGGTCGTGCGCTCCTGCCTGCGGACTCCCGGCTCGGTCCGGGCCGGGTCCGTCGGGGGCGGTGTGCGCGGCCAGCGCGCTCTTGACGGCCTGGACCCCGCGCCGGTTGACGTCGGCCTGGTGCGGGTCGTGGTCGCACACGCGCACGGCCCGGCCGGCGTGCCGGTAGCCCTCCTCGTCGCACATGGCGCACCGGGCGATCGCTTCCTGGGCGCCCCGGACCGCGGCGAGACGTGCGAGGCGGGCCCGTTCGGCCTCGGTCCGCAGGTCCGCGCGGGCCGCCGCCTCGGCGTTCTCGCGGGCTCGCTTGCACCCCAGGCACGGCGGCGGGTAGCCGTCGAGCTGGTGCGCCCCGCACCGGTCGGCACGGGCGGGCATCGGCGTCACCGGCTGCCGGCCTCCGAGGTCCCTGCCGGGGGTGGGGTTATCCACAGGTTCGAGCGCGCCGACCGGTGACTGACGTCCGTAGGTGACCCCCACCCCGGTTGAAGGATGGTTCTTGGATGGTTCGGCGGACACTGGCGTCCCCCCGTTCCGGACACTGGTGTCCCCCCGTTCGGACACCGGTGTCCCCCCGTCGCCCCGACGGGCGGACATCTGCGTCCCCCCGTTCTCGACGTTGTCCACAGGCGGACGGACCCGGTGGTGGTGGGTGCGGTCGCACCCCTCGGGGCAGTGCACGAGCAGCTCGTAGAGGTTCGGGCGCTGGTCGTTGCGGGTCGAACGACCACCGCCGCCGTTGACGTGCACGACGATCTCCCCGAGCGCCTCGAGCTCGCCGATCGAACGGCGCACGGTGCGCTCGTCGACGCCCCCGGCGTAGCGGGCCAGGGTCGCGATGGTCGGCCAGGAGCCGCCGTCACCGTCGTGGTTGGCGATCCCGAGCAGCACGAGCTTGGCGGTGCCGCGCGCCCGGGAATGGTTGAGGACCAGAGCGATCGACTCGACGCTCACCGCGTGCCCCCGTCCAGCCGTGAAGGGCCGGAGCAGGCGCTCTCGCCGGCGCAGTCGTCGTCCAGCACGTCGAGCAGGTCGGGCTGTCCGACGGCGGCCAACGCCTCGGTCACAGCGGTCCGCACGCGTTCACGCAGCAGATGGCAGCGCTGCTCCCACGGACGCAGCTGCTGGCAGCAGAACCGCTCGTACGCCTGCGCGAACCGCCGGCGGTCCGCCGCAGGCAGAGCCGCTCTCTCGTCGATCCTGATCCCGTCGGGGACCTGCCAGCACGGCCGGCGCTGGCGGTGAGCGATCTCCGCCGCAGCGAGGTCGACGAGCCGACGGCGGGTCGAGGCCGACAGCCACGCCCGGTGCTCCTCGATCCGGCGCCACGGCACGCACACCAGCGCCCCGTCCGCTGCCACGACCGGTGCCCCCGCGCCCCGGGAACCGTCCACGGCGAGGGCACCGGCGATCTCGCGCACCATCAGCCGGGTCCCGGCCTGCTCGTCCAGGTCCTCGCCGAGCAGCATCGCCAACGACACCGGAGCGTCCTCGAACGCGCCCAGCAGAGCCGCCGCCTCCCGGCGGGACAGCCCGGGCGGGCGCATCACCGCCCTCACGACCCGACCACCGTGGCCACCGGCCGGCGCCGAGCTGCGCCGCCGGACCGCGACCGGCCCGAGGGCCGCGCGGCCGTCGCGTACAGGCGCTCGATCCGCCGGCGCAGCCGCTCGACGCTCACCCGCACCCGACGGGCATCGGCGGCCACCGCATCGATCCCGCTGTCCTCGGCCCAGCGCACCAGCTCCTCGATGCTGCGCAGCTCGCGCGCCACCGGCAGCCCGGCCCGGCCCGTGCGGGCAGCACGCACGAGCGCACCGCGATCCGGCCAACCATGAGTGGCCGCCACCGCCATCACCCGGCTGTAGGACAGCCCGAGACGACGTGCCGTGGTCTGTCTGCTCACGCCCTCGGCCAGCAGCTCCAGCACCCGCAGCGTCTGCTCCGGCAACCGGCACCCGCCGGTGCCCGGCCTTGCCCCGTCCAGCACTTCGTGATCCACTACTACCTCCACTATGTATCTCCATCGGGCGCGGCCCACTGCTATGGGTCCGCCAGGTCGTTCGATGCCCCGCCCCTCACAGGCGGGGCATCGGCGTGTCAGGGCCGGGCACCACCACGCCCGCCAGCACCGTTCGGGCCCGGCTCACCGCCTCGATCGCACGGACCCTGTCCGGACCGGTGACCTCGGACATGTCGAGCCGCCCCAGCACCGCTGCCCCGGCCGCGACCGCCTCCGCGACCGGGACCGTCAGCAGCGAGCTGACCCGGGCCGCGGTCTTCGGGTAGCGCACCCAGGCGTCGGTGAACACGACTTGATCTCGCAGGTACCCCACCGCGCTCGCCAGGTCCCGCGCCGCCGCCTTGCCCGACACCTCCAGGTGCGCCTGCGGGGTCGTGCTCACCGCCAGCTCCACACCCAGCACCTCGGCCAGGGTCGTGACGTCCATGTCCGCGTCCGAGACCGCCAGCTCGACGGCCTCCTCCGCCGCCGGACCGGCGAGCGCGAGCGTGCTCGTCATCGTCGTCTCGTCCGCCGAGACCGTCGCCTGGGAGACCCCGAGCCGATCAGCGATCTGCGTCTGGGTCAGGCCCTCCCCACGCAGGTGCACGACCTGCACCTGTCGTTCGAGCACCTGCGCCGACGACGGCCGAGACGACGGGCGCACACGGCCGTCGATGCCAGCCAGTTCGACCGAGCCGTCATCAACTGGGGAATCTGCCCCAGTTGATGACGCAGTGGCTTCGAGGTCCCGACCCACTGTGCGGTGGTCGACGCCGAGTACAGCGGCGATTGCCCGCTGCGAGAGGCCAGCGTTGCGCAGCGCCACCGTGCGCTCATGACGGTCCTCGACAGAAGTCCACAGGCGGGTCTCCGAGAACTCCGCCGCGCAGTAGGCGTCCCATGAGCCGTACCCCATTGCAGCCCAGGCACGATGCGAGTAAGCGAGGTTGATCGCCTCCTGAACCTCGGCGATCGCGTCCAGCGCCCTGACGGCCGTATCTCTGATTCGTGCGGTGAGCACACGTGCGGTTTCGAGGGTGAGGCCGGGGCTGGAGTCCTCCTGACACAGGTCGGGGCGTTCGTCTCCAGGCTGGGCGAGCGCTTCTACGCTCATGAGCGCGTGCTCTCGTCTGGCACCGATACGGTGACCGCATGGCACACGCTCCTCGTCCCGTGCGCGTTCATTGGAGTACCGCGGAAGGGAGGAACTTGTGTTTCTACGACGGGCCCCTGGTCAGGCTGAACCCGGCGCAGCGAGCGGTGACGCCCTACTGCGGGGCGTGCCTGGTCGTTCTCGGTTGGCTCGACCTTGTAGGCACCACGTTGTTCACCGGCTGTGCCGGACCGGATCTGCGCCCGCGTGAGGGCCGGGATCTGCTCGTCGGAACTCCCTGGCAGCAGGTGATCCCGCTGTCTGCCATGACTGAGCTCGATGACTGGTGGTTCGAGAAGCAAGCCTCCTGAAGACATCACGGTCGGCTCCTCGTCAGTCTGAGCAGCGATTCGATGTCGGTCCGCCGGAAGCGACGATGTCCCGAGGGGAGGGTCGCGAACGGGACCTTGCCGCCCGCGGCCCACCGTTGGAGCGTGCGGACGGTGACGCGAGGGAGCGCGGCTGCTGCCTCCTGGGTGGAGAGCCACTCAGCATCGCGAAGCGACGTAGTAGACGTATCACGACTGGTCATGCAGCGTCACGCTAGACGTCATGCGACTAACACGTCAAGCGGCTGGACAGTCGTGTCGCGTCTGACCTAGATTGGCGCGCATGACGGAGGCGGCGGCGGATGCGATGGCCACGCGTGATCTCGACTGCGAGATCGGGCGGCGGGTTCACGCGCTGATGTGGGACAAGCGGATCACGCAGACGGCGATGGCGCCGCGGATGGGGCTGACGCAGTCGGTCCTCGGCCGCAAGCTGCGTGGCGTGGTGACCTGGACCGCCCGCGATCTCGCGGCTGCCGCGACGATCCTCGGTGTGAGCATCGACGAACTCGTGTGGGCCCCGTGGGGATCGAACCCACAACCCGCGGATTAAAAGTCCGCTGCTCTGCCAGTTGAGCTAGAGGCCCGGGTGCGCGACGGCCCCGGACGTGGAGCACGCCAGCACGGCACCCGTGCCGTCCCGGGTGCGCGGCGACCGCCGTCCCCGGAGCGACGCTGTCGAAGGTACCGCCTCGTCCCGCCCCGCCGTCACCCGCCGCACCCCGCACCCCCACCCCTGCCGCCGTTGTGCGCCCCTGGTGCGCCGGCACGGGTGAGCACTCGACGCGCCAGGTGCGCACGCATGGAGTACGCAGCGGACGCGTCTCGTGGGCACTGACGGCGGGCGGGCGGGTGGGCGGGGCGGGCCGTTGGGCCGGCGGGCGGGTGCGCCGCCGGGTGTGTGTGGGTGGCGGCCCCTAGGGTCGGCGGATGGACGTCATCCTGATCCCCGGCTTCTGGCTCGACGCGTCGTCGTGGGCGCCCGTCACCGCGGCGCTGGCCGCCGCGGGGCACCGGCCGCACCCGGTGACCCCGCTGGGGGCCGGCGCGCCGCGCGAGGACGCCGCCGGGATCACCCTGGCGGACCAGGCGGCGGCGGTCGTGGCGCTGGTCGACGCGCTGGCCGGTCCGGTGGTGGTGGTCGGGCACTCGGGTGGTGGTGCGGTGGCGCACGCGGTGGCGGACGCGCGCCCGGACCGGCTGTCCCGGGTGGTGTACGTGGACAGCGGGCCGCTCGGCGAGGGCGGCGTGGTCAACGCGGCCCTGCCGGTGGTGGACGGGGTGGTGCCGATGCCGGACCGGTCGGTGTTCGAGGAGGTGGAGCTCGCGGGGGTGCCCGCGGCGCTGTGGGAGGACCTGCGCGCGCGGTCGCTGCCGGTGCCGCCGCTGGTCGCCGCCGGGCCGCAGCGCCTGCACGACGAGCGCCGGTTCGAGGTGCCGGTCACGGTGATCTCCTCGACGATGCCGGAGGCGGTGCTGCGGGACCTGATGGCGCAGGGGCACCCGTACGTGGCGGAGCTGGCCCGGGTGCGGGACGTGGCGGTGGTGGAGCTGCCGACCGGGCACTGGCCGCAGTACAGCCGGCCCGACGACCTGGCGGCCGCGGTGGTGCGGGCGGTGGACGGGACCGCTGCTCGTCGCTGAGGGCGCCGCCGTTCCGGGTCGAGGTGCGTGCCCCGGGGCGCCCGCTCCTGATGGGTATCATGGCCACCGCGATCCGGGGCCGACGGTGTCCGTCCCGGCGTGCGGCCCACGATCGAGGAGCCGCGTCTCGGTAACCGGACCCGCCGCGCCGAGGGGCGCCCGGCACGGAGAAGTCATGTGATCAGGATCGGCATCGTCGAGGACGACCCGGCCAGCTCCCAGCTGCTGGTCGGCTACCTGCGCCGGTACGAGCAGGAGCACGACGAGTCCTTCGAGGTGTCGGTCTTCTCGGACGGCGCACGGGTGGTGGCCGGCTACCGGCCGGACTTCGACATCCTGCTGCTCGACATCGAGATGGCGGAGATGGACGGCTTCACGGCCGCCGAGCACATCCGGCAGGTCGACCGGGACGTGATCATCGTGTTCATCACGAACATGGCGCAGTTCGCGATCCGCGGCTACGAGGTGGACGCGTTGAGCTACGTGCTCAAGCCGGTGCCGTACTTCGCGTTCTCGCAGGAGATCAAGCGTTCGCTGGAGCGGCTGCGCCGCCGCACGGTGGACTATCTGCTCCTCGCGGTCGAGGGCGGGCTGGTACGGGTGGACACCGCGCAGATCGTGTTCCTGGAGAGCGTGAAGCACCGCGTGGTGGTGCACACGGTGGACGGGCGGTACTCGGTGGTGGCTCCGCTGAAGCAGATGGAGGCCGAGCTCGCGGGCAAGCACTTCTTCCGGTGCAACAGCGGCTACCTGGTGAACCTGCGGCACGTGCTCGCGGTGCAGCAGAGCAGCGCGCTGATGGTCGGGGGCCACGACCTGCTGATCAGCCGGCCGCGCAAGAAGGGGTTCCTGGCGGCGCTGACGGACTACATGGGTGCGCAGCACGCATGATCACCGAGACGCTGCCGGACATCCCCCGGTTCCTCACCGGCATCGCCGAGTGGGGCGCCTGCATGGTCTACCTGCTGCTGCTGCGCCGCCGCACGGGGACGGCGCGGTTCGTGGGGCTGGCGGTCGCGGCGCTCGCGCTGCTGGTGGGGGTGCAGGAGCTGTCCGGCCACCTGCCGCTGAAGCTGTGGGCGCCGGGCATGGCGGTCTCGGCGCTGTCGATGCTCGCGTTCATCCTGTCCGCCGCGCGGGTGTCGGTGCGGGACGCGGGGTACATCGCGGCCCGCGCGCTGGTGCTGGCGGAGCTGGTGGCGGCGCTGCACTGGCAGATCCACTGCTTCCTGTTCCTGCGGGACGACCCGGCGCCGCTGCCGGTGCAGGTGCTGTTCTTCGTGGTGATGTACGGGGCGGCGTTCACCGGTGCGCTCCTGCTGGAGATGCGGCACTTCCGGCGTGCGCAGCCGCTGGACGTGACCCTGCGGGAGCTGGCCTCGGCGGTGTCGATCGCGCTCGTGACGTTCTTCATGAGCAACATCAGCTTCCTGAACTCGAACACGCCGTTCTCGGGCCGGCTGGGGATGGAGATCTTCTACATCCGCACCCTGGTGGACCTGTGCGGGTTCGTGGCGCTGTACGCCCAGCTCGGCCAGCGGATGCAGAACCAGGCGAACGCCGAGCTGAAGGCGATCGACTCGATCCTGCGCAGCCAGCACGACCAGTACCTGCAGTCCAAGCGCAGCATCGAGGTGGTGAACCGCAAGTACCACGACCTCAAGCACCAGATCGGGGTGATCCGCGGCGAGGAGAACCCGCAGAAGAAGGCGTCCTACCTGGACGAGCTCGAGGCCAGCATCCGGGGCTACGAGGCGAAGTCCGAGACCGGCAGCCCGGTGCTGGACGTCATCCTGACCACCAAGCAGATGGAGTGCGCCGAGCGCGGCATCGACCTGACCTGCGTGGTGGACGGCAGCCTGCTGGACTTCATGTCGGCGATGGACATCGCCGCGGTGTTCGGCAACGCCCTGGACAACGCGGTGGACGGCGTGCTGCAAGTGGCCGAGCCGGACGAGCGGCTGATCCGGCTGGCGGTGTTCGCGCAGAACAACTTCGTGATGATCATGCTGGAGAACCACTTCTCCGGTGACCTGCGGATCGAGGACGGTGCGATCGTCACCCGGCGGGCCGACCGCACGCGGCACGGGTACGGCCTGAAGAGCATCCGTTACACGGCGGAGAAGTACGACGGCACGATGACGGTGCACGCCGACGGCGGCTGGTTCACCCTGCGGATCCTGCTGCCGGTGCCGCCGGAGTGCCCCGCCCGGCCCCGGGCCGCGGGCGGGCCGCGCACGGTCTGACCCGTCGGCTCAGACCGTGCTGCGCGCCCCGGCCCGCCGCCCGCCCGGCCCGGTCGCGAGCAGGTCTCCCTGCGCCCAGGCCTGCAGCGCCGAGGCGATCGCCATGTGCATGTCCAGGTACAGGTAGCTGCCCAGCCGCCCGCCGAAGGTCACCCCCGGCTCGTCGGCCTGCATCGCGCGGTAGCGGCGCAGCCGGGCGCGGTCCTGCGCGGTCGCGACCGGGTAGTACGGCTCGTCGGTCGGGTCGGCGGGCTGGGAGTACTCGCGCGTGATGACGGTGCGGTCGTCGGCGTACCGGTCCTCGCGCTCCGGGTGGAAGTGCCGGAACTCGTGGATCCGGGTGTAGGGGACGTCCAGGTCGGCGTAGTTCATCACCGCGGTGCCCTGGAAGTCGCGGACCGGCAGCGTCTCGGTCTCCAGCCGCAGGGTGCGCCAGGACAGCGGACCGGCTGCGTGGTCGAAGTACCGGTCGACCGGCCCGGTGTAGACCACCGGCACCTGGCCGCGGGCCGACGCCTTGCTCAGCGGCTGGCCGGCGTCGAAGAAGTCGGTGCCGAGCCGGACGTCGATCCGGGGGTGCGAGGCCATCTTCTCGAACCAGGCCTGGTACCCGTCGGCGGGCAGCCCCTCGTAGGTGTCGGAGAAGTATCGGGTGTCGTAGGTGTAGCGCACCGGCAGCCGGGTGATCACCGAGGCGGGCAGCTCGCGGGGGTCGGTCTGCCACTGCTTGAGGGTGTAGCCGCGGATGAACGCCTCGTACAGCGGGCGGCCGATCAGGGAGATCGCCTTGTCCTCGAGGTTGTCGGCCTCGTCGCCGCGGATCTCGGCGGCCTGCTCGGCGACCAGCGCGCGGGCTGCGGCCGGACCCATCGCGGTGCCGAAGAACTGGTTCAGCGTGCCGAGGTTGATCGGCAGCGGGTAGACGGTGCCGGCGTGCGTGCTCATCACCCGGTGCCGGTAGCCGGTGAAGGCGGTGAAGTGCCGGACGTACTGCCAGACGCGCTCGTTGGAGGTGTGGAAGATGTGCGACCCGTACCGGTGCACCTCGATGCCGGTGCCGGGGTCGATCGCGGAGTGCGCGTTGCCGCCGAGGTGGTCGCGCCGCTCGACGATCGTGACGTGCAAACCGTCCCGGGCCGCCTGCTCGGCGATGGTCAGGCCGAACAGCCCGGCGCCGACGACGAGCAGATCCATGGGTACCTCCGTGCTCGGCGTGCGGCCGGGAAGGCTGCCGACGGTGCACGCTCGGGGACGTCGTGGGCCGACCCGCGACGCGACGAGTGTAAGGGGCGCCGGCCGGTGCGCCGCCGCTGACCGGACGGTGCGGGGTGGTGCCCTGCTCGTAGGATCGCAGCCATGTCAGGGACGTCCGGGAGCAGCCGCCGCACGGTGTACGACGAGCTGCGGCGCCGCGTGGTCTCCCTGGAGCTGCGCCCCGGCAGCCCGATCTCGGAGAACGAGCTGGCCGCCGAGCTCGGCGTCTCGCGGACGCCGGTGCGCGAGGCGTTGATCATGCTGGTCCAGGACGGGCTGGTGCAGGTGTTCCCCAAGGTCGGCTCGTTCGTCACCCGGGTCGACCTGCGCCGGGTGGCCGACTCCCAGTTCGTCCGGGAGTCCGTCGAGCTGGCCTCGCTGGCCGACGTGCCCCGGGAGCCGGACCGTGCGGTGCTCGCCGAGCTCACGGCGAACCTCGACCGGCAGCGGGTGTGCGGGGACAACGACGAGTTCTTCGGGCTGGACGAGCAGTTCCACCACGGGCTGCTCCGGCTGGCCGGCCACGAGGGAGCCTGGGCGGCCGTGGTCGCGGCCAAGGCGCACCTCGACCGCGCGCGCCGGCTCGGGCTCGCGGAGAACCAGACCCCGGACGTGCTGGTCGAGCAGCACGCCGCCGTGCTGGACACCCTGCTCGCCGACGGTGCCGAGGCGGCCGTCCCGCTGCTGCGCGCGCACCTGCGGGCCGTGCTCGACGACATCGAGCGGGTGCGTGAGCGCAGCCCGGAGCTGTTCGCCCCGAGCACGGGGCGCCCGACGCGCCGCTCCGTGGCGGTCTGGGAGTAGCCCGCCGCCGGGGTGCCGCCCGCCCCGGCCGCCGGACCGCCTCCCGGTCGCCCGGTCCTGGACTTATGCATACAAGCCATGTATATATCATTGGGCACGGCTCGGCCGCAGCGGTGCCGCCGCTGGCCGGGCGGCGTCGGTGCAGGGCCGGCGTCGGTGCAGGGCCGGTGTCGCCCGCAGGCGCCGTGCCCGACCACGCGGGTGGCGGGTCGGCGGGTCGTGGGGCGGCGCGGGCGCGACGGTCCCGCCGGCACCGGACCGCACACGTTCTCTGGAGACACCGACATGAAGATGGGCTTCCGCTGGTACGGCGAGGGCAACGACACCGTGACGCTGGACCAGATCCGGCAGATCCCGGGCGTCGAGACGATCGTGTGGGCGCTGCACCGCAAGCTGGCCGGGGAGGTCTGGGAGGAGGCGGAGATCGCCGCCGAGATCGCCACGATCACCGAGCTGACCGACGCGCACCGCGCTCGGGGGATCACCCGCACGTTCGACGCGCAGGTCGTGGAGTCGGTGAACGTGCACGAGTCGATCAAGCTCGGCCGGGACGTGCTGGGCCTCAGCCGGGACCAGGCGATCGAGAACTACCGCACCACGATCGCGCGGCTCGGCCGGGCCGGCGTCCGGGTGGTCTGCTACAACTTCATGCCGGTGTTCGACTGGCTGCGCACCGAGATGTTCCATCCGCTGCCGGACGGCTCCACCGCGCTGTTCTACGAGAAGGCGGTGGTCGACTCCTTGACCCCCGAGTCGCTGATCGCCTCGATGGGCCTGGCGGACGGCGGTCTGACGCTGCCGGGCTGGGAGCCGGAGCGGCTGGCATCGTTCCAGGAGGTCCGGGCCGCGTACGTCGGGGTGACCCGCGAGGACGTGTACGCGCACTACCGGTACTTCCTGGACGCCGTGATCCCGGTCTGCGAGGAGTTCGACGTCCGTCTCGGTGTGCACCCCGACGACCCGGCGTTCGACATCTTCGGCTGGCCGCGCGTCGTCTCGCGCAAGGCCGACCTGGAGCGGGTGCTCGCGCTGCACGGCTCGCCCTACCACGGGCTGACGCTGTGCCTGGGCTCGTTCGGCTCGAACCCGGGCTCCGACCCGGTGGACGCGGTGCGCACGTTCATGGACCGGATCCACTTCTCGCACGTGCGCAACATCCGGCACCTCCCGGACGGAGACTTCGTCGAGGTCGCGCACCGGGCGAGCGAGGGGTCGATCGACACCGTCGGGATCATGCAGGCGTACGCCGAGGCCGGGTACCAGGGCTGGATCCGCCCGGACCACGGCCGGCACCTCTGGGACGAGAACACCACGAACCCGCCGCGGCCCGGGTACGGCCTGTACGACCGGGCGCTGGGCGTGCAGTACCTGCTCGGGGCGTGGGACGCGGCCCGCCGCGGCTACCAGGTCAGGGATCGCTGACCGGCCACCGACCACGGAACGGGCGCGGTGCCTGCGTCCGTGGGGTCGCCCGTCGCGCTGCTGCCCGACGTGGGCGCGGTCGTCGCGGTGCCCGACGGCGAGGTGCCCGACGGCGAGGGGTCGGGCGACGTCACGCCGGACGGCGACGTGCTGGCCGGCGCGACCGCGATCGTGATCGTCACGGTGTCGGTGCTGTCGAACTGCGCGCTGGTCCGGGCCAGCGCGAGGCCGAGCAGCGGGCCGCCGACCGCCACCGCGGCCAGCACCATGCCGAGCACCAGCCGGCCCCACCGGCCCATCCCCTGCGCCGCGACGTCCTCGTCAGCCGAGCAGGAGCGCATCGTCGCGCTTCTCCCGTTCGGAGCGCCGACGCCCGTCGGCCGTCGCGCGCGCTCGTCGTTCGGTGACCAGCGCCACGATCTCCAGGGCGGCCAGCGCGGCCAGCGGCGGCCCGAGCATCAGCAGCCGGCCCTGCGCGGAGCCGGCCCAGTCCAGCGCCCAGCCCCACTTCGGGTAGACGGTCAGCACGATGCCGCGCACCTGGGACAGCGGGGTGGCGTCCGGGTCCGGGTCGGTGTTCGCATCGCCCTTGGTGAAGATGTACTGCCGGGTGACCACCTCGCCGGTCTCCGGGTCGACGGTGGGCACCATGCGGCCGGTCGCGTCGTCCTGCTGCATCACCGGCAGGCTGCGCAGCGCGACGATCCGGTGCGTGACCAGCTGGTCCGACCCGGTCGCCCAGAACGAGGCCACCTGGCCGACCCGGAGCTCGGACGGGTCGGTGATCTGGCGCATCACCACGGCGTCCCCGGCGTCGAAGGCGCCCTCCTCGGAGCCGGACATCGAGCCCGAGGTGACGATCAGCAGCCGCTGCCCGTGCAGCTCGAACCACAGCGGCACGGCGAGCGACGTCGCGTAGGCGAGCCCGCACGCCACGATCACGGTCCACAGCCCGGCGGTCAGCGCGCGCCGGGCCCGGGACGGTCCGGCCGCACGGTGGGTGCGCTCGGGCTGGGCGGCCCGACGCTCGACCGGCGGGGGCGTCCTCCTGCTCATCGTGGTGCGGGCGCCGGCGCTAGGAGGTGGTCCGGTGCGGGTCGCTGTCCTGGGTCGCGGAGAACGTGAGCTGCAGGTCGGTC
Source organism: Cellulomonas sp. (assembly GCA_036404115.1). GTDB lineage: Bacteria > Actinomycetota > Actinomycetes > Actinomycetales > Cellulomonadaceae > Cellulomonas. Next base: position 21,920 of record DASWPG010000047.1, read on the forward strand.
GCCGAGTCCTGGAACGCCGTGTCCAGCTCGATCGGCAGGGACACCTGCAGGCAGAGCGTCTCGCCGCGGCCGGCGATCAGGCTCCGGTCGCTGGCGATCTCGCCCGAGCTCAGCGAGGAGAGCGTGGCCAGCGGGGTGCTGCCGGCGACCCCGGAGGCCGAGCAGGCGGACTCGGAGTCCACGGAGTACAGCGCGAGCCCGATCTGCGCGGCCAGGGCCCGGACCGTGCCGCCGGACGACGTCGCCCGGTCGGTGGCCTGGTAGGACAGGTCGTACACCAGCGCGAGCGACCCGGCGTTCTGCACGGTCACCGGGCTGTACACCGAGTCGCCGGGGGCCAGGCTGCCGGACGGCAGGCTGACGCTCACGTCGTCGCCGGCCTCGATGTCCACCGTGCCGGTGATGATCCCGGTGCGACCGGCGTCGTCGTTGTCGGTGAACACGGCCGAGGTCACCAGGGTGGTCAGCCCGAGGCCCGCCATGCCGAGGATCGCGGCCGTGCCGATCAGCCGACGACGGCGCGCCGGGTCCCGCCGCGGGGGCGGCGGGGTGATCATCTCGCGGAGCAGCTCATCCATCGACATGGTCCTCACGGGTGAGTCGAAACCGGGTCTTATCGGAAGCTATCGGTCAGACGGGTGACGTACTTGAGGTGAAGTGTCCGATTCTCGGGTGACGGGTGTGACAACCTGTCGCGACACGCTGATACGCGGCAGGTCCTCGTCCCGGAGCCGGTCCGCGGGCACCGCGGGGGAGTACAGGTAGCCCTGCGCCTGGTCCACGGTCAGCCGACGCAGCGCCTCCGCCGTCCGGTCGTCCTCGACGCCCTCGGCGACGACCTGCAGCCCGAAGGAGTGCGCCAGGTCGACCATCGCCTTGACCACCACCTCGGAGCCCCGCCGGCCGGTCGCCGCGAGGTCCGCGACGAACAGCCGGTCGATCTTGAGCCCGTGCACCGGCAGGTCCCGGAGCTGGGAGATCGAGGTGTTGCCGATGCCGAAGTCGTCGATCGACACCCGCACCCCGGTCTCGCCGAGGCGTTGCAGCACCGGCACCACGCGGGACGGGTCGGTCACCAGGGCGGTCTCGGTGATCTCGACCTCCAGCAGCTCGGCGGGCACGTCGTACCGGGTCAGCAGCCCGTCGATCACCTCCACCACGCTCTGCGAGGTGACGTCGTGCGCCGACAGGTTCACCGCGACCGGCACCGGGTCGCCGTCCTCGCGCCACCGGGCGAGCTGGGCCACGCACGCGCTCAGGGCGTACCGGGTCAGGTCGTGGATCAGGCCGGACTGCTCGGCCAGCGGCACGAACAGGTCAGGCGGCAGCATCCCGCGCATCGGGTGCCGCCAGCGCATCAGCGCCTCCAGGCCGACCGTGCGGCCGGTGCGCAGGTCGATCTTCGGCTGGTAGTGCATCTCCAGCTCGTCGGTCACGCTGAGCGCGCGGTGCAGGTCGCCGAGCAGCACCAGCCGGGCGGGGGAGGAGTCGTCCTCCTCCGGGGAGTAGACCGAGACGCCCAGCCGGTGCGTCTTGGCGGTGTACATCGCGACGTCGGCCATCCGCATCAGCGAGGACGCGTCGTTCGCGTGGTCGGGCAGGCAGGCCACCCCGATCGAGGTGTCCACGTGCAGGGCCAGGTCGCCGAGCATGAACGGCGGCACGAAGAGCTGGCGCACCCGGCGGGCGGCGGCGTCCGCGTCCGCCACCGAGCGCACGTCGGGCAGCAGGATCGCGAACTCGTCGCCGCCGAGCCGGGCGACCACGTCGTCCTCGCGCAGCGCGCCGCGCAGCCGGGCGGCCACCTGCTCCAGCAGCTCGTCGCCGCGGTCGTGGCCCAGGGAGTCGTTGATGTCCTTGAACCGGTCGACGTCCAGCAGCGCCAGCCCGACGATGGAGCCGGTCTCGTCCGACTCCAGGATCGCCCGCGCCAGCCGGTCGGCCAGCATCCGACGGTTCGGCAGGCCGGTCAGGGAGTCCAGCAGCGCGAGCCGGGCGTTCTCCAGCGCGGAGGACTGCAGCCGGCGCGAGGCGTTCCGCACCGTGCGGAACAGCAGCAGCCAGAGCACCAGCAGGCCGCCGGCGACCACGAACGTCACGGTGCGGATCGCGTCCGCCACCGCCCGGGCCGGCCCGGAGTAGTCGAGGATCACCTCGGCCGCGCCCACCACGGTGCCGTCGTGCTCGATCGGCACGTAGACGTCCAGCACCGTGCTCTCGGAGCCGCCGTACTCCTCGCCGCGCACCTCGGTGACCACCTCGGCGTCCGGCTGGCGCTGCCGGGTCGCGGCGTCCAGCCGGTCGCCGTCCGCGAAGCCGGTGGTGTCCTGCTCGGAGTCGTAGAGCAGGGTGCCGTCCACCGTCCACAGCCGCAGGCGTTGCAGGTCGCTGAAGCCGGAGACCTGCTCGGTGACGGAGCTCGCGACCGCCTGGTCGAGCACGCCGACGGTGAACGTCTCGTCCGGCACCGGTGCGCTGGCGTAGGCCTCGATGGACTGGGCGAGCTCGATGCCGTCGGACTGTGCCTGCCGGGACATCAGGTCGGCCGTCACCAGCACCAGCGCCACGCCCAGGATGAGCATGGCGACGACGCTGACCACGGCGAAGTACCGGGTCAGGGGCCAGCGGCGTCGGGCGGTTGCCAGCGGGACCTCGCGAGCTCGCAGGAGGGGGTCGTCCCGCGGGTCGCGGAGCGCCTGCGCCGAGACTAGGGGCGGCGCGACGAAAACGGCAGCTTCATCCGACTTGCGGCGTTTCATGGTGGTTTGTCCGCTGGCGTGATGGCCGTCTGTGCGGCACCTGTTCCGCGCCCCGGGCGAGCGGTACCCTCGCTCCGCCCCCTCCCATGCCGCGCGGACGCCCGAGCGGTCGCCCTCCCTGGACGGACCACCCGCCATGCACGAGCTCGCGCCCTGCACCGTCGACCTCGACGGCACCGTCGTGCTGCGCGGCCACGTGCGCTCGTTCGAGGACGGTGTGCTGTGGGTGGGCACCGAGGGGATCGTCCGCGGGCTGGCCGACGGCGCCGACGTGCACCTGCGCGTGCTGGACGAGGTCCGCGGGGAGTGCGTGTACGTCGGCCGGGTGTCCCGGGTGACCGCGGACACCGCGGCGTTCGACGGCGTCGAGCTGCTGTCGACCGTGCAGAAGCGTGCGGTGGCGCGGGTCTCGGTCACCGTGGAGTGCGCCGGCTTCGCCCGGGTGCCGTGGACCGGTCACGAGGGCTCGCCGCACCAGCCGCACGTCCCGCCCGCCGCAGCCGTGCCCGCGCCGGCAGCCGTGCCCGCGCCGGCCGGCGCGGGCGAGGACGAGGACGCCGCGCAGCTCCTGGACGGCCTGCCCGAGGGCGCGGTCGTCACCGATGCCCAGGAGCCGATCGTGCCGCGCGCCGACCCGGGTGCGGTGCCGCAGGAGGGTGAGATCCCGCTCCGGTTCACCGTGCTCGACGTCTCCGCGCACGGGATGCGTATGATGAGCACCACTGTGCTGCCCCCCGGTAGCACGGTGAGGTTCGTCTTCCCCGAGCTGTCGGACGCGTTCTGGCTGCAGGCGGTCGTCGTCCGTGCCCAGCCTTCGCGCACCGGGACGCACTACGGCTGCCGGTTCGCTGAGACCTCCCCGCGGGAGACGGACGAGCTGTTCCGCTACGTGCTGCGGACGCAGGGCGCCCAGCGCCGCCAGCAGATGCTCGCCTGACTGAGCCGCCGGCGCCGGGAGCCTGTCGCCGTCGCGCACGTGGTGGGGACGCACCCTCCAACGCCGGAAAGGCGCCTTCGACATGCCCAGCTTTACCGACCTCGGTGTTCCGACCGCCCTCGCGGCCTCGCTCGCCACGAACGGCATCACCGACCCGTTCCCGATCCAGACCGCCACCCTGCCGGACACCCTCGCCGGCCGGGACGTGCTCGGCCGTGGCCGCACCGGCTCCGGCAAGACCCTCGCGTTCGCGCTGCCGATGGTGGCGCGGCTGGCCGGCTCGCGCACCCGTCGCGCACCGGCTCGCCCCCGGGCGCTGGTGCTCGCACCGACCCGCGAGCTCGCCACCCAGATCCACGCGACCATCGAGCCGCTGGCCCGGGTGGACGGCCTCACCAGCACCACGATCTTCGGCGGCGTCGCCCAGAGCCGTCAGGTCAGCGCGCTGAACGCCGGGATCGACATCCTGGTCGCCTGCCCCGGCCGGCTGGAGGACCTGATCCGCCAGGGTCTGTGCTCGCTGGACGCGGTCGAGATCACCGTGCTGGACGAGGCGGACCACATGGCCGACCTCGGGTTCCTGCCGGTCGTGCGCCGGCTGCTGGACCGCACGCCGAAGGTCGGCCAGCGGATGCTGTTCTCCGCCACGCTGGACAACGGGGTGGACACGCTGGTCAAGCGGTACCTGAGCAACCCGCTGACCCACTCGGTCGACCCGGACGCGGCCGCCGTCTCCACCATGACGCACCACCTGCTCGTGGTCGCCGACGCGGACGTCAAGCGCGAGGTGGTGCGCGAGCTCGCCTCCGGCACCGGCCGCCGGGTGCTGTTCACCCGCACCAAGCACCAGGCCAAGAAGCTCGCCAAGCAGCTGACCGCGGACGGCATCCCGGCCGTGGAGCTGCAGGGCAACCTCGGGCAGGGCGCCCGCGAGCGGAACCTCGCCGCGTTCACCTCCGGCGAGGTCAGGGTGCTGGTCGCCACCGACATCGCCGCCCGTGGCATCCACGTGGACGACGTCGAGCTGGTCGTGCACGTCGACCCGCCGGCCGAGCACAAGGCGTACCTGCACCGCTCCGGGCGCACCGCGCGTGCCGGCTCCGGCGGCGACGTGGTGACCGTCCAGCTGCCCGAGCAGGCCGGCGACGTCCGCGACCTGACCCGCAAGGCGAAGATCTCCGTGACCCCGCAGCGGGTCGGGCCCGGGTCGCCGGTGGTCGCGGCGCTGGTCGGCGAGGTCGCGGCGCTGGTCGAGCCCGCCCCGGCCCCGGTGGTGGGTGGTGCCTCCCGCGGCGGTGCCCGGGCTGGCGGCGGCGGTGGCACGCGCTCCGGTGGTCGTGGCCGGGGTCGGACCGGTGCCGGCGGGCCGGCGGCCGGCGGCCCGACCGGCGGCGGCGCGGCGGGCGGCACGGACGCGCGGCGCGGCGGGCAGCCTGCGGGCGCCGGTCGTGGCCGGGGCGGTGCCGGGTCGGCCCCGGCGGCCGGCGGCAGCGGTGCGGGTGCCGGTCGCGACCGGCGGCGCGGCCGCGGTGGCTCCGGGGCCCCGGCGGCCGGTGGCTCGACGGTCCGCTGGACCTCGGGCGGGGACAACCCGTCCAGCCCGTCCTCGGCGGGCGGCTCCGGCCACTCCGGCGGCGGGCAGCGCTCCGGCCAGCGGTCCGGTGGCCAGCACGGCGCCGGTGGCCAGCGGTCCGGTGGCGCCGGCGGCGCCGGTGGCGGTCGCCGCCGCTCTCGCCCCGCGGCCCCGCGCGGCTGATCTCCCGTCTGCTCGCTGCCCCGGCGCCGCTCGGCGTCGGGGCAGCGCTGCGTCGGGACGCGGGCGTGCGGAACAGCCGGTGCCGGTGCAGTGTTCTGTCGGGGCGTCCCGGCGCGTGGGTGCGGCGCGAGGGCCGCGGCGCCGGGCACGGGAGGAGCACGCCATGACCGAGCAGCAGACCTACCAGGTCACCAAGGACGACGCGCAGTGGCGGGTCGAGCTGAACCCCGCCGAGTTCCAGGTGCTGCGGCTCGCGGCCACCGAGCGGCCGTGGACCGGGGCGCTGCTGGACGAGCACCGCGAGGGCGTCTACCGCTGCCGCGCCTGCGGCAACGAGCTGTTCCGCTCGCAGACCAAGTTCGACTCGCACTGCGGCTGGCCGAGCTTCTTCTCGCCGCTGGCCGGCGACCGGGTGGAGCTGATCGAGGACCGCAGCCTGGGCGTGGTGCGCACCGAGGTGCGGTGCGCCCGGTGCGGCAGCCACCTCGGGCACGTGTTCGACGACGCCCCGCAGACGCCGACCGGCGACCGCTACTGCATGAACTCGGTGAGTCTGACCTTCGATCCCACCGCGGGGTGAGGCCGACCGGGGGACAGCCGTCGTCGGACGTGAAGTCGGCCCGGCCACGTGCCGATACGCCGGATGTGGAGCAGGCCCTGATCGTTCGCCGGTGGCGCCGCTATGGCGCCGACCGGTTGTATGTCACGGCCGAGAACGGGGCACCGCTGGGCAGCGTGGACCTGGTGACCGGCGCGGTGGACGTCGAGGGCGCTCGCGACGGCACGTCCGGGTCCGCCGCGCAGGTCGAGGCTGTCGTCCGCCAGGCTGTGCAGGCCTACCTGCGCGCCGACCTGCCCGAGCTGGTGCTGCCGGCCACCGCGGAGCCCGGGCCGGAGCACGAGGAGGACGGGTCCGTCCCGGCCCGCCTGCGTGGCCGACGGGCCCGGTACGACGACGTGCCGCTGCCGCCGTCGGTCACGGGCTGCTCCGGGCGGCGGGGCCGGCACCTGGCCGAGGACCTGGTCAGCCCGCGGACCGACGGCGAGCCCCGTGGCATGGCGGAGACGCTGTGCGACCGGGTGGACCGGCTGGCGCTGGACGGCTGGCACGTGCTGCACGACGTCCCGGTGGGCCGGCAGGGCAGCGTGGTGCCGCACCTGCTGATCGGCCCGCCCGGCGCGTACGCCGTCGCCGAGCGCGCCCCGCACCCCGGGCGTGCGGAGCGGTTCACGCTGGACGGGCGCTACCTGTCCGCCGACGGGCAGGGGATCGCGGATCTGCGCGACGTCCGGCTGACCGCGGCGCGGGCGGGGTCGCTGCTGCGCGCGGCGGTCGGGTCGCCGGTGCCGGTGCGCGGGGTGCTCGCGGTGCACGGCCCGGTGGAGGTGCTGGTGCCCTCGCCGTACGACGCGCTCGTGGTGCCGGACCGGCAGGTGCCGGAGCTGTTCTCGGCGATGGATCCGCGCTGGTCGCGCTCGCGGGTGGACGCGGTGGCGGGCGTGGCCCGGCGCCGCACCACGTGGGCGCTCACCTGGGCGGGCTGACCCGCTCCGGCCCGACGGGGCCGCCCGCCGGCCAGGTCGAGGGAGCCGGGCTCACCGCGCGGACCGGGGTGCCGACGCGAGCGCGCCGAGCTCCAGGTTCAGCCGGGCGAGCTGGTCGGCCAGCAGCAGCCGGTCGGCCTCGTCCCAGCCGGACAGCGCTTGGCCGAGCAGGCCTCGCCGCGCCTGGCGGGCGACCCCGACCCGCTGCGCGCCGAGCGTGGTCACCCGGATCAGCTGGCCGCGGGAGTCGTCCGGGTCGGGCCGGCGCTCGATCAGCCCGAGCCGCTCCAGCCGGCCGAGCTGGCGGGACATCGTGCCGCGCCCGACCCCGATCAGGTCGGCGAGCTCGGAGGCGCGCACGTCCGGCTCGCGCTCGATCCGGACCAGCAGCGGGTAGGCGGACGGTTCGAGGTCGGGATGCACCTCGCGGGCCAGCCGTTCGGCGGACGCACGGGCCCGGCGCAGCAGCAGCCCGAGCTCGGACTCGATCCGGGCCAAGGGGTCGGGTGCGGTGTCCACCGGACCATTGTGGACGACGTCGGCGCCCGGCCGTCGGGGACGGTCGGGCGCCGACGTCGTGCGGTCAGCCTCGGGCGGCGCCGGCGGCCGGCACGGTCCCACCGGCCCCGAGGTCGGCTTCGTCGGGCCGCTCGGCCTCGGCCTCCTGGCCGATCGCCTGCTGGGCGCCCGGGGTGCCGGCCTCGGCCACGACGGACCCGTCGGTCTGCTCCTGGTCCAGCAGCTGCTCGACACCGCTGCGCTGCCCCAGCGGGACCTCCTTGAGGAACAGCACCGCGACCAGGGCCACCAGCCCGAGCGGCGCGGCGATCAGGAACAGGTCCGCGATGCCCTCGCCGTAGGCGGACTCGACGATGGTCTTGACCGGCTCCGGCAGCGTGGAGACGTCCAGCACCGAGCTGGTGCTGCTGCCGAGCGCAGAGACGTCCACGCCGATCGCGGTCAGACCCTCGGTGATCAGGGTGGTGATCCGGCTGCCGAGCACGGCGCCCAGCGCCGAGACGCCGATCGCGCCGCCGAGGCTGCGGAAGAACGCCACCGTCGCGGTGCCGGAGCCGACCTCGGCGACGTCCAGCGTGTTCTGGACGGCCAGCACCAGGTTCTGCATCAGCATGCCCAGGCCGGAGCCCATCACGAACATGTACAGGCTGACCAGCACGAAGCTGGTGTCGTAGCGGATCGTGCCCATCAGGGCCAGGCCGACGGTCAGCGCGATCGCGCCGGCGACCATGAACCGCTTGTACCGGCCGTAGCGGGTGATCAGCCGCCCGCTGATGGTGGACGAGATGAACAGGCCCAGGATCATCGGGATGGTCAGCAGGCCGGACTGGGTCGGGGTCTTGCCGCGGGCGACCTGCATGTACTGGCTGAGGAACACCGAGGTGCCGAACATGGCCACGCCGACCGCGATCGAGGCGATCACGGAGAACACCAGGGTGCGGTTCTTGAACAGGTGCATCGGGATGATCGGGTCCGCGACCTTGGTCTCGACCACGACGGCCACCGCGAGCACCGCCAGTGCGCCGAGCACCATCACGGCGGTCTGCCAGGAGATCCAGTCGAAGTTGTCACCGGCGAAGGTGACCCAGATCAGCAGGGAGGCGATGCCGACCGAGATCAGCGCCGCGCCCCAGTAGTCGATCGAGACGATCTTGCGGACCAGCCGCGGCAGGTGCAGCGTGCGCTGCAGCACGATGATCGCGGCGATCGCGAACGGCAGTCCGATGAAGAAGTTCCACCGCCAGCTCAGCGAGTCGGTGATGATGCCGCCGAGCAGCGGGCCACCGACCATGCCGATGCCCATGATGCCGCCCATCAGGCCCATGTACCGGCCACGCTCGCGCGGGCTGAGGATGTCCGCCAGCAGCACGGTGGCCAGCGCGGTCAGACCGCCGGCGCCGATGCCCTGCACGGCACGCATCCCGATCAGCGTCCCGACGGTGTGCGAGAAGCCGGCCGCGGCCGAGGACAGCACCGAGATCGCCAGCGCGAGCTGGATCAGCAGCTTGCGGTCGACCAGGTCGGCCAGCTTGCCCCAGATCGGCGTGGTGATCGTGGTGGTCAGCAGGGTCGCGACGACGACCCAGGTGTAGGAGGCCTGCGAGCCGTTCAGGTCGCTGACGATCCGCGGCAGCGAGCTCGACACGACGCTCGTGGCGAGCACCGACACGAACATGCCGAGCAGGATTCCGGAGAGCGCCTCCATCACCTGTCGGTGCGTCATGGGTGCGGATCCGCGTCCGGCCGCCGTCGCGGCGAGTGCCGGGCTCTCGGCCCGGGTGGTGCTGGTCATGGTGAAGTCCTGCTCTCGGTGGTGTGCTGCGCCCGGCGCCGTCGGCGGACTGGTGGGTGGTCGGGGCGGTGCCCCGAGGTGCGGAGGGGGCGCCGGCCGGTCCGTACCGGCCGGCGCCGGCTCAGGTCGGTGCGCCGGCGAGGACGCCGGGGCTGATCGGGTCGGGGGCCGGTGCGGCGGTCCGGGCGATCGCCTGCTCGGCGGCCTGCTCGCCGGCCCGGGTGACGGAGGCGCGCAGCTCGGCGAGGTCGCCCGTGCGGTGGGCGATGGTCTCGGCGATCCGGTCCAGGGCGGCCGCGGCGCTGCGCAGCTCCTCGGCGGTCCAGTCGTCGAACAGCCGGCCGGCGCGCTCGTCGAGCTCGTGCCGGGCGCGTGCCGTGAACGCACGGCCGGCGTCGGTCAGCCCGATCAGGCGGACCCGGCGGTCGACCCCCGACCCGACCGGGATGCGGCGCTCGGCGTAGCCGGACTCGACCAGGGCGGTCGCCTGGCGGCTGGCGACCGAGATGTCGACGTGCAGACGCTGGGCGAGCTCGCCGATGCCGAGGTCGCCGTGGCGGTTCAGCATCCAGAGCAGCGCGAGCGAGGTGCGCGAGCAGTCCAGGTCGCGGGCCAGCCCCGTGCCGACCTCGCGCTGCACGCGGGCCAGGTGGGAGATGGCGTCGATCAGGACGCGGTACGCGGGTGCGTCGGGCACGGGATCACCTCTTGTGGTTGCAGCAGGCAACTTATCACGACAGTTGCGTTCGGCAACTTGTTCTGGGGTGAAATGCGGGTGTGCCGCTCGTCACCCGGGACGGTCACCGTGGTCGGAGCGTCGTGACCGCGAGGACGCGGGTCTGCGCGCCCTCAGGCCCCGCCGGGGAAGCCGAGCTGCCGCCACGCCTCGTACATCGCGGCCGAGGCGGCGTTGGTCAGGTTCAGCGACCGGCGTCCCGGCAGCATGGGGATCCGCAGCTGCCCGGTGACACCGGGGTGGGCCAGCACCTCGGGCGGCAGGCCGGTCGGCTCCGGGCCGAACAGCAGCGCGTCGCCGTCCCGGTAGGCGACATCGGTGTACCGCTGCGTGGTGCGGGTGGTGAACGCGAACACCCGCGAGCCGGCCAGCGCGGTCATCGTGGCAGCCAGGTCCGGGTGCACCACGACGTGCGCGAGGTCGTGGTAGTCCAGCCCGGCGCGCCGCAGCCGGGGCTCGTCCATCTCGAAGCCGAGCGGCTCGACCAGGTGCAGGGTCGCCCCGGTCGCGGCGGCCAGCCGGATGGCGTTGCCGGTGTTGCCGGGGATCCGCGGTTCGAAGAAGACGACGTGCAGCACCCGGCGATCCTCTCACCGTGGGACGGACGGACGGACGGACGGACGGACGGACGGACGGCACGGCACCGGGCAGCGGGCAGCGGGCCGAACGGGTCGGCGGCGCGATCCCGGCCGGCCGGAAGTGACATCATCGTCCCCGGAACCCGATCCGAGAGGACCTGCGTCGATGCCGACCATCCCGCCGTACCGTGCCGCCGACGACCGGTACGACCAGCTGCCCTACCGCCGTGCCGGCCGCAGCGGGCTCGACCTGCCCGCGCTGTCGCTGGGCATGTGGCACAACTTCGGCGACGTGAACCCGATGGAGACCCAGCGCGCCGTGATCCGGCGGGCGTTCGACCTCGGCATCACGCACATCGACCTCGCGAACAACTACGGCCCGCCGTACGGCTCCGCCGAGGCGAACTTCGGCCGGCACCTCGCCCAGGACCTGCGCCCGTACCGGGACGAGCTGGTGATCTCGTCCAAGGCCGGCTACGACATGTGGCCCGGCCCGTACGGCGACGGCGGCAGCCGCAAGTACCTGCTCTCCTCGCTGGACCAGTCGCTCGGCCGGCTCGGCCTGGACCACGTCGACATCTTCTACTCGCACCGGCCGGACCCGTCCGTGCCGCTGGAGGAGACGATGGGCGTGCTGCACACCGCCGTGACCAGCGGCAAGGCGCTCTACGCCGGCATCTCCAACTACTCGCCGTCCCGCACCCGGGAGGCCGCACGCGTCCTGGCGGACCTCGGCACCCCGCTGCTGATCCACCAGCCCAGCTACTCGATGTTCAACCGGCACGTGGAGCGGGTCGGCGAGGGGGAGAGCGAGACCCTGCTGGACGCGGTCGGCGATCTCGGCATCGGGATGATCGTGTTCTCCCCGCTGGCGCAGGGGCTGCTCACCGGGCGGTACCTGTCCGGCGAGGTGCCCGCGGGCTCGCGCGCGGCGCAGGGGACGTTCCTGTCCGCCGACGCGATCAGCGGCACCTACCTGGAGCGGGCGCGGGCGCTGCACGAGATCGCGGCCGGGCGTGGGCAGACCCTCGCCCAGCTCGCGCTGACCTGGGTGCTGCGCGACCCGCGGGTCACCTCGGCCGTGATCGGTGCGTCCTCGGTCGCGCAGCTGGAGGACAACGTGGCCGCCCTGACCGCGCCGCCGCTGACCGCCGAGGAGATCGCGGCGATCGAGCCCTTCGCGGTGGACGGGACCGGCCGGTGACGGCCGACGCCCGCACGGCCGCGTCCGACCGGACGGTCCGGGGGACGTCGCCCGGCGGTGTGCGCTGGATCGAGTCCGGCCCGGGCGATCCCGATGCGGCGGGTGTGCCGGTCGTGCTGCTGCACGGGCTGACCGACTCCGCGGCGTGCTGGCCCACGGTGCTGCCCCGGCTCGCCGCCACCCGCCGGGTGCTGGCGTTCGACGCGCGCGGCCACGGCGGCACCCCGCTGCCGGACGAGCCGTTCACGGTCTCTGCCCTCGCCGAGGACGTCGCCGAGGCGCTGACCGCCCTGGATCTCGGCCCGGTGCTGGTGGTCGGGCACTCGATGGGCGGCGTCACCGCGGAGCAGCTGGCGCTCGCGCACCCTGGGCTGGTCGCCGGCCTCGTGCTGGAGGACCCGGCGTGGCGGGACGGCACCGAGGCCGACGGGATGCCCGGGTGGCTGGTGACCGAGATCGCGCGGGTCGCGGACCTGAGCGTCGAGCAGATCGCCGCCGCCGGCCGCGAGAGCATGCCCGGCTGGTCGGACGCGGAGGTCCTCGGCTGGGCGGAGTCCGAGACCGGGCTGGACCCGCGGCTGGCCGCTGTGCCGCACCGGTGGGCTGAGCGGGACTGGGTCGAGGCGCTCGCCGAGCTCCGGGTCCCGGTCACGCTGCTCACCGCCGGCGAGGCGCACGGCTGCGTGGTCCGCCCCGCGCAGGTGGAGCGGGCCGTCGAGCTGCTCGGGGCCGCGCCGGACGGGCTGCTGACGCACGTCCCGCTGCCGCACGTGGGGCACAACATCCGCCGGGAGGCGCCGGCGGCCTACCTGGCCGCGCTGGACGCCGAGGTCGCGCGGGCGGACCGCGCGGCAGGCGTGGGGTCGACGGCGGGCGCGGACGGCTGAGGCGGACGGCGCCGACGGACGTCCGCGCTCAGCCGAGCAGGGTCGCGATCACCAGCAGGGCGGGCACCGCGAGCAGCGTCGTCACCAGCCCGGCGTCCCGGGCCAGCGCGGTGCCGTGCCGGTACTGGATCGCATAGACCAGCACGTTCTGCGCGGTCGGCAGCGCGGAGACCACGGCGACGGCCAGCAGCGCCGGACCCGTCAGCCCGAGCAGCGTGCCCAGCGCGATCGCCAGCGCCGGGTGCACCACGGACCGCAGCACCGCGACCAGCAGCAGGTCCCGGCGCGGCGCCTGCTCGCCCCGGACCCGCGGCACCGCCAGCGACATGCCGAAGGTCAGCAGCGCGAGCGGCGGCGCGGCGTCGCCGAGCAGCGCGAACGGCTCCAGCACCACCTCCGGCGGTGACCACGGCAGGGCGGCGAGCGTCAGCCCGGTCAGGGCGCCGATGATCACCGGGTTGCGCAGCGTGCGCCCGAGCGCGGTACCGATCGTCCGGCCGACCCCGGCCCGCCGGGTGGGTGCCGCGATGGCCGGGTCCCGGGCCGGACCGGTGCGGGAGTCCAGCACCACCAGCGCGAGCGGCCCCAGCACCAGCTGCTGGAACAGCGTCGGCGGCACCACGCTCACGATGCTGCCCAGCAGGTAGGCGGTCAGCGGGATGCCGATGTTCCCGGCGTTCACGTAGGACGCGGACAGCACGCCCACCACCACGTCGGCGGCCGGTCGCCGCCACACCAGCCGCAGCACCGCCGCGGCGACCAGTGCGACGACCGTGGTGGTCACGAACGTCACCAGCGCCGACCGCGACACCAGCAGGTGCAGGTCCGCGTGCCCGAGCGTGTCGATCAGCAGCGCAGGTGTCGCGACCGTGAACGCGGTCGCGGCGAGCACACGTTGGGCGCCCTCGCCCAGCACCCCCGTCCGGCCGACGAACCAGCCGACGCCGATCACCACGGCGATCGTGCCCAGTGCGGCGAGGACGGCACCCATCAGACGTCGAGGCCCTGCGGCTCCGGCTCGGGGACGGTGCCGGCACCGGGGTCGGCAGCGGACCCGGGCTCCGGCGCGGGACGGCCGGCGACCGCGGCGAGCACGCCGGGGCCGTACCGGTCGAGCTTGGTCGCGCCGACCCCGCCGATCACCGACAGCGCGTCCAGGTCTGCCGGCCCGGTGGTGGCGATCTCGCGCAGCGTCGCGTCGTGGAACACCACGTAGGCGGGCACGCCCTGCTCCTTGGCGACGCCGGCCCGCCAGGCCCGCAGCCGCTCGAACACCGTTGCCGCCGTGTCGTCCAGCTCGGCGGCCGGGGTGCTGCCGCGGCGGCTGCCGCCGCCCGCCGAGCGGGTCGACCGAACGCGTGCGGCCTCCCGGCGCAGCGGTACGGGCCGGTCGCCGCGCAGCACCGCGGCGCTGCTCTCGGTCAGCCGCAGCGTGCCGTAGCCGTCGCCGTCCACGCCGAGCAGGCCCTGGGCGAGCACCTGACGGACCACGCCGCGCCACTGCGCATCGGTCAGGTCGCTGCCGATGCCGAACACGGAGAGCGACGCGTGGCCGAGCTGCTCGACCCGCGGGGTGCGCTTGCCGATCAGGATGTCGATCAGGTGCCCGGCGCCGTAGTGCTGGCCGCGCTCGCGCTCCAGCCGGACCACGGTGGACAGCAGCTTCTGCACGGGGACCGTGCCGTCCCAGGTCTCCGGCGGCGTCAGGCAGGTGTCGCAGTTGCCGCACGGCTGCGTCTCCTGCCCGAAGTACGCCAGCAGCTGCACCCGGCGGCAGGTCACGGTCTCGCAGAGCGCCAGCATCGCGTCCAGGTGCGCGGACAGCCGCCGCCGGTGCGCGGCGTCGCCCTCGGAGGTGTCGATCATCCGCCGCTGCTGCACGACGTCCTGCAACCCGTAGGCGAGCCAGGCGGTGGAGGGCTGCCCGTCCCGGCCGGCGCGACCGGTCTCCTGGTAGTACCCCTCGACGGACTTCGGCAGGTCGAGGTGCGCCACGAACCGCACGTCCGGCTTGTCGATCCCCATCCCGAACGCGATGGTCGCGACCATCACCAGGCCGTCCTCCCGCAGGAACCGGGCCTGGTTGCGCGCCCGCACCTCCCGGTCCAGGCCGGCGTGGTAGGGCAGCGCGGGGATGCCCTGGGCGGACAGGAGCTCGGCGGTCTGCTCGACCGAGGACCGGGACAGGCAGTACACGATCCCGGAGTCGCCGGCGTGCTCGGTGCGCAGCAGGTCGAGCAGCTGGGTGCGCGGGCTGGCCTTCGCCACGATCCGGTACTGGATGTTCGGCCGGTCGAAGGAGGCCACGTACCGGCGGGCGGCGTCGAGCTCCAGCCGCTGCACGATCTCGTCCCGCGTGGCGGCGGTGGCGGTCGCGGTCAGGGCGATCCGCGGCACTCCCGGCCAGCGCTCGTGCAGCACCGACAGGCCGAGGTAGTCGGGGCGGAAGTCGTGCCCCCACTGCGACACGCAGTGCGCCTCGTCGATCGCGAACAGGGCGATCGGGCACCGGTCCAGCAGCGCCAGCGTCTCCGGCACCCGCAGCCGCTCCGGTGCGAGGTACAGCAGGTCGAGCTCGCCGGCCAGCAGCGCCCGCTCGACGTCGCGGCGCCGGCCGAGGTCCTGGGTGGAGTTGAGGAAGCCGGCCCGCACGCCCAGCGCGGACAGCGCGTCGACCTGGTCCTGCATCAGCGCGATCAGCGGGGACACCACGACGCCGGTGCCCTCGCGGACCAGCGCCGGCACCTGGTAGCAGAGCGACTTGCCGCCACCGGTCGGCATCAGCACCAGGGCGTCGCCGCCCGCGACCACGGTGTCGATGATCGACGCCTGCTCGCCGCGGAACGCGTCATAGCCCCAGACCTCGCGCAGCACGTCGAGCGGGGGGCGGCCGGTGGTGACGGCGTGGGCGGTCCGGGGCGGTGCGGCCGCCCCGCGGCGGGGTGCGGCACCGGGCGCTGCGGCGCCGTCCACCGGCGCGGACCGGCTGCCCTCCGGCTCGTACGGCGGCTCCTCGGCCGGGTCGTACGGGGGCTCGTCGGGCAGCGGCCACTCGTCGTCCCATGCCTGCGTCACGGCCCCAACCCTATGCGGGTCCACCCCGGGCCGGGCGTCGTCCACAGCGGGTGGCCGTGGCCGGTGGGCTGTGCACGACGCCCGTCGGCCGTCGCGACGGCTCGCGCCGTCCGCTGTGCGCGCGCTGCTGCACGCCGCCATCGGTCTCACCGGCGTCCGCTCCGCCGCCGACCGGTGCGCCGACACCAGGTCCGCCGACGTCCGGTCCGCCGACGTCCGGTCCGACAGGGAACTTTCATTCCGATTGAAAGTTCGAGTAAGGTGAGGCGACGCTTACCTGGACCCCGAGGCGACCCGCCGTGACCCGGCGCCGGTCGACCGAGCACCTGGCCGGGCCGATGCCCGCCAGGTCGTCCCAGGACGGGCCAGTACGTCCTCGATCTCACCGAAAGGCACCTCATGCACCGCACCCTCGCGCGAGCGTCGCGCGTCCCGGCCCGGCGTCGATCTGCCGCGCTGGCCGCCGCGCTCGTCGCCGGCGCCCTCGTCCTGGCCGGCTGCGGCTCCGCCGCCGACGACGCCGGCCGCACCGCCGGCACCGGCACCGGCAGCGCCTCCGCCGACGACGCGTTCGAGCCCGTCACGATCACCAGCGCCCTCGGCGACGCGGTGATCGAGAGCCGTCCCGAGCGGGTGGTCACCCTCGGCCAGGGCTCCGCCGAGACCGCGATCGCCCTCGGCGTCGTCCCGGTCGGCATCGAGGAGTACTCCTGGGGCTCCGACGACACCGGCTACCTGCCGTGGATCTACGAGGCCGTCACGGACCTGGGCGCCGACCTGCCCGTGCAGTTCACCGGCGACACCGAGCTGGACATCGACGCGATCCTGGAGCTCGAGCCCGACCTGATCCTCGCGCCGTGGTCCGGGATCACCCAGGAGCAGTTCGACCTGCTGTCCGACATCGCCCCGACGGTCGCCTACCCCGACCTGGCCTGGAGCATCGACTGGGACGAGCAGATCGAGACGGTCGCCACCGCCCTCGGGTACGCCGACGAGGGGCAGGAGCTGATCGACGGGATCGAGCAGGAGTGGGCCGACGCGGCCGCCGCGCACCCGGAGTACGCCGACGTGACGTTCTCGTTCATCTACACCTCTGGCCTCGGCAGCCTCGGGGTTTTCCTGCCGGACGAGCAGCGCGTGGCGATGGTCCGCGGCCTCGGCCTCACGGTCGACCCGGTGGTCGACACGTTCGAGGAGACCGAGGGCACCGACTCCGCCCTGATCGGTCTGGAGAACGCGGACGAGCTGTCCGGCAGCGACCTGATCTTCACCTTCTACGCCAGCGACGAGTCGCGTGCCGAGGTGCTGGCCCAGCCGCTGTACCAGTCGATCCCGGCGATCGCCCGCGACTCCGTGGTGGCACCGTCCGACCAGTCGTTCGTCACCGCCTCGTCGATCATCACCCCGCTCACCGTGCCGTGGTCGATCGACGAGTACACCGCCCTGATCGACGACGCGCTGAGCCGCGTTGACGGCTGACCTGCCCGCTGCGACCGGCCCCGCGCGCGCCGCGGGGCCGGTCGCAGCGCGTGCCCGGCGGGCGGTGGGCGCCAGAGCGCTCGCGCTCGCCGGCTGCACGCTGCTGCTGGTGCTGGTCGCCCTGGTCGGGCTGGTCGCGGGCAGCAGGGTCACCTCACCGGCCGACGTGCTGGCGGCGCTGACCGGGGAGGGCGACCCGTTCGTGCGGACCGTGGTGGACAGCCGCGTGCCGCGCACCCTGCTCGGGGTGGTGATCGGCGCGGCGCTCGCGGTCGCCGGCGTGGTGGTGCAGGGCATCACCCGCAACCCGCTCGGCGATCCGGGCCTGCTTGGCGTCAACGTGGGTGCCGCGGCGGCCGTGGTCACCGCCTCGGCGTTCCTCGGGTTCGGCGGCGGCCGCGCCACGGTGTGGGTCGCACTGCCCGGGGCGCTGGTCACCGTGCTGGCGGTCTACCTGGTCGGCGGGCGGCGGACCGAGGGCAGCGCGGTGCCGCTGGTGCTGACCGGTGCGGTGGTCACCGCGGTGCTCGGCTCGTACATCCAGGCCGTCACCCTCCGGCTGCCCGAGGTGTTCGACTCCTACCGGTCCTGGGTGGTCGGCTCGCTGGCCGGGCGGGACCTGTCGACGCTGCGGGACGTCGCCCCGTTCGTGGTGGTCGGGCTGCTGCTGGCCTGCGTGCTGGCGTCCGGCCTGAACGTGCTCGCGCTCGGCGAGGCCGCCGCCACCGCCCTCGGCGCCCGGACCGCGCTGGTGCGCGGCGGCGGGATCCTCGCGGCGGCACTGCTCAGCGCCGCGGCCACCGCCGCGGTCGGACCGGTGGCGTTCGTCGGGCTGGCGGTGCCGCACGTGGTGCGCTCGATCGTCGGCAGCGACCACCGCTGGCAGATCCCGTTCGCGGTGGTGATCGGCGGCACGCTGCTGGTCGCCGCGGACATCGTCGGCCGGGTGGTGGCCCGACCGGAGGAGCTGATGGTCGGGGTGGTGACCGCGTTCGTCGGGGCGCCGTTCCTGCTGCACGCGGTCCGCCGGGCCCGGGTGGGCGCATGACGGCGGCCACGGCAGTGCCGACCGCGCCGGCCGCCGACCGGCCTGCCCCCGGGCTGCGGATCGGGCGGCTGGTCGCGCTGCCGGTGCGCCGGCGCACCGTGCTGTGGTGCGCGGTGCTGGTGCTCGCCACGGCCGTCGCGGGTGCCGCCACGCTGAGCATGGGCCGGCTCGGCATCCCGCTCGCGGACCTGCCGACCGCGCTCGCCGGCGACGTGGACGGCACGGCCGCCTTCGTCCTGCAGCGCCTGCGCGGGCCGCGGCTGGTCGTCGCGATCGAGGTCGGGGCGGCCCTCGGCATCTCCGGCGCGCTGTTCCAGACCGTCACCCGCAACCCGCTCGGCAGCCCGGACGTGATCGGGCTCGGCGCCGGGGCGGGCGCCGGTGCCGCACTGGCCAGCCTGCTCTGGCCGGGCGTCGTCCCCGTGCCGGTCGGGGCGCTCGCGGGGGCGGGGGTCGCGATGGTGCTGGTGCACCTCGCCACCGGGTCGGGCTTCTCCTCGCCGGGTCGGGTGATCGTGGCGGGCATCGGGGTGGCCGCGATGGCCGGGGCGGTCACCCAGTATGTCGTCGCCACGGTGCTCCGGGACCAGGCCACCCAGCTCAGCGCCTACCTGACCGGCTCGATCGCCACCGTGGACACCGACGACGTCCGCCTGCTCGGCCTCGCGCTGCTCGTGGTGCTGCCGGCCGCGCTGGCGCTGTCCGAGCGGCTGCGGCTGATCGAGCTCGGCGACGAGCTGGCCGACTCGCTCGGCGGGCAGGCGCGCCGCACCCGGGCGATCGCCATCGTGGTCTCCGTCGTCGCGGCCGCCGCCGCGGTGACCGTCGCGGGCCCGGTGGCGTTCGTCGCGCTGACCGCACCGCAGATCGCCCGGCGGCTCACCGGGTCGGCGGGTGCCGGTGTGGTGGCTGCCGCGCTGACCGGGGCCCTGGTCATGGTGCTCGCCGACCTCGTGGTGCAGCAGGCGCCGTGGGCCGACGGCCTGCCGGTCGGGATACTCACCGGGGCGGTCGGCGGCGCCTACCTCGGCTACCTGCTGCTGCGCGAGTGGACGAAGGGACGGATGTGACCGACTCGACGAGGACCCCCGGGATCCCGGTGCCCGGCCCCGCCGTGCTGCCCGGCCCGGCCGCAGCGCCCGGCGACGGCAGCCGCCCGGTCGACCGGGAGACCGGCGGTCTGGCCGCCCGCGGCCTGACCCTCGCCTACGACGGGCTGGTCGTCGCCCGCGACCTGAGCCTGACCGTGCCGGCTGCCGAGCTCACCGCGATCGTCGGTCCGAACGGCTGCGGCAAGTCGACGCTGCTCAAGGCCCTGTCCCGCACGCTCACGCCCCGGGCCGGCGAGGTGCTGCTCGACGGGCGGCCGATCGGCGCCTACCGGTCCAAGGAGGTGGCACGCCGCCTGGCGCTGCTGCCGCAGACCCCGGTGGCCCCGGACTCGATCCGGGTGCGTGACCTGGTCGGGCGGGGGCGGCACCCGTACCACTCGCTGCTGCGGCAGTGGCTGCCCGAGGACGCGGACGTGGTGCAGGGCGCCCTCGAGGCCACCGGGGTCGCCGACCTCGCGGACCGGCCGGTCGCGGAGCTGTCCGGCGGCCAGCGGCAGCGGGTCTGGCTGGCGCTGGTGCTCGCCCAGGACACCCGGTACGTGCTGCTGGACGAGCCGACCACCTTCCTGGACATCGCGAACCAGATCGAGCTGCTCGACCTGTGCCAGGACCTGCACCGCTCTGGGCGCACGGTCGTGGCCGTGCTGCACGACCTCAACCAGGCCGCGCGGTACGCCACGCACCTGGTGGTGATGCACGCCGGGCGGATCGTCGCCGAGGGGCCGCCCGCGCAGGTGCTCACCGCCGCCCTGGTGCAGGAGGTGTTCGGCCTCGCCTGCGAGATCGTCCCCGACCCCCAGGTCGGCGCCCCGATGGTCGTGCCGCTCGCCCGCGAGGCCCGCGGCCGCTGACCGGCACGCCCGCCGGCCCGCCCGTCGCGCCGGGACGGGCACGTGGGCGGGTGCGGTTCTGGGAGGATGACGCCGTGGACGAACCTGCGACGACGGGCGACGACGGCGCGTTCCGCTCGTGGTTCATCGAGCGGTTCGCGGAGTTCTGGCACGGGCAGGCGCTGTCCCGTGTCGAGGGCAGGATCGTCGCCCACCTGCTGCTGGACGACTCCGCGGGCGTGAGCGCCGAGGCCATCGCCGCGGCGGTCGGCGCCAGCCGCGGCTCGGTGTCCACGTACACCCGTCGCCTGGTGGACATCGGCTTCGTGCAGCGGGTGCGTCACCCCGGCGACCGGACGCACTACTTCGTGATGAAGGCCGACGTCTGGGGCGGGTTCCTGGAGAACGAGCACGCCTACCTGGAGCACCAGCGGGCGCTGGCCGAGGCGGCCCTCGCGCAGATGCGGCCGAGCGGTCGGGCGCACGAGCGGGTGCAGAACATGCACGACTACATGGTCTGGCTGCTCGGCTTCTACGGCACGCTGCGCGAGGAGTGGGAGGGCTACAAGGCCGACCGCGACGCCCGGGCCTGACGTCGTCCGCCGAGGGGTGCGGCCGATGCCCGCGGCGGGGTCCGACCGACGTCCACGGCGGGGGACCTCCGACCTGTTGGCGTCCTCCGTGCCCGGGGCTACCCTTGCGCGGGGCCCCGTCCGGGGCCGACCGGCACGACGCGAGGAGGTGGACGCGATGGACGACACCGCAAGTAGTCGGCATCCGTCGACGCCCGTCGTGCTGCACGTGCCCACCTCCCGCTAGGGACCTCGCCGGGCGCGGACCGCTCGTCGCGGCGTCGACGGATGGCGTCGCACACGGTGCGACGCGTCTCGAACCGTCACCCGCCCGCCGGCGTGGTGCGGTCCCCCCTCTGCTCGTCCGCGCACCTGCCGCCCGTCGGTCCGGCGCGTCGGCCCGTGACCGCCCGTGACCGTCTGCGGGTCGGGCGGGTGCCGGCCCGGGCGCCCCGTCGCCCGCCGCGTCAGCACGTCCTCGTGGCACCACGCCGCGCGTCGGCCCGCCCCGCGGCGTCGCGCCCGGCGGCAGCGCCTCGGCGCGGCGGCACGTGCGACCGGCCCGGTCCGACCGGTCCGGGTGCGCGTGCCCCGCCGGGCCGTGCCCGGCCGTCCTCGGCACGGTGCGTGCGTGGCTGCCGGCCTGGTGCGTGCTGGCGCGTGCGTGGCCGTCGCCCCGGTGCGTGCGCCGGCGCCGCACGGCCGAGGGAGGGGACTGCGCCGGGCCCGGGCCGCACGTCAGGAGCGCGACATGACCCGCAGCACCACTCTCCGCCGCACGGACGCCTCGCCGACCGGCACCCTCGCCGTCGACCTGTTCGACGTCGTCCGTGCCGGCGAACCGCGCGCCGTCACCCGCTGGCTGGACGCCAACCCCGACCCGCGGGTGCGCGCCGACCAGGTCGCCGATCTCTCGGACGCCCAGGTCCGGTCCCTCGTCGGCCTGCTCGACCCGGGATCGGCTCGCGCGCTGCTCGGCTCGCTGCCCGCGCACCCGGCGGCCGAGCTGCTCGGTGTGGTGCCGGTCGTCGTCGCGGCGGGTCTGGTCGGCAGCCTGGAGGCGGACCGGGCGGCCGAGGTGCTGCGGGCCCTGCCGGACACCGACCGTGCCCGGGTGCTGGCAGCCATGACCGCTGCCCGCTCGGCCGTGGTCCGCGGTCTGCTCGCCTGGCCGGAGGACTGCGCGGCGGCGCGGATGACGCCCGAGGTGCTGACCGTGCGACCGACGATGACGGTCACCGAGGCCCGGGAGTCCGTCCGGGCGCAGACCGCCGCCGACCCGCACCGGGACGAGCCGCGCGCGCCGGGCGCCGCGGACATCTACGTCACGACCGCGCCCGTCGGCCCGGTGGCGGTGACGGACCTGGTCGCCGCCGGCTCCGGGCCGGACGGTACGGCCGGGCCGATGCTCCTCGGCGTGCTGACCTTCCGGGACCTCGTGCTGGTGCCGGCCGACGTCCGGGTCTCCGACCTGGTGCGCGACGACCTGGTCACCGTCGGCCCCCGGGCCGACCAGGAGGACGCCGCCCGCCTGCTGCACACCCACCGGCTGTCCGCCCTGCCGGTCGTCGCGGACGGCCAGCTGCTCGGCGTGCTCACCGCCGACGACGTCGCGGACATCGACCTGGAGGAGGTCGCGGAGGACGCCGCGCGCCAGGGCGGCGCCGAGCCGCTGGACGTGCCGTACCTGCGCGCCTCGCCGTGGCGGCTCTGGCGCAAGCGGATCGGCTGGATGCTCGCGCTGTTCGCGGCCGAGATGTACACCGGGTCGGTGCTGCGGGCCTTCGAGGACGAGCTGTCGGCGGTGGTCGCGCTGACCTTCTTCGTGCCGCTGCTGATCGGCACCGGCGGCAACTCGGGCACCCAGATCACCACCACGCTGATCCGTGCGATGGCCACCGGCGAGGTGCGGCTGCGCGACGTGGGTGCGGTGCTGCGCAAGGAGCTGTCCACCGGGGCGATGATCGCGGTGACCATGGCGCTCGCCGCCTGGCTGCGGGCCTGGACCCTCGGGGTCGGCCCCGAGGTCGGTGCGACCGTGGCCGTCTCGGCCGCTGCCATCGTGCTGTGGACCGCCCTGGTCGCCTCGGTGCTGCCGCTCGTGCTGCGCCGGCTCCGGGTCGATCCGGCCGTGGTGTCCGGGCCGATGATCTCCACGATCGTGGACGGCACCGGCCTGATCATCTACTTCACCGTCGCCCGCCTCTTCATCACCGCGCTGTCCGCGGCCTGACCGGACGACGGCGGCCCCGCACCTCCCGGGGGAGGGGCGGGGCCGCCGTCGTGGTGCGCGGGGTCAGCGCACGTCGTCGTCGACCCAGTCGAAGGTCTTGGTCACGGCCTTCTTCCACAGCCGGTACTGCCGGTCGCGCTCGACGGGCTCGATCGACGGCGTCCACCGGCGGTCCTCGGCCCAGTTGTCGATCACGTCCTGCTCGCCCTCCCAGTACCCGACCGCGATGCCCGCGGCGTAGGCGGCGCCCAGGGCGGTGGTCTCGGCGACCTTCGGCCGGACGACGGGCACGTCCAGGATGTCGGCCTGGAACTGCATCAGCAGCTGGTTGGCGGTCATGCCGCCGTCCACCTTGAGCTCGGTCAGGGCGACGCCGGAGTCGGCGTTCATCGCGTCCAGCACCTCGCGGGTCTGGAAGGCGGTGGCCTCCAGCGCGGCGCGGGCGATGTGGTTGCGGTTCACGTACCGGGTCAGGCCGACCAGGGCGCCGCGGGCGTCGGAGCGCCAGTGCGGGGCGAACAGCCCGGAGAACGCCGGCACGAAGTACGCGCCGCCGTTGTCCTCGACCTTGTTGGCCAGGTACTCGATGTCGGGCGCGTCGGCGAACATGCCGAGGTTGTCCCGCAGCCACTGCACCAGCGAGCCGGTGACGGCGATCGAGCCCTCCAGCGCGTACACCTGCGGCTTGTCACCGATCTTGTAGGCGACCGTGGTGAGCAGGCCGTTCTTGGAGAAGACCGGCTCGGTGCCGGTGTTCAGCAGCATGAAGTTGCCGGTGCCGTAGGTGTTCTTCGCGGTGCCGACCTCGAAGCAGGCCTGGCCGAAGGTGGCCGCCTGCTGGTCGCCGAGGATGCCGGCGATCGGCACGCCCGGCACCAGACCGCCCTGGCGCCCGTGCCCGTACACCTCGGAGGAGGAGCGGATCTCCGGCAGCATGCTCAGCGGCACGCCCATCTCGGCCGCGATCTCCTCGTTCCAGGTCAGGGTGTCGACGTTCATCAGCAGGGTGCGCGAGGCGTTGGTGACGTCGGTGACGTGGATGCCGCCGTCGACCCCGCCGGTCATGTTCCACAGCACCCAGGAGTCGGTGTTGCCGAAGGCGAGGTCGCCGCGCTCGGCCTTCTCGCGTGCGCCCTCGACGTTGTCGAGGATCCAGCGGATCTTCGGGCCGGAGAAGTAGGTGGCCAGCGGCAGCCCGACCCGGGACTTGTAGCGGTCCGCGCCGCCGCCGAGGGCCGCGAGGTCGTCACAGATCTTCTGGGTGCGGGTGTCCTGCCAGACGATCGCGTTGTACACCGGCTGCCCGGTGGTGCGGTCCCACACGACCGCGGTCTCGCGCTGGTTGGTGATGCCGACCGCGATGATGTCGGAGTAGGTCATGTTCGCGCGGGACAGGGCCAGGCCCACGACCTCGCGGGTGTTGGTCCAGATCTCGATCGGGTCGTGCTCGACCCAGCCGGCCCGCGGGAAGATCTGCTGGTGCTCCGTCTGGCCGACGGCCACGATCTGACCGCCGTGGTCGAAGATGATCGCCCGGGTCGAGGTGGTGCCCTGGTCGATGGCCATGACGAACTGCTCGGACATGAGACTTCCTTCTTCGTGTCGAGTGCGGGTCCGCCCGGGACGTGAGGTGGCGGGCGGCGGGTGCGGCGCAGGGCCGCAGGTGCGCGGCGGGGGCCGCGGGTGCGTCGGGTGTGGTGCTGCGCGGCGGTGCGTCGCGCTGCGCGGGTCGGCAGTGGTGCCGGGGTGCGGCGTCGGTGCCGCGACAGGTCCGACGTCCCGGTCCGGGCGGCACGCGCCGCCCGGACCGGGGTCGTCAGGTCAGAGCCAGCCGACGGCCGAGGCCAGCAGGCCGGCCAGGATGCCACCGACGGCGGGGCCGACCACCGGCACCCAGGCGTAGCTCCAGTCCGAGGAGCCCTTGCCCTTGATCGGCAGCAGGGCGTGCACGATGCGGGGGCCGAGGTCACGAGCCGGGTTGATGGCGTACCCGGTCGGGCCGCCGAGGCAGGCGCCGATCGCCAGCACCACGAAGGCGACGCCGATCGGGCCGATGTCGGCCGGGGTGTTGCCGCTGATCAGGACCCAGAACACCAGCACGAAGGTCGCGATGACCTCAGTGATGAAGTTCCAGGTGTACGACCGCAGCGCCGGGCCGGTGGAGAAGACGCCGAGCTTGGTCGCGGGGTCCGCGTCCTCGTCGAAGTGCTTCTTGTAGGCCAGGTAGGCGAGAACGGCACCGACCATCGCGCCGAGCAGCTGTGCGGACAGATAGACGAGCAGGTTGCCGAAGGTCACCGGCACCCCGGTCGCGAACTCGTCCTTGCCCGCCGCCCAGATGCCCAGCGTGACCGCGGGGTTCAGGTGCGCGCCGGAGTTGAACGCGACGTACACGCCGGCGAAGACCGCGAGGCCCCAGCCGAAGCTGATCATCAGCCAGCCGCCACCGAAGCCCTTCGTCTTGGGCAGGATCGCGTTGGCCACCACACCGGCGCCGAGGAGCAGGAGCACGGTGGTGCCGAGGAACTCGGAGAGGAAGACCTCACCGATCGAGATGGACTCCACTGTCGACCTCTTTCTGGGGACGGACGTCGTTGTCGATGTCTGGAAGGCTCCGGCGAACCGGAGTGCGGCCGGGGGACCGCGGGGTCACGCGTCGATCATCTACCCACGGGCTAGCTGTCCGCAGGGCTCAGCGGGCTCGATCCGGCCGGGTGGCCGGTGAGCACGGGCTCGGTCTCCAGCTCGACGAGCGGGGACAGGTCGGGAGCGGCGGCGCGGGCGGCCTGGGCGCTCGCGTCGTCGGGCTGCTGGGCGGCGGCCTGCTCGGCCTCGGCCCGGGCACGGTAGGAGTCGACCTCGCGCTCGCGGGTCGCGGTGTCCCAGCTGAGGCGGGGGGCGATCAGGTCGGCGATCTCGTCCAGCGCGCCGACCCCCTTGTCCGCCTGCTCGTAGTTCAGCCGGGTGCGGTGCATCAGCACGTCGTCCAGGTGCAGCGCGCCCTCGTGGGTGACCGCGTAGACGACCTCCGCGCCGATGTAGGCCGGTGCGTGCTCCAGCGGCTCGCCCAGCTTCGGGTCGGCGTCCACCAGCTCGAGCAGCTCGCCGAGCAGCGAGCCGTACCGGTGCAGCAGGTGGTCCATCCGGCCGCGGTCCCAGCCGTACCGGCCGCCGATGTCGCGGGCCTGGCGCTGCAGGACCTCCAGCCCTTCGGCGCCGACCAGCGGGATGCGGTCGGTCAGGGACGGCAGGGACGTGGCGCGCGAGCCGATCGCGAAGTCGACGGCGTCCTTGGCCATCACCCGGTAGGGGGTGAGCTTGCCGCCGGCGATCACGGTCAGGCCTGGCGTCGGGGAGGCGACGGTGTGCTCGCGGGACACCTTGGCGGACGACGTGCCCTCCTTGGTGCCGGGCTGCAGCAGCGGTCGCAGGCCGGCCCAGGTGCCGATGATGTCCTCGCGGGTGATCGGCCGGGCCAGCACGGTGTTCGCGTGCTCGATCACGTAGTCGATGTCGGCGCTGGTGGCGACCGGGTGGGTGAGCTCCTGCTCGAACGGGGTGTCGGTGGTGCCGATCACCCAGTAGCGGGACCACGGGATGACGAACAGCACCGACTTCTCGGTCTGCAGGATCAGGCCGACGTTGCCGGCGATCCGGTCCCGCGGCACGACGATGTGGACGCCCTTGGACGCGAGCACCCGCAGGCCGCCGTCGGTGCCGGCCAGCGCCTCGGTCTGCTCGGTCCACACGCCGGTGGCGTTGATCACGTGCCGGGCCCGGACGGTGAACCGCTCGCCGCTCTCCAGGTCCTGCAGCTCGGCACCGGTCACCGCCCCGCCGGACGTGGTGGTCAGGCCGACCACCTGGGTGCGGGACGCGGCGTGCGCACCGTAGGACGCGGCGGTGCGGATCAGGGTGGCCACCAGCCGGGCGTCGTCGACGGCACCGTCCCAGTACTGGACTGCGCCGACCGCGGCGTCGTGCCGCAGGTCGGGGAACAGGCGCTCCAGGCCCTTGCGGGTGACGTGCCGGTGGATCGGCATGGCGCGGTCGCGGCCGTTGACGCTGGCCAGCGTGTCGTACAGCGCGACGCCGGCGCCGACGTAGGCCCGCTCCCAGACGCGGTGCTCGAGCGGGTACAGGAACGAGACCGGCTTGACCAGGTGCGGCGCGATCGAGTTGATCAGCAGGTCGCGCTCGGTCAGCGCCTCGCGCACCAGGTGGAAGTCGAGCATCTGCAGGTAGCGCAGGCCACCGTGCACCAGCTTGCTGGATCGGCTGGACGTGCCGGACGCCCAGTCCTGGGCCTCGACCACCGCGGTGGACAGGCCGCGGGTCACGGAGTCGAGGGCGATGCCGGCGCCGGTCACGCCGCCCCCGATCACCAGGACGTCGAGCTCGGGGCCGCCGTCGGTGGTGGCTCGCAGGGCTGCCAGCGCGTCGTCGCGCAGGCGGGGGGTGAGTGCTGCGGTCCTCATTGCTTCGTCCACTCCATCGCGGATCGATCTGTCGGCCGTTCATCCTGCCGCGGGCGTGTTCGCTCCCGCAGACTGGGACTTCGGTCCTGCCTGTCCGCTATCGTCACCACGTCCCGAACAGACGCGCAACCGCTGTGCACGAATGTGCAGAGGGTGTGGCGGTCGGGTGATCGCGATGCCGGTCCGGGACGGACGGGCGGCACGCTCCGACGGACGAGGGCGAGGAGGCCACGATGGCCGAGCGGGACCAGGACGTGCTGCGCGCGGCGTCGATGTACTACCTCCAGGACGTCAAGATGGAGGTGATCGCGCGGCACCTCGGCACCTCGCGCTCGACGGTCTCCCGCCTGCTCAAGCGTGCGCGGGAGACCGGTCTGGTGGAGATCACGCTGCGGCCCGCCTCGACCCGCGCCCCCGGCCTCGGCCGATCCATCTCGGCGGCGTTCGGCATCGACACCTACGTGGTGCCGGTGCCGGACTCCGCCGAGCAGATCGAGCGGCTGGACCAGGTCGCCCGCGCCACCGCCCGGCTGCTCGCCTCCTGGTTCGACTCCGACATGATCCTCGGGGTCGCCTGGGGCACCACCCTCGCGGCGGTCTCCCGGCGTCTGGCGCCCAAGGCCACCCGCGGCAGCGTGGTCGTGCAGCTCAACGGGGCCGCCAACACCCGGACCAGCGGGATCGAGTACGCGTCCGACCTGATCGCGAGCTTCGGCAGCGCGTTCGGCGCGACCGTGCACCACTTCCCGGTGCCGGCGTTCTTCGACTACCCCGAGACCAAGCAGGCGATGTGGCGGGAGCGCTCCGTGCGCCGGGTGCTCGACGAGCAGACGCGCGCGGACATCGCGCTGTTCTCGGTCGGCTCCGTGACCGGCTCGGTGCCCAGCCACGTCTACGCCGCGGGCTACCTGGACGACGCGGACATCGCGCTGCTGCACGACGAGCAGGTCGTCGGCGACGTCTGCACCGTGTTCCTGCGGGCCGACGGGTCCTGGCAGGACGTGCCGCTGAACGCCCGCGCCACCGGCCCGTCGCCCGACCAGCTCCGACGGATCCCGCGCCGGCTGTGCGCGGTCGCGGGGGACAACAAGGCGGTGCCGCTGCTCGCCGCGCTCCGGGCCGGCACGATGACAGATCTGGTGGTGGACGAGCGCACCGCGCAGCGGCTGCTCGCGCTGACCTGAGCGGCGGCCGTGGTCATCCGTGCGCCGGATCCGGCCCGGCCCGGGCCCGAGTTCCCGGGTCGGACACACCCCCGACACCTCCCGGTGACCCCGGCGGTGCATCGACGCTGCTACGGTCCGCCGCCATGACCGGTCCTTCAGGTCGCCCCCGGTCCGACGGGCAGCGGGACACCGCCGGCGCCGTGCTGTCCGCCGCCGCGGAGCTGTTCAGCAGCGTCGGGTACACCGCGACCTCCACCTATGCCGTCGCCGAGCGCGCCGGCGTGCGCCAGGCGTCGATCTACCACCACTTCCAGGGCAAGGCCGCGATCCTGCGCGTCCTGCTGCTCGGCACCATCCGGCCGTCGCTCGCGCTCGCGGACCACCTGGTGGGGCTGCCGGCCGGTGCCGCCGCCCGGCTGTGGGCGCTCTGCGACGCCGACGCCCGGCTGCTCGCCGACGGACCGGTGAACCTGGGCGTGCTGATGCGGCTGCCCGAGGTGGAGGCCGAGGAGTTCGCCGACGTCCGCGACCAGCGGGGCCGGCTGCGCGCCCGGTACGGCGAGCTGGTGGCCGCCGTGGTCCGCACCGGCGACGGCGACCCGGCGCCGGCGCCGGACGCGGGCGCGGTGCTGGTGTTCGGTCTGGTCGAGAGCGTGGTCGCCGGGCGGCGGGACGGCGGCGTCGAGCGAGCGTCCCGGGTGGCGCCGCTGGTCGCGGACGCCGCGCTGCGGGTGCTGGGGCTCGCGCCCGCGGCGATCGAGGCGGCCCGGGCGGAGGCCGCCGGGCTGGCGCTGCCCGCGCTGGTCCCCGTGGTCGACCTGCCGCCGCGGACGAGGCGGAGGGCCGCGGCAGCCGCCGGACCCACCGGCCCCGTCCCGCCCGCGGACACCGGTCCGGGCGTCCCGACGGTGGACGTAGGTTGAGGGGGTGACGACCGCGCCGGCCCCCGAGACCCCCGCCTCCGACCCGACGTTCCGGGTCCGCCCCGCGCTCCCGGCAGACGTCCGGGCGATCCGCGAGCTGGTCCAGCCCTACGCCGAGCAGCGGATCCTGCTCGCCAAGGAGTGGGTCGGCTACTACGAGGCCGTGCAGGAGTTCCTGGTGGCCGAGGCCGAGGACGGCACCCTGATCGGCTGCGGCGCGCTGCACGTGATGTGGCAGGACCTCGCCGAGATCCGCACCCTCGCGGTGGCCCGGCAGTGGCGTGGCCACCGCGTCGGCCACGCGCTGCTGCAGGCGCTCACCGACCGGGCGCGGACGCTCGGCCTCAGCCGGCTGTTCTGCCTGACCTTCGAGGTGGACTTCTTCGCCGGGCACGGCTGGTCGCCGATCGAGGGCACACCGGTGGCGCAGGACGTGTACGGCGAGCTGCTGCGGTCGCCGGACGACGGGGTCGCGGAGTTCCTGGACCTGGCGCGGGTGAAGCCGAACACGCTCGGCAACACCCGGATGCTGGTCGAGCTGCACCCGGCGGGCTGAGCCGGCGACCGCGGCCGGCCGGCGTCAGCGCCGGGGCCCGCGCCGGGCGTCAGGTGGTCGGCAGCCGGTAGCGCGCGCGCTCCGGGTCGTCGTCCGTGCCGGGCAGCACCTGCACCAGGCCGTCCGCCAGCAGCGAGGCCAGGCAGCGCTCCCGTTGCGCGGCGTCCGGCCACACCGCGGCCACCGCGCCGGCCGGCACGGGCTCCAGCGCCTCGCGCAGCAGCGCCATGAGCCGGCCCCGCACCTGCCGGTCGGTGCCCGTCCAGGCCTGCGTGCGGCGCCGCAGCACGTGCGGGTCCGGCGGCGACCCTGCCCGCAGCCAGGCGCAGCGCTCCCGGAGCGGGCACTGACCGCACCGGGGGGAGCGCGCCGTGCACACCAGGGCGCCGAGCTCCATCGAGGCGGCCGCCCAGCGGGACGCGGTCGCGTCGTCGTCCGGCACGAACGACTCCGCGAGCCCCCGCTCGGCCACCGTCAGCGAGGGCGCCGGCAGCGCCGTGCCGGCCGCGACCCGCGCCAGCACCCGCCGCACGTTCGTGTCCAGCACCACCGAGCGCAGACCGAACGCGAACGCCCGGACCGCCGCCGCCGTGTACGCGCCGATCCCCGGCAGCGCCAGCAGCGCCTCCTCGTCCGACGGCACCCGGCCACCGTGCCGCTCGACCACCGCTCGCGCGCAGTCCGCCAGCCGCAGCGCGCGGCGCGGGTAGCCGAGCCGGTCCCAGGCGCGCAGCACGTCGGCCGGGCTGGCTGCAGCCAGGTCCGCGGGCTCCGGCCAGCGCGTCATCCAGGCCCGCCAGGCAGGCTCCACCCGCACCACCGGGGTCTGCTGCAGCATCACCTCGCTGACCAGCACGCCCCACGGGGTGCGGTCCGGCGCCCGCCAGGGCAGGTCCCGGGCGTGCTCGGCGAACCAGGGGAGCACCAGGTCGCGCACGGCCGCACGGTCGTGCCGGCCGGCCCCGGAGAGCGGGGGATCGAGGGTCACGGCGTCCGGCACGGGTGCCATCCTCGCCCGGCGGCACCCCGGACCGCCACCGTGGCACGAACTGCACCCGCCCGGTGCGGCGGCGTCGTGCTCCCCTGTGCGGCGGTTACGGTGGGCCGGGACGAGCGAGAGGGGCGTACGGATGAGCGTGCTGCGACCGTCGGGCCCGATGCCCGCACGGGTCTACTGGGTCCGGCGAGGGGTGGTGCTGGCCCTGCTGGTGGCGGTGCTCGTGCTGCTCGTCCTCGGCGTCAAGGCCCTGACCGGCGGCGGCGGCGAGCCGGCCGCCTCGGCGACCGAGCCCGTGAGCCCCGCCTCGGTCACCGAGAGCGCCGCGGCCGACACGGGCACCCCGACCTGCGACGCGGCCTCGCTCGGCATCACGCTGACCGCCGACGCCACCAGCTACGCGGCCGATGCCCAGCCGCTGCTGACGGTCACGCTGGTGAACAACGGCACGCAGTCGTGCCTGGTGGACGCCGGTGAGGCCCAGCGGTCCATCGTGATCACCTCCGGCAGCGACCGGATCTGGGCCAGCACCGACTGCCTCGCCGCCGACACGGCCTCGCTGGACCTGCTGCTCAGCCCCGGCCAGTCCGACGAGCGTCAGACGCAGTGGGACCGGAACCGGTCCGCCGAGAGCTGCCCGGGCGACCAGTCCGCGGCGCTCGCCGGCACCTACCAGGCGGTCCTGACGTTCGCGGGCGTGACGACGGATCCGGTGGTCTTCACGCTCGAGTGATCCGGTCGCGGAGCGGCGCGGTGCGGTCCTCGGGTGCCGAGGACGTCGTGCCGACCGGCCGTGGCCCGCCGGGCGGACGCGGCAGGTCGGGCGGACCGCGTCACGTGCGGCGCGTCAGACGTACCGCTCGAGGATGCTCGACTCCGCGAGCCGGGACAGGCCCTCGCGGACGGCCCGCGCCCGCTGCTCGCCGACGCCGTCCACCGCCATCAGGTCCTCGATGCCGGCCGCGAGCAGCTTCTGCAGCCCGTTGAAGTGCTCCACCAGCCGCTCGACGATCGCCGACGGCAGGCGCGGGACCTTCGAGATCAGCCGGTACCCGCGCGGACCGGCGGCGGCGTCCAGCATCTCCATCCCGCTGGGCAGCCCGATGGTCCGGGCGATCAGCGAGAAGTCCAGCAGCTCGGTGGAGTCCAGCGCGGCCAGCGCCACCTGGATCGTCTCCACGTCCCGGTCGCGGCGGGAGCCGTCCAGGTAGTCCCGGACCACCAGCTCGCTGTCCCTGCCGATGCCGCCGGTCAGCTCGTCCAGCTGCAACGAGAGCAGACGCCCGTCGGTGCCGAGCTCGACCACGTACCCCGCGATCTCCTCGGAGATCCGGCGCACCATCTCGAGCCGCTGCACCACGACGCAGACGTCCCGCACCGTGACCAGGTCCTCGATCTCCAGCGCCGACAGCGTGCCGCTGACCTCGTCCAGACGCGCCTTGTAGCGCTCCAGGGTGGCCAGCGCCTGGTTCGCGCGCGACAGGATCGCGTCCGCGTTCTCCAGCACGTGCCGCTGCCCGCCGACGTACAGCGCGATGATCCGCATGGACGCCGAGACCGAGATCACCGGGAACCCGGTCTGCTTCGCCACGCGCTCCGCGGTGCGGTGCCGGGTGCCGGACTCGGAGGTCTGGATGGTCGGGTCCGGCAGCAGCTGCACCGCCGCCCGCAGGATGTGGCTGCGCTCCGGGTCCATCACGATCGCGCCGTCCATCTTGGCCAGCTCGCGCAGCCGGGTGGAGGAGAACTCCACCTCCAGCTCGAACCCGCCGGAGCAGATCTGCTCGACCGTCTGGTCGTGACCCAGCACGATCAGCGCCCCGGTGCGGCCCCGCAGGATCCGCTCCAGCCCGTCACGCAGCTCCGTCCCTGGTGCGACGGCCGCCAGCGTCTGCCGCAGCAGGTCCTCCGGGGTGGTCGCGTTGAGCACGTGGCGATCCTACGGTCCGCCCCCGGCACGCGGCACGAGCACGCGCCGCGTGCACATCTCGAACCGATCACGATCCCCTGCCCCTGCCCCTGCCCCTGCCCCTGCCCACCCCGTCCATCCGTCCGTCCGTCTCAGCAGGGCATGGGACGCGCCAGGTGCGCACACGCTGACTGTGCAGCGGAGGTGTCCGGTGGGATGTGGGTGGCGGTCGGTAGCGTCGGCGGGGTGAGTCAGTCGACAGCAGCACGGAACGCGCGCCCCGGCTACCGCTGCACGGAGTGCGGGTGGACGGCGTCGAAGTGGGTCGGCCGGTGCGGGGAGTGCCAGGCATGGGGGACGGTGGCGGAGGACGGCGGCCCCGGCGGGGCCGCGCCGCGCACGACCGTGACGACGCCGGCGCGCGGTGCGGCGCGGCCGATCGCCCAGATCGACGTCGAGGCCAGCCGGTCCCGTCCGACCGGGGTGGGTGAGCTCGACCGGGTGCTGGGCGGCGGCCTGGTGCCCGGCGCCGTCGTGCTGCTGGCCGG
The DNA here is from genome assembly GCA_036404115.1 of Cellulomonas sp. Taxonomy (GTDB): domain Bacteria; phylum Actinomycetota; class Actinomycetes; order Actinomycetales; family Cellulomonadaceae; genus Cellulomonas. Next base: position 55,559 of record DASWPG010000047.1, read on the forward strand.
CGAGCCGGGTGTCGGCAAGTCGACCCTGCTGCTGGACGTCGCGAGCCGGGTGGCGACCGGTGGCCGCACGGTGCTGTACGTGACGGGGGAGGAGTCGGCAGGGCAGGTGCGGCTGCGGGCGGAGCGGATCGGAGCGCTGGCGGACACGCTGCTGCTGGCGGCGGAGACCGATCTCGGCACGATCCTCGGGCACATCGTGCAGTCCGAGCCGGACCTGCTGGTGCTCGACTCGGTGCAGACCGTCGCGTCGGCGGCGGTCGAGGGCTCGCCGGGCGGCGTAGCGCAGGTGCGGGAGGTCGCGGCGTCGCTGATCGCGGCGGCGAAGGACCGCGGACTGCCGGTGGTGCTGGTCGGTCACGTGACCAAGGACGGCGCGGTCGCGGGTCCCCGCACGCTGGAGCACCTGGTTGACGTGGTCTGCCAGTTCGAGGGGGACCGGCACTCGCGGCTGCGGCTGCTGCGCGCGACGAAGAACCGGTTCGGACCCACCGACGAGGTCGGCTGCTTCGACCTCACCGAGAGCGGGATCGTCGGGCTGGCGGACCCGTCCGGGCTGTTCGTCTCGCACGCGCAGCACCACGTGCCCGGCACCTGCGTCACGGTCACGCTGGAGGGCCGACGGCCGCTCGCGACCGAGGTGCAGGCGCTGGTGGCGCCGAGCATGCTGGCCAACCCTCGGCGCACCACCAGCGGCGTGGACGGCTCGCGGCTGGCGATGGTGCTCGCGGTGCTGCAGCGGCGGGTGGGTCTGCGGGTGGCCGACCAGGACGTGTACGTCTCGACCGTCGGGGGCGCCAGGGTGGTCGAGCCGGCGGCGGACCTGGCGCTCGCGCTGGCGACCGTGAGCGCACGGGAGAACCTCGCGCTGCCGCCACGGCTGGTCGCGGTCGGCGAGGTCGGGCTGGCGGGCGAGATCCGCGCGGTGACCGGGACGGTGCGACGGCTGGCGGAGGCGGCGCGGCTCGGGTTCACGCACGCCGTGGTGCCGGCGGGGTCGGTCGAGGCCGGGCAGGTGCCGGACGGCATGCGGGTGGCCCAGGCGGCGGACCTGGCCGAGGCGGTGCGGCTGACCCGCGTGCAGGCCGCGGCCGCGCCCACCGAACCGGTGGCGCCCACCTCGACGTCCTCCGTGCCGGCGCACGTCGAGGCGTTCGTGGTCGAACCGGGATAGCCGGCGGACGGGGCGGGCGGTCCCTTGCCCCCGGCCGGACGGGCGTCGAGCATCAGCACCATGCGTGCAGCGAGCACCATGCGTGCAGCGAGCATCGTGCGGGCGGCGCCGGTCGCCGGTGCCCGCCCGGCCCGCGAGCACCGCCCTGCTCGGCACCGCCCTGCTCGGCACCGGCCGGCCCACCCCCAGGAGCAGCCATGACCGCGTCCCCCGCCCTCGCCACCCGCGGCCTGGTCAAGACGTTCGGGACCCGTCGCGCGCTCGACGGCCTCGACCTGCGGGTGGTGGAGGGCGAGGTGCACGGCTTCCTCGGGCCGAACGGGGCCGGCAAGTCCACCACGATCCGGGTGCTGCTCGGCATGCTGCGCCCGGACTCGGGCGAGGCGGAGCTGCTGGGCGGCGACCCGTGGCGTGACGCGGTGGCGCTGCACCGGCAGGTCGCCCACGTCCCGGGCGAGGTCGCGCTGTGGCCCGATCTCACCGGCGGCGAGGCGATCGACCTGCTGGGCCGGCTGCGCGGCGGCCTGGACCCGACCCGGCGCGCGGCGCTGCTGGACCGGTTCGAGCTGGACCCCGGCGTGCGGGTCCGGGCGTGCTCGAAGGGCAACCGGCAGAAGGTCGCGCTGGTGGCAGCGCTCGCCGCGGACGTGCGCCTCCTGGTGCTGGACGAGCCGACCAGCGGCCTGGACCCGCTGATGGAGGCGGAGTTCCAGCGCTGCGTGCGGGAAGCCACCGACCGGGGATGCACGGTGCTGCTGTCGAGCCACATCCTCGCGGAGGTGGAGGCGCTGTGCGATCGGGTGACGATCATCCGCCGGGGTCGCGCGGTGCGGTCCGGCACGCTGGACGACCTGCGCGGGCTGACCCGCACCACGGTGGTCGTCCGGCTGCGGGACGAGGCGGCCACCGACGCCGCGCTGGCCGCGCTGACCTCGCCGGACGGCACCGACGGCGTGCACGACGCCCGTCGGCAGGACGGCGGGCTGCGGCTGGACGTGGACGCCCCGGCGCTGGACCGGGTGCTGACGCTGCTGGCCCGGCACGGCGTGCGCGGGATCACGGCCCACCCGCCGACGGTGGAGGACCTGTTCCTGCGGGAGTACGGCGGCTCGGCGGCGGACCGATGAGTGCGCTCCCGGTCCTGCGCCGCACGGCCGGCGACCGGTGGTGCGGCACGGCGCCGCTGCTCCGGGCCGCGCTGCGGGTGGAGCGGGTGCGGCTGCTGGTGTGGGCGGTGGCGGTGGTCGGGCTGACCGCGATGTCGGTCCGCTCGGAGCAGGAGGCGTTCGCCTCGACCGAGGCGCGTGCCGCCCGTGCGGAGCTGATGCGCTCGCCCGCCGCGACGGCGCTGGCCGGGCCGGGGTACGGCCTGGACGACTACACGGTCGGCGCGATGGTGGCCAACGAGCTGTCGGCCTGGGTGGCCCTGGCACTGGCAGTCATGTCGGTGCTGCTGGTCGTCCGACAGCTGCGCGGGGCCGAGGAGTCCGGGCTGCTGGAGCTGGTCCGGTCGGCGCCGGTCGGTCGGCACGCCCCGGTGCTGGTCGCCGTCGCGGTCGTCACGGCGGCGGACCTGGGGATCGGTGCCGCCCTGGTGCTGGCACTGATCGTCGTGGGGCTGCCGGTGGCAGGAGCGGTCGCGTTCGGCGCGGGCTGCGCGCTGGTCGCTCTGACGTTCGGCGGGGTCGCGGCGGTCGCGGCCCAGCTGGTGGCGCACGCCCGCAGCGCCTCGATGCTCGCCCTGGCAGCGATCGGCCTCGGCATGGTGCTGCGCGGCGCCGGGGACGTCGCGGCGCCGGAGAGCGGCAGCCTGCTGAGCTGGCTCTCGCCGTTCGGCTGGGCGCAGGCCACCCGGGCGTGGGTCGACGAGCGGTGGTGGCCGCTCGCGCTGCCGGTGCTGGCGACGGTGGTGTGCTGGCTGCTGGCGGTCGCGCTGGCCGGGCGGCGGGACGTCGGCACCGGGCTGCTTCCCGAGCGGGCCGGCCGGACGAGCGCGTCCGTGCGACTGACCGGGCTCGCGGCGCTGACCGCGCGCCGGCAGGCCGGGGCGTTCGCGGGCTGGACGGTCGGCGCTGCCACGCTGTGCGCCCTGGTCGGGGTGCTGGCACGGCAGGTGGTCGACTTCATCGACCAGGAGCCCGCGCTGGCGGCGCTCTTCCCGTCGGGATCGGACGGACCGGCCGCTGCTGCCGATGCGGCGCTCGCGCGCTACCTGCTGGTCGGCGCGTGCCTGGCGGCGTCTGCCGGAGTGATGGGGGTCGTCGCGGTCCGGGCCGAGGAGAAGTCCGGCCGGGCCGCGCAGGTGCTCGCCGGGCCGACCGCCCGCACCCGCTGGCTGCTCACGCAGGTGGGCGTGGTCGCCGGCGCCGCGACGCTGGTGCTGGCGCTCGGCGGGCTGGCGATGGGGCTGACCGCGGCAGCGAGCCTCGACGACGCGGGCCTGGTCGGTCGGCTGCTGGCCGCGGCGCTCGCGCAGGCACCGGTGGTGTGGTTCCTGATCGGGCTCGGGGTGCTGCTGCTCGGTGCGGTGCCTCGTCGCACGGGGATGCTGTGGGCATACCTGGGCTACGTGGCGCTGACCGCGATGCTCGCCGGCCTGCTGCCCGAGGGGACCGACCGGCTCTCGCCGCTGCGCTACACCGCGGCGCTGCCGGCGGAGCCGATGGACTGGTGGCCGGTGCTGCTGCTCGCGGCGGCGGCGGCCGCGCTGACGACCGTGGGCACGGTGGCGTTCCGGCGGCGCGACCTGACCGATTGAGCGCGGCGACCCGGCGGCCCGGATCCCGGGATGCCGGGTCGCCGGCCAGTAGGCTGCCGCGGGTACGAGGGGCCGGTGCCCCGCACCGGCAACATCCGCGCAGGGAGTGACGGGCATGACTGACAGCGACGGCCGCGAGCCGCAGCAGGGGTCCGCCGGAGGGCCGCCGAGCGCGCGCCGGTTCGGCACGGACGCCCCGGCCTGGCCGAGCCTGCGACCGACCCCCGAGACCGCACCCGCCACCAGCCCGACGGCCGGACCCGTGAGCAGCCCGACGGCCGGCCCGGTGACCGGCCCGACGGGCAGCCCGGCTCGCGCCGGTGTCCCCGCACCCGGGACCGGACCGCTCACCCCGGTCCGGCCCTCGGCCGAGCTGCCCGCCCCGACCGGGTCCTGGCCCGTGGTGGCACCCGCCGCCGGCGCCGGCGAGCAGCCGTCGCCGCGCGGTGGTCACGCCGCCGAGCCCGCTCCCGAGCCCGGCCCGACCCGACGCTCCGCCCGCCGGACGAGCGAGCCGCGTGCCGTCACGGGTGCGCACGCCGCCGTCCCGCCGGCCGTCGCCGGCACCGCCGCATCCGCGCCGTGGGGCGCCTCGGGCGCCGTGGGTGCCGCGGGGGCAGACGTGCCCACGGCATCGGTCCCCCTCGCGACCCGGCTGCCGGTGCTTCCTGCGGATCAGGGACCGGTCGTCGGGTACACGCCGGCCCCCGCTGCGGTCCCGGAGGTCGCCGCGGACCCGGTTCCGGAGCCATCCGATCCTGCGGTGGGTCGGGCAGCCGGCGCCTCGGTCCCGCCCGGGCTGCTCCCGGCGGCCGGTGCCGTCACCGACGGGGTGCCGGCCGCCGAGGACGACGCCGAGCCCCCCCGGCGCAGCCGCCGCACCCGGTACCTCGTGCTCGCCGGCATCGTGGTCCTGGTCGCCGCCGGGCTGACCGCGTTCCTGCTCAGCCGGGACGACAGCACGGTTGCGTCCCCCGCGGACGTCGTGCTGCCCTCGCCGACCAGCACCGTCCAGCCCGTCACCCGCACCGCGACCACCCCGTTCGCGACCGCGCTGCCGTCGACCGTGCTGCAGTACGCGCTGGCCGGCTCGGACAGCGACGCCACCTGGCTCGCCCGCAACGCGATCGAGGCCTACTCCGAGACCTACACCGACGGCGGCTCTGGCACCGTGACCGTGCAGGCCGGCCAGTGGGCGACCGCCGACACCGCGACCACCGCGTTCACCGCGCTCTCCGCCGAGCTCCCGACCGTGGCAGCGACCACGGGGACCGCCGCCGCGACCGACGCAGCCACCGGCTCCGACGCCGTCGACGCTGCGAGCACGGCGACCGTCCTCGAGTCCGGCGATGTGCTGGTGGACGGCGTGGCCACCGGCACGTACACGGTGGTCGACGCCGGGGACGGCACCGGCGTCGCGCTGTGGCGCAACGGCACCACGGTGTTCCGCGTGGTCGGCCCGGTCGACGACATCGCGAACCTCTACGCCGCATACCCGCTCTGACCCACCACCCGGTCCACCCGTACGATCTGGCCGGCAGGCCGGCAGGCCGGCAGGCCGGGACCAGCCGCGGCTGCGGGGAAGCGTGCGCCGACCCGCTGCGTTGCACCTCACCGTGGACGGCGCTGCTCGGGCGCTGCCGGAACGAGGAGGAACGATGGCGCGCATCGGTACCAGCGACCTGGACGTCCTGCCCCTGAACCTCGGGGGCAACGTGTTCGGCTGGACCGCGGACGGCCCGACGTCCGTCGCGGTGCTGGACGCGTTCGTGGCGGGCGGCGGCTCCTTCATCGACACCGCGGACGTCTACTCGCAGTGGGTGGAGGGCCATGCGGGTGGCGAGTCGGAGGCGATCATCGGCGACTGGATGGCCTCCCGCGGCAACCGCGCGGACGTGGTGGTCGCCACCAAGGTCGGTCAGGCGGCAGCCCGGCCGGGCACCTCCCGCGCGGCGGTCCGCGCCGGGATCGAGGGCTCGCTGCGGCGGCTGCGCACCGACTACGTCGACCTCTACTACGCGCACGTCGACGACCAGGGCACCCCGTTGGAGGAGACGGTGGCCGCGCTGGGCGAGGTGGTGGCCGAGGGCAAGGCCCGCTACGTCGCGGCCTCCAACTTCACCGCGGACCGGCTCGCGGAGGCGCTGCGGATCGCGGACGACCTCGGCGTGGCCAGGTTCGTGGCGCTGCAGCCGCACTACAACCTGGTGCACCGGGACGAGTACGAGGGGGCGCTCGCGGACCTCGCGGTGCGGGAGGACCTCGGCGTGCTGCCGTACTGGTCGCTGGCCAGCGGCTTCCTCACCGGCAAGTACCGCGACGGTGGCCCGACGGTGGACAGCCAGCGGGCGGGCGGTGCCCTGCGCTACCTGGACGACCGTGGGCGGCGGGTGCTGGCCGCGCTGGACGAGGTCGCCGCCGGCCGCAGCACCTCCGTGACCGCGGTCGCGCTGGCCTGGCTCCGGTCCCGTCCTGGCGTGGTCGCCCCGATCGCGAGCGCGCGCACGGCGGCACAGCTCCCCGACCTGCTCGCCGGCGCCCGGCTGGACCTGGCTGCCGACGAGCTGGCCGCGCTGACCGCCGCCTCCGCCTGATCCGGCTGCGCCCGCCCGCCCGGGCTCAGCCGGCAGCGGACCCGCACTCGGCGCGCGGCAGCCGGACCGTGAACGTGGTGGCCCCGGGCGTCCCGTCGACCTCGATCGTCCCGCCGTGCGCGGTGACCACCGCGTGCGCGATCGCGAGGCCGAGCCCGGTCGACCCGGCGGCCCGGTTGCGCGAGGCATCGCCGCGGGCGAACCGTTCGAACAGCCGGGACCGGAGCGGTTCTGCGATGCCCGGCCCGTCGTCGCGGACCCGCAGCACCACCTGGTCGTCCTCCTGCCGTACGCTCACCACCACGGTGGTTCCCGGCGGCGTGTGCACGCGGGCGTTGGACAGCAGGTTGACCAGCACCTGGCGCAGGCGGTGCTCGTCGCCGATCACCAGCACGGACGGCAGGTCCACGTCCTCGACGTCCAGCGCGTCCGGATCGGTGGCCTCCCCGATCGCCGCCGGCGCGTCCGGCAGCTCGGGGCCGAGGTCCAGCCGCCAGTGGTGGTCCTGCCCGGCGACGTGCGCGTCCGCGACGGCGTCCACCGCGATCGTCGCGATGTCGACCTCCGTGAGGTCCAGGTCGCGACCGGCGTCCAACCGGGCCAGCAGCAGCATGTCCTCGACCAGCGTGGTCATCCGGCGGGCCTCGGACTCCACCCGGCCCATCGCCCGCAGCGCGTCGTCCGGCAGGTCGCCGGGCAGCCGCTGCACGAGCTCGGCGTAGCCCCGGATCGAGGCGAGCGGGGTGCGCAGCTCGTGGCTGGCGTCGGCGACGAACCGGCGCACCTGGGTCTCGGACTCGTGCCGCACGGTCAGCGCCGTCTCCACGTGCCCGAGCATCCGGTTCAGCGCCGCACCGACCTTGCCGACCTCCGTCGACGGATCGGTGTCCTCCTCGGGGACGCGCTCGCGGATGTCGACCTCGCCGCGGGACAGCGGCATCTCGGCGACCCGTGCTGCGGTCGCGGCGACCCGGTCCAGCGGCCGCAGCTCGCGCCGGATCAGCACCGTCGCGAACCAGGCGCCGGCGAGCAGCCCCGCCGCCGCGACGCCGAGCTCCACCATCAGGTACCCGTCGACGGTGGACGTCACGCCGGAGATCGGGATGGCGGTGATCGAGAGGTCCCCGGTCTCGGACATGACCGCCACCACGCGGTAGGCGCCGAGATCGGGGATCTCCACCGTGCTGGGGTCGCCGTTCGTGCTCAGCGCGAGCAGCACGTCGAGCTGCTCGTCCGACAGCTGCTGCACGTCGCCGGAGTCGTCCAGGTAGCCGGCCGAGACGGCGTCGCCGCGCTCGAAGACGATCACGGTGCCGACGTCCTGCCCGGGCAGCCCGAATGCCGGAGGCACGGTGCTGTCGCCGGACCAGCTCTGGTCGGACGTGCTGCCGCCGGACGTGCTGCCGTCCGGCGCCGCGGTGCTGTCCGCGGACGCGCTGCCGTCGGTGGCCGCCCCCGTCCCGTCGCCCGCACCTGCGGTGACGTCGGCGCTCGCGCCGGTCCCCGCCGAGGTGCCCGAGTCGTCGGCCGTCGGGTCCTGGCTGCGGTCGTCCAGGCGGCCGGGCGCCTCGATGGCCCGCTGGCTGGCCGACTTCAGCCGGGTGTCGATCTGGTCCAGCAGCGAAGCGCGCAGGGCGATGGTCGAGACGACCCCCATCGCCAGTGCCACCGCGGCGAGCAGGATCACCACCACCGTCACCAGACGGCGACGCAACGGTGCGCGGCCCGCCCGCAGGCCGCGGGAGATCACGCGGCTGGCTTGAGCACGTAGCCCACGCCGCGCAGGGTGTGCAGCATCGGCTCACGTCCCTTGTCGATCTTGCGCCGCAGGTAGGACACGTACAGCTCGACGATGTTGGCCTGGCCGCCGAAGTCGTACTGCCAGACGCGGTCCAGGATCTGCGCCTTGGACAGCACCCGCTTGGGGTTGCGCATGAAGTAGCGCAGCAGCTCGAACTCGGTCGCGGTCAGCCGGATGTCGTCCCCGCCGCGCGAGACCTCGTGCGAGTCCTCGTCCATCCGCAGGTCGCCGACGACGAGCACGGCCTCCTCGCGCTCGGAGACGGCACCGGCCCGGCGGAGCAGCGCCCGCAGCCGCGCGACGACCTCCTCCAGGCTGAACGGCTTGGTCACGTAGTCGTCGCCGCCCGCGGTCAGGCCGGCGATCCGGTCCTCGACGGCGTCCTTGGCGGTGAGGAACAGCACGGGGACGTTCGGGTGCGTCGCACGGATCCGGCGCAGCACCTCGAGGCCGGACAGGTCCGGCAGCATGACGTCCAGCAGGATCACGTCCGGCTCGAAGGACTTGGCCTGGCGGATCGCGGACTGCCCTGTGAGGGCGTGCTCGACCTCCCACCCCTCGTACCGCAGAGCGGTCGAGAGGAGCTCGGCCAGGGTGGCCTCGTCGTCGACGACGAGGGCGCGGACGGGCTGGCCGTCCGCGCGGGTCAGTGAGTCTCGCTGGAGCGTGGTGGTGGTCATGTCTAGATCCTGGCTGTGAGACCTGGACCGGTCCTGACGCGAGGCTGTGGGTTTCCTGTGGGCTGCTCAGGCGGACTGGACGAGCGACCCAGGTTCACGCCTCGACCACCGACAGCACGTTGCCGGCCGGGTCGGTGAACCAGGCGATCAGCGGTCCGCCGCCGCGGAACACCCCGTCCTCGTCGGTCTGGGTGCGGGTGCCTTCGTACCTCTCGAAGACCACGCCGCGCCCGCGCAGCTCGGCGACGGCCGCCGGGACGTCGGGCACCGGGAAGTTCAGCACGGTGAAGCTCGCGGGGGTGTGCGCCGGACCCTTGGGGTAGAGCAGCACGCGGTGCCCGGGCAGCAGCAGGGTCAGCATCCCGTCCTCCTCGCTGACCCGCAGCCCGAGGACGTCCCGGTAGAAGGCCGCCGCGGCGGGCACGTCGTCCACCGAGAAGCCGCTGAAGGCATCGTCGAGGTCGAGCATGTCGGCTCCTTCTCCGTCGGGCTGGGGAGGACCAGCGTGCACCTGCGGCGGGTCGCGTGCACCCACAGCGACTCGCGGGCGCACCCCAGGCCGTGCTCAGGGCGTTCTCAGGGCCGGCGGGTGATCTGGGGTCGTCGCCCCGGACCGGGGCACCCGACGAGGAGGTTCGCCATGACGATCCTGGAAGCACCGGCGAGACCGGCGGTCGCTGCCGGAGCCGCGGGAGCACCCGACGCGGCCCCGCACCTGCACGAGCACGGCCACGCGCCGGCGGTCGCCGAGGCCGAGGACCCGTGGCTCACCGCCACCATCTGCCCGGCCGGCTCCTTCGGGCGTGGTGACACCGGGCGGCTGCGTGCGCTGCTGGACGCCCTCTCGGCGTGCGCCTCGATCGTCGTGCTCGACCTGCGCTCCGCTCGGCTGCGCAGCAGACGGGCCGCCGCCGTGGTGGAGGAGGCCGCCGAGCTGCTGGAGGAGCGCGGCGGCTGCCTGCTCTGCGTGCACGCCGACGCCGAGTCCCGCGCCCACCTGGCCCAGGCCGGCGAGCGGGTCGTGATCCTGGACGAGCCCCCGGCCGTCTGACCTCGATGTCCGCGCGGCCCGTCGGACGCCGCGCGGCCGTGCTCGCGGCGCCCGGCGGCACCGCGCCGGCCCCGTACCTTCCCCCGGACACCCGGAAGCGCCCCGACCGGACGACCGGCCCGAGGCGGGAAGCCGCAGCCTGTGCCGGCGCCCTCGTGCCCGGAGCGCGCGGTGGACCGGGCGCGCCGAGGTGCGGCACGTGTCGTGCCGCCGGCCCGACGAGCCCAGGAGAAGCCCATGGACAGGAGGGGTGGTGCAGGAATGGTGCGTGTGCGCAGCCTGAGCGGGTCCACGTGGCGGGGTCGCCTACCGTGGTGACCATGCCTCGACCGACCTCTGCGCCCCCCAGCATCCCCCCGCGGGTGCCGGGCGCGGGTGCCAGCCCAGGTCGCGAGCCGGGTCCGCACGCCGCCTGGTCGCGTCCGTCGCGGTGGCGCACCCCTGCGGGCACCGCTCGTCGGGTCGCGGCGTCGGCGCTGATCGCCCTGGTGGCCGTGATCGGCGTCCTGGTGCTGTGGCGGGTGTTCGTGCTCACGGATCACGGGCAGGCCGTGGACCAGGCGTCCCTGGAGGGCGCGCACATCGGTCAGTCGCGCCTGTGGGACCTGGCCGAGCCGGTGCTGGACGTGGTCTCGGTCGGGTTCATCGCGCTGGCGATCCTCGCGTGCGCGGTGATCGCGGTGGTGCGGCGCCGGTGGGGCCTGGCGGCGTGCGCCGCGGGCGTGCTGATCGGCGCGAACGTGACGACGCGGGTGCTGAAGGTCTGGCTGCTGGACCGCCCGGAGCTCGGGCACGGCGCGGCGTCCAACACGCTGCCGAGCGGGCACGCGACCGCGGCGGCCTCCGTCGCGGCGGCGGTGCTGCTGGTGGTGCCGCCGCGGGCCCGGCCGTGGGCGGCGGTGCTCGGCGCGGGCTACGCCGGGGCCACCGGGGTGTCCACGCTGATCGGCCAGTGGCACCGGCCGGCCGACGTGCTGGCCGGGCTGCTCGTGGTGCTGGCCTGGGGTGCGCTGGCGTGCGCGGTGCTGGCCCTCGGGGTGGACACCGCGGACGAGCGGCGTCCCCCGACGGCGGCGCTGCCGGTGGCGGCCGCGCGGCGGGCCGATGCCGCGGGCACCCGGGTCGCGCTGGTGCTGCTCGGTGCGGCGACGCTGATCAGCGGTGCGATCGCAGCGGTCGCGCTGCGGCAGACCTGGGTGGCGAGCGATCCGCTGAGCAGCCGGGGTGAGCTGCTGGCCGCCTACGGCGGCGGTGCGCTCGGCATCGTCGCCACGGCTGCGCTGGTGTTCGGGGTGCTGCTGGTGCTCCGGCGCAGCGCGACATCGGCGTCCGTCCGTGGCTCGGGGAGGTCGTAGAGTTCCCCAGCATGAGGAGCGCTGCACAGGCTGCTCCTGAGCCAGCAGCAGCACGTCCGGGATCTTCGAGGAAGCAGGGTCGCATGTCCGCAGGTCGCAAGCTCGTCATCGTGGAGTCGCCCGCCAAGGCGCGCACGATCGCCGGCTACCTGGGCGACGGCTTCGACGTCGAGGCCAGCGTCGGGCACATCCGGGACCTGCCGCAGCCGAGCGAGCTGCCGACCGAGATGAAGAAGGGCCCGTTCGGCAAGTTCGCGGTCGACGTGGACAACGGCTTCGAGCCCTACTACGTCGTCGACTCGGACAAGAAGAAGAAGGTCACCGAGCTCAAGCGCCTGCTCAAGGACGCCGACGAGCTCTACCTCGCCACCGATGAGGACCGCGAGGGCGAGGCCATCGCCTGGCACCTGCTGCAGGAGCTGAAGCCCAAGGTGCCGGTGCACCGGATGGTGTTCCACGAGATCACCCGCGAGGCGATCAGCCGCGCCCTGGAGAACACCCGCGAGCTGGACGACCGTCTGGTCGACGCGCAGGAGACCCGGCGCATCCTGGACCGGCTGTACGGCTACGAGGTCAGCCCGGTGCTGTGGCGCAAGGTCCGGCAGGGGCTGTCCGCCGGCCGGGTGCAGTCGGTGGCCACCCGGATGGTGGTCGAGCGGGAGCGCGAGCGGATGGCGTTCCGCGCGGCCGACTACTGGGACCTGACCGCATCGTTCGCGGTGGCCGACGCCGACGAGCCGACCTTCTCCGCGCGCCTGGTGCAGCTGGGCGAGCGCCGGGTCGCGTCCGGCCGGGACTTCGGCGACGACGGCGTGCTCAAGGGCAGCGGTGCCGCCCGCCCGGTGCACCTGGACGAGACCGCGGCGACCGCGTGGGTGTCCGCGCTGGACGGCGCCGGCTACGCGGTGCGCTCGCTGGAGACCAAGCCGTACACCCGTCGTCCGGCCGCGCCGTTCACCACCTCGACCCTGCAGCAGGAGGCGTCCCGCAAGCTGCGGATGGCCTCCCGGCAGACCATGCGCACCGCGCAGGCGCTGTACGAGAACGGCTACATCACCTACATGCGGACCGACTCGCCGGTGCTGAGCACGCAGGCGATCGACGCGGCCCGGCGGCAGGCCGCCGAGCTGTACGGGTCCGACCACGTGCCGGACCGCCCGCGGGTGTACGCCTCGAAGAGCAAGGGTGCCCAGGAGGCGCACGAGGCGATCCGGCCCGCCGGCGACAACTTCCGCACCCCGGCCCAGGTGGCGCGCGAGCTCTCCGGCGACCAGTTCCGGCTGTACGAGCTGATCTGGAAGCGCACCGTCGCCTCGCAGATGGCCGATGCCCGCGGCTCGACCGCCTCGGTGCGGATCGCCGCCACCGTGCCGGCCCCCGCCGTGGCCCAGGGCACCGGCGACGGCCCGTCCGCGGGGGCGCGCACCGACGCCGTGTTCGCCGCGTCCGGCACCGTCATCACGTTCCGCGGCTTCCTCGCCGCGTACGAGGAGGGGCGAGACCTGGAGCGGTACGCCTCGGAGGCCGAGCCCGCCGAGGGCGGTGAGGCGAAGGGGTCCCGCGACGCCCGGCTGCCGCGGATGGCCGAGGGCGACGCCGTGACCGGCTCCGACCTGACCGCCGACGGGCACCGCACCTCGCCGCCGCCGCGCTACACCGAGGCGAGCCTGGTCAAGGCGCTGGAGGAGCGCGGCATCGGGCGGCCGTCCACCTACGCCGCGACGATCTCGGTGATCCAGGACCGCGGCTACGTGACCAGCCGTGGGCAGGCGCTCGTGCCGACCTGGCTGGCGTTCGCGGTGACCCGGCTGCTGGAGGAGAACTTCGACCGGCTGGTCGACTACGACTTCACCGCCGGCATGGAGGAGGACCTCGACGCGATCGCTGCCGGTCAGAAGGACCGGGTGGACTGGCTGACCCGGTTCTACTTCGGTGCGGCGCCCGTGGGCGCCGACGGCGGATCCGACGGCGACGGCCTGCGCGACCTGGTCGCCAACCTCGGCGAGATCGACGCCCGCGAGGTCAACTCGATCGACATCGGCGACGGCATCACGCTGCGCGTCGGCCGGTACGGGCCGTACATCGAGGAGAGCGGTGGCGAGCCGGACCCGGAGGGCACCCCGCGCCGCGCCTCGGTGCCGGACGACCTGGCGCCGGACGAGCTGACCGTCGCCAAGGCGCACGAGCTGCTGGACACCCAGCCGGAGGGTGACCTGGTGCTCGGCACCGACCCGACCACCGGCACCACGATCGTCGCGAAGAACGGCCGGTACGGCCCGTACGTCACCGAGCTGCTGCCCGAGCCCGAGCTGGACCCGGGCCTGTCGGCGGCGGCGCGCAAGAAGGTGCTCGCCGCGGCCCCGAAGCCGCGCACCGGCTCGCTGCTCAAGTCGATGTCCCTGCAGACCGTCACGCTCGACGATGCGCTGAAGCTGCTCAGCCTGCCGCGCCTGGTCGGCGTCGACCCGGAGTCCGGCGCCGAGATCACCGCGCAGAACGGCCGGTACGGGCCCTACCTGAAGAAGGGCACCGACTCCCGGACGCTGCCGTCGGAGGAGGCGATCTTCAGCACGACGCTGGAGCAGGCCCTCGCGATCTACGCGCAGCCGAAGCGTGGGCGCGGTGCGACCGCCACCCCGCCGCTGCGCGAGCTCGGCGACGACCCGACGTCCGGCAAGCCGATCGTGGTCAAGGACGGCCGGTTCGGCGCCTACGTCACCGACGGCGTGACCAACCGCACGCTGCCGCGCGACGTGACACCCGAGTCGATCACCCGTGAGCAGGCGGTCGAGCTGCTGGCCGACAAGCGGGCGCAGGCCCCGAAGAAGAAGCCGGCCGCGCGCAAGGCCGCCCCGCGGGCGAAGGCCGGCGCCAAGAAGTAGCCCCCGCCCCGTGCGCCGCCCGACCGCCGCGGCGGCGCGGCGCACGGCGGTCGGCGACTCAGAGCACCGGGAGCATCCGGCCGAGGTCGGGGACCCCGTCGGACGGGAACTGCGGGGCCAGCGCGGCGGCCAGCACGTCCACGTCGTACGGCAGCCGCCCGGCGGCGAGCCGCACCCAGGTCAGCGGCGCGACGACGGTCAGGTCCCAGCCGCCGCGCGCCACGACGATCCGCAGCAGCTCCCGGGCCACCAGGGCCAGGGCGTCGCCGTCGATCGGCCCGCCGGAGGTCACGCCGTCGCCGAGGGTGCCGGTCGGCCCGAGATTGCCCTCGACGCCCGGCAGCGGGCCGACGCCGTTGCCCAGCTCGCCTCGGGACCCCGGCGCCGCGCCCCGCGCGCGGGCCAGCGACCGCTGCAGGTCGTCGGCATGCACCACCAGCTCGGTGATCCGGGAGACCACCATCGCGGACAGCAGCACGGGGCCGCGCCGGGCGGTCACCACCCGGTCGGCGGGGCCGAGCTCGGCCAGCCGCGCGAACGCCGCCGCCGCGGAGCGGTCCACGTGCCGCAGCGGGTCGTCGGCGATCTGTTCGGCCAGCTCACGGGTGACCCGGCCGATGTCGTCGGCCCGGCCGGCGTAGCTGCCGAGATACTCGGCCAGGCTGAGCGGGACGGTGCCCGGAGCGGCGGGCTCGCAGACCGCGAGGGCCTCCATCGCCCGGCCGAGGTGCGCGACCAGCTCCGCGACGGTCCAGCCGTCCAGCACGCTGGGCGCCGCACCCGTGGCGCCGTCGACGACCTCGCCGACCCAGGTGCGCAGGGTGCGCCACTGGCGGTCGAGCACGTCGGCGGCGATGTCGGTCGATCCGGGCGGGGCCATGCGGGGAGCCTATCGACCGGGTGCGCCCGACCGCTCCGCGGTCCGGGGTCCGTCCACCGAGACGGACGTTCCGCACATGCCCGGCGGCGGTGAGTAGAACTACCTACGGCTCGCACCAGGAAGCCTGAGCGCTTCCTAGGTTCCCGGCATGAGACGCAGGGGAACGAGCGCAGGGAGCGGACGGGCGCTGCCGTTCCGCGGGGCAGGTCGGGCCGTGGCCGCAGTCGTGGTGGCCGTGCTGGCCGGGGTCGGGCTGACTGCCCCGGCCGGCGCGGCGGACGCATGCACGATCCAGGGCACGAACGGGGACGACGTGCTGCACGGCACGCCGGGGCCGGACGTGATCTGCGGCGGTCTGGGCAACGACACCCTCGACGGAGGTGGCGGCGACGACGTCCTGATCGGCGGGGTCGGCGACGACGTCCTGATCGGCGGCGACGGCGACGACCGGCTGGACGGCGGGGTCGGTGACGACACGCTGACCGGGGGCCCGGGGGCGGACACCCTGATCGGTGGGGTCGGGGACGACCACCTCGACGGTGGTGACGGAGACGACCTGCTTCAGGGTGGGAGCGGTGCGGACACCCTGGTGGGGGGCTCGGGCCAGGACACGATCGAGGGCGGTCTCGGGGACGACGTCCTCGACGGGGGTGCGGGCGACGACACGCTGAACGGCAGCCTCGGCACCGACACCTGCGACGTCCGCCTCGGCACCGACACCGCCACGAGCTGCGAGAACCTGGTGAGCGACGACCCTGCCGGCGGAGACCGGGACGGGGACGGGCTGCCGGACGTGCTGGAGGAGGTCGCCGGATCCGACCCCGCGCTGACGGACACGGACGGTGACGGGATCACCGACGCCGACGAGTTCGAGGCCGGCACCGATCTCCTGATGCCGGACACGGACGGCGACGGGGTGCCGGACGGTGCGGACGACACCGATGCCGACGGTCTGACGAACGCCGACGAGCTCGCGACGGGAACTGACCCCGCACGCGTCGACTCCGACGGCGACGGGCTGGACGACGGCACCGAGCGCGCGCACGGCACCGACCCGCTCGCGCCCGACACGGACGGCGACGGCCTGACCGATCTGCAGGAGGACCTGCTCGGCTCCGATCCGCGGGACCCGGACTCGGACGGCGACGGCATCGGCGACGCCGACGAGCGCTACCAGCGCACCGTGTCCGACCCGGCGAGCGGGGCGACCCTGGAGGCCAGCGGACCGGGTGCGACGGTGCTCGATCTGGAGCTCGGGTCACCACGCGACCTGCGGATCGATGCGATCGACGGGCAGCGCGCCCCACCCGTGGAGGTGTACGGCGCGACCGAGGGAGTCACCGGCACCCTCACTCTTCCGTTCGACACCACCGGCCTGGGCGACGACGCCCGGATCGCGGTGCTGCACCTCGGCGAGGACGCCGATGTGCTCGACCTGCCGGCCGACCAGACCGTGGACGTGGCGCGTGGCGTCGCCACGGTGACGACCGACTCGTTCTCCCCGTTCGTCGTGGTGGACCTGGACGAGTTCGAGCAGATCTGGGCCGACGAGATCGCCGTGCCGCGCGAGGGCACCGCGGATGCACGGTCCATCGACGTGGTGCTGACGCTGGACTCGTCCGGGTCGATGGCCTGGAACGACCCGGGCCGTGCCCGGGTGGACGCTGCGGGGTCGCTGGTCGGTGCGCTGCTCGACGGGGACCGCGTCGGCGTCGTGGACTTCGACGCGACGGCCGCCGTCACCCAGCCGTTGACAGCGGACCGCACCGCGGTGCGAGCGGCGGTCGCACTCACCGACTCGACCGGCGGGACGGACATCGGTGCCGGCCTGCGGACGGCGCTCGACCTGCTGGACGGTGCGGCGGACCCCGATCGTGGTCGGGTCGTCGTGCTGCTCACCGACGGGACGAACGACCGACCGTCCTCGGTGGACACCGAGATCGATCGCGCGGTCGCCTCCGGCACGATCGTGCACACGGTCGGGCTGAGCGCCGACTCCGATGCCGCGCTGCTCGAGCAGATCGCCACCTCGACCGGCGGAACCTTCTACCTGATCCAGGACGCCGCCGAGCTGGAACGCACCTTCGGCCGGGTCGCCGACCAGCTGACGGTCCCGGACACCGACGGCGACGGCATCGCCGACGAGGCGGAGACCGCCGGCGTCCGCGACGGGCTGGGCCGGGTGTACGTCACCGACCCGCTGAACGCGGACACCGACGGTGACGGCCTGCCCGACGGGGACGAGCTCGGGAAGCTGGTGGACGGCGCTGGGTTCGGCGCCGGCACCGCCTACGCCGTGCGCAGCGACCCGACGAAGGCCGACACCGACGGTGACGGGCTGGACGACTGGTACGAGGTCGCGAACACCAGCTACCCGTTCCGGGCCGACCACGACCGTGACGGGCTGAACGACTACGACGAGTTCGTCGTGCACGGTACGGACTCACTGGTCGCCGACACCGACGCCGACGGGTACGACGACGACTGGGAGGTCGCGCACGCCGACGAGGGCTTCGATCCCGCGCTGTTCGACACCACGACCGAGTGGTGGGAGTACGCCGGGGAGTTCAGCCGCGGGGCGCTCTGCGGGGACGCCGACTTCTGGGCGTTCTGCGAGTCGACCTCGCTGGCGTTCCTGGCCGGCAGCCTGGCCTCGGGGTTCGTGGCCGTCGGTGACGTCCGCGACGCCTTGGCGGCGGTGATCAAGGGCGACGTCGTCGCGATCACGATCTCGATCCTCTCGATCGTGCCGGTGCTCGGGGACGCGGCGTCGGTGCCCGCGAAGTTCGCACGGTTCTACCAGCGCATCGTCGATGCGGCGCAGAGCGCGACCCGGTCGGTCGCGCTGTTCTCATCCCGGATCTCCTCCACCGAGGTGGTCCGCTCCACCCAGCAGCTGATGCGGTGGCTCGGTCGCAGCTCATCGATCCCGGCGTCGATGCGGATGAAGGCGCTCGAAGCGACTTTCGGGGACGCGATGACAGCGCTCAGGAAGCAGGACGGGATGACGGACGACGTCATCCTGGCGTACGCCCGTAAGGGGATGGACCCGGCGCACCTGAAGAAGATGCTGGACGGGAGCGCGGGGGTGAAGACGGGAGCCGGACGGTTCATCAAGGAGCAGCCGGCGGAGGACGCGCTCCGCGTGCAGCTGGGGAAGGATTGGACGGTTCGTCCGGATCGAAAGGGCGTCGCGTCACAGGACGGCGGTCCGAAGGACCGGTTCTTCGACATCATCGCTAGCAGAGATGCGGGGGGAGATGCCGTGGGATACGAGGTGAAGTTCGGGAAGGTGACCGGTTCCGGGCGCGCCGGGGGGCAGGTGGTGAAAGACGCTGCGGTCAAGAGCGGCACGGGTGCATCGGTGGCCGATACCGGTCTGACCGTGAACAAGGTGGAGTGGCACTTCTATCCCGACAAGAACGGCGTCGTCGGGCCGGACGCCGACCTGCTGCAACAGCTGCTCGACAACGGCATCGACTACGTCGTCCATCTGTCATGAGCGGCCGGGGCGCGCGCGGCGCGGAGTTCTGGGCGGAGAAGGACGCACGGTTCGAGCGGTTCGCCGCGGCTCTGCCCGAGCGGCGCGCGCAGCTGCGGGGCCTGGTCGAGACGACAGGTGGTGACCGTCTGACGGTGGCGATGCTGAACGGGTCGATCGCCAGCCTGGACCGGGTCCAGGGCTGGTTCACCCGGCGTGCCCAGGAGGTGCTGGGCGGGGCGCAGGACGGCTGGGACTGGACCGCGCTGCGCTGGGCCTGGCAGCCGGCGCCTGACCCGGGTCGCGTGGTGTCGGCGGCCGAGCAGGAGGTGGACGCACCTGAGGAGCCGTTGTACCGATTGGGCGAGCTCGTCGCGGTGTACCTGGCGGAT
This sequence comes from Cellulomonas sp., assembly GCA_036404115.1. Classification (GTDB taxonomy): domain Bacteria; phylum Actinomycetota; class Actinomycetes; order Actinomycetales; family Cellulomonadaceae; genus Cellulomonas. The sequence continues at coordinate 74,604 of DASWPG010000047.1, forward strand.
GTCGTGCTGGCGGTAGTGCCCGGGTCGAGGTGGGTCTGCTGGCGGGACCGGGTCAGGAGCAGCGGGACTGACGGTCAGGTGATGCTGGATCTGGGATACCCGGAGCACGGGTTCAATCCGATGGAGATCACTCATCCCGCGCCCTTCTTCGCCGCGGGCCTGCACGGCCGCGCGGACGATCCCTGGAGGGGGCAACGTTGGTCGGAGCGGGTCGAGGAGTTGCTGGACCTGCATGCCGTGCGATCGGCGGCGAAGCGTCCGCGCTGGCAGGCGGCGCCGACCCGGCTGGAGAACCCGCGTCGGCTGACCCGTCCACCGGGGTGGCAGGGTGCGCCACCGGTGCTGGTGCGTCCGGGCGCCGCGGACCGGTGGGCGCGGTACCAGGAGGAGCGCGTGCGGCAGAACGGCCTCCGGGGTGACGAGTACCTGGCGCGGATCGGCACCGTCGAGGCTGCGGACGAGCGGTTCGAGCGGTTCACGCAGAGGCTGGACGTGCGCCGACAGCAACTGCTGGATCGGGTAGCGGCCAGCGGCGGCGGGTTGATGGACTCGTCGGTGCTGGACGGTTCGGTGGCGAGCCTGGGTCCGCTGAGTCGATGGTTCACGGCCATGACCAGGCAGAACGAACCCGACGGCGGGGACTGGTCGCCGTGGCAGTGGCTGGCGCCGCGCCGCCCGGAGGTGCCGGCGACCCCGGCGGAGTTCGACCGGTTGTGGGAGCTGGTGGGGGTCTATCTCGCGGACGTGGTGATGGCCGCGATCCCGCGGAGCCAGTGGGTCTGCTGGCGCACGGTGAACCAGCGCCACCTGACGGAGGGCGGGACCCGGCGCGGCGTCGAGTACCTCACCGGGATGCCGGTGCTGGACATCGGGTACGTGCACGGCGACGATCTCGGTGCGGTGGACGCCCTGGGGCTCGGCCGGGCGGGTGCACCGCGCCTGCACGTGTTCGCGCCGATGACCGACCCGCTGCGGGAGCCACCCTTCCCGGAGCATCTGCGCTGGCGGGTGGAACGGCTGCTGGCCTGGCGACGCTGGCGGGAGGAGTTCGACCCGCATCGGCAGTACCGCTGGCGGCACGCGCCGACGGGGGAGCAGGCCGAGCTGCACTACCGGCCGCCGGAACCGCCGTGGGAGCCGTGGCGGGTGGAGCAGGGCGGTGCCCTGACCGAGGAGGTGCTGCGGGCCGGTGGCTGTGCGACCGCGCGCGGCGCGCAGGGGGTGCTGCGCGCCGAGCTGGGCGCGCCTCGGCTGGGCCCCTGGTGAGGGCAGGGGACCGGTGGGTCCCCAAACGAGGCCGCCGGACCGGTGGGTGCGGAGCGAGACGGGCAGGATGACGACGAGGAGGACAGATGGCTGAGGGTGTGGTGATCGCGCGTGGCACGCTGCGGGACTACCGCAGGGCGTCCGGGGACGACCTGACGGCGCTGCCGGCGCTGGACGAGGCGGTGCTGGTCGACCGGCTGGCCGGGATGGACCGGCCCGAGGGCGCCGCCGCGTTCGTGGCGGGTGCGGGCGACCTGGTGCTGGCGGTCGGACCGGTGATCTGGCAGGCGTTCTGCCAGCGCGACGACGACGGCGTGCTCCGTGCGCTGGACGGGGACCACTACCTGCCCCCGGGTGGAGCGGTCGCCGAGCCGGAGCTGCGGGCGTTCGCCGAGGCGGTCGCGGCGCTGGCCGCCGCGCTGGGTGCGCGGGCCTGGGTGGAGGCCGACCTGTTCTGGGACCCGGACGACGAGCCCGAGCCGGACGACGACGCCGAGTGGGACGAGCAGCTCGACGAGCCGCCGGGCGTCGAGCTGACCGACGACGGCGAGCGTGCGCGGTGGCTGGCCTTCGTCGTGAGCGACGGCGAGGTGCTGCTCCCGGTGCCGAGCGGTCCGGCCGACGGCTCCGCGGACGCGGAGCGGCCCGATGGCGACCGGCCCGGCGCCCCGGGCGACGAGGACGAGGACGAGGACGACCCGCGCGGCCCGAGCACGAACCCGCGCCGGCCGTCGACCGCCTGGCTGACCGCGGACGGCGACGGCGCGCGGGTGCGGGCCGGGTTCGTCGCGCAGCGCGAGGCGTGGGTGTGGCCCGGGCCGCCGCGGACGGCGCGCATCCCGGACGTGCTGCACGACGGCGTCGCGTACGAGGTCAAGACCGGGGTGGTCCGGGGTCGGGGCCGGGCGGAGCGCCAGCTGGCAGCGGACCGACGGCTGCTCGCCGACGGGCTGGTCGAGCAGGTGCGCTGGGTGTTCTTCCCGGACAGCACCGGGATGTTCGGCCCCGACCCCTACCTGCTGGACCTGCTGCTCGCGGCGCAGGCGGCCGACCCGCGGATCGGGTACGAGGTGCGGATGTCATGAGGACGACCGGGAACGACGAGCGGCAGGAGGGCCGGACCGATGGGTGACGGGCAAGTGATGGTGCGCGGGACGCTGCGGGAGTACGTCGCCGCGCTGGAGCAGGACCGGCTGGAGACGCTGCCGGCCCTGGACGAGGACCGGCTGCGTGCGGCCCTGTCGGACGGCGGCCGGGCGTGGTGGCCGCGGGACGGCGGACCAGCGGCGGAGGTGATGGTCTTCGGAGGGCTGTTCGCCTTCGATGCACGAGGGAACGAGCGCCCGCTGCCGGCGGAGGGCGCGGCCTGGCACGCGTACTGCATCCGGGACCGTGCAGGCGTGCTGCGGGCGCTGGACGGCGACTCCTACCCGGACGTGCAGCCGGTGCCGTTCGAGCAGGAGCACTTCACCGAGACGATCACCGACCTCGCCCGCGCCCTGGGCGCTCGCCTGTGGGTGGACACCGCGCTGCGGTGGGACCCGGCCGACGGCGGGGACGAGCCGCCCGGGGTCGAGCTCACCGACCCCGAGCAGGCCGAGCGCTGGTCGCGGCTGTCGGACCGTCCGGCGTCCTGACCGGCGGGACGCCGGACCGACCGGGGCGTCAGGACGCCAGCAGCCCCCGGACCATCGCCCCGAGCTGCTCGTGCTCGATCAGGAAGCCGTCGTGCCCGTACGGCGTGTGCAGGGTGCGCACCGGTCCGGAACCGGGCACGGCGGCGGCGATCCGGGCGGACTGCGCGGGCAGGAACAGCCGGTCGGTGTCGACCGCGACCACCAGGGTGCGGGCGGTGACCCCGGCGAGGGCCGCCTCGACGCCACCGCGGTCCCGGCCGAGGTCGTGGGTGATCATCGAGCGGGTCAGCACGGCGTAGCTGCCGGCGTCGAACCGCCGGGCGAGCTTGTCGCCGTGGTGGTCGAGGTAGGACTGCACGGCGAACCGGCCGCCGTCGAGCGGCTCCTCGCCGCCCTGCGGGATGCGGCCGAACCGCTGGTCGAGCTCGGCGGCGCTGCGGTAGGTCTGGTGCGCGATCTGCCGGGCCAGCCCGAGGCCGACGTGCGGCCCCTCGCCGTCGGGGGCGTCGTGGTAGTCGCCGTCGCGGTACCGGGGGTCGGCGGCGAGCGCGGCGAGCTGGGTGTGGAACGAGGCGATCTGGTCGCCGGAGGTCTGCGCGGTGGTGGCGATGGCGGCCAGCCGCTCGACCCGGCCCGGCGCGGCGACGGCCCACTCCAAGGCGCGCAGCCCGCCCATCGAGGCGCCGACGACGAGCGCCCACTGCCGGACGCCGAGCGCATCGGCGAGCAGGATCTCGGCGGCGACCTGATCGCGCACGGTCAGCTGCGGGAACCGGCTGCCCCACGGCCGCCCGTCGGGGGCGGTGCTGGCGGGCCCGGTGCTGCCCTGGCAGCCGCCGAGGACGTTGGGGGCGACCACGAACCAGCGGTCGGTGTCGACCGGTGCGCCCGGGCCGACCAGGGTGGACCACCAGCCAGGGGTCGGGTGCCCGGGGCCGGCGGGGCCGGTCACGTGCGAGTCGCCGGTCAGGGCGTGCAGCACGAGCACCGCGTTGGAGCCGTCCGGGGCGAGCCGGCCCCACGTCTCGTAGGCGATCCGGGCGGCCGGCAGGTGGCCGCCGGCCTCGAGGTCGAGCGGGCCGAGGTCGACGAACCGACGATGGCCGACCGGGTCGCCCTCGCGCCAGGCCGAGGACGCGCGGGGCAGACCGTCCGGCACGCTGCGCTGGTGCGGGGCGGGGCGGGTGCCCGACGCGGGTCCGGTGGCGTCATCGGTGGGCACGCTGCTCCGTCCTGCGGGGGTGCTCGGGCCGGGGCGCGTGGGGGCGGGCTGCGTCGGTCCGGGGTGCGCCCCGACGGACGAGGCCGTGGTGGTCTCGTCCGTCGGGGCGTCGGGGGTGGCGGTCACGGAGGTGCTCAGGCCCCCTTGGCGGCGCGGAAGCCGGCGTCCAGGTCGGCCAGGATGTCCTCGATGCCCTCCAGACCCACGGCGAGCCGCACCAGCCCGGGGGTGACGCCGGACAGCGCCTGCTCCTCGGGGGTGAGCTGGCTGTGCGTCGTGGACGCGGGGTGGATCACCAGGGAGCGCACGTCGCCGATGTTAGCGACGTTGGAGTGCAGCTCCAGGGCGGAGACGAACGCCTGGCCGGCCTCCTTGCCGCCGGCCACCTCGAAGGCCAGCACCGCACCGGTGCCGCGCGGGGCGTACTTGCGGCCGAGCTCGTACTGCGGGTGCGAGGGCAGGCCGGCGTAGGTCACCGAGAGGACGTCGTCCCGGGCGGCCAGCCACTCGGCGACCTTCTGGGCGTTGGACACGTGCCGCTCGACCCGGAGCGAGAGCGTCTCCAGCCCCTGGGCGATCAGGAACGCGTTGAACGGGGAGATCGCGGCGCCGAGGTCCCGGAGCAGCTGCACCCGGGCACGCAGGACGTAGGACAGGTTGACGCCGAAGGCGCCGTCCTTGCCGAGGTCGCGGGCGAACACCAGGCCGTCGTAGGACGGGTCGGGCTGGTTGAACGACGGGTAGCGCTCGGGGTCGGCGCCGAAGTCGAACGTGCCGCCGTCCACGATCACGCCGCCGATCGCGGTGCCGTGCCCGCCGAGGTACTTGGTGGCGGAGTGCACGACGATGTCGGCGCCCCACTCCAGCGGGCGGATCAGGTAGGGGGTGGCGACCGTGTTGTCGACGATCAGTGGGACCCCGGACTCGTGGGCGATGCCGGCGACGGTCTCGATGTCGAGGACGTCCTGCCGCGGGTTCGGCACGGTCTCGGCGTAGAACGCCTTGGTGTTCGGCCGCACGGCGTCCCGCCACGCCTGCGGGTCGTGCGGGTCGGTGACGAAGGTGGTCTCGATGCCGAGCCGGGGCAGCGTGTAGTGCAGCAGGTTGTAGGTGCCGCCGTACAGGCTGGGGCTGGCGACGATGTGGCTGCCGGCCTCGGCGAGGTTGAGGATCGCGTAGGTCTCCGCGGCCTGCCCGGAGGCGACCAGCAGCGCGCCGACGCCGCCCTCGAGCGAGGCGATCCGGTTCTCCACGGCCTCGACGGTCGGGTTGCCGATCCGGGTGTAGATCGGGCCGAGGTCCTTGAGCGCGAACCGGTCGGCGGCGACGCCCGCGTCCGCGAAGACGTAGGAGGTGGTCTGGTAGATCGGCAGCGCGCGGGCGCCGGTCTGGCTGTCGGGCTGCTGGCCGGCGTGGATCTGGCGGGTCTCGAAGGACCACTGGTTCTCGGTCTGGCTCATCGGGGTGCTCCTCGGCTGTGGGGCGGTGCTCGGGCGGGACGGTGGGGTGCGGGGGCTGGGTGTGCGCACGCCTCGCGGTGCCTGGAGAGGCCGGGGCCGGGTGCCTGGTGTGCGGCTCGCGCGACCCGACGATCGCTGTCGGGAAGGGCGGAGCCGGTTCCGCGGGGCCGGTGGGACCGGTCTGCGGGCACAGCCGAGCGTGCGCTGGTCAGCGACACATTCGGCAGGTCATGCGGCTGACGGTACGGAGCCGGGGTGCCGGTGGGAACACCTGTCTCGCGATCTGAGACGGTCGTCCACAGGTCGGGCGGCGGTCCGAGGTGCCGGCGCGGGGGTGGCCGGGTCCCGACCTGCGGGTCCGTGCGGGCGGGCGTGCGCGGGCGCCCCGGTGCGTCGGAGCGGGTGAATCCACCGGGGCCTGCCCGATTCGTCCCGAACCACGCCGGTGTGACTCGTGTGATGCGTGTGACTCGTGTTCACTTCTGAGGTTTCACCGGGTACCGTCGCCGGGACGGACAACGAAGGGTGGACCCGTGGCCACGACCGTACGTACTCGGATCGCGCGCAGCGTGACCGTGGTGATCGCGGCGATGGCGCTCGTCGTGCCCGGGAGCGCCGCGCTCGCCGATCCCGACGTCAGCGACCAGGACGTGCAGGACGCGCAGGACGCGGTGACCGACGCCACCAGCGCGGTCGCCGACATCGAGGTGCAGCTCGCCCAGCTCAGCGCGACGAGCGACCAGGCGCAGATCGTGGTCGCGCAGGCCGGTGAGACCTACGCCCAGGCGCAGTCCGACCTGGCCGATGCGCAGACCGCTGCCGACGCGGCCGCCACCGCGGCGACCTCCGCGCAGGAGAAGTCCTCCGACGCCCGCGCCACCCTGGTCGCGATCGCCCGCGAGGCAGCCCGGTCCGGTGGCTCGATGGACACCGTGCAGGCGCTGCTGTCCGCCGACGGCTTCGAGGACCTGGTCGAGCGGGCCAACGCCATCGAGCACGCCAGCGACAAGGCCGACGAGGCCGTGCAGACCTACCTGGCCACGCAGCAGGTCGCCGAGACCCTGCAGGACGAGGCGGATGCCGCCGCAGCCAAGCAGGAGGCCGCGGCGACCACCGCGCAGGACGCCCTGACCGCCGCCGAGCAGGCCCAGGAGGACGCGGACGACGCGGTCGCCACGGCCAGCACCGAGCGGCAGGAGCTGATCGTCCAGCTCGCGGCCGCGCGCAGCACCAGCACCGAGGTCGAGCAGGCCCGTCAGGACGAGATCGACGCGGAGCGCACCGCGCTCGCCGAGGCCGCCGCCGAGACCGCGCGCACCCAGACCGTCGCGGCGACGACGACCACGACCTCGCCGAGCACCTCGGGCACCGCGACCAGCACGCCGAGCACGACCACGACCTCGCCCAGCACCTCGGACTCCAGCTCGTCCGGCTCCTCGGGCTCGAGCTCCTCGGGCTCCAGCTCGTCCGGGTCGAGCTCCAGCTCCTCGGGCTCCGGCTCGTCGAGCTCGGGCTCCTCGACGTCCACCACCACGGCGGGCTCGGGCACGTCCAGCGGCACGACCTCCCAGGCGGAGACCGCGATCGCCTGGGCCAAGACGAAGATCGGCCTGCCCTACGTGTGGGGCGGCACCGGCCCGAACGGCTACGACTGCTCCGGCCTGACCCAGGGGGCGTGGGCCGCGGCAGGGGTCACCCTGCCCCGCACGTCCGCTGCGCAGTACCAGAAGGTGGAGAAGGTCAGCTACAGCGACCTTCGCCCCGGTGACCTGATCTTCTACGGGACCAACGCGAACGTCGCGAGCACCGTCTACCACGTGGCGATCTACATCGGCGACGGGCAGATGCTGGAGGCGCCGAGCGCCGGCAAGACGGTCCGGATCACCGCGATGCGCTGGAGCGGCACGATGGCCTACGCCGGCCGTCCCTGAGGCAGCCCGCTCCGCCGCCCGAGGGCGGTACGGGCCTGAGCACGAGCACGGCAGGACCCCGGCACGCGTCGCGCGTGCCGGGGTCCTCGTCGTCCGTGCGGGTCGGTCGACCGCTCAGTGGTCGTAGCCGGCGTCGATGGCGCGCTGCCGGGAGAGCACGATCTCGGCCTCGGCCTCGGCACGGCCCACCCAGTGCGCACCCTCGACCGACTTGCCCGGCTCCAGGTCCTTGTAGACCTCGAAGAAGTGCTGGATCTCCAGGCGGTGGAAGTCGGACACGTCGTCGATGTCCTGGCGCCAGGCCGCACGCTGGTCGCCGGTCGGCACGCACAGCACCTTGTCGTCGCCGCCGGCCTCGTCGCGCATCCGGAACATCCCGAGCGCCCGGCACCGGATCAGGCAGCCCGGGAACGTCGGCTCCTCGAGCAGCACCAGGGCGTCCAGCGGGTCGCCGTCCTCGCCGAGCGTGCCGTCGACGAAGCCGTAGTCGTCGGGGTAGCGCGTCGAGGTGAAGAGCATCCGGTCCAGCCTGATGCGGCCGGTGGCGTGGTCCACCTCGTACTTGTTGCGCTGGCCCTTGGGGATCTCGATCGTGACGTCGAACTCCACACCCGCTCCTTCGTCGTCGCCGGGAGGTGGCTCCCCCTCGGCGAGCTGCTGCTGACTGCGGCGCACCGGGCTGACGGCTCGCCATGCTTCGTCCCCTAGTGTGACGCACGGACGCGGCGCCGGCGGTCGGTGCGCGGCACGAGGAGGCAGCACGGTGCGAGGAGCGGTCCGGGTCGTCGGGACGTCGGCGCTGGTGGTGCTGCTCGCGGGTGGCGCCTACCTGACGGCGGACGCCTACGACGTCGTGCCCGGGGTGCTGACGCTCGCGCCGGAGGCCGGGTCGGCGGCGGACTTCCCGACCGCCTCCGCCGCGACGACGGCGCTGTCGGGCGCCACCGTGCTCGGTGACCTGGACGAGTCGGCACCGCTGCCGGACGCGACCGAGATCGATGCGATGGTCCAGGAGCTGGTGGCCGACTCCCGGCTCGGCAGCTCGGTGGGCGTGGTGGTCGCGGACCAGCTCACCGGCGAGGTGCTGGCGGAGTCCGGCGCGGACGACGCCCGTACCCCGGCCTCCACCGCCAAGCTGGTCACGGCCGTGGCCGCGCTGACCGAGCTCGGGGCGGACCGCACGTTCGACACCACGGTGCTGGAGGGCTCCGGCGACCAGATCGTGCTGGTCGGCGGCGGCGACATGATGCTGGCGTCCGGTGCGGGCGACGCGGACGCGGTGAACGGCCGCGCCGGCCTGGCCGACCTGGCGGCGCAGGTGGCCGAGCAGCTGCGGCTGGCGGGCCGGACCACCGTGACCCTGGCCCTGGACGACACCCTGTTCACCGGATCGACCCTGAACGACGGGTGGGACGACTCCGACGTCAGCGCGGGCTACGTGGCGCCGGTCACCGCCCTCGCGGTGGACATCGCCAAGCAGACCGAGGGCGAGTACGTGGCGCGCTGGTCCGACCCGTCGATGGAGGCGGCCGAGGAGTTCGCCGCCCGGTTGACCGAGCTCGGCATCACGGTGAGCGGCAGCCCGACCCGGGTCACCGAGACCGCGACCGGCGACCAGCTCGCCGTGGTCAGCTCGGCCCCGGTCTCCGAGGTCGTGCAGTACTTCCTGGACGTCTCGGACAACACGATCACCGAGGTCGTCGCCCGGATGGTCGCGATCGAGCTCGGGCTGCCCGCGACGTTCGCCGGCGCGACCCAGGCGGTGCTGCGCACGGTCGGGACGCTCGGCGTGGACACCTCGGACGCGGTGCTGTCGGACGCCTCGGGGCTCGCGGAGGGCTCCGCGCTCAGCCCACGGCTGCTGCTCAGCCTGCTGGAGCTGATCACCGACCCGGCGTACCCGGCGCTGCGCGAGATCGGCATCGGCCTGCCGATCGGCGGTCTGACCGGCACGCTGGCCGACCGGTACACGTCCGGAGCCGCGACCGGGCTGATCCGCGCGAAGACCGGCAGCCTGTCCGGCGTGACCACGCTGGCCGGCACGGTGCTGGACTCCGACGGCCGCCAGCTGCTGTTCGTGCTGATGGCCGACCAGACCGGGGCGACCGGGCAGTACCAGCCACGTGCGGCGCTGGACGGCTTCGTCACCGAGCTCGCCGGGTGCGGCTGCCAGGGCTGACGGCGGCCCGACGGCCGGGCGCACCCGCTCTCACGATCCGCACGGGTCGACTGGCTACCGTAGGGCGGGTGCAGCCCTCGAGCGTCGACTGGGAGCTCGCCGCCCGCCTGGCGAGCCGGGCGGTCCGGCCGGGCCCGTCCGCCACCCGCGCCGAGCGCGCGGAGCTGGTCGAGGGGCTGCACCGTGCGGCCGAGACCGCGGTGCCGCACGTCGCCCGGATCACCCGTCTCGACCCGCCGGGCGCCGCGGACGTGCGTGTGGTGGACCGGTCCCGCTGGGCCCGGGCGTCGGTGTCCGCGGTGCGGGACATGGTGCGGATCGGTGGCGGGGCCGACGACCCGGCCTCGGCCCTCGCCGGGGTGCGGGGCACCGTCGACGCGGCGCAGATCGCCGGGGTGCTCGCGCTGCTCTCGGGCGCGGTGCTCGGCCAGCTCGACCCGTGGGGCCGGCACGGTCCTCGCCCGGGTGCGGAGCCCGGCCCGGACGATGTCGCACCGACCGGCGGCACGCTGCTGCTGGTGGCCCCGACCGTGCTGGGGGTGCAGCGCTCGTTGGCGGTGCCGCCGGCGGACTTCTGGCTCTGGGTGGCGCTGCACGAGCAGACGCACGCCCAGCAGCTCGCCGCCGCCCCGTGGCTGGCCGAGCACCTCGCGCGGCGCGCGGTCGGCCTGCTGCGGGACCCGGAGCAGACCGCGATGGACGAGCTCGGTGCCGTGATGGCGCTGCTGGAGGGGCACGCGGACGTGACCATGGACGCGGTCGGCGCCCGGGTGGTGCCGTCGGTCTGGGTGCTGCGTCGGCGGTTCTCCGCCCGGCGGGACTCCGGGGCGCGGGCCAACGGGCTGCGTCGGGTGCTGCGCCAGGCGCTCGGGCTGGACGCGAAGCTCAGCCAGTACCGGGACGGCGCGGCCTTCGTGCGGGCGGTGCGCCGTCGGGGCGGGACGGCTGCGCTGAACGCGGTGTGGAGCGGGCCGGACCTGCTGCCCACCGCGGCGGAGATCGCGGATCCCGCGGTCTGGCTGCGCCGGGTGCACGGCTGAGATGGCCGGCCCGGACCCCGCGGTCGCCGCGGTGCGCTCGGCGGTCGCCGCCGCGCTGGACCCGCTGCCCGCGGGCGCGACGGTGCTGGTGGCCTGCTCCGGCGGCCCGGACTCGATGGCGCTCGCAGCGGCGACCGCCTTCGTCGCCCAGCGGCGGGGGGCCCGCCGGTGGCGTGCCGGTGCCGTGCTGGTGGACCACGGCCTGCAGCCGGGCAGCGCCGAGGTCGCCGCCTCGGCCGCCGCGCAGTGCCGGGCCTGGGGGCTGGACCCGGTGGAGGTGGTCCGGGTACGTGTCGACGGACCGGGCGGGACCGAGGCCGCGGCCCGCACCGCCCGGTACGCCGCGCTGGACGCCGCCGCGCTGCGGCACGGAGCGGTGGCGGTGCTGGTCGGCCACACCCGGGACGACCAGGCCGAGGGGGTGCTGCTCGGGTTGGCGCGCGGCTCCGGCACCCGGTCGCTGGCCGGGATGGCGCCGGTGCGCGGGACGCTGGTCCGTCCGCTGCTCGGGCTGGGGCGCGACGTCACGCACGCCGCCTGCGCGGCGCTCGGGGTCGAGCCGTGGCTCGACCCGACGAACGTCGCGCCGCTGCTGGAGCTGCTGCCGGCGGCGGGCACGGGCGAGGGACCGGGCGGGTCGGGCGCTGCCCGCAGGGCGAGCACCGCGCCGCTGCGCTCCCGGGTGCGCTCCCGGGTGCTGCCGGTGCTGGAGCGCGAGCTCGGCCCGGGCGTGGCCGCGGCGCTGGCCCGCTCGGCGGACGTGCTGCGTGAGGACGCGGACGCGCTGGACGCGCTGGCGGGCGCGCTGCTCGACCGCGCGGTCGTCGACCCCTCCGGTGCTCTTCCCGACGTGCAGCCCGCGCCACCCCGCACCGCCCGCGCCGTGCACCTCGACCCTGCCGTCCTCGCCCCAGCGCCCGCCGCGCTGCTGCACCGTGCGCTGCGCGCCGCGGCTGTGCACGCCGGGTCTCCGGCCGGGTCGCTGGCCCGGACCCACCTGCTCGCCGTCGCGGCCCTGGTGACGCACTGGCACGGGCAGGGCCCGGTGCACCTGCCCGGTGGCGTCCGGGCCTTCCGCGCGTGTGGCAGGCTGATCCTGCGCGCCGAGCCCCCGACGGCGGTCCGTCAGACCTCCCGTGGGCCGCGTGCAGACGCGACCGCCGGCGCCCCAGCCGCTGCGGTGCGCTCGGACACGAACGAGGAGAGCGGCAGCGGTGAACGCTGAGGACATGGGCGATGACCTGGAGCGGGTGCTCCTGACCGAGGAGCAGCTGGGCGCCCGGCTCGACGAGCTGGCGGGCCAGATCGACGCCGACTACGCGGGCCAGGACCTGCTGGTGGTGGGCGTGCTCAAGGGCGCGGTGATGGTGATGGCGGACCTGGTCCGTCGGCTGCACAACCCGGTGGCGATGGACTGGATGGCGGTGTCGTCCTACGGCTCGGGCACCAAGTCCTCGGGCGTGGTGCGCATCCTGAAGGACCTGGACGCGGACCTGCACGGTCGGCACGTGCTGATCGTCGAGGACATCATCGACTCGGGCCTGACCCTGTCCTGGCTGCTGGCGAACCTGCGCAGCCGGGGCCCGGCGAGCGTCGAGGTCGCCACGATGCTGCGCAAGCCGGATGCGGCGAAGGTCGAGGTCGACGTCCGGTACGTGGGCTTCGACATCCCGAACGAGTTCGTGATCGGCTACGGGCTGGACTTCGCGGAGCGGTACCGCAACCTGCCGTTCGTCGGCACGCTGGCACCGCACGTGTACTCCTCCTGACCGTTCGCGGACCCGTGACCTGACCGCTCGCCGGACCGGCGCGGTGCACCCGCTCCGGCCCGCTCCGGCCGGGCGGTGCCGGGAACGGGCTTCCTGCCCTGGGCGAACAGAGGCGGCTCGGCCCAGGACCACCGTGTAACTTCGGAGCCTCCACCCCTGCGACCGGAGGGACGAGGGGGGCGATCCCCGCTCCCCGTCTGCACATGACACTCAAGCGGATCACTCGCGGCCCCGTGCTGTGGATCGTCATCGCCGTCCTCATCCTGTGGATCGGAGCCAGCGCGTTCTCGTCCTCCGGGACCCAGCGCATCGACACGTCGGACGGCCTCGAGCTGATCCGGGACGGCAAGGTCGACCAGGCGAAGATCACCGAGGGCACGCAGCGGGTCGACCTCACGCTGACCGAGGACTTCACCAAGGACGGCCAGAACTACGGGAAGAACGTCACGTTCTCCTACGTCGTGCCCCAGGGCCAGACCGTGGTCGACGCGATCGCGGACGCCGATCCCGCCGGCGGCTACACCTCCGAGGTGCCGACCACCTCGTGGTGGAGCAGCCTGCTGTCGCTGGTGCTGCCGTTCGTCATCATCCTGGGCCTGTTCTGGTTCCTGATGTCGTCCATGCAGGGCGGCGGCTCCCGGGTGATGAGCTTCGGCAAGTCCAAGGCCAAGCTGGTCTCCAAGGAGTCCCCGCAGGTCACCTTCGCGGACGTC
>DASWPG010000048.1:0-254860 GCA_036404115.1 Cellulomonas sp.
TCGGGTGAGCCGAGCGGGTTGCGTGACAGGCTCTGAAAGACCGCCCCGCCGATGCCGAGCGCGGCGCCGACCAGAAGCCCGGTGAGCAGGCGGGGTAGGCGCAGGGTCTCGATGATGAAGTACTGCGCGCTACTGCCGCCGCCGAACAGCGTCCGGATCACATCGGGCAGGGGGATGTGGTAATCGCCGGTCGACAGCGTGACGGCGCTGATGACGACGATCAACGCCAGCAGCAGCACACCGATCAGGAACGACCGCACATCCACCCGCAGCGAGACCCGGTTGCTGCGGGTGCCGACGACCCGGGCCCGACCCCGCGCGGCAGGTCGCTGTTGCTTGGTGGCGGTAGGGGTGGGGGTGGTGTTCATAGGGCGGCGATCCGTCGGCGGCCGGCGAGCAGTATGAACACGGGTGCGCCGATGAAGGCGGTGACGATGCCGACCTCGATCTCGCCCGGGCGGGCGATCACCCGGCCGACGATGTCGGCGCTGAGTAGCAGGATCGGTGCTAGCACCATCGAGTAGGGCAGCACCCAGCGCTGGTCGGGTCCGGTGATTCCGCGGGCCACGTGGGGCACGGTCAGCCCGATGAAGCCGATCGGCCCGGCGGCGGCGGTCGCGGCCCCGGCCAGCAGCACGACGGCGACGGCGGACCCGATCCGGGCCCGGGTGGCGTGCACGCCCAGGCCGCGGGCGCTGTCGTCGCCCAGGGCCAGCGTGTTCAGCACCCGGGTCAGCCCGGCCGCGAGCAGCAGGCCGGCGAGCACGAACGGCAGCACCGCCGCCAGCACGTCCGTCCCGCGGCCCTGCAGCGTGCCGACCGACCAGTAGCGGAACCGGAGGAAGGCCGGCTCGTTGCTGACCAGCACCATCCCGGTCACCGCACTGATCGCCATGGTGAGGGCCGCGCCCGCCAGCGCCATCCGCGCCGGGGTGGCGGCGCTGCGCCGGGCGGATCCCACGACGAACACCAGGACCGCGGCGACCGCCGCCCCGGCGAAGGCGAACCAGACGTAGCCGAGCGGAGTGACCACACCCAGGTAGGCGATCGCGATCACGATGCCGGCGGCGGCCCCGGCGTTCACCCCGAGCAGGCCGGGGTCCGCGATCGGGTTGCGGGTGATCGACTGCATCAGCATCCCGGCGACCCCGAGCGCCGCGCCCACCACCAGCCCGAGCGCCACCCGCGGCACGCGGGACTGCCGCACCACGACGTGATCGCTGTTCGTCGGGTCGTAGGCGACGAACGCCGCGACCACGTCGGCCGGGTCGATCTGGTGCGAACCGAACGCCAGCCCGGCCACCCCGGCGACCCCCACGACCACCAGGCCGACCAGCACGAGCAGCACGGTGCGCCGGACGGCCCGTCGGCTGCCGGCGTCGCGCGCGAGCGCCCCCCGCGCCCGCCGACCGGCGGGCACGAGGGGCGGCTGGACCGTCGTCACGCGCCGAACTCGGCGACCAGTGCCTCGACGGTCTCCATCGCGCTGAAGTAGTCCAGGCGGAACGCGGCCCCGCCGAGCGAGAGCACCTGGTCGTCCGCCACCGCCGGCACCGAGGAGACCAGCGCGTCGGCCGCGAACGAGTCGACCTCGTCCTCGCTGCTGATCGGGATGACGAAGATCGTCTGGAAGTCGGCGAGCGCGGTCGGCATGTTCTCGGCGCTCACCATCGCGACGCTGCTGGACAGCGTGGCGGAGTCCTCGGGGACGTCGGCGTAGTCGAACCCGAGCGAGGTGAGCAGGATGCCCTGCGGGCTGTCGGACGTGTAGGCCCACACGCCGTCCGCCCCGAGGTAGACCAGGGCGGTCACCGAGCCCTCCGGGGCCTCGATCTGCGTGGCCTGCTCGGTCACCCAGGTGTCGTAGTCGCTGGTGACCTGCGCGGCCTCGTCCTCCAGGCCGAGGATGTCGCCGAGCTCCGCGGTCAGGCTCTGCCAGTCGGTCGAGCTGTAGTCCAGCAGCACCGTCGGGGCGATCTCGCTGAGCTGGTCGTAGGAGTCCAGCGTGCTGTCACCGCCGTTCGCGGAGCCGATGATCAGGTCCGGCGCGAAAGAGTCCACCGCGTCCAGGTCGAGGGTGAGGTCGGTGTAGAGCACCTCGACGCCGCGCTCGTCGGCCAGGTCGGCCCACTGGCTGAAGAAGCCCTGGTCGTCGGTCAGGTTGCTGACCACCGCGGAGGCGGTCGCCACCACCGGCGCGTCGATCGCCAGCAGCGACCCGGTGATCGACGGCGAGGTGGACACGATCCGCACCGGCTGCTCGTCGATCTCGGTGGTCCCGGCGGCGTGCTCGATGGTGCGCGGCCAGGTGCCGGTGTCGTCGTCGGTGGCCGTGCTGCTCGAACCGGTCGCGTCTGCGGTGCCGCTGCTGTCGCTCGAGCAGGCGCCGAGGGCGAGGACGAGGGCGACCGGCACCGCGAAGATCGCGGCCGATCGGCGGAAGGGTGCGTGCATGGCAGAGCCGGTCCTTCGTGAGTGGGGGATGGCCGCATCGATGCCCGGCCGAGAACTGAGGCTAGGCTTACCTCACCTTTGATGCTGTGCGGAGGGCGACAGGTTGTTACCAGCACTCGCACCACCGTGCGTGGTGCCCGTCCGGCGGTCGCCGGAGCCGGTGCTGCTCTGGGTCCGGGACGGGCTCGCCCGGGTGGTCGTGGACGGCCGGGCGCACCGGGTCGTCGCGGGGCAGGCGATCCGGGTCGCCGCCGGGGTGCCGCACGGCATCCGGACCGCGCCGGGCGCCGTGGTCGTGC
This sequence comes from Cellulomonas sp., assembly GCA_036404115.1. Taxonomy (GTDB): domain Bacteria; phylum Actinomycetota; class Actinomycetes; order Actinomycetales; family Cellulomonadaceae; genus Cellulomonas. Next base: position 2,754 of record DASWPG010000048.1, read on the forward strand.
CGATCTGGCTCCCCGCGCACGACGACCGTCCGGCCATCGGGCGGACCGTGGGCACGAGCGCGGAGGCGCCGGCCACCGTGCTCTCCGTGCCGGTCGACGGCGAACCGATGCTGCTGCACCTGTTCGCGCAGAGCCTCGGCTACCTGCGGTCGACCGACGTCCCGCTGCTCGACCTGGCCGCGCTCGCCGCCCGTCTCCCCGCCGCGGCGACCCCGACGTCCGCACCCGCTGCCCGCACCGTCTCGCCGCCCGACCTGCGGCCGCCGATGCCCCGCTCGCCGGACGCGCGTGCGGTGGCCGGTGCGCTGGTGCGGGACCCGGGCTCGGTCGAGGCGGTCGGCGAGCTCGCGGCCCGCGCCGGCCTGAGCGCGCGCACGCTGCAGCGCCGGTTCCTGGACGAGACCGGCCTGACCGTCACCGCCTGGCGGAGCCGGCTCCGGCTGGCGACCGCGGCCGAGCGCCTGGCCCGGGGGCAGGAGGTCGGCCGGGTCGCCGCCGAGGTGGGCTTCGAGAGCGCCAGCGCGTTCACCCGCGCGTTCCGCGCGCTGACCGGGGTGACGCCCCGCACGGTGCGCGGCCCGGGCGGGCCGGCGGGGCCGCGCACCGGCTCGGTCGCGTCCGCCGGTCCGGTGCCACCGGGTGCGGCCCGCTCGGTCGCGTCGCTGCCGCTCGACGACCTGGCGCTGCCCTCGGCCGAGACCTGGCCGCGGATCAACGGGTCGCACGTCGCGGTCTGGGTGCTGCGCGGCACCGCGCACGCCGACGTGGCCGAGCGCACCTGGGACCTCGGCGAGGGCGACGCGATCGTGCTGCCCGCGGGCGTGCGCACCCGGGTCCGGGTGGACCCCGACTCGCTGCTGCTGCCGCTCGGCTACCGCCCCGGCACCGGCGCGCCGATCGTGCCGGACGCGCTGACCGTCGCCCGGTTCGGTCCCGCCGACGTCCCGCTGCTGCTGCACGGGATCGTCGCGGCCTACACCCCGCTGCGCCCGGCGGGCCACCGATCGACGGCCCTGTTCGACGAGGTCGCCGCGCGGGGCGTCCGGACGTCCGGCATGCGGTCCGCCGGTCCGTCCGCCGCGGTCGCCGCGCTGACCGGCCACCTGGTCCAGCACCCGCTGGACCGCACCCCGCTGGCGGTCTGGGCCCGCCGCACCGGCACCGACGAGCGCACCCTCGGCGCGGCGTTCCGCGCCACCACCGGCGTCGACCTCCCGCAGTGGCGGCGGCTGTCCCGGATGACCCGCGGCCGGGAGTGGCTGACGCACGGCGTGGCGCCCTCGGTCGCCGCACGGCACCTCGGCTACGCGCACCTGTCCGCGTTCAGCCGGGCGTTCGCCGCCGCGTACGGCGTCGCCCCGCAGCAGTTCCAGGCCCAGGCCCGGGGCAGCGCGACCGCCGTCGCCCGGCGTGCCGTGGCCGCGGCGGCCGGCCCGGACCGGTGGGACGAGCACCGTCAGGGAGTCCTACGGTAATCCGGCACGACGACGCGGAGGAGATGCCGTGCCCGTCACCGCGGGCGAGGACCGCAGGACGTCGTTCCCCCTGATCGAGAAGGCGAAGGACGACCACGTCGCTGTCGAGACCGTGTCCCGCACGGGCGACGCCGTCCTGATGCCGGTGGACGAGTACGAGGAGGAGCACGACCTGGATCGCGCGTGAGGCTGGTCCGGACCAGCGCGGCCTGGGAGGACCACGTGCACCGGCAGGCAGCCGACCGCCGGCTGCTCGAGCGGATCAGCGCGCTGCTGAACGGCTGCGTGCGTGACCCGTTCGCGGGGATCGGCAGACCGGAGCAGCCGAGGTGCGGCGCCTCGGGCGCCTGGTCGCGGCGGACCACCGACGAGCACCGGCTGGTCGACCTGGTGGTGGCCGACGATCTGGTCGGGCTGCCGGCCCGCTACCGCTGCTGAGCGCTCGCTGCGCTCAGCCCCCGGTGCGGGTTCGGCGGCGCGGTGGACTCCCGCACCACCAGCGTGGGCAGGTGCCGCTCGTTCTGTGCCGGTCGCCCGCCGTCGAGCAGGGTGTGCAGCAGGTCGAAGGCTGACGACCCGAGCGCGAGGAAGTCCTGACGCACCGTGGTGAGCGCCGGCCTGGTGTACTCGGCGGTGGGGTCGTCGTCGAAGCCGACCACCGAGATGTCCCCGGGCACGCTCAGCCCCCGGTCGTAGATCGCCCGGATCGCGCCGAAGGCGATCTCGTCGTTCGCGCAGGCCAGCGCCGTGACCGCGTCGCCGTACCGGTCCAGCAGCTCGAGGGTGCCGTCGTAGCCCGAGCGCGGCTTCCAGTCGACGCAGCGCACGATCGGGTACTGCGGCAGCCGCGCGGCGGTCAGGGCGTCCTGCACCCCCTCGGAGCGGCGTTCGCGGGTCTCCTCGTGCGGCGGGGCCAGCACGAACACGGTCCGGTGCCCGAGCGCGATCAGGTGCTCGGCGGCCCCGATCGCGCCCTGGTACTCGTCGATCGCCACGGACGGGCGGGTGAGCACCTCGCCGACATCGGGACCCTTGGTGGACACCGCGGGCAGGTAGGCGGGCAGCGCCGGGATCACGGCGTGCGCCGGCGGGTCGAAGTCGAGCACCACCACCCCGGCCACCGCGTGCGAGGCGACCGTGCGCACCGTGGACCGGATCGCGTCCGGCCCTTCGCCCTCGATCACCGCGATCAGCACCGCCATGCCGTGCTGCCGTGCCCGCTGCTCCACCCCGGCGATCGTGGTGGCGTAGCCGTAGTCCGAGGTGGTGGTGGTGACGACCGCGATCGTGCCGGCCCGCCCGGACACCAGGTGGGTGGCCGCCGCGTTGCCGAAGTAGCCGATCTCGTCCATGGCGGCCAGCACCCGCGTCCGGGTCGCGCCGGCGACCTTCGCGGAGCCCTCGATCACCCGGGAGACGGTGACCGTGGAGACGCCGGCGTGCCGCGCGACGTCGGCGATCGTCGGGCGTGCGGGGAACACGGCAGCCATGGACCGCACCCTATCCGCGCCGCGCCCGCGCCCGCGGACGGACGGGGGTCGACCGCGGGCTCCGGATCATCCCTTCACCGCGCCGCTCATCAGCCCGGACATGAAGTACCGCTGCAGGAACAGGAAGATCAGCGCGACCGGTGCCACCGCGATCACCGAGGCGGCCATCAGGCCGCCCCAGTCGATCGAGTTCGCGCCCTTGAACAGCATGATCGCGGGGGTGAGCGTCCGCAGGCTGTCCTGGGAGATGAAGATGTAGCCGAACATGAACTCGTTCCACGCGTTGATGAAGGCGTACAGCCCGACCGAGACGATGGTGGGCACCATCACGGGCAGCACCACCCGGCGCAGCGTGCCGAGCCGGCTGCACCCGTCGAGCTGGGCGGCCTCCTCCAGGCTGACCGGGATGGCGTCGTAGCCCGAGCTGAGCATGAACGTGCACAGCGGGATCACGAACGTCGTGTACGCCAGCACCAGGGACAGGTGCGACTCCAGGATGCCGAGGTTGCGCATCGTGATGTACAGCGGCACCAGCAGCAGCACACCGGGGATCATCTGCGAGACCAGCATGAAGAAGTTGGTCCACTGCACGGCGCGCATCCGGAAGAACCGGCTGAACACGTACCCGGCCAGCAGCGAGATCAGCAGCGACAGCGCGCAGGCGGACAGCGAGACCACCAGCGAGTTGCGGATGTAGGTGGTGAAGCCGTGGTCGACCAGCACTCGGACGAAGTTGTCCAGGGTGGGGTGCGCGATCGTGAAGGTGGGCACCCGGGCGCGGATCTCGTCCCGGGGCTTGAGCGCCGAGATCACCATCCAGACGAACGGGAACAGGCAGTAGACGCTGAGCGCGATGAGCAGCAGGTAGGTGACCAGGTGCTGCCGGCGGCGTCGGGCGGTGGTGGGCATCGGGGCTCCTAGCCGACGATCTCTTCGCTGAGCCGGCGGCGGTACCGGTAGTAGACGACGAAGATCAGCGAGGTGCCGATCAGCATCAGGGTGGACAGCGCGGACGCCATGCCCACGTCGAAGCTCTGCATCGAGTAGCGGTAGATCAGGATCGGCAGCGTGATGGTCGCGTAGTTCGGGCCGCCCTGGGTGAGCACCCAGATGAAGTCGAAGTTCACCGCGGTCCAGATCAGGTGGATGAACACGATGATCAGCGAGGTCGACCGCAGCTGCGGCAGGGTGACCGACCAGAACCGTCGTGCGGCGGAGGCACCGTCGATCGCGGCGGCCTCGTCCAGCTCCGCCGGGATCGCCTGCAACGCCGCCAGGAACGAGATCGTGTAGTAAGGGAACGACCGCCAGATGTTCACGAAGATCACCGTCGGCATGGCCCAGGTCGCGTCGCCGAGGAAGTTGATCGGCTCGTCGATCAGCCCCGAGCGGGTCAGCAGCGAGTTCACGATGCCGAAGTCCGGGTTGAGCATCCAGGCCCAGGTCATGCCGGCCACGATGATCGGCACCAGCCAGGGGATGAAGGTGAGCACCCGGAACACCCCCTGGCCGCGCACCCCACGGGTGAGCAGCACGGCAGCCCCGAGGCCGATCACGTACTCGCCGACCACCGAGCCGACGGTCCACACCAGCGTGTGGCCGAGCGCAGCGGGGAAGTGCGGGTCCGCCAGGACGTCGGCGAAGTTGCCGAGCCCCGCGAAGCCCCCGACGGACGGGTTGATCAGGTTCGCGTTCTGGAACGCGTCGGTGAGCACCCGCACCAGCGGGTAGCCGATCAGTGCGACCAGGAACAGCCACGCGGGTGCCAGCCCGCCGAGGGCGAACCGGGTGCTCCCGTCCCGTGCGGGTCGGACCCGCGACCTCCTCGCTGCCACGGCGGACCTCAGCTTCCGACGGGGACGGGGCTGACGGGGGCAGGCCGGCCGGTCATCCGGCCAGCTCCCCGGAGGCCTCGAGCGAGGCGTTGACCTGCTCGGACAGCCAGATCGCGGTCGCCTCGGGGTCGTCGCCCTCCTGCAGCACCCGGGCCAGGGCATCGATCATGGCCTGGGTGATCGAGCTGAGCGTGACGGGCGGGAAGGTCACACCGGTCTCGGTGAGGGCGCCGAAGTCCTCGCTCCACTTGGAGTCTGTCGAGACGTCGGCCAGGGCGGACCGGTCGGCGAACGCCGCCTCCTGCCAGTCGTGGCTGGCCCAGGTCCGGGCGAGCTCGGTCGCGGCCTCCAGGTCGTCCGAGGTGTTCATCACGAACACCGGCTTGGACTCCAGGTAGGTGGCCGCCACACCGTCAGCGGGGGCGGGGATCGCGTGCACCGACACGTCGGACATCTCGGTGTTCGTCTCCTCCCGCTCGGCCAGCCAGTTGCCGGTGACGTAGCTCGCGGTCAGGGCGGTGGCGAAGTTCTCGTCGGTGTCCTCCCAGCCGTAGGTGGCCGAGTTCGCGTTCACCGCCCCGGAGTCGAACAGGTCCAGGTAGAACTGGAAGGTCCGGGTGGCCGCCGCTAGCTGGTCGTCGTCCTCCTGCCAGGTGTTGCGGAAGCCGCCGTCGGACTGCTCCTCGGCGATGCTGGCCCCGGACTGCGCCAGGTAGACCAGCAGCTCCTGCGGTGCACGCACCCCCGTGCCGGCCACACCGAAGAACGAGCTCCCGGTGGCGTCCTGCACGCTCGACCCGATCTCCAGCACCTCGTCCCAGGTGGTCGGGACGTCCACGCCGGCGGCGGCCAGCAGGTCGTCGTGCACCAGGTACGCGCGCACGGTGGTCTCGTACGGGAAGCCGACCACCTGGCCGTTGATCGACATCGCGGACTTCACCGCGTCGGACACCTGGTCCTTGTCCTCCCAGGAGTCCCAGGCATCGGTCAGGTCGGCGAGGATCCCCATCGAGGACAGCTCGCCGACGTACTCGGGCAGCCCCCAGACCACGTCCGGCAGGTTTCCGCCGGCCGCGGAGGCGATCAGCTTCTCGTGCAGCATGTCGTAGGTGAAGTTGGTCTGGTTGACCGTGTAGCCGGTCTCCTGCTCGAACTGCGCGATCATCTCCTCGCTCGCCTCGGCGGTCGCGGCGCCCTCGGTCCACGCGGTCCAGAGCTCGAGGGTGGTGCCGTCGTCGTCGCCCCCGGAGGAGGAGCAGCCGGTCAGGGCGAGAGCGCCGACCGCCAGCGCGGCGATCGGTGCCAGGTGTCTGGTCTTCATCTCAAGTGCCTTCCGTGGGCGCGAGCATTCTTCGTCGACTGCTTGCCATACGTTGCGCACCGGCCCCGTCGGTGGGGAAGTGCGCGGCTGGACCTGCGCAATGTTTCGCGGTCCGGATCGCTCAATGATGAACGTTGAGCATGTCTAGCCAAGTCACCACCGGCCTGTCAAGCCTCCATCGAGAACGGCTCGGGATCGAGACGTCCACGTCCGGTCGCGCTCGCTTGACGTGCGCTGATGGCGATGTGATAGTCGTTCATCATTCCGGCAGGCGATGGGTAGAGCTGCTCGCCTGCGCGCACGTCACCCTTCGCGTCTGGACGGCACATGACCTCTCTCACCTGGGGCTCGGCAACCCTGCCCCTGCACCTGGACCTGCCCGACGACGGACCGGTCACCGTCGGCCTGGCACCGGCTGTCCCCGCGCCGGCCGCGCTCGGCGCCGCGCACCGCCCGCGGCTCGCCGCCGTGGAGCTGCTGGTGCTCGGGGAGGGGCGCGCCCTGACCAGCGTGCGGACCGATCGCACTGCTGTGGGCGACCGCCTGCGGTACGTCGCGCACCGGGAGGAGCACACCGACGGTCGGCACCGGCTCGACGTCGACCAGGTCGACCCGGTCACCGGCCTGGAGGTCGGTACCACCCTGCTGCGCCACGACGACCTGCCCGCCTACCGAGCGACCACCACGGTGCGCAACGGCGGCGACCGGCCGGTCACGCTGCAGGCGGTCTCCTCCCTGGCGCTGCGCGGACTGACCGGCTTCCTCGGCGACCCGGACCGGGTGCAGGTCTGGACCGCGCGCAACGAGTGGTGCGCCGAGAGCCGGTGGTCTGCTGCCCGGCTCACCGGTCCGGCGGGGCTGCCGGACCTCGACCCCGCCGCGCACGGCCAGCCGGGGCGCGGGTCGCACAGCAGGACCGGTACGTCCACCTGGTCCTCCGGCGAGCACGTGCCGGTGGCCGCTCTGGTCTCGGACGACGGGCCCGCCGTGGTCTGGCAGATCGAGACGGGCTCGCCCTGGCGTTGGGAGCTGAACTCGCAGTACGACCCCGCCGACCTGTTCAGCCTGGTGCTGCTCGGCCCCGAGGACCTGCACCATGCCTGGACCCGCACCCTGGCACCCGGGCAGGTGTTCAGCAGCGTGCCGGTGTCGATCGCCCTCGGTCGCGCGGGGCTGGCCGACGCGGTCGGTGCGCTGACCCGGCACCGACGGCGCTCGCACCTGCCGGCCACCGCCGATGCCGGGCGGCCGCTGATCTTCAACGACTACATGAACGCGCTGATGGGCGACCCGACCACCGAGCGGCTGCTGCCGTTGATCGACGCGGCCCGTTCGGTCGGCGCGCAGGTGTTCTGCATCGATGCCGGCTGGTACGACGACGGCTTCGACTGGTGGCCGTCGGTGGGGGCCTGGGAGCCGTCCACCCGCCGGTTCGGCGACCTCGGCCTGGTCGGGGTGCTCGACCGGATCCGGGCCACCGGGATGCGACCCGGGCTGTGGGTCGAGCCGGAGGTGATCGGGGTCCGTTCACCTCGGGCGGCCGATCTGCCGGAGGAGGCCTTCATGCACCGCGCCGGGGTGCGGATCGTCGAGCACGACCGATACTTCCTCGACCTGCGGTCCGCGGCCGCGCGCGACCACCTGGACCGCGTCTTCGACCGGCTGGTCACCGAGTACGGCGCCGGCTACTTCAAGTGGGACTACAACGTCACCCCCGGCGCCGGGCCGGACTCCGACGCCTCCGGCCCGGGCGACGGCCTCCTCGAGCACGCGCGCGCCCACCTCCGCTGGTTCGAGGCGCTGCGGGGCAGGCACCCGGAGGTCGTCTTCGAGGCGTGCTCCTCCGGCGCGCAGCGGATGGACGCATCGATCCTGGATCGCTACGACCTGCAGTCCACGTCCGACCAGCAGGACTACCGGCTCTACCCGACGATCGCGGCGGCGGCGCCGATGGCGATGGCCCCCGAGCAGGCCGGCAACTGGGCATACCCGCAGCCCGAGATGACCGACGAGCAGATCGCGTTCACCCTGGTCACCGGACTGTCCGGCCGGTTGTACCTGTCCGGCCACCAGGACCGGCTGGACGAGCGCCAGCGTGACCTCGTCCGGGCCGCGACCGCGCTGTACCCAGAGGTGATCGCGCACCACGCGGCGGCCGTGCCGTGCTGGCCGCTCGGCCTGCCGGAGTGGGAGGCGCCGACCGTCGCCGTGGCCTCGGTGGGCGAGGCGACCGGAGAAGCCCCGGGCGACACGCTGCTGTTCGTCTGGCACCGCGCCGCGCCGGCAGAGGTCGTGCTGCCCGTGCCGCACCTGCGCGGCCGGGACGTGCAGGTCGACACGCTCTACCCGCCCGCGCTCGCGGACTGGGCGCCGGTCTGGGACGCCGCCGCAGGGCTGCTGCGCGTGCGCCCGGGTGGCGAGCAGGCGCGGGTGCTGCGGCTGCGGATCGGGTGACAATGCCTGCGGCGCCCTGCCCGGCGCCCGCAGCCCCCAGGAGCGCCCATGACCCGCCCGCCCGTCCCGTTCGAGGTGCACGAGTCCGGCGCGCTGCTGCACGGCACCACCGCGGACCTGCGGGTCGGTGACCTGATCGAGCCCGGCCACCGGTCGAACTTCGGTGCCGGGCGCGCCGCCCGGTACGTCTATGTCACCCGCACCCTGGACGCCGCCACCTGGGGTGCGGAGCTGGCGACGGGCCCGGGTCGCGGCCGGATCTACCTGGTGGAGCCGACCGGCACGATCGAGGACGACCCGAACCTCACCGACCAGAGGTTCCCCGGCAACCCGACCCGGTCCTACCGGACCAGCGCACCGGTGCGGGTGGTCGGCGAGATCGTGGACTGGGCGGGGCATGCTCCCGATCAGCTGCGGGCGATGCGGGAAGGCGTCGCAGCGGCGGCGCGGGCCGGCGTGGAGGCGGTCGAGGACTGACGCCTCCCGCGCTCGCCTGCCCGGCGTGCCCAGGAGGCCCGGCCGGTCCGGCGGCGCGGGACAATGGTCCTGGTCCGCGCGGTGCGGGCCCGGCGCGTCGACGGGAGGCACGGTGGCGAAGATCCCCGACGAGGTGCTGCGGGTCGCCCGCTCGATGGTCGCCGACTTCGAGGAGATCATCGGCGAGGTCACCGACCGGGTGTGGCGGATGGTGCCGGCGTACCCGCAGGTGGTGGTGGACCGCGGCGACCTCGGGGACCAGGTGCGCGACTCGATCCTGAACGTGCTGGTCTGCCTGATGGAGGACCGCCCGCCGTCCGCCGCCGAGCTGGCCACGGCGGCGACCAACGGCGAGCGCCGGGCGCTGCAGGGCGTCGCGCAGTCCGCGATCATCCAGTCCTACCGGAACGCTGAGCGCAGCCTGGTGGACACGTTCCAGGCCCGGTGCGCCCGGATGCAGGTCCCGCTGGGCGCGCTGCGGGCCGGGCAGCAGGCGATCGTCACGGTGCTGGACCAGCTCGAGGGCGCGATGCTGCGCACCTACCTGCAGATGCAGCAGCGGATCGCCACCCGCACGGTGCTGACCGAGCCGGACCTGATGAACCGCCTGGTCACCGGGGAGCCGATCGACCCCGCCGATCTGGCCCGCCTGGTGCGCACCCTCGGCCTGGACGTGGACGAGAGCACCCGGGTGGTCGGGATCGCGATCGGTCTGGCCGGGGACGGGCTGGACCCGGCGGACGGCGAGGAGGGCACCGGCCCCTCCGAGGTGGAGCGGCTGGCCACCGTGCGGCACCGCGTGGTCGCGCACCTGCAGGCCGTCACCGGGCGCACGCCGCTGTCCGGCGTGGTCCGCGAGGAGGGCGAGGCACCGGTGGTGGTGCTCGCGGTCGCCTGGGACGGGTCGGCGGCCGAGCTCGGCACCCGGCTGGCGGTCGGCCTGGACCGGCGCCGGCTGACGGTCACCGCGCTCGGCGCCGTCGGGGAGCCGCGTCGCGGCCTGGGCACCGTCGGCGGGTCGTGCCGGCAGGCGATCGGTGCGCTGCGGGTCGGGCTGCGCCGGGGGGCCGAGCGCGAGGTGGTGCCGTTCGCCGCGGTGCTGCTCGAGGTGCTGGCGATGCGGGACCCGCTGATGGTGGTCACCCTGCAGGACCGCTACCTGCGCCCGCTCGCCGGTCACGAGCACCTGGTCGAGACCCTGCGCTGCCACCTGGCGACCGACCTGTCGGTGCCGGAGACCGCGCGGCGCCTGGTGGTGCACCCGAACACGGTGTCCTACCGGCTGCGCCGGATCGGCGAGCTCAGCGGCCTGGACCTGCACCGGGTGGCGGACGTGGCCCGTGCGGTGCTGGCGGTCGGCGGGCTCGCGCTGGGGATCAGCGCCGAGTCGCACGGCTCCGACGCGCTCGATCCCGCCCCCGCGACGGGGGCGGTCGCACCGGTGCAGACCCCGGCGGTCGCGACGGCGCAGCGCACGGCCGGCTGAGGCGCACCGGGCGCGCCGGCGATCGGGCGACCGGCGGTCCGGCCGTCGCCGGGGGGTCAGAGCAGCCCGGCGCGCCGGGCGCACGCGGCGGCGCGGTCCAGCGCCTCGCGGGCCGGGGACACCCCGTCGTCCATCACGACGAGCGTGTCCAGGCCGGCCTCCGCGAACGCCGTCATCCCGTCGGAGACCTCGCTCTCGTCACCGGCCAGCGTGAAGGTGCGCAGCAGGTCGTCGTCCACCAGGTCGGCGCCGTCCTCCCCGGCGAGCAGCCGCGCGCGCAGCGCCTCCGCCCGGTCGGCGGCCAGCCCGGCGACAGCGGTGATCGGCGCGGCCCCGTGCATGCCGAGGAACCGGGCGGTCCGGGAGCGCACCCGGTCGCGGGCCCGGGCGCCGTCCGCGTCGCAGGAGAAGGCCGCATAGCCGCTGAGGAGCAGGTCGGGCCGCGGGTGCTGGGCGCGGATCCACCGCACGTAGGCCGGCGTGGACAGCACCGACAGCATCAGGCCGTCCGCGATCTGCGCCCCGACCGCCAGGGCGCGCTCGCCCTTGACGCCGAGGTAGATCGGCAGGCCGGGCCGTGCCGGGCTGAACGAGAGGCCGGCGTCCACGGCGAGCCCGTTGACGTCCGCGGAGACCCGTCCGCCGTCCAGCAGGGTGCGCAGCGCCTCGGTGTAGGCGCGTAGGGTCGCGATCGGCCGGGTGAACGGGATGCCCAGCAGGTCCTGCATCCAGCCCTTGTTGCTGGCGCCGATCCCGACGATCAGCCGGCCCCCGCTGATCTCGTCCAGCGCGGCGCACTCCATCGCGGTGAGCGCCACGTGCCGGGTCCACGGGTTGATCACGCCGAGGCCGATGCCGACCGTGGCGGTGCTGGCGGCGACCGCCCCGGCGGTGGCGAACGCGCCCCGCTCCAGGTAGTCCTCGCTCAGCCAGACCTCCGCGAAGCCGGCCTGCTCGGCCCGGCGGGCCAGGTCCACCGCGGTGCCGGCGTCCCGGCGCCCGGCGGGAGCGTAGGCGACCCGCACGTCTCAGACCTCCCGGCCGGTCGCCTCGTCGAACGCCGCCAGGGTGGGCTCGATCACCGGCACCGCCGGCAGCCCGTCGGCCGTCGCGCCGACGTCCTTCAGGCCGGTCGAGGTGCCGAGCAGCACCACGGTGTCCTGCGGTGCGACCACGCCCCGCTCGACCAGGGTCGGCAGCACGGCCAGCGTGATCACCGAGGACGCCTCCAGGTACAGCCCCTCGGTGGCCGCGAGCCGCGCCTGCGCCGCCATCACCTGCCGGTCGTCGGCCGTCGCCGCGGCGCCCCCGGTGGACCGCAGCGCGTGCCACGCCTGCCAGGTCGCCGTGGACGAGCCGATCGAGAACGCGACCGTCGGCCCGGCGGGCACCGCGGCACCGGGCCGGAACCCGTCCCGCAGCGCCGCCTCGTGCGGGCCGAACGGCTCGGCGGCGACCATCCGCGGCACCCGGTCGACCACCCCGAGCGCGACCAGGTCGGCGAAGCCGCGGGCCATCCCGGCGGTGCCGTCGCCGTACGCCACCGGGGCCACCACCACGTCGGGCGCCCGGCCGCCGAGCTGCTCGACGATCTCGTAGGCGATGGTCTTGTAGCCGTCGACACCGAACGGGTTCGAGCCGGACGGCGGGGACAGGTACCCGGAGACCGGCACCCAGCCGCGCTGCTCCACCCCGGCCCGCATCACCGTCCACCGGTCGCGCGGGTCGTCGAACGCGACCACGTCGGCGCCGTACGACTGCATCAGCGTCTTCATGGTCTCCGGCACCGAGGCGACGGTCAGCGCCACGCAGCGCAGCCCGGCCCGGGCGGCGTAGGCGGCGGTGGCGGCCCCGTGGTTGCCGGTGCTCGCGACCACGACCGTGCCGTGGCCCTGCTGCACGGCCTTGGTCACCGCGACCGCGGCCAGCCGGTCCTTGTACGACCAGGTGGGGTTGCGGGACTCGTCCTTGACGTAGAGCGCGGGCACGCCGGCCTCGGCGCCGACCCGCGGCACCGGCACCAGCGGCGTCCCGCCCTCGCCCAGGCTGACCAGGGCGCCCGCGGGGTCCACCGGCAGCAGGGGTGCGTACCGGAACAGCCCGGGCAGGGCCGGGTCGACCGGCAGCGTGCCGGACCCCACCAGGTCCCCGAGCTCGTACACCGGCGAGGCGTAGGCGTGCACCCCCTGCGCCAGGGCGGCCGCGGACGGCCGGTAGGCGTCCGCCTCGGTGACCGGGGTGCCGGTGACGCCGCAGCGCAGCGCCCCGGTGTACGCGGTGGTCGTCACGCGGGCACCTCCGTCAGCCCGCGGGCCAGCGACGTCAGCGGGGCGACGCCGTCGGCGGTCACCACCAGCGCGTCCTCGACCATCATGCCGCCCCAGCCGATCTCGTAGTACGGCGTCTCGAAGCAGAACGTCATGCCCTCCTCCAGCGGCACGTCCTGGCCCGGGCGCACGATCGGCGCCTCGTACACGTCCAGCCCGATGCCGTGCCCGCAGTGGTGCCGACGGTACGGCGCGAGCCCCGCGGACTCGGTGGTGGCCACGGCGGCGTCGAACACCGCCGACGCGCTCACCCCGGGCCGGGCGAGCGCGAGCTCGGCGTCCAGCCCGTCCAGGATCGCGTCGTACCGGGAGGACTGCAGGGCGGTCGGACGGCCGACCACGGCGGTGCGTCCGATGTCGGACCAGTAGCCGTCCAGCAGGCAGCCGACGTCGAACCGCAGCAGGTCGCCGGGCGCGAGCAGCCGGCCGGTGGCCACCGCGTCGGACAGCGCCGAGCGCTCGCCGGCGGTGACGACCACGAACTTCGGCTGTGCGCCGCCGTCCACCATGGTGCGGGAGACGATCCGGGCGAGCTCCTGCTCGCTGACCCCGGTGCGGGCGGTGGCCAGCGCCGCGACGATGCCGGCCTCGGCCAGCCGCGCCGCGCGGGCCAGCAGCTCCACCTCGCCGGGCAGCTTGCGGGCCCGCACGCCGGCCAGCCACGCGCTCGCGTCGACGAACGTGATGCCCGGCAGCGCGGCGGCCAGCGCGGCACGCAGCGGGCCGGGGCACGCGGCGTCGTCCAGCCCGACCGTGCCGGCGGCGGGCACCCCGGCCCGGGCCACGGCGGCGGCGATCGCCTCCGGCGCCCCGGGGTGCTGGTCCACCAGCAGCGTGGGGGTCGCGGCGGAGCCGGCCGATTCGAAGTAGAACCGGCCGAACGCCACGAAGTCGTCCTCGCCGACCCCGGCGTCGAAGGCCGGCGCGGAGTCGGCGACCGGCCCGGCCAGCACGGTGCGGGCGCCGGTCACCACCGCCGCGACCGCGGAGGTGCCGTGCACCGACCCGGACATCGACCGGTAGCCGGTGGCGTAGTCCACGTTCGGCCCGGACAGCGCGAGCACCGCGTCGAACGGCGCCTCGGCCAGGCGGGCGAGCAGCCGGGCGGTGCGCTCCGCGACCAGCGTGCTGCGGGGCGTGAGGGTGAACAGGGTGGTCACAGGGCCTCTCCTGCCTGCTCGGAGCGGTCGGCGCGGTCGGTGCCCGCGACGGCCGCACCGGCGTTCACCGGTGCGATGACCTCCTCGGCGAACCGGGCCATCTGGTCCAGCGTCTCCTCGACGGTGCTGCACGCGAACAGCAGCGCGGCCATCGTGGTCGCGCCGGCCTCGGCGTAGGCGTGCACCTGGTCCTGGATCTGCGCGGTCGATCCGATCAGGTTCCGGGCGGTGAAGCCGTCCTGCTGACCCTTCAGGGTCGACCCGGACAGCGAGCGCATGTGCTGGTGCAGCTGGGTCCGCTCCAGCGCGGCCGTCGCGTCCGGCACCGAGGAGCCCATCGCCACCGAGAGCTGCGGGGCGACGTCGAAGTCCGGGGGCAGCTCGCGGCCGATCGCCTCGGCCTCCCGGCGGATGTCCGCCAGGCCCGCCGCGACCTCGACCGGGCTGAGCACCGCCGGCAGCCACCCCGTGCCGTACCGCGCGGCGCGCTTCCGGGAGCCCACCGCGTTGCCGCCGGACAGCACCGGCAGCGTGGCCTGCGCCGGCTTCGGGTACGACTCGACGTCCTCGAACCGGATGAACTCGCCGGAGAACGACGAGCGTCGGTCGCGCAGCAGGGTCTGCAACGAGGCGAGGAACTCCTCGGCCTGCCGGCCACGGTGCAGCGTGCTGCCCGGCCACATCGCGTCCGTCTCCTCGCGGTACGCGCCGATCCCGACGCCGAGGATGAACCGTCCGCCGCTGAGCTGGTCCAGCGTGGCGGCCTGCTTGGCGGCGACCACCGGGTGCCGGAAGGCCATCACGGTGATCGCGGTGGCCAGCCGCAGCGTGCTGGTCTGCGCGGCGACGTACGCCAGGTACAGGTACGGGTCGTAGAACCGCGGCGGGGTGTCGAACTCCGCCCGCACGTACTGCTGGGTGGTCACGTGGTCGTTGCCCCACACCGAGTCGAAGCCCAGGCGCTCCGCCTCGACGGCGATCCGGACCGCCTGCTCCGGGTCGGCGTACGGCACCGGGTACATCAGGCCCTCGGTGCCGGTGGGGACTCCCAGTCCGAACTTCATCGTGTGCTCTCCTCGTCCGGGGTCACGGGTGCGGGTGCTGCGGGTGCGGGTGCCGGTGCCGGTGCCGGTGCGGGCGGGGGCGCCGGGGCGGGCGGTGCCGGTGCTGCGCGCCGGGCCGCCGCCCCCGGCAGCCGGCGGGCCCGGCGGCGCGGGTCGGTGACCGGTACCGCGGCCAGCAGCGTGCGGGTGTAGTCCTCGCGGGGCGTGTCCAGCACGGCGGTGCGCGTGCCGCGCTCCACCACCTGCCCCTGGTGCATCACGACCACCTCGTCGGCGATCCGGCGCACCACCGAGATGT
The DNA here is from genome assembly GCA_036404115.1 of Cellulomonas sp. GTDB lineage: Bacteria > Actinomycetota > Actinomycetes > Actinomycetales > Cellulomonadaceae > Cellulomonas. The sequence continues at coordinate 18,141 of DASWPG010000048.1, forward strand.
CGTGCGTGATGAACAGGTACGCGGCCTGGGTGCTGGTCTGCAGGTCGCGCAGCAGGTCGACCACCCGGCCGCGCACCGACTGGTCCAGCCCGGAGGTCGGCTCGTCCAGCACCACCAGGTCGGGGGAGGGCGCCAGCGCGCGGGCGATGGCGACGCGCTGCTGCTGCCCGCCGGACAGCTCGGCCGGCAGCCGGCGGCGCAGCTCGACCGGCAGGCCGACCAGCTCCAGCAGCTCGTCCACCCGGACGCCCGCGGCGCTGCCGCGCACCCCGGTCAGCCGGGCCAGCGGCTCGCGCAGGATCCGGTCCACCGTCCAGCGCGGGTCGAGGGACTGGTAGGGGTGCTGGAACACCATCTGCACCGACCGGCGGCGCTCGCGGTCCCATGACCCGTCCAGCAGGTCGAACCCGCCGAACGACGCGGTGCCGGCGGTGGCGCGGTGCAGCCCGGCGACCACCCGGCCGAGCGTCGACTTGCCGGAGCCGGACTCGCCGACCAGCGCGACCGTGCGGGCGGTGTCCACGTCCAGGTCCACCCCGCGCAGCGCGTGCACGGTCCGGCCGCGGCCGGAGAACGTCTTGGTCACGCCGCGGAGCTCAAGCAGTGCCATCGGAGCCCTCCTGCTCGCCCGCGGTCACCAGGTACCGCGTGTACTCGTGCTCCGGCGCCTCGAACAGCTCGACCACGCCGGTGGTCTCCACCAGGTCGCCGCGGTAGAGCACGGCCACCCGGTCGCACACCTCCGCCACCACGCCGAGGTCGTGCGTGATCAGCAGCACCCCGCAGCCCGTCTCGTCGACCAGCTCGCCGAGCAGCGCGAGGATCTGCGCCTGCACCGTGACGTCCAGCGCCGTGGTGGGCTCGTCCGCGATCAGCAGCGTCGGCCGGCAGGCCAGCGCCATCGCGATCATCACCCGCTGGCACATCCCGCCGGACAGCTGGTGCGGGTAGCAGCGCGCCACCTGCGCGGGATCGGCGATCCGCACCCGGTCCAGCAGCCGCTCGGCCTCCGCGCGCGCCGTGGCGCGGTTCGCCCCGTGGCCGTCGCCCTGGTGCAGCCGCACCATCCGGGCGATCTGGTCGCCCACCCGCATCAGCGGGTTCAGCGAGTCCTGCGGGTTCTGGAAGATCATCGCGAACCGGTGCGCCACGGACCGCCGTCGGGTCGCGGTGGCGTCGACGCCGTCCACCAGCACCCGGCCGCCGGTCACCTCGATCCCGTCCGGCAGCACCCCCATCACGGCCAGCGCGGTCATCGACTTGCCCGAGCCGGACTCGCCGACCAGCGCGACGATCTCGCCCGCGCCCACGGTCAGGCCGACGCCGCGCAGCAGCGGGGCGCCGGTGGCACGGACCCGGACGTCCAGGTCCGCGATCTCCAGCACGGGCGCCGTCACCGGTCACCGCCCAGGTCGTCGCCGACGAGGTGTAGCCCCATCACCGTGACCGCGATCAGCAGCCCGGGGAAGAACGCCGTCCACCACTGGCCGGTCAGCATGTTCTGCGCGCCCTCGGCCACCATCACGCCCCACTCCGGCGTCGGGGCATGGATGCCGATGCCGAGGTAGGCGAGCCCGGCGACGTTCAGGATCGAGTACCCGCAGACCAGTGTGAACTGCACCGCGGCCGGCCGCAGCGAGTTCGGCAGCACGTGGCCGAACGCGATCCGCAGCCGGCCCGCACCGGCCACCCGGGCCCCGTCCACGTACGCCAGCTCGCGCTGGGTCAGCGCCTCGGCCCGCACCAGCCGGACGAACGGCGGCACGGCGGCCACCGCGAGCGCGACGGCCAGCTTCGGGGTGCTCTCGCCGATCGCGAGCAGCAGGATCATCGCCAGCACGAAGCCGGGGAACGACATCAGCACGTCCACGGCCCGCATGATCAGGTCGTCCATCCGGCCACCGAGGTAGCCGGAGACCACCCCGAGCGCGGAGCCGAGCACCATCGCCAGCAGAGCGACGCTCACCCCGAGCAGCAGGTCCAGGCGGATCGCGTGCACGGCGCGGGCGAGCACGTCCCGGCCGTAGTAGTCGGTGCCGAACCAGTGCGCCGCGGACGGCGCCTGCAACGCGTTCGACGGCTCGACGGCCAGCGGGTCGGCCACCAGGAGCGGGCCGACCAGGCCGACCAGCACCAGCACCGCCAGCACCCCGAGGCCGACCCAGAGGAACGGGCGCCGGCGGCGTGCGGGGGCGCGCACCTGGTCGGTGCTCGGCACGGCGTCGTCGGGGCCGACGAGGGCGGGGACCGGTCCGGTCATGCGCGGGCACCTCCGAGCCGGATGCGCGGGTCGACGGCCGCGTAGGCCAGATCGATCACGAAGTTGAGGGCGATGTACAGCACGCCGATCACGATCGCGTAGCCCTGCAGGATCTCCAGGTCGTTGGACCGCACCGCGTCGTAGGCGAGCCGGCCCATGCCGGGCCAGGAGAACAGCTGCTCGACGATCACGTTCCCGCCGAGCAGGAAGCTGAACACCAGCCCCAGCGAGGTGAGGATCGCCAGCGTCGCGTTGCGCATCTGGTCCCGCCAGAGCACCGTCCGCGGCGGCACGCCGAACGCCCGGGCGGTGCGGACGTAGCCGGTGCGCTGCGTCGCGATCAACGCCGAGCGGACCATCTTCAGCACCGCGGCCGAGGCGCCGATGCCGAGGGTGAGCGCCGGCAGCGCCAGGTACCGCAGCGCCTGCCAGGCCGTGCCGGGATCCCCGGCGAGCAGCGCGTCCAGCACGTACATCCCGGTCACCTCCGGCGGTGCCGGGGTGCCGATCGGCAGCCGTCCGGTCGGGCCGGGCAGCAGCTGCGCCACGGAGAACAGTCCGTAGATCAGCAGCAGACCGAGCCAGAACGGGGCCATCGACGAGCCGAGCACCGCGTACACCCGGGCCAGCACGTCCGCGGTGCGGCCCCGGTGCGCGGCGGCCAGCACCCCGAGCGGCACGCCGATCGCGACCGCGACCACCAGGGCGGCCAGTGCGAGCTCGACCGTCGCCGGCAGCCGGGAGAAGAGCTCGGTGGACACGCTGCGCCCGGTAGAGACAGCCTGGCCGAGGTCGCCGTGCGCCAGCCGGAGCAGATAGTCGCCGAGCTGCACCAGCAGCGGGTCGTCCAACCCGTACTCGGCGCGCAGCGCGGCGACGTCCTCGGCCGTCGCCTCGGGGCCGAGCCGGGCGGCCGCCGCGTCGCCCGGCAGGATGCGCGTGACGAGGAAGACGACCAGCACCAGCCCGAGCACCGTCAGCGCCGAGCTGCCGAGGCGGCGCAGGACGTAGCGGGTCACGCAGGCTCCTTGCGGATCGTGGGGAGGACGGGCACGGATGATCGGGACGGGGTGGCGCCCCGACGTCGGCACCCGCGGCGGTGCCGACGTCGGCGCGCTCACTCCTTGGTGAGGTACTGCAGCCGGAGCTGCTCGGTGTTGTCCTTCGTCAGGCCGGACACGCCGTCCCGGACCACGAAGGTCCAGTTCGGGTTGTAGAGCGGGATGAACGGCATGTCGTCGTAGATGATCTGCTGCGCCTCGGCGGACAGCTCGGCCCGGGTCGCCTCGTCCGTGGTCGCCACGCCCTCCTGGAGCAGGGCGTCCAGATCGGCGTTGGCGTAGCTGGTGAAGTTGGTACCGGCCGCCGTCCCCGCCAGGTAGTACATCTGGTAGAACGGGTCGGCGCCCCAGCCGAGGAAGCTGTTCAGGTACATCGGCAGCGTCTTGGCGGCGGTCTGGGTGGTGAAGTCCGCGTCGGTGAGCGGCACCAGCTCGATGTCCACGCCGATCTCCTTGAGGTTCGCCTGCACCAGCACAGCGACCGCGGCCTCCACGGAGCTCGACTGCTTGTAGTACAGCGAGGAGCTGAAGCCGTCGGCGAGGCCGGCCTGCTCGAGCAGGTCACGGGCGGTGTCCAGGTCCTCGCTGAACTCGCCGGCGTCGTCGGAGTGCGTGTCCATCGAGGCCGGCACCACGCCGGTCGACTCGTTCGCGTATCCGTACAGCACCTGGTCCACCAGGTCCTCGTACGGCACCGCCGCGGCGATCGCCTGCCGGACCAGCGGGTCGTCGAACGGCGCCTCGGAGGTGTCGAACCCCAGGTACTCCAGCCGGTTCGAGTCCTCCGAGACCACGGTCAGCCCGTCCTCGTCCTCCATCTGCGCGACCTGGTCCAGCGGCAGCCCCTGGGCCACGTCGATCTCGCCGGAGCGCAGCAGCAGCGCCCGCTGCGAGGAGTCGGAGACGAACTGGATCGTCACGCCGCCGTTCTCGATCTTGTCCTGGTCGTAGTAGTTCTCGTTCGGCTCCAGCACCAGCTGGCTGGTCGGGTCGTACGACGCGACGGTGTACGGGCCGGAGGAGTTGGCGTTCTCCTGGAAGTACTCGCTCGCCCACGGGTCGTCGTCGGTGGCGTTCGCCTCGCCGGTGGCCTGCGAGAACACGCCCAGCGGCTGCATCGCCTCCATCGTGGTCAGCAGCGGGCTGGCGAACGAGCTGGTGATGACCACGGTGCTGTCGTCCGGCGCGGTGACGTCGTCCGCGCTCGCCACGCCTGCGAACGGCAGCAGCGCCTTGACGTAGCCCGTGCCGAGCATGCTGCGCTGGTAGGACCACACGACGTCCTGCGCGGTCAGCGCGGTGCCGTCGGCGAACTTCAGGCCGTCGCGCAGGTGGAACGTCGTGGTCAGGCCGTCCTCGGACGTCTCCCAGGACTCGGCCAGCGCACCCTCGAACTCGGTGGTGCCGGTCTGGACCAGGCCGTCCGTGGTGTACGTCTGCTCCAGCAGCTGCTCGACCAGCGAGCCGGTGGCCACCATCGCGGCCTGGGTCCGCCAGGCCTGCGAGTCCAGCAGGTCGACCGAGCTGTCCAGGGAGATCACCAGCGTCTTCTTCTCGGAGGAGCCCGAGGCGCTGCCGGTCGAGGAGTCGGCGCTCCCGCCGCCCGCGCAGGCGGTCAGCGCGAGCACGGAGACGACGAGCGCGGAGGCGCCGCCGAGGGTGCGGCGACGGCGCCGCCACCGGAGTTGAGGTCGCTGCACGAGAGGCTCCTAGCGCGGTCGGGAGGAGCGGACCGTGACCTGCCGCCGGGGGACGGCCGGGCTCGGGTCCGCGCCGTCGGGGAGCGGCGCGGGGATGCGCCGGTGACAGCCTGCGTCCGGCCGGGGGTCCGGGACATCGGCGGTCGGGCCAAACCGCACCGGCCCCGGTTGTGCGCCTCCCGGGTGCCCCCTGCGCGAGGTCGAGCCCGGTGACGAGGGTAGGCAGACGTCTGTTTCGCCCCGGGCCATGCCACGGAAACGTCACGGAAACGCCGATGCCACCGGGCGGGTGCCGGAACGGCTCGCGACCGCGTGCCGCAGCCCGCGTCCAGCAGGATCCCAGGATCGCGTGCTGGACTTCTCACCGTGCTGCACCACCTGCTCCGGCTCCGGATCGAGACGGCCACGCGGCTCCGGCCGTCCGGCGCGGAGGCCGGCGCGATGGCCGGTGCGGTGGTCCCCGCACCCGTCGCGGCGGACCACGACGCCCTGCCCGAGGTGGTCGGTGGGCCGTGGAAGGTGTGCCGCGCCGGCCTGGTCGACATCAACCCGATCGCCCGGATGCTGCAGGCGCACCGCCCGTTCATCGACCTGGACGGCGACGGCCTGCCCGACGAGGTGCCGGACGAGGAGCACGCCGGTTCCGCCACCCGCCTGGTGCTCAGCCACGGCGCGTTCGAGCACGGCGAGGTGTGGTTCGCCCAGGACGCCGACGGGGTCGCCGCGGCCGCCGTGTGGCTGCCGCCGGAGGCCGAGCACCTCGCGACCGAGCTGCGCCGGGCAGTCGCCCGTGAGCTCGGCGGCTCGCCGGCCCCCGACCCCGAGCCGGCGCACGCCCCGCTGGAGTCCCTGGTCGACGGTGCCACGCACCTGCTCGCCCTGGTGCGCGGGTCCGACGCGCGGCGGGTGCTGGTCATGCTGTCCGACGCGGGGCGGGCCGCACCCGCCGACCGGCGCCCCCTGCTGGCGGACCTGCTCGCCCCGGTGGTGACCGCCGAGCTGCTCGACGGGCGCAGCGTGCTCGCGGTGACGGTGGACCCGGGTCAGGTGGCCGACCTCGAGGCGCTCGGCTTCTGCGCCGTCGGGCAGCAGCCGCTCGGCGCAGCGATGCTGTGGCTCGGTGCGATCCGGCCGGCGCCGGCGCCGTCCGACGGGGACGTTCAGGCCGCGACGGCGAGCGTGTAGCCGGCCTCGTCGTCCGTGAGGTCGCCGGTCTCGCCGTCGGCCACCGCACGCCGGCCGAGCACGATCGTGTAGGTCCAGAACCCGGCCAGCGCGATCGTGCCGATCACGATCTTCAGCCACCACGGCAGCGTCGACCCGGTGACGAAGCCCTCGATCACGCCCGAGACCGCCAGCGTCCCGACCAGCCCGATCGCCACCGTCACCAGCGATCGGCCCTCCTCGGCCAGGGCGCGGGCCCGCGGGCGGCCCTGCGGGTCGATCCAGGTCCAGAACAGCTTGAGCCCGGCCGCGCCCGCGACGAAGATCGACGTCAGCTCCAGCTGGCCGTGCGGGGCGATCAGCTGCAGGAACAGGTCGAGCTCGCCGTGCGCGGCCATCATCCCGCCGGTCGCCCCCACGGTGATCGCGTTGCTCAGCATCAGGTACAGCGGGCCGATCCCGGTGATGCCGATGCCGATGCAGAGCGCGGTGATCCAGGCGTTGTTCGTCCACACCATCGCGGCGAACCCGGCGCCCGGGTCGTAGTAGCTCGCGAACGCGTCGTCCACGTACGCCTGCCGCTCGGTCGGCGTGCCCATCGCGGCGAGCGCGTCCGGCTGCGTGGCGACCCACCAGCCGCTCAGCACGGAGACCGCGACGAAGGCGAGCATCACCGCGACCGTCCACCAGCGGACCCGGTACAGCGCCGCCGGCAGCAGCACCACCACGAACCGGGTCACCTCCCGCCAGGACGGCTCGTGCGCGCCCGCGATCCGCGACCGGGCGCGCGCCAGGAGCTGCGAGAGCAGGGTCACCGTCTCGGGGTCCGCGGCGGACGAGCGCACCCGGGACAGGTCGGTGGCGACCGACTGGTAGAGCCGGACCAGCTCGTCCGACTCCGCCCCGTCCAGCCGCCGCCGGCCGGACAGCTCGTCGAGCCTGGCCCACGTGCCCTGGCGCACAGCGGTGAAGGCATCGAGGTCCACGACCGCTACCCTGCCACAGGGAGCACGCCGCGCAGCGCGGGGACAGGGCCCCGGGACGACGTGACCAGGCGGGGGAGCGGAGCGGCGGGTGCAGGAGCAGGGGATCGTCACCGGTGAGGGCGTGCTGCTCGACGTGCGCCCGGTCTCGTTCGCGGTCCGGCTGGCCGCGGCGCTGATCGACCTGATCGTGCTCGCCGTCGCCGGCGTGCTGCTGCTCACCGTGCTGGACGCGCTGCCGATCACCGTCGACGAGCACTCGGCCCGGATCCTGTCCGTGCTGCTGATCGTCCTGGTGCTGCTGGTGGTGCCGACCACCGTCGACACGCTGACCCGCGGCCGGTCGGTCGGCAAGCTCGCCGTCGGCATCCGGGTGGTCCGGGACGACGGCGGTCCCATCCGGTTCCGGCAGGCGTTCGTCCGCGCCCTGGTCGGGGTGCTGGAGCTGTGGGCCACCGTCGGATCGGTCGCGCTGATCTGCTCGATCGCGCAGCCGCAGGGCAAGCGGCTCGGCGACCTGCTCGCCGGCACCTATGTGGTGCGGGTCCGCGGCAAGGCCCGGGCGCACCCGGTGGTCCCGATGCCGCCGTACCTGGCCGGCTGGGCGACCGCCGCCGACGTGCGCCGGCTGCCGGACGGCCTCGCGCTCGCCGTGCGGCAGTTCCTGGTGCGTGCCGCCGGCCTGCACCCCGGCTCGCGCGCCACCCTCGGGCAGCAGCTCGCCGCCGACGTGTCCCGCTACGTCGCCCCGGGGCCGCCGCCGGGCACGCACCCGGAGGCGTTCCTCGCCGCGGTGATCGCCACCCGCCGGGACCGCGAGCTCGCCGCCGATCTCCGGGCCGCCCGGCAGGTCGAGGCCGACGCCGGTGCGCTGCACCGCCTGCCGCACGCGATCCCCGACCCCGCCCGCTGACCGCCTGCGCCCCGCGTGGGCGCCGCGCGCCGCTGATCTGCACGCGTGCCCTTGTTCCTCGTGCCCCGCGCGCTCGCGCGCCCGCGCCGTGCGTGCCGGGGACGGGGGCGGAGCTAGTCCGCGAGGACGTGCAGGAGGCGGAGGAGGTCGGCGCGCTCGGCCTCGGACAGGCGGGCGAGCAGGTCGTCGGCCCGGCGGCGGCGCTCGGCGTCCGCGGCGGCGAGCACCTGGCGGCCGGCCTCGGTGAGCGCGACCAGCGTCGCGCGGCGGTCGGTCGGGTCGGGCCGGCGCTCGACCAGGCCGGCCTGCTCCAGGTCGTCCACCACCGAGGTGACCGACCGGGGCACCACGTCCAGCGCGGCGGCGAGCGCGGTCTGCCGCTGCGGCTCGCCGACCCGGGCGACCGTCCGGAGCAGCCGGTGCTGGGACGGGTTGAGCTCGAACGGCGCGAGCTGGTCGCGCACGTCGCGCCGCAGCCGGCGCAGGGTGGTCCGCAGCAGCCAGAACAGCTCGTCGCCCTGCCCGACCGGCCCTCGATCGCTCCCCGGGCTCCCGGTGCCGTCCTCGGCCGGGTCGTGGCCGCGGCCGCCGCGGCCGTGCCACCCGTGGTGCCGACGGCGTCCCGTCCCGTCCGGTCCGCGATCGGCGGCGTCGTGCGGGCCGGGGTCGGTCTCGTCGGTGCGCATGGACCCCACTATAGTGAGTCGGGTACATAGAGAGGTAGACTCACTAAATGAGCGGCGACCCGCGCCGCAGGAGGTCCTATGTCGATGCACTCTCACCCGGGCGGGACCGACGGGCGGGCGATGTTCCGCTCCTTCCGCCTGGACCCCTCCGTCGCCCAGCACCACGTCACCCGCGACGTGCTGCGACGGATCGTCGCCTTCGCCCGCCCCTACCGGCGGATCATCACCGTGTTCCTGCTGATCGTGGCCCTGGACGCCACGGTCGGCGCCCTCACCCCGCTGCTCTACCAGCGGATCATCGACGACGGCATCAGCCAGGGCCGCACCGGCCTGGTGCTGGCGCTGGCCGGTGCCGTCGCCCTGGCGGCCGTCGCGTCCGCTGCCCTCGCCCTCGCCTCGCGCTGGTGCTCCGCACGGATCGGGGAGGATCTGATCCTCGACCTGCGCACCCAGGTGTTCGACCACGTGCAGCGGATGCCGCTCGCGTTCTTCTCCCGCACCCAGACCGGTGCGCTGGTGCAGCGCCTGAACGGCGACGTGCTCGGTGCGCAGCAGGCGTTCACCTCCACGCTGTCCAACGTGGTGTCGAACCTCCTCACGGTGGTGCTGGTGATCGCCGCGATGCTCTCGCTGTCCTGGCAGATCACGCTGATCTCGCTGGTCCTGCTGCCGGCGTTCGTGCTGCCGGTGCGGGCGATGGGTCGCCGGCTGGCCGCCATCACGCAGGAGAGCTACACGCTGAACGCCGTGATGGGGCAGACCATGACCGAACGGTTCAACGTCGCCGGTGCCCAGCTGGTCAAGCTGTACGGCCGGGCCGACGACGAGACCCGTGAGTTCACCGACCGGGCCGCCCGGGTGCGGGACATCGGCATCACCTCGTCCATGTACGGCGCGGTGTTCCGGATCGGCCTGACCCTGGTCGCCGCGGTCGCGGTGGCGATCGTCTACGGGCTCGGCGGGGTGCTGGCGATCCGCGGCTCGCTGACCGTCGGCGTGGTCGTCGCGCTGACCAGCTACCTCACCCGGCTGTACGGGCCGATCATCTCGCTGTCCAACGTGCAGGTCGACGTGATGACCACCCTGGTCTCGTTCGAGCGGGTGCTGGAGGTGCTCGACCTGCGACCCACCGTCGAGGACGCTCCGGACGCCCGCCCGGTGCCCGCCGACGTGGCCGACCGGGCCAGCATCGAGCTGGACGACGTCACCTTCCGGTACCCGGCAGCGTCCGAGGTCTCGCTCGCCTCGCTGGAGTCCGTCGCCCGGCTGGCGACCGAGGCGCCCGGCACCACGCTGGAGCACGTCTCGTTCACCGTGCCGCACGGGCACCTGGTGGCGCTGGTCGGCCCGTCCGGCGCCGGCAAGTCCACCATCGCCCAGCTCGTCGCGCGGCTGTACGACGTCACCGCCGGTGCCGTGCGGGTGGCCGGCCAGGACGTCCGCGAGGTCACCCAGGACAGCCTGCGCGGCGCGATCGGCATCGTGGCGCAGGACGCCCACCTGTTCCACGACACCATCCGCGCGAACCTGCTGTACGCACGGCCCGGCGCCACCGACGCGGACCTGGAGCAGGCCCTGCGGCGCGCGCAGATCTGGGACCTGGTGTCCCGGCTGCCCGAGGGCGTCGACACGGTGGTGGGAGACCGGGGCTACCGGCTCAGCGGCGGCGAGCGCCAGCGGCTGGCTATCGCCCGGCTGCTGCTCAAGGCCCCGCCGATCGTGATCCTGGACGAGGCCACCGCGCACCTGGACTCCGAGTCGGAGGCCGCCGTGCAGCACGCGCTCGCGGAGGCGATGGTCGGCCGGACCGCCCTGGTGATCGCGCACCGGCTGTCCACCGTGCGCGACGCCGACTCGATCGTGGTGCTGGACCAGGGGCGCGTCGCCGAGCAGGGCACGCACACCGAGCTGATCGCTCGGGGCGGGCTGTACGCGGAGCTCTACACCACGCAGTTCGCCCCCGCACCCGTCGCCTCCTGACCCGCCCGCCACGGCGCCCGGCCCGGCGGCCTGGCCCGCCGGCACGGCCTGGACGTGGCTGCGCGGGGTCAGGCAGGCCCGTCGAGCACCTGCACCGCGTGCGCGTCGGCCTCGTCGGCGAGGAACCGCACCACGCCCTCGCCCTCCTGCTGCACCGCAGCGCGCTCCGCCCGGTCCCACCGACGCAGCGGCGTCACCACCAGCCGCCCGAGGGTGAGCCGGCCCCGGCCGCCGTCGGCGCGCGCCGTCCGCTCGCGGACCAGCGTCCACGAGCCGGCCACCGTGCCGTCCACCAGCACCGTCCCCGGCGGCATCCCGTTCCGGCCGGACAGCTCGGCCTGCAGCCCCGGCGGGACGATCCGGCTGCGGTCGTCGTGGCCGAGCAGCACCTCGTCGAAGTCCGGCAGGAACCGGACCGGCGCGGGGGTGCCGTCCGCCGGCCGTGGCGCGTCCGGCAGGTCGAGCAGCAGCGCACCCCGGCCGGCCCGGACCGGTGCGTCCTCGGTCGCCGGCCGCAGCTCCACCAGTCGCGGGCGCAGCCGGTCGACCACCGCCGCCAGCCGGGTCAGCCCGGACCAGCGCTGCACGTCCGCGACGGTCGCGGGCCCGAACGCCGCCAGGTAGCGCAGCACGAGCTCGTCGCGCGCCCGGTCGAGGTCGTCCGGGTCGATCGGCGTCACCGGTGCACCGAACCAGGCGTCGGCGGTGGTCCAGGTGGTCGTCAGGCTGCGGCCCCACACGCCGCGCGGGGTGACCTGCACCAGCGGCAGCAGGCCGCGGGCGCCGAGCGCGAGGTGCCCGGGGTCGTGGCCGGGCAGGTGCACCGCCAGGCGTGCGCCGAGCTGCGGTGCGGTCAGCGGCTCCCCGGCGAGCGCGTCGCGGGCGTGGCGCGCCAGGTCGTCCAGGTCGACCTGGCGCAGGGTCGCCGAGGCCGAGATGCCGGACAGCAGCCGCCGTCGGAGCAGCGGAGCCAGCAGCGGCCAGAGGGTCAGGGCGTCCTGCGCCGACACCAGGTGCACGGTGTCCCGCACCAGCGCCAGCCGGCCGACCCGCCGGTCCAGCAGCGCGTCCGCCAGGTCGGCGTGCCGGAACCCGCGCACCCGGGCGTGCAGCGCGAGGTACGCCGAGAACGGGTTCTGCGACTGCAGACCGACGAGGTGGTCGACCTCGGCCGGCACCGTCGTCGCACGGGGCTCCAGCAGGTGCTGCCGCGCGAGCAGCGCGCGCCCCAGCCCGCGCCGTGTGACGACCCCTCCGGTGCTCATGCCGTCACGCTACGGTCGCGCACCCACACGCTGCGTCTGGTCGTCCTGATCGTCCTGGTCGCGCCGGTCCGTCGTCCCGCCCGGCAGGACGAGGCGCGTCACAGCCGCCCGGCGGCCTTCAGCGCGAGATAGGTGTCCGCGAGCCGCGGCGCGAGGTCGGCCGGCAGCGCGTCGACCACCTCGATCCCGCGCCCGCGCAGCCGGAGCGCGAGCGCGGCCCGCTCCAGCTCGGTGCGCTCCGCGGCGGCCGCGTCGAACAGCGCAGCCGCATCGCCCCGCCCGGCGCGCAGCCGCTCCACCTCGGGGTCGCGCACCGAGGCCAGCACCACCCGGTGCCGCGCCGCGAGCTGGTCGACCACCCCGAGCAGCCCCTGCTCCACCGACGCCGGCTCCAGCGCCGAGAGCAGCACCACCAGCGCCCGCTGGGACAGCCGCTCCTGCACCTGCGCGACGACGCCGGGCCAGTCGGCCTCGACCAGCGAGGGCTCGACGGTGGCGAGCGCATCGGCGATCCCAGGCATCAGCCGCGGACCGGCCAGGCCGGCGACCCGGGCCCGGACCTGCCGGTCGTACGCCACCAGCTCCACCCGGTCGCCGGCGCGGGAGGCCAGAGCGGCCAGCAGCAGCGCGGCCTCGATCGAGGCGTCCAGCCGGGGAGCGTCGTCGGCGCGCGCGGCACTGGTGCGCGAGGTGTCCAGCATCAGCAGCACCCGCCGGTCGCGCTCCGGTCGCCAGGTCCGCACCACCACGTCGGCGCGCCGCGCGGTGGCCCGCCAGTCGATCGACCGGACGTCGTCGCCGATCACGTACTCGCGCAGCGAGTCGAACTCGGTGCCGCTGCCACGCACCTGCACGGCCGCGCTGCCGTCCAGCTCGCGCAGCCGGGCCAGCCGGCTCGGCAGGTGCCGTCGGGAGGCAAACTCGGGCAGCACCCGCAGCCGGCCGGGCACGTCGATCGACGCCTGCCGGCCCGCGAGCCCGAGCGGGCCGACCGTGCGGATGGTCACCCGGTCCGCCCGCAGGTCACCTCGCCGGGTGGGCAGCAGCGCGGTGTCCAGCCGGCGGGACTCGCCGGTCGGCAGGTCCACCAGGTGCCGGTTGACCGTGGCGCCGGCCGAGGGCTGCCAGGCGTCGCGCACGATCGCCCGCAGCCGTCGCGGCCCGGTCTGGGTCACCAGCAGCCGGGACCGGGAGGGCTGGTGCAGCCGGACCGGGCCGGTCACCTCGCGGCGCAGCGCGACGAGGCGGGGCGAGGCCGCGAGCAGGGCGTCCGTCCCGCACAGCGCGGCGACGAGCAGCGCCCAGAGCAGCACGGTGCCGGAGACGGGCGCGAGCAGCACCGCCACGGCACCGACGGCCGCGAGCGCCCCGGCCCGCCAGGTGATCGCCACGTCGCGGGCCTCAGCGGGGGACCGGCACGGCGGCGAGCACGGTGTCCAGCACCGACTCCGCGGTCACACCCTCCAGCTCGGCCTCGGCCCGGAGCTGGACGCGGTGCCGCAGCGTCGGGTGCGCCAGCGCCTTGACGTCGTCCGGGGTGACGTAGGGCCGCCCGGACAGCCAGGCCCATGCCCGGGCGGTGGACAGCAGCGCGGTCGCGCCACGGGGCGAGACGCCGAGCGAGAGGGACGGGGACTGCCGGGTGCCCCGGCACAGGTCCACCACGTAGCCGAGCACCTCGGGCGCGACCTGCACCCGGGCGCACTCCTGCTGGGCGCGGGCCAGCACGTCCCGGCCGGCGACCGCGTGCAGCCCCGCGGCGGCGAGGTTGCGCGGGTCGAACCCGGCGGCGTGCCGGGCCAGCACCTCGATCTCCTCGTGCCGCTCGGGGAGCGGGAGGGTCAGCTTCAGCAGGAACCGGTCGAGCTGGGCCTCGGGCAGCGGGTAGGTGCCCTCGTACTCGACCGGGTTCTGCGTGGCGATCACCAGGAACGGGTCCGGCAGCAGCCGCGGGGTGCCGTCCACCGAGACCTGCCGCTCCTCCATCGCCTCCAGCAGGGCGGCCTGCGACTTCGGTGGCGTGCGGTTGATCTCGTCGGCGAGCAGCAGGTTGGTGAACACCGGGCCCTCGCGGAACGAGAACTCGGCGGTGCGCGCGTCGTACACCAGCGAGCCGGTGATGTCCCCGGGCATCAGGTCGGGGGTGAACTGCACCCGCTTGGTACCGAGGTCCAGGGCGGCGGACAGGCTGCGCACCAGCAGCGTCTTCGCGACGCCGGGCACGCCCTCCAGCAGCACGTGCCCCCGGCAGAGCAGCGCGATGACCAGGCCGGTCACGGCGGCGTCCTGGCCGACGACCGCGCGGCCGACCTCGGCGCGCACGGCGGCGAGGGCCTCGCGCAGCGCGGGGGTGGGTGCAGACGGCACGGCCGGGGCCGCGTGCGCGGCGGGTGCGGCGTGCGTCGGCCCGCCGAGATGGTCCGGTACGGGGCCCGCCGGGTACGCCGACGGCTGCGGGTCCTGCTGCACGGGCTGCGCCGACGGCGGAACCGGGGTCGGGGAGTACGGCTGGCCGGGGGCCGTGGGGTACGGCTGGGCGGGGTGTTCCTCGGTCACGTGCGGTGAACCTCGCTCTCGAGCTGGTCGAGCCGACGGACCAGGTGGTCCAGGCCCGCGTCGGTGGTGGGTGGTGGTCCGTACAGCAGGTCGGCCACCTCGGCGGAGGGACGCCCGCTGGCGCGGACGACGGCGTCGATCACCTCGGCGGCCCCCGCGGAGCGGGGCAGACCGAGGCGGGCCGCGCACCGGGCGGCGGCGCCCGCGCGCAGGGCGGCGGCCGCGTGGCCGTGCGCCTTCGACGCCCGGTACAGCCGGGCGCGACCGCGGGTGGTCTCGGCCGAGCGCACCACCACCGGCAGCCGCTCGACCACGACCCGGCCGAGCCGCCGCCCGCGCCAGAGTGCGAGCACCGCGACCACCACCAGCAGCTGCAGCCCGATCAGGCGCGCCAGCGGCGGGACGAGCTCGGACAGGGTGGAGCCGTCGCTGTCGGACCCGCTGATGCCGAGGTCGTCGGCCGAGGGCACGTACCAGACCAGCTCGGTGGTGCGGCCGAGCACCCGCAGCACCAGGGCGGCATTCCCGGCGTCCTCGATCCGCGCGTTGGTGATCATCCCGGCGTCCGCGAGGGCCACCACCCGCCGGTCGCCCGTCGAGACGGCGTACAGCGCGCCGGACGCGTCGGTGCCGTCCACCGGGAAGCACAGCGTCAGGTCGGTGCCGGCGGTCGCGTCGGCGGTCAGCCCGGTGCCGGCGGCGGAGATGCTGCCGGCGGCCTGAGCGTCCGGATCGGTGCACGACGCGTCGACCTCGGTCGCGGTGCTGCTCGCGCTCCCGCTCCCGGCGCTGCCGAGCCCGGGTGCGGCGCCGAGCAGGGTCGAGGGCGCCAGCAGCACCAGATCCGCCGAGGTGCCCTCGATCGCCTCGACCTGCGCGTCCATGAGCAGCCAGTCGGACGTGACCAGCAGCGTGCTCCCGCTGCCGGCCGCGGCCACCGCGTCGCCCGTCGTGCGCACGTAGGTGATGTGCACGCCCTGCTGCTCCAGGACCTGCGCCACGGCACGGGCGCCCTGGTCGCCGGGGTTGTCGGGGGCCAGCGCCACCTCGGAGGTCGCCGGCTCGGGCAGCACGGCCGCCAGCACCCCGACCGCGAGCATCGCGGCCACCAGGAGCAACCAGCGCGACCGGCGCCACCGGCGACGCGTCCGGCCGCCGGCGGTGGTGCCGTCACCGACCACCACCGGTCCGGTGCTGATCACGCCCGGCACGCGGGGACCGGAGGAGCCGGCCGCCCGGCGGGCCCCCGGCGGCACCGGCCCGGCCGGCGCCGTGGTCGGTGGCACGGCCGTCCGCCCGCTCATGCCGTGCCTCCGGGAGCGCCGACGGCCGTGGTCGTCAGCGTCGGCCTGGCCCGGGCGACCGCCCGGTCGACCTCACGCATCAGGGCGTCGTCCTGCTCGCCGGCGGCCAGCTCGCCGTACACGACGTCGTCGAACAGCCGCCCTGCGGCGCGCAGCGCGTCCAGGAGGTCCGGCAGCCGTGCGCCCGCCGCCTCCACGGCCTCGTGCGCAGTCACGCCGGGACGCTCGTCCAGCACCGCACGCTCCTCCAGGGCCCGCACCACGGCACGGAACCGGTCCGCCACCGCCGCGGGCCAGTCGCCCCGGGCCGCCGCAGCGTCGGCGTCGGCGCGCAGCCGGTCCGCGGACCGCCGGTCGTCGCCGTCCAGCACGCCGCCGGTCGGCCGGGGCGCGCGGCGGGACCGGCGCACCGGACCGGCGATCCAGAACGCCACCAGCACCACGAGCGCCAGCAGCAGGACCACGACCACGACCGCGCCGGGACCACCGATCGGCAGGGTCTTGATCCCGTCGAACAGGCTGCCGAGCCAGTCCAGCAGCCGCTGCAGCAGGCTGCGTCGCTCGTGGTAGACCGGGTCGGCGAGCTCGCGCTGCAGCCACTCACGCGCCTCGTCGGCGTTCGGCACCACCGGCACCTCGGTCGGCACCCGCCGCACCGTCGTGCCGACCGCGGCGACCGCGGCGACCGGCAGCCCGAGCGCGACGGCCAGCACCGCCACCAGTCCGACGCCCGCACGGCGCACGACGGCCCTCGTCCGACCCGGACGCCGCACCCGTGCGTCCCGCGTCCCCCGTGCCGCGGCAGGTGTCACAGCCCGGCGCCTCCGGCGGCGCGTGCGAGCTCGACGTCCAGGCCTTCGCGCCGCATCCGGGCGTCGATGTAGGCCAGCGCGACCACCGCGGCGCTGAACGCGGTGGCCAGCGTGAGCGCGATGATCGAGGCCACCCCGTTCACCACGATCGAGGACCCGGTGGTCCCCGCCGGGTCGTCGAAGGCGATCGACGTGATCATCGACGCCGGCAGCACCACCACCGCCGCGACCACCGACGTCAGGATCTGCGTCAGCAGGGACAGGCCGAGCAGGCGCCAGAAGCTGGCGCGGGTGAGCCGCCAGGCGCGCCCGACCGTCGACCAGAACCGGCCGCCCTCCAGCATCAGCGCCGGCGGCACGAGCATGGTGCGGATCGTGAACCAGAGCGCCAGCACGATCCAGGCCGCCAGCGCAGCCAGCAGGGTGAGCACGGTGAGGGTGACCGAGCCGGTGACGGCGGCGACCCCGACCACCAGTGCGGTCAGGACGCCGACGACGGCGAGCAGCGCCAGGAAGCTGAGCAGGGCGAAACCGATCACCCAGAGCAGGCGCCTGCCCGACCCGTGCACCACCTGCTGGATCGTCACGGTGCGCCCGATCACGGACCGGCTCACCGAGAGGATGAGCAGGCCGGTCAGCACGGTCGTGCCCAGGGCGCGCAGCGGCAGGGTCAGATAGGTGCCCGCCATGCTGCCGATCGACTCGCTGAACAGGTCGGAGTACGCAGCGGACTGCGACATCGACGAGAACGTCGAGCTCGCCTCGTCGACCACCAGGCCGGTCGCGTACCAGGAGATCACGGAAGAGATCACCACGACGACGGTGACCACCGCCGCCGAGAGCCCGAACATGGCCCGGGGGTTCGCGCGGATCGCGCGGAACGCGCCGTCGAAGATCTCCCAGACGCTGAGCGGGCGCAGCGGGACGATGCCCGGCTGGTACGCGGGCTGCTGGTAGACGGGCTGCTGGTAGGGGGTGCCCGCGTAGCCGTAGCCCGGCGGGACCGGGGCACCGGGCTGCTGGCCGTAGACCGGTGGCACGGGAGCCCCGACGTAGCCGGGCGCACCGCCCCACGGGTTCGTCGGCGCACCGGGGGCGCCGCCGGCGGGGGCGGACCACCCGGCGGGAGCGGTGGGTGCGACGGGCCCCGCCGGACCGGTCGCGGCGCCCGGGTCCTGCCAGCCGGCCGGGGCGTACTGGCCGAACTGCGGGGCGGGCCGGGCGCCGGCGTCGGCCGGAGGGGCGGGGACCGGAGCGGCCGACGGCGGGGTGGGCTGCGGCGTCGCCGCGTCCGGGCTGCCGTCGTCGTGCGGCGTGGTCATCGTGCTCCCTCGGTCCGGTCCGCGCAGGTCAGGTATTGGCCGCCATCGTGCCACGTCCGTCCTCCCGCCGGGCCGGCACCCGGGTGCATCCGTGGCGAGGTCCGCGGCGCTGCGGCCCCGCGCGGTGCTGCTCGCGCCGTCGCGGCGGGACGGGGCGGGCCGAGATGCCGCAGGACCCGTCGCGCGCCGTCGCTGCCGGTCAGCCGTCCGCAGTGCGATCATGGTGCGATGAAGGGACGCGTCCTGGTGGTCGACGACGACACCGCCCTGTCGGAGATGATCGGCATCGTGCTGCGCTCGGAGGGCTTCGACCCGGTGTTCTGCGCCGACGGGGACGAGGCCCTGGACGTCTTCCGCAGCTCCCAGCCGGACCTGGTGCTGCTGGACCTGATGCTTCCCGGCAAGGACGGCACCGAGGTGTGCCGGCTGATCCGCGCCGAGTCCGGGGTCCCGATCGTGATGCTCACCGCCAAGGCCGACACGGTCGACGTGGTGCTGGGGCTGGAGTCCGGCGCGGACGACTACATCTCCAAGCCGTTCAAGCCCAAGGAGCTGATCGCCCGGGTGCGCGCCCGGCTGCGCCGCAGCGACGAGCCGGCCCCCGAGCACCTGCGGATCGGCGACCTGTCGATCGACGTCACCGGGCACCGGGTGACCCGGGACGGCGCCCCGATCTCGCTCACCCCGCTGGAGTTCGACCTGCTGGTCGCGCTGGCCCGCAAGCCGTGGCAGGTGTTCACCCGCGAGGTGCTGCTGGAGCGGGTCTGGGGCTACCGGCACGCCGCCGACACCCGGCTGGTGAACGTGCACGTGCAGCGGCTGCGCTCGAAGATCGAGGCCGACCCCGAGCGGCCGGAGATCGTCGTGACGGTCCGCGGCGTCGGGTACAAGGCCGGCGCGACACCCGCGTGAGCGAGCCCGACCCGCCCCGGCCCGCCCGCGGCCGGCGGTTCGCCCGGCTCCGGCGGTTCGGCCGTGCCCGACGGCTCGTGCGGATCCGTGGCCTCCGGCGGCTGCGCCGGCTCTCCCGGGCCTGGCGCGCCTCGCTGCAGCTGCGGGTGATCGCGACCACCCTGGTGATCGGGCTGGTCGCGCTGGCCGCCCTCGGGGTCTACCTCTCGGTGACGGTGCGGGACGGGCTGTTCACCCAGCGGATCGATCAGGTGCTCTCCGAGAGCTCGCGGGCTGCGACGCAGGCGCAGGAGACCTTCGACGCCTCGACCGCGACCACCGCGCCCGAGGTGCAGTACCTGCTGAACGACATGGTGCGCGCGCTGCGGTCCGGCGGCTCCGGCGAGCGCGAGGTGTTCATCCTGCGCACCCGGGGCCAGCAGCAGCCGATCCTGGTGACCGGGGCCTCCACCGACTCCACGCTGGTCGGCGTGGTCACGGACGACCTGCGCACCGCCACCGCGGAGAATGACGGCCAGCGCTGGCAGTCCACCACCTGGCCCGCCGCCGGATCGGCCTCCGGCGAGGACGAGCCGGCCGTGGTGGTCGGCCAGGTGGTCACCGTGCCCGCCGCCGGCACGTACGAGCTCTACATCCTGTACAGCCTGCAGTCGGAGCAGGACCGGCTGGAGTTCCTGCAACGGGTGCTGGGGATCGCCGCCGTGGCGCTGGTGGCGCTGCTGGTCGGGATGACCTGGCTGGTCACCCGGCAGGTGGTCCGACCGGTGCGGCTGGCCGCGCACGTCGCGGAGCGGATCGCCGACGGCAACCTCACCGAACGGATGGTGGTGCGCGGCGAGGACGAGATGGCGCGCCTCGGTGGCTCGTTCAACGAGATGGCCGAGAGCCTGCAGCTGCAGATCGTCCAGATGGAGCACCTGTCCGCGATGCAGAGACGGTTCGTCTCGGACGTCTCGCACGAGCTGCGCACCCCGCTGACCACGGTCCGGATGGCCGGCGAGGTGCTGTACGAGGCGAGCGAGGACTTCCCGCCCGCGCTGCGCCGGTCCGCCGAGCTGCTGCAGACCCAGCTCGACCGGTTCGAGGACCTGCTGGCCGACCTGCTGGAGATCAGCCGGTTCGACGCCGGGGCCGCCGTGCTGGACGCCGAGGCCCGGGACGTGCGCGACATCGTCAGCGCCGCCGTGGACCAGGCGGTGCCGCTGGCCGAGCGCAAGGGCTCCTGGCTGTCCGTGCACCAGCCGGACGAGCCGTGCGTCGCGGACGTCGACCCGCGCCGGGTGGAGCGGGTGCTGCGCAACCTCCTGGTCAATGCGATCGAGCACGCCGAGGGCACCGACATCGACGTGACCGTCGCGGCCGACTCCCAGGCGGTCGCCGTGACCGTGCGCGACCGTGGGGTCGGGATGAGCCGCGACGAGGCCGCGCACGTGTTCGACCGGTTCTGGCGCGCGGACCCCGCACGGGCCCGGACCACCGGCGGCACCGGGCTCGGCCTCGCGATCTCGCTGGAGGACGCGCACCTGCACGGCGGCTGGCTCGAGGCGTGGGGACGCCCCCGGCAGGGGGCCAGCTTCCGGCTGACCCTGCCGCGGCGTGCCGGCATCGTGCTGGTCTCCTCGCCGCTGCCGCTCGAACCGCCGCGCGCCCCGCAGGCGCCGCCCGCTCCGGTGCCCCGCTCGGGCCCCGACCCGGCCGCGCTGCCGAACCTCGCGCCCAGCACGGGGTCCTGGGAGGTCGTGGAGCGGGCCCGGCAGGCGCAGCGCGAGCGCGAGGACCAGATCCGGGCGGAGCGTGCCCAGCTGGACGCCGCCGTCGAGCTCGAGGCGGCGCCGCAGGCCGACCCTGCGCACCCGCACGACCCTGCGCACCCGCACGACCCGGGCGACCGGACGGAGGAGGGCCGATGAACACCCGTTCCCGCACCTCGGCCGGGGCGCACCGTGGCGTGCGCCGCGGGCGCGCGGCGGTCCTGCTGGTCGCCGTCGCGGCGCTGCTCGCCGGCTGCGTCTCGATCCCGACCTCCGGGACCGTCGGCATCGGTGTCGAGGGCGAGGTCGAGCAGAGCTCCGTCGAGCCGCTCGGCGACCCGCCGCCGCAGGACGGCACCCCTGAGGACATCGTGCAGGGCTTCCTCGGCGCCAGCGCCGCGGGCTTCAGCCGCAGCTCCGACTCCGACTCCGGCGACGACTTCCGCAACGCGCGGGAGTACCTCTCGGGCGAGACCCGCCGATCCTGGAACCCGCGGGAGTCGGTGGTCGTCTATCCCACGTCCTCCAGCCCGACGATCACCCTCAAGGGCGAGTCGCAGGTGCAGGTCAGCGTGCGGGTCTCCGCCCGGATCGACGAGGACGGCCGCTACTCCGCCGCCGGTGCCGACGCCGAGGAGGTGCTGACCTTCGACCTGGTGCAGGACAGCGACGGCCAGTGGCGCATCTCCACCCTGGAGGACGGCGTCGTGCTGTCCGAACCGAACTTCGAGGCGATCTACCGCTCCTCGACGCTGTACTTCCTGTCCCCGGACGACGACTTCCTGGTGCCGGAGACCCGCTGGTTCCCGACCCGCAACCTCGCCACGTCCATCGTGCGCGCGCTGCTCGCCGGCCCGTCGGACTGGCTGCGGGACGCCGTCAGCACCGCGATCCCGGAGGACGCGACCCTGCAGCCGGACGCGGTCTCCGTGGACGACGACGGGGTGGCCACGGTCAGCCTCGCGGCCGGAGGTCTGCCCTCTGAACCCGACGACCGGGCCCTGATGCAGGCGCAGATCGAGGCATCGCTGCGCAACGTCCGCGGCGTGCGCAGCGTCGAGGTGACCGCCGGCGACGTCCCGCTCGGTGCCGACGCCAGCGACCTGGAGCGCGGCCAGGACTGGGGCGGCGAGCTGGAGGCGATCCAGGGGGACACCCTGGTCGAGCTGGACCAGGGCGAGCTGGTCCCGGTCGCGGACGTCACCTCGCTGGCCGGCCTGGACGCGAGCTCCCCGGCCAGGGACGGGTCCGGCACGCTGCGGGTGATGCTGTCCGGCACCGACAAGCTGGTCACGGTGCCGACCACGGACGCCGACTCGCGCACGCTGCTCTCCGCATCCGCCCTGGTCGCGCCCTCGGTGGACCGGCTCGGCTGGGTGTGGACCGCCTCCACCGACACCGACGGGGCGCTGATCGCCGTGAACGCGGACGGGCAGCAGATCGCCGTCGCGGGGGACTGGCTGGCCGGTCGCACCGTGCTCTCGCTGCGGGTGGCCCGGGACGCCACCCGGATCGCCGTCGTGTCGACCGGCTCCGACGGCGTGCGGGTGGACGTCGCCGCGATCGTCCGCGACGACTCGGGCACCCCGCAGGCCATCGGCACGGCCTGGCGCACCGGGGTGACCCTGGTGGACGCCACCCGGGTGGTCTGGGTGGACGAGTCGACCCTCGGCGTGCTCGGGCTGTCCGGCAGCGTGACCACGGCCGTCTACCACCTGGTGCCGGTCGCCGGTCAGGTCGAGGCGCGAGCCGCGATCGCGGACACGGACGACATCGCCGGCGGCAAGGGCGACAGCACGCTGTACCTGTCGACGACCGACGGACGGCTGTTCGGCCGGTCGGGGTCCAGCTGGGAGCTGCTCGGCACCGAGGTGAGCGACCCGTCCTTCCCCGGCTGACCGTGGGCGGTCGCCGACCGTCCACAGGGGTCTGCGGCTCCGGACACCCTGGTCGGGCCGGGGACGCCGGCGGACGGCTCCCCGCCGGACCGGCACCGTGGCCGGATGACCACCACGACACCCGTCCCCGGCGCGCCGGTCGCCCGCTCCGGGCTGCTCCGCACGGCTGCGGCGACCGCGAGAGACGTCCTCGAGCTGGCGCTGCCGATCACCTGCGCGGGCTGCGGGCTCGGCGGCCTGCGCGTCTGCCCCGGCTGCGCCGCCGCGTGGGCACGGGCCCCGCACCGGTGCGAGACGGGCGCGGCACGGTGGGACTGGCTCGAACCCGGCGGTCCGCCGCCGGTCTGGGCGCTCGCGGTGAACGAGGGTCCGGTGCGGCGGATGGTGGTCGCCTGGAAGGACGGCGGACGCGCGGACCTCACCGGCTGGCTCGCCGCGTCGGCCGGCCGGGCCGCACGGTGGATCGCCGCTGACGCCGCTGACGACGGCACCGCCGACGACCGGGACAGGTGGCCGCCCTGCCCGCCGATGCCGATCGGGTCCTCCTCCCTGTCACCGCCGGGCGTCGCGGACGCGACGGGGCTGCCGCTGCTCGTCGTCCCGGCGCCCGCCTCGCCCGCGGGGCGCCGTCGCCGGGGCGAGGACCTGGTGGCTCACCTCGCACACGCGGTGGCCGTGGGGCTGACCGAGGCCGGTGCCCCCGCCCGGCCCTGGCCCGTGCTCCGTCTCACCGGCGGCGGGGACCAGACCCGCCTCGGCGCCAGGGCACGCGCCGCCAACCGTGCCGGACGGGTGCGTGCCGGCCGGCTGCGGGGCCCGGCCGCGCGACGTGGCGGCGACCCGACCTGGCGTGCCGGCGACCCGTCCGGGCGCGGCGACGAGCTCTCCGTCCTCGCGGACGGCGAAGCCTGCGTCGCCGGAGCCCAGGAGGGCTCGCGGTCCCGCCGGGACGAGGGTCCGGTGCCGGTCGGAGCCCGGGTGCTGCTGGTCGACGACGTGCTGACCACGGGCGCCACGCTCGCCGAGTGCCGACGGGTCCTGGAGAGGTGCGGCACGCGGGTGGCCGGAGGTCTCGTGCTCGCTGTCACCCGCCTGCCCGGTCCCGGGTGAGGCGGTTGGAATCGGGTGTCGACCAGGGCTAGCGTGGGCCCTCACGGCCCCGGTGGCAACGACGTCGTCGGACGGTCCGTGCGTGTCGAGGTGGGGTTCGCCCCGGCCGAGGAGGTGGTGCCGACAGTCCGCCCCACGAGGGCGTTCCGCGCATGTCATCGGGCGGGCACCCCGCCCCCAGACCTCCAGGAGGTACCCATGGAGATCGTCGTCGCAGGCCGTCACACCGACGTCCCTGAGCGGTTCCGGCAGCACGTCGAGGACAAGCTCACGAAGCTCGAGCAGCTCGCCCCCCGGGCGCAGCGCATCGACGTCGAGGTGACCCACGAGTCCAATCCCCGGCAGGCCGCAGCGGCCGAGCGGGTGGAGCTGACCGTGGTCGGCAAGGGCCCGGTGATCCGGGCCGAGGCGTGCGCGGACGACCGGTACGGGGCGTTCGACCTGGCGATCGACAAGCTCGCGGAACGGCTGCGCCGGGCGCGCGACCGGCACAAGAGCCACCGGAGCCGAGCCGTGCCGGCCACCCCGGTGGACGTCCGTCCGCCGCAGCCGGCGGTGCCGACCCCCGCGGGGGCGCAGCCGTCCGACGGCGTGGTCGAGACCACCCTCGGTGACTCGCCCGTGGTCATCCGCGAGAAGGTGCACGCCGCGCAGCCGATGACCATCGACGACGCGCTGTACGAGATGGAGCTCGTCGGTCACGACTTCTTCCTGTTCGTGGACGCCGAGACCGCCCAGCCCTCGGTCGCCTACCGGCGTCGGGGCTGGAGCTACGGCGTGATCAAGCTCGACGCCGCGGTCACCTCGACGCTCGCGGCCGCCGAGCTCTGACCGGGGTGCCCCGGCCGCGCCGCTCCGACCGGAGCGCTCCGATGAGCGTGCTGTGACCGCGGTGCTCCCGCTGCGGGGCCCTGACCGTCGGGTCCCGACCACGGGGCTCGCGACGCACTGACCGCGAGGCCCCGGCCGCGGGCCCTCGTCGTGGGGCCGTCACCACGGGCCGGTCGCCCCGCACCGACCGTCGAGGCCGTCTCCCTCCATCCGGGGAGGCGGCCTCGACCTCGTCCCGAGCACCGGGACCTCCGCCGCGTGGTGCGTGTCGGAGGTGCACGGCACGATGCGGGCATGAGCATCGCCGCGGCGCCCGACGCCCACCCCGTCGGCAGCCCGACCCGCCGGCTCGGCACTGCGGCCCGCCGGAGCGAGCCGCTCTCGCTCTCCCAGGCCCGGCGGATCGCGCTGCGTGCCCAGGGCCTCGACCGTCCGCGACCCGAGCGCAGCACGCCGCCCACCCTGCGGCAGTTCCAGCAGGTGGTGGACCGGCTCGGCCTGCTGCAGATCGACTCGGTGAACGTGCTGGCCCGTGCGCACCTGATGCCGGCCTTCTCCCGTCTCGGCCCGTACGACACCGCGCTGCTGGACCGGGCCTCCGGGCGCTCGCCCCGTCGGCTGGTGGAGACCTGGGCGCACGAGGCGTCGTTCGTGCCGCCGGAGACCTATGCGCTGCTCGGCTGGCGCCGTCGGGCTTTCCGCGACCACGCCTGGGGGGTGATCCGGGACGCACCGGTGCAGCACTCCTCGCTGGTGACCGACGTCCGTGCGGTGCTGGCCACGGAGGGGCCGCTGACCGCGCGCGAGGTGCACGAGCGGGTCGGGGCGGCGCACCCGCGCTCCCGGACGGACTGGGGCTGGAACTGGTCGGCGTCCAAGCGGGTGCTGGAGTACCTGTTCTTCACCGGCGAGGTCTCCTCGGCCCGTCGGAACGCCCAGTTCGAGCGGTGCTACGACCTGACCGAGCGGGTGCTGCCGCCCGCGGTGCTCGCCGCCCCCGAGCCGGACGACGGCACGGCGCTGCGGTCCCTGGTCGCGATCGCGGCCCGGGCGCACGGCATCGCCTCGGTGCGCTGCCTGCTGGACTACTTCCGGCTGCGCGGGCCGGGTGCCCAGGCCGCGGTGCGTGACCTGGTGGACGCCGGGACCCTGCTGCCGGTGCGGGTGGCGGGCTGGGACCGGCCGGTGCTGCTGGACGCCGGCGCGGACCTGCCGCGGTCGGCCACCGGTCGGGCGCTGCTCAGCCCGTTCGACCCGCTGGTGTTCGAGCGCCGCCGCCTCGAGGAGCTGTTCGGGCTGCGCTACCGGATCGAGATCTACGTCCCCGAGGCGCAGCGGGTGCACGGCTACTACGTGCTGCCGTTCCTGCACGGTGAGCGGATCGCCGCGCTGGTCGACCTCAAGGCGGACCGACGGGCGGGCGTGCTGCGGGTGCACGCGGCGCACCACCCCGACCCGGTCGACGGCACCGGACCCGGCCCCACCACCGGAACCGGCCCCGTCCTCGGGCCTGGACCCGTCGCCGGGCCCGGCCCCGCCACCGGCCGTCGTGCTGCAGCCGGCGGCGGCACCGCGGAGATGGTGGCCGACCTCGCGACCGAGCTGCGCCTGCTCGCGGGCTGGCTGGGCCTGGACCGGGTCGAGACGGGGGACCGGGACGGGGCCTCGCGCGGCTCGCTGGCTCCGGCGCTCGCGGCGGAGCTGGCCGTGGCGCCCGACGCGACGTCCTGACGACGGTCCCGGTCCGACCTCCGCCCCGCAGATCTGGTGGGCCGCAGCACCTCGTCAGGTTGGTCGGCGTCCTGATGTCTCACCTACGATGGTCCGGGCCCGGCTGTGCGGTCGGGACACCGGGTCGCCCCGCGACGTGATGCGGGGCGCGCGACATCGGGAGTGCACGTGCCTGCGATCTTCGAGAAGGTCCTCCGCCTGGGTGAGGGTCGGATCCTCAAGAAGCTGTCGGGCATCGCCCAGCAGGTCAACGCGTTGGAGGACAGCTTCACCCCGCTGTCCGACGCCGAGCTGCGCGAGGAGACCGACCGGTTCAAGGCCCGGCTGGAGGACGGCGAGAAGATCGACGACCTGCTGGCGGAGTCGTTCGCGGTGGTGCGCGAGGCTGCGCGGCGCACCCTCGGCCAGCGGCACTTCGACGTCCAGCTGATGGGCGGTGCCGCCCTGCACCTGGGCAACATCGCCGAGATGAAGACCGGCGAGGGCAAGACCCTGGTCGCCACGGCGCCGGCGTACCTGAACGCGCTGTCGGGCGAGGGTGTGCACGTCGTCACGGTGAACGACTACCTGGCGAGCTACCAGGCGGACCTGATGGGCCGGGTCTACCGGTTCCTCGGCCTGACCACCGGCGTGATCGTGACCGGTCAGAACCCTGCCGAGCGGCGG
Organism: Cellulomonas sp.; assembly: GCA_036404115.1. GTDB lineage: Bacteria > Actinomycetota > Actinomycetes > Actinomycetales > Cellulomonadaceae > Cellulomonas. Next base: position 45,046 of record DASWPG010000048.1, read on the forward strand.
GTGCAGTACGCCGCCGACATCACCTACGGCACGAACAACGAGTTCGGCTTCGACTTCCTGCGCGACAACATGGCGTGGAGCACCCAGGAGCTCGTGCAGCGCGGGCACCACTTCGCGATCGTGGACGAGGTCGACTCGATCCTGATCGACGAGGCCCGCACCCCGCTGATCATCTCCGGCCCGGCGTCGGGCGACGCGAACCGCTGGTACTCCGAGTTCGCCAAGGTGGTGCGTCGGCTGGAGGCCGAGCGCGACTACGAGGTGGACGAGAAGAAGCGCACAGTCGGCGTCCTGGAGCCCGGCATCGCGCGGGTCGAGGACTACCTCGGCATCGAGAACCTGTACGAGTCGCTGAACACGCCGCTGATCGGCTTCCTGAACAACGCGATCAAGGCCAAGGAGCTGTTCAAGCGGGACAAGGACTACATCGTCGACAAGGGCGAGGTGCTGATCGTCGACGAGCACACCGGGCGCGTGCTCCCCGGCCGTCGGTACAACGAGGGGATGCACCAGGCGATCGAGGCGAAGGAAGGGGTCGTGATCAAGGCCGAGAACCAGACCCTCGCCACGATCACGCTGCAGAATTACTTCCGCCTGTACGACAAGCTCGCCGGGATGACCGGTACCGCCGAGACCGAGGCCGCCGAGTTCCAGGGCACCTACAAGCTCGGCGTGGTGCCGATCCCGACCAACCGCGGCATGCAGCGGATCGACCAGGCCGACCTCGTCTACAAGGCCGAGGAGGGCAAGTTCGACGCGGTGGTCGCCGACATCGTCGAGCGGCACGCGGAGGGCCAGCCGGTGCTGGTCGGCACCACGAGCGTGGAGAAGAGCGAGCTGCTGTCCCGCAAGCTGCGCAAGGCGGGCGTTCCGCACGAGGTGCTGAACGCCAAGCAGCACGCGCGCGAGGCATCGATCGTCGCGCAGGCCGGCCGCAAGGGCGCCGTGACCGTGGCCACCAACATGGCCGGCCGTGGCACGGACATCATGCTCGGTGGCAACGCCGAGTTCATGGCGGTGGCCGACCTCTCCGCGCGGGGCCTGGACACCAAGGAGAGCCCGGAGGAGTACGAGGCCGCCTGGCCGGACGCCCTGGACAAGGCCAAGAAGGCGGTGGCGGCCGAGCACGACGAGGTGGTCGAGCTCGGCGGGCTGTACGTGCTGGGCACCGAGCGGCACGAGTCCCGTCGGATCGACAACCAGCTGCGCGGGCGTTCCGGCCGTCAGGGCGACCCCGGCGAGTCCCGGTTCTACCTGTCGCTGCAGGACGACCTGATGCGGCTGTTCAACTCCGGCATGGCGGAGTCGATGATGACGCGCGCCGGCTTCCCGGACGACCTGCCGCTGGAGTCGAAGATCGTCACCCGCGGCATCCGGTCCGCGCAGTCGCAGGTCGAGGCGCGCAACTTCGAGATCCGCAAGAACGTGCTCAAGTACGACGACGTGCTGTCCCGGCAGCGCGAGGTGATCTACGGCCAGCGTCGTCGGGTGCTGGAGGGCGAGGACCTGGAGGTGCAGGTCCAGCACTTCATCGAGGACGTCGTGGGGGACTACGTCGCCGGCACGACCGCCGAGGGCCACCCGGAGGACTGGGACCTCGACGGGCTGTGGACGTCGCTCAAGGCGGTGTTCCCGGTGAGCATCGAGGTGGACGAGGTGATCGACCAGGCCGGCGGGCTCGGCCGGGTCACGGTCGAGCTGCTGCAGCGCGAGCTGCTGTCGGACGCCCGGATCGCCTACCAGAATCGCGAGGAGTCGCTGGGCGAGGCGAACATGCGCCAGCTCGAGCGCCGCGTGGTGCTGTCGGTGCTGGACCGCAAGTGGCGCGAGCACCTGTACGAGATGGACTACCTCAAGGCGGGCATCGGCCTGCGCGCGATGGCCCAGCGCGACCCGCTGATCGAGTACCAGCGCGAGGGCTTCCAGCTCTTCCAGGCGATGACGGACTCGATCAAGGACGAGGCGGTCGGCTTCCTGTTCAACCTGGAGGTCAAGGTCGCGGAGCGCGAGGAGGGTGCGGCGCCCGCGGACGGTTCCGCGGTCGAGGGCGAGGGCGAGGGCGAGGGCGACGGCGCCGCCGCTGCCGACGACGGCACGACCGGTGGCGGTGCCGAGCCGACCACCACCGACGCTGCCGGTTCCGCTGCCGCGGCCAAGGCCGCCGCGAACGCCGACCGCGTGTCCGCGCCGGTGCTGCTGGCCAAGGGGATCGACGGCCCGGAGCAGCGCGTGCCGCTGCAGTACTCGGCCCCGAGCGTGGACGGCGACGGTGCGACCGTGGTCTCGCGGGGCGGTCGTCGTGAGGGCGGCCCGGCCGTCGCCGGACCGGCCGGTGGCGCCGCTGCGGGGACGAAGGCCGGCGGTGCGGCCGGTGCGCCGGCGGGCAACCGCGAGGCACGCCGCAAGGCGGCCAAGAAGCAGCAGCGGCGGGGCTGACACCGCGGTGGTGCGGGCCGGTGCGGCCCGCACCACCGCGTCACCGGGCGGTCGTCGGCCGGTGCGCGTGCGGCTCGGTCAGCCGATCTCCAGGGCCGATGCCCGCCATCGACCGTGCAGCCGCACCAGCCGCACGGCGACGGCGCGGACCCGATGGGCGTGCGAGACGACGACCGAGGACTCCACGGTGTTCGCGTCGATCCGGCACATCCGCAGCCGGCGCACCACGGGTCGCAGCCCGGTGGCGGCCACCAGGCCGCCGACCAGCTCGGCCGGTTCCGTGCACCGGGCGTGGTCCGGTGCGGTGACCGGCCGGTGCGCGGAGAGGACGGCCCGTCGCCGCAGGGTGTCGTAGACCTCGGGGAGCAGCCAGCGGGCGAGCTGGGCCTGCTGCCGGTCGCCGGCCAGGACCTCCACGGCCGCGACGGCCACGATCGCGGAGGCGTGGTCCGGGTCCACGGACAGGCCGAGGGCGGGAGCGGCCGTCGCGGCGTCCGCGGAGGTGCGGTCGAGCGGATCGATGTCCAGCGGGCAGCGCTCGTGCTCGGTCGGACCCAGGTACGGGGTCGGGTCGCGGTCCGGCTGCCGACCGGGCTGCGGGCCTGCGGCGGTGGGCGGTCGTGGCGCGGGCAGCGTGCGGGTGGACGCCGCGGGCGGTGCGGAGGCGACGCGGGAGCGCTGCACGGGCAGGATGCCGTCCGGGACGGACGCCGGTCGGCGGGACCGGGGACGGACGGGGACGAGCCGGAGGGTGGTCGGGGCGCTCATGGGTCCTCCATCGGTCGATGCCCCGCGGTGAGCGGGTGCCCCGGTCTACCTCCCCAGCCGTGGGGAGTCCATGCCTTCTCGGCCATCTGGGGATAACTTCTAGGTGGTTCTACTGGTGCGCGGTCGGATACGTCCCGCTTCCCACCGAGTTGCCGGTGCCGTGCCCCGTCGCCCGGCGATCCACGGCACACTTGTCCCGTGCGCCTCTACGTCCCCGCGACCTGTGACGAGCTCGACACCCTGACCGGCCCTGCGGCTGCCCTCGTGGCGCCGCGCCGCGCCCACGCGGTGACCCCGCGGCTGTCCGGCCTGCTGCCGGACGAGGACGAGGAGGGCTGGGAGTTCGCGGCGCAGCTGCTGGCGGCCGACGACGCGCTGGTGCTGCTCGCCGCCCGGCCGCAGGCGCCGACGCTGCGGCTGGTGGTCGCGGTCGAGGTCGCGGACTCGGCCGTGGACGTCACGCCCGTCGCCGAGGACGAGCCCGCCAGCCTGGTCACGCTGGTCGAGCCGCTGGTCCTGGACGACGTGGTGTGCGCGCTGGTGGACGAGCCCGCGGCCCGCGCCGAGGTGGTGCGGGCGCTCGACGGCGACGACGCCGCGCTGGACGCCCTCGCGGATCGGGACCTGCTCTGGTACGACGTCTCGGAGCTCGCGCGCGTCCCGCGCTGATCCGACCAGCCACGGCCCAGCCGCCGGTCGGTCGCGGCTCAGGCGTCGTTCAGTCGCCGATCAGCGGGTCCAGCGCCTGCAGCGCCGCCGGGTGCAGCAGCCCGTTCGAGACCAGCGCCGAGCCGCCGAACGGTCCGTCCACGCCCTGCACCGAGGTGAACCGGCCGCCGGCCTCGGTGACGATCGGGACCAGCGCCGCCATGTCGTGCAGCGCCAGCTCGGGCTCCGCGGACAGGTCCACCGCGCCCTCCGCCACCAGGATGTGCGACCAGAAGTCGCCGTACGCCCGGGTGCGCCACACCCGCCGGGTCAGGTCGAGGAACCGGTCCATCCGGCCGTCCGCCTCCCAGCCGGACAGGCTGGAGTAGGACAGCGAGGCGTCCTGCAGCCGGCCGACCTGGGAGACCTGCATCCGGGTGGCGGCGGCGAGCGAGCGGCCGGTCCAGGCGCCGGAGCCGGTGGCAGCCCACCAGCGGCGACCGAGCGCGGGCGCGCTGACCAGGCCGACCACCACCTCGTCGCCGTCCAGCAGCGCGATCAGCGTGGCCCAGACCGGCACGCCGCGCACGAAGTTCTTCGTCCCGTCGATCGGGTCGATCACCCACCGGCGCGGCCCGTGACCGGTGTCGGCCATCTCCTCGCCGTGCACGGCGTCCCGGGACCGCACCCGTCCGAGCTGGGCGCGGATCAGCTCCTCGGCGGCCCGGTCGGCATCGGTGACCGGGGTCAGGTCCGGCTTGGTCTCGACCTGCAGGTCCAACGCTTTGAAGCGGGACATGGTCAGGGCGTCCACCTGGTCGGCGATCACATGGGCGAGGCGCAGGTCGTCGTCGTACCGGGGGGTCATGGGCCCAACCTAGCCGGTGCATGACCTGCGGCGGGGCAGGTGCCCGGTGCAGCAGCCGGGCGCCTCAGGCGTCGGCCACGCCGGTCCTGCTGGCCAGCAGCCGCCGGAACGAGTCCACCCGGGCGGTGCGCGCGGCCCGCTCGGTGCCGTCCGGCGCGGCCTCGACCCACTCGTCCAGCGCGCACTCCGGGGTGCCCGCAGCGTGGTCGCAGCCGCGCGGGCAGTCCTCCGCGACCTCGGCCAGGTCGCCGAACGCGCCGAGCAGATGCGTGGGGTCGACGTGCGCCAGCCCGAAGGACCGCACACCGGGGGTGTCGATCACCCAGGTGCCCCCGCCGGCGACCGGCACCCGCAGCGCGACCGCCGAGGTGGAGGTGTGCCGACCGCGGCCGGTGACGTCGTTGACCACGCCGGTCGCGCGCCGGGCGTCCGGAACCAGAGCGTTGACCAGGGTGGACTTGCCGACCCCGGAGTGACCGACCAGCACGGACGTCCGCCCCGCGAGCGCGTCGAGCAGCGCGCCGAGCCCGCCGATGCCGTCCGGCCCGGCCGGTCCGGCGGTGCCGTCGCCGCGGCTGGTGACGACCACCTGCACCCCGATCGGCTCGTACAGCGCGCGCAGCGGGGCGGGGTCGGCCAGGTCGGCCTTGGTGAGCGCGAGCAGCACGTCCATCCCGGCGTCGTAGGCGGCGACCACGCACCGGTCGATCATCCGGGTGCGGGGCTCGGGGTCGGCCAGCGCGGTCACCACCACCAGCTGGTCCGCGTTCGCGACGATCACCCGCTCGACGGGGTCGGTGTCGTCCGCGGTGCGCCGCAGCACGGTGCTGCGGTCCGCGATCCGCACGATCCGGGACAGCGAGCCGTCGGTGCCCGAGGTGTCGCCGACCAGGTCCACCCGGTCGCCGGGGACCACGCGCTCCCGGCCCAGCTCGCGGGCCTTCATCGCGATCGCGACGTGCTCCCGTGGGCCGTCGACGTCCACCAGGACGGTGTACCGGCCGCGGTCGACCCCGGTGACCAGGGCGGGCTCGGCGTCGGCGTGCTCCGGCCGGGTCTTGGTGCGCGGGCGGGACCCCCGGCGACCGGGCCGGACCCGGACGTCCGACTCGTCCAGCGCCCGCCGGGCCACGTCAGCGCTCCCCGGTCACGCGAGCATGCCGTCCCACAGCCCGACGAAGTCGGGGATGGTCTTCGCGGTGGTGGCGACGTCCTGCACCCGCACGCCCGGCACGGCGAGCCCGATCAGCGCGCCGAAGGTCGCCATCCGGTGGTCGGCGTAGGTGCGCACCGTGGCGGCGTGCATCGGTCGCGGCGTGATGACCAGGCCGTCGGCGGTCTCCTCGGCCTGGCCGCCGAGCCGGGTGATCTCGGCGGTGAGCGCGGCGAGCCGGTCCGTCTCGTGCCCGCGCAGGTGCGCCACCCCGCGCAGCCGGGTCGGGCCGGTGGCGACGGTGGCGACCGCGGCGATCGTCGGGGTGAGCTCGCCGGCGGCGCTCAGGTCCAGGTCGATGCCGTGCAGCGCGTCGGTCCCGGTGACGGCGAGCACGCCGTCGTCGAGCACGCAGCGCGCGCCCATCTGCTCCAGGAAGCCGGGCAGCAGGCCGCCGGGCTGGGTGGTCGCGGCGGGCCAGCCGGGCACGCGCACGGTGCCGCCGGCCACCACGGCCGCGCAGAGGAATGCCGCTGCGTTCGACAGGTCGGGCTCCACCCGCACGTCTCGCGCGCGGACCGGCCCGGGCGCGACCCGCCAGACGGCCGGCTCGGAGTCGTCCACCTCGACGCCCGCGGCGCGCAGCACCTCGACGGTCATCTCGATGTGCGGCACGCTCGGCAGGCTGCGGCCGGTGTGCCGGACGGTCAGGCCGCGGGCGAACCGCGGGGCGGCCAGCAGCAGCGCGGAGACGAACTGCGAGGAGCCGGAGGCGTCCACCGCGACCTCGCCGCCGGTCACCGCGCCGGTGCCCCCGACCTCGAACGGCAGGTGCCCGGGGGCGCCGAGCGCGTGCACGACGACGCCGAGGTCGCTCAGGGCGTCCAGCACCGGTCCGACCGGGCGGACCCGGGCGCCGGCGTCGCCGTCGAACCGCACGGTCCCGGTCGCCAGGGCGGCGACCGCGGGCACGAACCGCATCACGGTGCCGGCCAGCCCGCAGTCGATCTCCGCCGGGCCGTGCAGGGCGGTCGGCGGCTCGACCAGCCAGTCGTCGGGCGCGTCGGGTGCGTCGTCGATCCGCACGCCGAGCGCGCGCAGCGCGGCCGCCATCAGCAGGGAGTCTCGGGACCGCAGCGGGACGCGCAGCCGGCCGGGCCCGTCCGCGAGGGCCGCCGCGACCAGGTACCGGTTGGTCAGCGACTTCGACCCCGGGACGTCGACGGTGGCGTCCAGCGGGCCGGCCGCGACGGGGGCCGGCCAGGCGTCGGCGTCGAGATCGTGGTCGACGGAGGTGCTGCCCGGGGCGGCGTGCGCGGTCATGCGCCCAGGCTATCGGCCGGTCACGGCCTCCTGGACGGCCGCCGCCCTCTCGGCGGCGAGCCGGGTGGCACGGGCGTGCTCGACCCGCCAGGCCAGGCCGGGGCGCCCCTCGGTGTCAGCGGCGACCAGCAGCGCGCCGCCGGTGAACGCGAGGCTGCGCACGAGGCGCTGGGTGCGGGCCCGGCGGCGGGCGCGCTCGGCGGCGGCGTCCTCGGCCGTGCCCCCGCCGCGTCCGATCGGCCCGACGTGCAGGTGCGGCCGCTCGGGCGCGTCGGCCACGGCGAGCGGCAGCGTGAGCCCGGCCAGCACCAGGGCCGCGGAGCGGGGCGCGCGGCCGGTCGCGAGCAGCAGCGCGGCCAGGGCGGTGGCGGCCCCGTGCGCGCGCACCGCGCGGGTGAGCTGCCGGTCGGCGGGGTCGCGGAGGCGCTCGAGGCCGTCCCGGGCACCGGCGGGCAGCACCGCGCCGAACCGGTCCAGCGCGCCACGGGCCGCCTCGACGTGCGGGCCCGGGTGCCGGACCGCGTCGAGGCCCTCGGACAGGAACCACGACGCGAACAGCGGTCGCGCGATCCGGCGCAGCAGCATGACGTCCTCCCTCGTGCGGCCCGCGCCGCGCGGGCCACCCGCTCCACGCTAGTGCCCGGTGGTCGGGAATGCTCCGGCTGTGCGTCGCGTTGTGCCGCCCATGAGCACCGCCACCCTCGTGCGCCCGGCTGCCGCCCGGTCGGGCAGGACGATCCCCGCCGTGGCGGGACGTGCCCCCCGCGGCGGTCTAGGCTCCTCGGTGATGAGCGACGAGGACGAGACGACCCGCGCCCCCGAGAACGAGGACGACGCGGCGCGCAGCGAGCGGTTCGAGACCGAGGCGCTGGTCTACCTGGACCAGCTCTACGGCGCCGCCCTGCGCATGACCCGCAACCCCTCGGACGCCGAGGACCTGGTGCAGGAGACCTTCGCCAAGGCGTTCGCGGCGTTCCACCAGTACCGGCCGGGCACGAACCTCAAGGCGTGGCTCTACCGGATCCTGACCAACACCTTCATCAACTCCTACCGCAAGAAGCAGCGCGAGCCCCAGCAGTCCCAGGCTGACGAGATCGAGGACTGGCAGATCGCGCGCGCGGAGTCGCACACCTCGACGGGCCTGCGGTCCGCCGAGGCGGAGGCGCTCGACCATCTTCCGGACTCCGACGTGAAGGACGCGCTCGCGCGGCTGCCCGAGGAGTTCCGGATCGCGGTGTACCTCGCGGACGTCGAGGGCTTCGCGTACAAGGAGATCGCCGAGATCATGGGGACCCCGATCGGGACAGTGATGTCCCGGCTGCACCGAGGGCGGAGCCAGCTGCGCGAGATGCTGGCCGACTACGCCCGCGGCCGGGGACTGGTGGTCGCGGCCCCGTCCGGGCCCGAGCCCGGTGCGGGATCGTCGAGGAGGGCACGATGACGGGCTGGGAGCGGACCGACGGAGCGGCGGTCGCCGACGAGGCCGGGGCGCCGGCCCTGGCGCAGGTCGCCGGAGGCTGCGGGCCGGACTGCGAGCAGGCGCTGGGCCGGCTGTTCACCTACCTGGACTCCGAGCTGGAGACCGCAGACGCCGCCGAGGTGCGTGCGCACATCGAGGACTGCCGTCCGTGCCTGGACGAGCTCGCGGTGGAGACCATGCTGAAGAACCTGGTGCGGCGCTGCTGCCAGGAGGAGGCGCCCGCCGACCTCCGGGTCCGGATCCGCGCCCAGCTCAGCACGCTGCGCATCGTCCGCCCGCAGCCGTAGCAGGCGCCCGGGGCCCCTGGTCCTCCCGGTCCGGGCCCGTCCTGCGCACCCTCCGCCTCACCGCGCCGACCCCGAGCACGACGAAGGACCCGGCGCGTGGGCACCGGGTCCTTCGGGCGTCCGAGCGGCTGGGCCGCCCGGCGCTCAGGCGTTGGGGCGCTTGCCGTGGTTGGCGGAGCTCCCGGCGCGGGAACGGCGCTTGCGGCCACGCTTGCTCATCGATCTCTCCTTGGTCCGGCGACAGTCTCGCTGCTCTCTGGCGCTCGGCCGACGATCCAGCGGCGGCCCAGCGACCCCTCATCGTCCCACACCCAGCGAGCCCGTCCGCACACGGAGGCCGCCAGAGGGTCAAGGTCGGGCGCCCGCAGGCCGATGACCAGGGGGTGAGCGAGCAGCCGCAGTCCGTCGTCCCCCTCCTGCACGCCCTGGCCCAGGCCGGTGGCTCCGACCTGCACGTCAAGGTCGGGTCCGAGCCGCGGGTGCGGGTGGACGGCCGGCTGCGCAAGCTGCAGGTGCCCGCGCTGACCCCGCGGGACACCGAGCACATGCTGGAGGAGGTGCTGCCGGCGGACCTGGCCGAGGAGTTCATCCGCAGCCACGAGGCGGACTTCGCCTTCTCGCTGTCCGGCGTGGGCCGGTTCCGGGTGAACGCCTTCCAGGCCCGCGGCACGTTCGGGATGGTGTTCCGGATGGTCGCGATGGGGGTGCAGTCGCTGTCCGAGCTCGGGCTGCCCGAGGTGGTCGGCGAGCTGGCGCTGGAGCCGCGCGGTCTGGTGCTGGTCACCGGACCGACCGGCTCGGGCAAGACGACCACGCTGGCCTCGATGGTCGACCTGATCAACACGATGCGCGAGGCGAACATCGTCACGATCGAGGACCCGATCGAGGTGCTGCACCACGACAAGCGGGGGATCATCTCCCAGCGCGAGATCCGGCAGGACACCCGGGACTTCACCGTGGCGCTGCGGGCCGCGATGCGCCAGGACCCGGACGTGATCCTGGTGGGGGAGATGCGCGACGTGGAGACGGTCCGCGCCGCGATGTCGGCGGCCGAGACCGGCCACCTGGTGCTGTCCACGCTGCACACGATCGACGCCGCGGAGTCGGTGAACCGGATCGTCGACTTCTTCCCGCCGCACGAGCAGCAGCAGATCCGGGTGGCGCTGGCGCAGGCGCTGCGCGGGATCGTCTCGCAGCGCCTGGTGCGCCGCGCGGACGGCCAGGGGCGCACCGCGGTGGTGGAGGTGCTGGTGAACACCGGCCGCACCGCCGAGGCGATCATGGACCCGACCGCCACCGAGCCGCTGGTCGATCTGATCCGGGACGGCGACTACTACAAGATGCAGACCTTCGACCAGCACCTGGTCTCGCTGGTGGCCGACGGCACGATCGCCTACGAGGAGGCGTGCGCGGTCGCGAGCAACCCGCAGGACCTCACGGTCGAGCTGCGGTCGGTCGGCCTGATCTCCTGACGCACCGCCGCCGTCGCTGACGCCGCCCGGCCCTGCCGACGGCTGCCGACTGCTCCCCGCACGCACCCGTCGGGTCCGTCGCGCTCGTCGCAGGTGTGTCCCGGGCAGCCGGCAGCACAGTCTTGCTCCGACCCGGGACGAGATATATCGTGTCTGAACGCGATATATCTCGAACGTGTCTCGCACAGACGTCTCGGAGGAGCAGCCATGGCGACGGAGTCCTGGGTCGTGATCGGCCCGCAGGTGATCGAGGTCGAGGACGTGCGCGCGGTGCGCGTGCGGGTGAACGGGGGGCGGGTGGACGTCGTCGCGCACGAGGACCCGGCTCGCACCGACGCTCGGCTGGAGGTGCACCGGGTCGACGGCTTCCCGCTGGAGATCACCTTCGTCGACGGCGAGCTGCGGGTCGGCGTGCGCTCGGTGAACGGGCTGGACGGCATCCTCGACCGGCTGCGCGGCCCGCACCAGCGCGACCGGGTGGACGTGCACCTGGCCGTGCCGCAGACCACCTGGGCCACCGTCGCCTCGGTGAACGCCGACCTGCTGCTCGCCGGTGTGCACCAGGACGCCGCCGTGTCCACCGTCGGTGGCTCGGTGGTGGTGGACGGCACGCGGGGCGCGCTGTCCGTGAAGAGCGTGTCCTCCGACGTCGTCGTGCGCGACCACCAGGGCGACCTGTCCGTGGGCACGGTCTCCGGCGCGGCCACCGCCTCGGGGGCGCTGGCCCGGGTGCAGGTCACGACCGTCTCCGGCGAGGTGACCCTGGACTGCCTGGCGGCGACCTCGGTGTGCCAGATCCGCACGGTCTCCGGGGACGTGGCCGTGCGGCTGCCCGCCGGCCACGGCGTCGGCATCGAGGCGCGCAGCGTGTCCGGGCGGGTGGTGGTGGACGGGGTGGAGCGCGGCGAGCGCCGGCCCGGTCGCACCACCGTGGACCTGCGCGACCCGCAGGCCACCTGCTACGTCACCTCGCAGACCGTCTCCGGGCACCTCACCGTGCTGCACGGCGCCCCGATCGAGCCCGGCGTCGCGGACGCACCCGCAACCGAACCGACCGCACCGACCGCACCCACCGGGCCGGTCGGTGGCGGGCCGGCGGGGGAGGCCTGATGCCGCCGGTGTTCGCGCACGGCCAGCTCCGGCTCTACCTGCTCTCCCTGCTGGCGGACGGCTCGCGGCACGGCTACGAGCTGATCACCGCCCTGTCCGAGCGGTTCGGCGGCACCTACCGGCCCAGCGCCGGCACCGTGTACCCCCGGCTGGCCCGGCTGGAGGAGGAGGGCCTGGTCCGGCGCACGGACTCCGGCCGCAAGGCGCTCTACACGCTCACCGCGGCGGGCCGTGCGGAGCTCGACGCGCACCGGGCCGACCTGGTCGCCCTCGAGCACGACCTGGCGGACACCGTGCGGCGGCTGGCCGCGCAGGTGCGCGCGGACGTGACCGGCACGATGGCCGGGATGCGGGCCGACCTGGCGGCCGCCGCGCAGGAGGCGCGTGCGGCGGCCGACTGGTCGCCCGGGACGGAGCCGTCGCCGGCCGGCCGGTCCCGGGACGACGGCTCCGGGCGCCGCGCGGCCCGGGGACGGCGGATCGAGGCCGAGGCCGAGCTGACCCGGTTCCGCGAGGAGCTGCGGGCCGCGATCCGGGTGGCGGAGTCGCGCGGCGAGCTGTCCGCGCTCACGGTCGAGACGGTGCGCACGGTGCTGGACAGCGCACGGGGCGCGATCGTCGCCACGCTGCCGCGCTGAGCACGGCTGCCCTGCGGGGCGTCGCCGTGCGTGGCGGTCTCCGCCCGGAACGGTGACGCCCGGCGGGTCAGACGGTGTCCTCCGGCAGGCCGAGCCAGGAGCCCCAGTGCGAGTGCAGCACCAGCCAGGCGATCAGCCCGTAGCCCGCCTGGCCGGGCAGGGCGCCGTCGCCGGCGGCCAGGTCCGCGAGCCACTGCTCGTGCGTGAGCAGCGGGGCGAAGGTGTCCACGTAGGGGATCCGACGCCGGTGGGTGACGTCGGCGAACCCGGCGGAGAGGTCGGCGAGCGCCGCGGGGTCGGTGCCTCCGCCGGGCGGCGGGCCGACCACGAAGGCCGACATCCGGCGCTGCTCGGCGGCGTCCAGCACGTTCGCCAGGTTCAGCCGGCTGCGTGCCAGCGAGAGGCCGCTGAGGCTGTCGGCCCGGCCGAGCGCGACCACCAGGCGGTTGTCGGCCGCGGGGTCGGTGCGCCGGTCCACCTCGGCCTCCCAGCGGGCTGCGAGCCCGCTGGTGCTCTCACCGGGCACGGCCAGGGTGAGCACGGTGGGTGGGGCAGGGGTGGCGGTGCGGGCGACGACCCGTCCGACCCAGCCCAGCGCCTTCGGATCGCCCACCCCCGCGGCCAGCTCGTCCCCGACCACCAGCAGACGCAGCGGCAGCTCGCCCACAGTCCTCACCTCGCCCGACTCGAATCCCGTGCCGCGGACCGCCGCGGCGACCCCCTAGTGTCCCAGGGCGGGCGCGGCGGACGGCCGAGCGACGCGCGCTCAGCGCAGGTCGCGGCGGAGCGGGTCGGCGTCCTCGGTCCAGTCGTGCCGGCCCGTCGGCGGTCGGCGGGTGCCCAGGCCGTCCCGGCGCACCGCGAGCACCAGGCGGACGGCCCACCAGACGGTGAGGGCCAGGAGGGTCAGCAGCACGAGCGTCGTCATGGCAGAAAGTCTCTGAGCGATCAGATCAGGACACGAGTGGCAGGGGTGCCGCAGTCCATCGAGATCCCGCCAGATCCGTGCGACACTGGCCGGCATGCTGCACCGTGTCGCCGCCATCGCCGTCCCCGGGGTCTCGCCGTTCGAGCTCGGCCTGGTCTGCGAGGTGTTCGGGATCGACCGCCGGGACACCGGTGGACCCGCCTTCGAGCTCACCGTGTGCACCCCGGAACCCGGACAGCTGCCGATGAAGACCGGCCTGACGCTCGGCGTCCCGAGCGGGCTGGAGGCCACCCTGGACGCGGACCTGGTGATCGCGCTGCCGTACGGCGCCCCCTACGAGCTGCCGGACACGGTGCTGACCGCGCTGCGCCGGGCGCACGAGCGCGGAGCCTGGGTGATGAGCATCTGCTCAGGGGCGTTCGCGCTGGGTGAGGCCGGGCTGCTGGACGGCCGGCGGGCCACCACGCACTGGATGTACGCCGACGACCTGGCGGCCCGGTACCCGCGGGCCGAGGTCGACCCGGCGGTGCTCTACGTCGAGGACGGTGGGGTGATCACCAGCGCCGGCACCGCGGCCGGGATCGACGCCTGCCTGCACCTGGTGCGCCGGGAGCTCGGCGCCCGGCAGGCCGCAGCCGTCGCCCGACGGATGGTGGTGCCGCCGCACCGTGACGGCGGTCAGCTGCAGTACGTCGACACCCCGCTGCCGTGCGAGGCGGACACCCTCGCGCCGCTGCTCGCCTGGATGCTGGCGCACCTGGCGGACGAGCTCGCCGTGCCGGACCTGGCCGCCCGCGCGCTGATGTCGGAGCGCACCTTCGCGCGCCGGTTCCGCGCGGAGACCGGCACCACACCGGCCGCCTGGCTCACCCGGCAGCGGCTGGTGCGCGCCCAGGAGCTGCTGGAGCACGGCACGTCCGGGGTGGACGAGGTGGCGCGCACCAGTGGCTTCGGCAGCGCGGCGGTGCTGCGGCACCACTTCGCCCGGGTGCTCGGCACCAGCCCGCAGGCCTACCGGCGCCAGTTCACCTGCGACGCCGACCCGGTGGACGCCGCGGCGCCGCGACCGGAGCTGGTGGCCTGAGGCGCCTCAGCGCGCGAACGCGTCCCGCAGCAGGTCGGCCTGCTCGGCCTGGTGCGCCTTCACCGAGCCGGCGGCGGTCGAGGCCGAGGCGGGCCGGGACACCGAGCGGATCGGCGCGCCGACCACCTGCGGCATCGCCAGCGAGACGTAGGCCCACGGCCCCTGGTTGCGCGGCTCGTCCTGCACCCAGACCAGCTCGGCGCCGTCGAACGGCGCCAGGGCGGTGCGCAGCGCGTCGTGGTCCAGGGGGTAGAGCTGCTCCAGCCGCACGATCGCGGTCCGCTGGTCGCCGACGTGGTCCCGCTGCGCGACCAGGTCCCAGTAGACCTTGCCCGAGCAGAGCAGCACCCGGTCGACCCGGGCGGCGTCCTGCGCGGCGGCCTCGTCCGGGATCACCGGCCGGAACGTGCCGGTGGTGAAGTCCTCGACGGCAGACGCACCGGCCTTCAGCCGGAGCATCGACTTGGGCGTGAACACGATCAGCGGGCGGCGCGGCCGGGCGTAGGCCTGCCGGCGCAGCAGGTGGAAGTAGGACGCCGGCGTGGTCGGCTGGGCCACCACCAGGTTGCCCTCGGCGCACAGCTGCAGGAACCGCTCGATCCGGGCGGAGGAGTGGTCCGGCCCCTGCCCCTCGTAGCCGTGCGGCAGCAGCAGCACCACGGAGGAGTGCTGGCCCCACTTCTGCTCGGCGGAGGAGATGAACTCGTCGATGATCGTCTGCGCGCCGTTCACGAAGTCGCCGAACTGCGCCTCCCACAGCACCAGCGCGTCCGGGCGCTCCACCGAGTAGCCGTACTCGAAGCCGAGCGCCGCGTACTCCGACAGCGAGGAGTCGTACACCCAGAACTTCGCCTGGTCCGCGGACAGGTACAGCAGCGGCGTCCACTCGGCACCGGTCCGCCGGTCGTGCAGCACCGCGTGCCGCTGCACGAAGGTGCCCCGGCGGGAGTCCTGCCCGGCGAGGCGCACCGGCGTGCCCTCGATCAGCAGCGAGCCGAAGGCCAGCAGCTCGCCGAACCCCCAGTCGATGCCGCCCTCGCGGGACATCCGCTCCCGTCGGTCCAGCAGCTGCGCCAGCTTGGGGTGCACCGTGAAGCCCTCGGGCGGGCGCACGTGCGCGGCGCCGATCCGTTCCAGCGACCGGGCGGGCACGGCGGTCTGCCAGCCGATGATCACGCCGGCGTCCGTGCGCTGCGACTCGGGGCGCTCCAGGCCGGCCACCGGCTCGGCGTCCGGCGGCGGCGGGGTCCAGCCGTCCTCGCGGGTCTCGGCGAACACCCGCTCCAGCTGCGTCTGGTAGTCGCGCAGCACGTGCTCGGCCTGCTCCAGCGTGATGTCCCCGCGCGAGACCAGCGACTCGGTGTAGAGCTTGCGCACCGAGCGCTTGGCCTCGATCAGGTTGTACATCAGCGGCTGGGTCATCGAGGGGTCGTCGCCCTCGTTGTGGCCGCGGCGGCGGTAGCAGACCATGTCGATGATCACGTCGCGGTCGAACTGCTCGCGGTACTCGAACGCGAGCTCGGCCACCCGGACGCACGCCTCCGGGTCGTCCCCGTTCACGTGGAACACCGGCATCTGCAGGCCCTTGGCGACATCGGTCGCGTACTGCGACGAGCGCGAGGACGAGGGCCCGGTGGTGAAGCCCAGCTGGTTGTTGATCACCAGGTGGATCGTGCCGCCGGTGCGGTACCCGCGGAGCTGGGAGAGGTTCAGCGTCTCGAGCACCACGCCCTGCCCGGCGAACGCGGCGTCCCCGTGCAGCAGGATCGGCAGCACGGAGAACCCGTCGCCGCCGAGGTCGATCCGGTCCTGCTTGGCCCGGACGATGCCCTCCAGCACCGGGTCCACCGCCTCCAGGTGCGAGGGGTTGGCGGCCAGGTACACCCGGGTGCTGGCGCCGGACTCGGCCTGGTACACGCCCTCGGTGCCCAGGTGGTACTTCACGTCTCCGGAGCCCTGCACCGACTTCGGGTCCTGGTTGCCCTCGAACTCGCTGAAGATCTGCCCGTACGACTTGCCGGCGATGTTCGCCAGCACGTTCAGCCGGCCGCGGTGCGTCATGCCGATCGCCACCTCGTCCAGCCCGCCGTCGGCGGCACGGGACAGGATCGCGTCCAGCAGCGGGATCGCGGACTCCCCGCCCTCCAGCGAGAACCGCTTCTGCCCGACGTACTTGGTCTGCAGGAAGGTCTCGAACGCCTCGGCGCCGTTCAGGCTGCGCAGGATCCGCAGCTGGTCCTCCCGCGGGGTCGGGGCCCAGCCGGACTCCAGACGCTCCTGCAACCAGCGGCGCTGCCGGGGGTCCTGCAGGTGCATGTACTCCACGCCGATCGTGCGGCAGTAGGAGTCGCGCAGCAGGGCCAGCACCTGGCGCAGCGTGGCGCGCGGCCTGCCGGTGAACCCACCGGTCGGGAAGGTGCGGTCCAGGTCCCACAGCGACAGGCCGTGCGTCTGCACGTCCAGGTCCGGGTGCTTGCGCAGCCGGTAGGCCAGCGGGTCGGTGTCGGCCATCAGGTGCCCGCGGGAGCGGTAGGCGTGGATCAGCTCGGCGATCCGGGCCGGCTTGATCGCCTCTGCGTCCGGGTCGTGCGAGGCCTCGCGCACCCAGCGGATCGGCTCGTACGGCACCCGCAGCGCGGCGAACACCCGGTCGTAGAAGCCGTCCTCGCCGAGCAGCTTGCGGGCCAGGATGCGCAGGAAGTCACCGGACTGCGCGCCCTGGATGATCCGGTGGTCGTAGGTCGAGGTGACCGTGAGCACCTTGGAGACGCCCATCCGGTTCAGCTGCTCGTCCGAGGTGCCGGCGAACTCGGCCGGGTAGTCCATCGCGCCGACGCCGATGATCGCGCCCTGCCCCTGCATCAGGCGCGGCACCGAGTGCACGGTGCCGATCGTGCCGGGGTTGGTCAGGGTGATCGAGGTGCCGGCGAAGTCGTCGACGGTCAGCCGCCCGCCGCGGGCCCGCCGCACGACCTCCTCGTAGCCGGTCCAGAACTGGGCGAAGTCCAGCGTCTCGGCCCGTTTGATGCTCGGCACCAGCAGCTGGCGGGTGCCGTCCGGCTTGGCCAGGTCGATCGCGAGCCCCAGGTTGACGTGCGCGGGGGTCAGCACCCCGGGCTTGCCGTCCACCAGGGTGTAGGCGCTGTTCATCGCGGGCATCTCGCCGACCGCCTCGATCAGCGCGAAGCCGATCAGGTGGGTGAACGAGATCTTGCCGCCCCGGCCGCGTGCCAGGTGGTTGTTGATCACGATCCGGTTGTCGACCAGCAGCTTGGCCGGGATCGCGCGCACCGAGGTCGCGGTGGGCAGCTGGAGGCTGGCCTCCATGTTGGTGACGACCCGGGCCGCCGGGCCGCGCAGCCGCTGCACCTCGTCGGTGGCCTGGTCCACCGGGGCGGGCTCCGCGGCGGCCGTCGCCACGGCGGCGTACGGCGCGGTGGCCGGCTGGGCGGTGGCGATCGGGGAGGTCGCGAGCACCGGTTCGGCGGCGGGGGCGGTGCCGGGGTCGCGCGGCGTGGCGGGCTCGGGGGCGCGCAGCGCCTCGGGGGTGGGCGGCGGACCGGCGGGCAGCGCCGACGGGACGGTGGGCGCAGCGGGGACGGCGGGCGCCGGGGCGACGACCGGGATCGCGCCGGCGGCGACGACGGGCACGGCGCCCGGGTCGACGGGGGCGGGTCCCGTGCCGAGAGGTGGGCCGTCGGACGGGCGGTCCTCGTGCGCGGCGCCCGACGACGTCGGCGCGGGTGCGGTCGGCCGGTAGCCCTCGAAGAAGTCCCACCACGCGGGGTCCACGCTGGACCGGTCCTGGAGGTACTGCTCGTAGAGCTCGTCCACCAGCCACGTGTTCGCACCGAAGTCGGCCCGGCTCACGTCTGGCTCGGCATGCTGGGACACGCGCGGATCGCCCACTTCCCCCGCGGCCTGCGACCGCGTCATCGCTGGATCAGTGCGCCCAACCCTACGACGAGACCTCGCGCCCGAACCCGTCCGGACGTGCGGCTCGCGGGTGGTTTCGGCGGGGATGGTGCGTGCTCGCGCTGCGAGGTCTGGGCTGCGTCATCGGCGGGCCTGGAGACGGTCTGGCACAGCCCAAGAGGGCGCCGGGGCGGCCCGGCCGGCGGCCGGCCCGTGGCCCGCACGGCTCCGCGGGCACGTCCGGCCGGCGCGGCCTCAGCGGGCGGGCCGCCGGCGGGTCAGCGCGGTCATGGTCACGCATGCCAGGACGACGGCGGCGAACATCGTGACGACCATCGGGACCGCGTCCTGCTCGCCGCCCAGCCCGACCAGCGGGGACACCAGCGCGGCGACGCCGAACTGCAGCGCGCCCATGATCGCCGACCCGGTGCCGGCGGCGCGGGCGACCTCGTCGGTGGCCAGGGTCGTCGCGTTGCCGAACACCAGGCCGAGGCTGCTGACGGTCGCGAACATCAGCACCAGGGTCGGCCACCGGGGCAGGTCCAGCACGAGCACGTCCAGCAGCAGCAGCGCGGTGAGCACCAGCAGCGCCCCGAGGCCCACGGCGAGCAGCCGGCGCGGGGCGAACCGGGTCACCAGGCGCACGCCGAGCGCCGAGACCGCGCCCAGCCCCAGCGCGTTCGCGGCGAACGCGACCGAGTACCAGCCGACCGACAGGCCGAGCACGTTCTGCAGCACGAACGGCGACGCGGAGATGTAGGCGAACATCGCGGCGAAGGCCAGCACCAGCGTGAGGGTGTAGCCGAGGTACCGACGGTTGGTCAGCACCGCGCGGGCGTCCCGCCCGAACGCGGCGAGCCCCGAGGTGCGCCGTTCGACCGGCAGCGTCTCCGGCACCCGGGCCACCGCGCCGATCAGCATCACCGCGGTCAGCGCAGCCAGGATGCCGAACACCCCGCGCCAGCCGACAGCGGTCACCAGCACCCCGCCGAGCAGCGGCGCCAGGATCGGGGCGATGCCCTGGATCGACATCATCACGCCGAACAGCCGCGCGGCGGCGGCGCCCGAGGCGCGATCGGCGACCACCGCCCGGGCGATCACGATGCCGGCGGCCCCCGCGAAGCCCTGCACGAACCGCGCGGCGATCAGCACCCCGATGCTCGGCGCGAGCGCGCAGGCCACCCCGGCGAGCGCGCAGACCGCGGTGCCGGTGAGCAGCAGGCCGCGCCGGCCCCGCTGGTCGGAGAGCGGACCGATCACCAGCTGGCCGAGGGCGAGCCCGACCATGAAGGCGGTCAGCGTGAGCTGCACCGCGGAGGCCGACGTGCCCAGGTCCACCGCCAGCTGCGGGAACGCCGGCAGGTACATGTCGGTGGCGAGCGGCGTGATGGCGGTCAGCGCGGCGAGCACGACGGTGGTCACGATCGGCAGGCCGAGGGAGTGCCCGGCGGGGGTCCCGGGGCCGTCGGCGCCCGCGGGCGCTGAGGGCGCAGCGGTCATGGCGGTGCCGGGCGTGCGGCCGGGCTGCTCGGAGTGGTCGGACATGGTGGATGCGGCTCCCACGGGACTGGACGGCCGGGGCGGTTCGCCGCCGTCGCCCCGATCATATACATATGAGCCCATACCTGTTTTCGGCTACCATCGACGGGTGCCCCACGACGCCGCCGCCGACGACCTGCTCCGCCGCCTCGGCGCTGCCCTGCACGACCTGTCCTGGGCGGTGCGCCAGGTCGACGACGACGGCTCCGACCTGCCGCCGCTGCCGCCGACCGAGTTCGAGGTGATGCGGTACGTGGACCGGCACCCCGGCGCCAGCGTCGGCCAGGTGGCGCACGGCCTGACCCTGCGGCAGAACAACGTCAGCGCCGCGGTGCGCGGGCTGCTGGAGCGCGACCTGGTCAGCAGGGAGGCCGACCCGGACGACCGACGGGTGACCCGGCTGACCGCCACCGCGCTCGCCGGGCAGCACCGCGCGCCGATCGAGCAGGGCTGGTCGCGGGTGCTGGCGGACGCGCTGTCCGTGCTGCCTGGCGAGGACGACCAGGCGGTCCGTGACGCGGTCGCCCCGCTGGAGCGGCTCGCCGAGGTGCTGCGGGCCGGTGCGGCCCGCCGCCCGCCCGCTGCCGGGCGACCGGTCAGGTGATGTCGCGCCGGAACGTCGTCACGCGCCCGACCGCCGCCAGCACCAGCCCGTAGGCCAGCAGCACCAGCACGCCCTGCCACGGTGCCAGCAGGTCGCCGAGCCCGCTGGTGGAGTAGAACGACCCGCCGCTGATCGCCTCGCCCGCCGCCCCGGGCAGGAACCGGGCCACCCCGGCCAGCGCGTCCACCTGGACCAGCAGCACCCGCAGCAGCGGTTCGACGAACTGCGTGAAGGCCAGCAGCACCACGATCGCCACCACCTGGTTCGCGCACGCGGAGCCGAACCCGACGCCGACGACGCACCACACGGTCAGCGCCAGCGCGGTGCGGGCGATCGTCGCCAGCATCGCCGGGTCGGCCAGCAGGGTCGGCTGGCCGCGCAGCGCGAGCACCGAGGCGCCCGCCAGCACGGTGCCCGCCACGCCCACCAGGCCGAACAGCAGGCCGAGGGGCACGCTGGCCAGCAGCTTCGCGCCGACCAGCCGGGTACGGTCCGGCTCGGCCAGCAGGGTCGGGGTCAGCGTCCGGTAGCGCACCTCGCCGGTCACCGACAGGGCGCCGACCAGCACGGGGAAGACGTAGCCGAGCGAGGCGGCCAAAGTGTAGATCGCGGTCGCGATCGTGGCGGGGTCCAGACCCTGCGGCAGGTCGGACCCGGACCCGATGCTGTCGCCCAGGGTGAAGGCCAGCGCCATCACCGCGCCGAGGAACAGCATGTACGCCGCCATCGCCAGCAGCAGCACCCACCAGGAGCGGGTGGACACGAGCTTGCGGTACTCGGAGCGCAGCGTCTGCCTCATCGGGCGTCTCCCTCGGTGCGTGCGGCGCCGGGGGTCGAGGTCAGGCGCAGGAACAGGTCCTCCAGCGTGACGCCGTGCGCGCTCAGCTCGTGCAGCTCCAGCCCGGCGGCGTGCGCGGCCCGGCCCACCTCGGCGGTGCCGGTACCGGTCAGCTCGACCACCCTGGGCCGGGAGGTGCCCGGTCCGGCCGCGTCACCGGCCTCGGCGGCCCGCCAGCCGGCGCGCTGCACGAGCGCGACCAGCCCGGCGGCGTCCGGCGAGGCGACGCGTACCACCGGTTCGGCCAGCAGGCTGAGGTCGGCGAGCGTCGAGGCGTGCACGAGGCGCCCGCCCGCGATGATCACCACGTCGTCCACCGTCTGCTGCACCTCGGAGAGCAGGTGGCTGGACACCAGCACCGTGCGGCCCTCGGCGGCCAGCGCCCGGAGCAGGTCGCGCAGCCAGCGGATGCCGCCCGGGTCCAGCCCGTTGGCCGGCTCGTCCAGCAGCAGCACCGGCGGGTCGCCGAGCAGGGTGGTCGCGAGGCCGAGCCGCTGGCGCATCCCGAGCGAGAAGCCGCCGACCCGGCGCCGGGCGACGTCGCCGAGGCCGACCAGGTCCAGCACCTGCTGCGCCCGGGAGTCCGGCACCCCGGCGTGCGGGGTGTAGACCCGCAGGTGGTCCAGCGCGGTGCGCCCGGGGTGGAAGTCGGACGCCTCCAGCGCGGCGCCGACGGTGCGCAGCGGGTGGTCCAGCTCCTGGTAGGCGCGGCCGGTGATCGTGGCGGTGCCGGAGGTCGGGCGCACCAGGCCGAGCAGCATCCGCAGCGTGGTGGTCTTGCCGGCGCCGTTCGGCCCGAGGAAGCCGGTCACCCGCCCGGGGCGGACCGTGAAGTTCAGGTCGTCTACCGCGCGGACCGCGCCGAACGTCTTCGTCAGGTGGCGGACCTCGATGGCAGCAGCGTCGTCGGGCATGCTCCGACCCTAACTGTTCTATGAGTACTAGAACAACCCGGCGCCTGGCCGGCTCGATCGGCGGGATGGCAGCATCACCCGCATCGTGCAGCCGGACTCGGTGTCCGCGACCTCGACCGTCCCGCCGTGCAGCGTGACCGCCCACCGCACGATCGACAGCCCCAGGCCGGTGCCGCCGGTGGAGATCTGCCCGGTGATCGCCGGGGTGTTGCCCCGGGCGAACCGCTCGAACACCCGCTCGCGCTGGTCCGCGGCGATGCCCGGCCCCTCGTCGATCACGTCGATCCGCACCCAGCCGCCGGCGCGGTGCGCCTCCAGCCGCACCGGTGCGTCCCGCGGGGAGTGCCGCACCGCGTTCTGCACCAGGTTCGCGACGACCTGGTGCAGGCGCTCGCGGTCCGCCGGCACCGTGAGGTCCGCGGGCTCCACCTCCACCGGGAAGGTCAGCCCCTTGCCCGGCGCGATCAGGCCTGCCTCGTCCGCGGCCACGGACAGCAGCTCGCGCACCGGCACGTCGGTGACCGACAGCTCCACCGCGCCCGCCTCGATCCGGGACAGGTCGAGCAGCGTGGCGACGAGGCGGCTCAGCCGCTGCGTCTGCGCCAGCGCCGTGCGCATGGTCGCCGGGTCGGCGTCGCTCACGCCGTCCACGATGTTCTCCAGCTGGGCCTGCAGCGCGGTCACCGGGGTGCGCAGCTCGTGCGAGACGTTCGCGACCATCTCCCGGCGCAGCGTGTCCGCCTGCTGCAGGTCGTCCGCCATCCGGTTGAACGCGGTGGCCAGCTGGCCGACCTCGTCCCGGCTGGTGGCCTGCACCCGCCGGCTGTAGTCGCCCGCGGCCATCGCCCGCGCCGCCGAGGTCATCTCGCGCAGCGGCGAGGTCATCCCGCGCGCCAGCACCTGCGTCATCACCAGGGCGAGCACGATCACCACCGGGAACGTCCGGGTCGGGCCGAGCGACCGGGCCAGGCCGAGCCAGGTCAGCATCGACGCCAGGAACACCGCCGCCGCGACCAGCACGCCGAGCTTGATCTTGATCGAGCGCAGCCGGTCCAGCGGGCGCACGTCCGGCAGGCGCCCCACCCGGGGCGTCGGTCGCTGGTGCCGGGGGAGGGTCACCGGGCCGTCACGCGGGGCCGGTGCCGGCCCCGGGCACGGCGGCCGGTTCGAGCGCGTACCCGACGCCGTGCACCGTGCGGATCAGGTCCGCGCCGAGCTTCCTGCGCAGAGCCTTCACATGGGAGTCGACCGTGCGGGTCCCGCTCGCGTCCACCCAGTCCCACACCTCGGCGAGCAGGCGCTCGCGGGTCAGCACGGTGCGCGGGCTCGCGGCGAGCGCCAGCAGCAGATCGAACTCGGTCGGCGTCAGGTGCACCTCCACCTCGCCGCGGTGCACCCGCCGCTGGGCGCGGTCGATCACCACGTCGCCCACCACGACCGGCGGCTCGGCCTGCGGGGAGGTCGCGGCGATCTCGGCCGCCATCGCGGCGCGCTGCTGCCGGCGGAGCAGGGCCTTGACCCGGGCCACCAGCTCGCGCATCGAGAACGGCTTGGTCATGTAGTCGTCGGCGCCGACGCCCAGACCGATCAGCATGTCGGTCTCGTCGTCGCGCGCGGTGAGCATCAGCACCGGCACCGGGCGCTCCGCCTGGATCCGCCGGCAGACCTCCAGGCCGTCGATGCCCGGCAGCATCACGTCGAGCACCACCACGTCCGGGCGCAGCCGGCTCGCGGCGTCGACGGCAGCCAGGCCGTCGCCCACCGTCTCGACCTGGTACCCCTCGGCCGCCAGGCGGCGTGCGACCGCGGTCGCGATGGCCGGCTCGTCCTCCACGACCAGCACCGACGTGGAGGCGACCGGACCGGGCGCGGCGCTCCCCACGGCGGCCGGGCCGCCCGTGGGGCCGCCGCCGGGGCGGGATGCGAATGACATCTCCCCAGCCTGACACATGCGTGTGGAGGTTTCGTATGATGTCGCCACCATGAGCAGCTCAAGTCGCTGCCGGCACGCCTCCCGGGCCGACGAGCCCGGGGGCGACCATGCCGGCCCTCCCTGCCTCCTGACCGCGTCCGCCCCCGCCGTGCGGGGAGCCCACCTGCGCCGCTGCCGCCCCGGCGGTGACGGGTGCTGACCGACTGGCTGCTCGTCCTGCTCGGCGTGCTGCTGACCGCCGGGACCGCCGTCTTCGTCGCCAGCGAGTTCTCGCTGGTGACGCTCGACCCCGGCGTGGTCGCCAAGGACACCGCCCCCGACGACCGGCGCGGCCAGAGCGTGGTCAAGGCGCTGCGCCGGCTGTCCACCGAGCTGTCCGGCGCGCAGGTCGGGATCACCCTGACCACCGTGCTGCTCGGCTACACCACCCAGCCCGCCGTGAACCGGCTGCTCGGCAGCCCGCTGCAGGCCTCGGCGCTCGGCGCGACCGCCGGTGCCGCCGTGGCGCTCGTGCTCACCCTGGTGCTGGTGAACGGGTTCTCCATGCTGTTCGGCGAGCTGGTGCCGAAGAACTTCGCGATCAGCCGCCCGCTGGGCACGGCCCGCGCGGTCGCCCCGGTGCAGGCCGGCTTCACCACCGCACTGCGCCCGCTGATCACCCTGTTCAACTCCAGCGCGAACGCGCTGCTGCGCCGGGTCGGCGTCGAGCCGCGCGAGGAGCTGTCCGGCGGGCGGTCCCCGCAGGAGCTCGCCGCGCTGGTCCGCCGCTCCGCGCAGGTCGGCACCCTGGACGCCTCCACCGCCACCCTGCTCACGAACTCGATCGACTTCTCCGAGCTGACCGCCGTCGACGTGATGACCGACCGGCAGCGGATGCGGGTGCTGCGCCGGGACGAGCCGGCCGCCGAGGTGGTGCGCCTCGCCCGCGAGACCGGGCACTCCCGGTTCCCGGTGATCGGTGACGACAACGACGACATCGTCGGGCTGGTGCACCTGCGCCGGGCTATCGCGGTGCCCTACGAGCGGCGCGGCGAGGTGCCGGCGGCCGCGCTGATGATCGAGGCGCCCCGGGTGCCGGAGACCGTGCGGCTCGGCCCGCTGCTGGTCGAGCTGCGGGACCACGGGATGCAGATGGCCGTCGTGGTGGATGAGTACGGCGGCACCTCCGGGGTCGTCACGCTGGAGGACGTGGTCGAGGAGCTGGTCGGGGACGTCGCCGACGAGCACGACCGCCGGCGCACCGCCGCCTCCCGGCGGGCCGACGGCGCGTGGGTGGTCTCCGGGCTGCTGCGACCGGACGAGCTGGACGAGACCACCGGTCTGGTGGTGCCGGAGGACGGGCGGTACGAGACGCTCGGCGGGCTGGTGATGGCCGCGCTCGGCCGGGTGCCCGATGCCGGCGACGAGGTGCTGGCCGGTGACGTGCTGCTCCGGGTCGAGTCGATGGCCCGGCGGCGGGTGGAGCGCGTGGTCGTGATGCCGGTGCCGCCGGACGGCGACGACGGGGCCGGCCCTGACCGGCCCGCCGGCAGCGGTGCCGCGGGCGCCGGGCGCGCCTCGGAGCACGGCGGGACGGCATGAGCGCCGGCCTCGCCCTGGTGCTGGCGATCGTGCTGCTGGCCGGGAACGCGTTCTTCGTGGCCTCCGAGTTCGCGGTGATCTCCGCCCGGCGCTCGTCGGTCGAACCCCTCGCCGAGGCCGGCGACCGCCGTGCGACCACCGTGCTGTGGGCGATGGAGCACGTCTCGCTGATGCTGGCCTGCGCCCAGCTCGGCGTGACCGTCTGCTCCACCAGCCTCGGCCTGGTCGCCGAGCCGGCCATCGCGGGCCTGATCGAGGACCCGCTGCACGCCCTGGGCGTCAGCAGCGACCTGATCCACCCGATCTCGTTCGTGGTCGCGCTGCTGGTGGTGGTCTACCTGCACGTGGTGCTCGGCGAGATGGTGCCGAAGAACCTGGCCGTCGCCGGCCCCGACCGTGCCGTGCTGGTGTTCGGCCCGCCGCTGGTCTGGCTGGCCCGCGTGGTGCGCCCGGTGATCTCGGCGCTGAACTGGCTGGCCAACCACATCCTGCGGCTGTTCCGGGTCACCCCGCGGGACGAGGTCGCCTCCGCGTTCACCGCGCAGGAGGTGCAGTCCATCGTCGAGCAGTCGCAGGCCGAGGGGCTGCTGGAGGACGAGCAGGGGCTGCTGTCCGGCGCGCTGCAGTTCTCCGACCGCACCGCGGCCGACGTGATGGTGCCGGTCCCGGCGCTGGTCACCGTGCCCGGGGACGTCACCCCGGCCGAGGTCGAGCAGCAGGTCGCCCGCACCGGGTACAGCCGGTTCCCGGTGGCCGGCCGCGACGGACGCCCCACCGGCTACCTGCACGTCAAGGACGTGCTGTACGCGGACGACGAGAGCCGGCTGCTGCCGGTGCCCACCTGGCGGGTGCGGGCGCTCGCGGTGGTCGCCCCGCAGGACGAGATCGAGGAGGCGCTGGCCGCGATGCAGCGCTCCGGGGTGCACCTGGCCCGGGTCGAGCAGGACGGCGCCGCCATCGGCGTGGTGTTCCTGGAGGACATCCTCGAGGAGCTGGTCGGCGAGGTCCGCGACGCGATGCAGCGGGGGAACCTGCGGTAGGTGCGCTGCGGGTGGGCCGAGGTCCGCCAGCCGACGCGCCGGGTGCGGGCCGACGGCCCTCGTCCGGCGCGGGCCGAGCGCCGGCCGAGCCGGGACTTTCGTCACACGTCCGACGGTGCCGGATGAGGGTGTGCTGGGACTTCGCCCAGATTCGCCCATGGATCTGCTGCGCAAGGGGTTGGAGCACCTGTGCCCCTCCCGTTATGGTTTCGTGATCGTCCGGTCCTGGGATCGCTGCACACGGTGTCGCGTGCTCCCGGCGGACAGCGCACCACCTCGACTCGTCTGCCTCGTCTCGTCCGTCCGCCCCCGGAGGTCCTGTGCCCTCGCACCGCGTGCAGCCGCCGACCAACGGCCTCCCCACGCGGCGCCAGCTCCGCGAGACGGCGCGCAGCACCGGACCCGTCAGCACCGCCCCGGCCGTCGCCGAGCCTGCCGACGTGCTGCCTGCCGCCGAGCCGGTGGTGACCGAGGCCGTCGCCGTCCGGCCCGTCGCCGGCCGACCGGTGGCCGAGCCGGTCGTGACCGCTCCCGTCGCCGTCCGGCCCGCCGCAGCACCGGTGACGACCGCACCCGTGACGACTGCACCCGTGACGACCGTGCCTACCGAGACCGGGCCTGCGGTGACCAGGCCCGCGGTGACCGGGTCCGTGCGCACCGAGCCGGTCGTCCTCGTGCGCCGGGACGGTCGCGCCGCGCGCCTCGGCCGTCGCCGGGTCCCTCGCGGTCGCCGTGCGCTGGTCGGCTGGGGCGCCCGGATCGGCGTGCTGGCCGTCCTCGCCGCCGTCACGATCGCCGTGCCGCTCGTCCAGCAGGCCGAGCGCAGCGAGGCGGAGGTCGCGGACGTCCAGGCCGACCTGACCCTGCCGGACACCGTGCAGGCGCTCACCTCCTCGGCCGGCTCGGTGCTCCCGCCCGCGTCGCTGGTGTCCAGCGACGCCACCGCGGTGCGCTCGCAGGTCGAGGTCAGCCGCAGCGACGACCGGGAGACGCTGCCGGGCTGCGACGGGGAGGCCGACACCACGGCCGCGAACGGCGAGCTGCCGGAGTCCGACCTCTGCTACCTCTGGGACGGCACCACCCAGCTGCGCGCCGACGCCGCCGAGGCGCTCGCCGAGCTCAACGCCATGTGGGTCACCAAGTTCGGCACCGACCTGTGCCTGTCGTCCGGCTACCGCACCCTCGCCGAGCAGCGGGCGATCAAGGCGCAGAAGGGCAGCCTCGCCGCCCCTGCCGGTCGCAGCAACCATGGCTGGGGCCTCGCCGTCGACCTGTGCACCTCGCAGACCACCGGCGAGCAGTGGCAGTGGCTGAACGAGAACGCCGCGCTGTTCGGCTGGGAGAA
Organism: Cellulomonas sp.; assembly: GCA_036404115.1. Lineage (GTDB taxonomy): Bacteria > Actinomycetota > Actinomycetes > Actinomycetales > Cellulomonadaceae > Cellulomonas. The sequence continues at coordinate 72,950 of DASWPG010000048.1, forward strand.
CCCGTCCTGGGCGCAGGCCGGCGGCAGCGGCCCCTACGAGCGCTGGCACTGGGAGTACACCAAGGGCGTCATCGCCGACGGCGAGTACTACGGCTGACCCTCGCGCCGGGTGCCCGGAGCACCCGCGGCTCTGGACACCCGGCGAGGCCCGCTCAGAGCAGGGCGAGGCCCCAGGTGACGGTGCGTGTGGCACCGGGGGTGAGGCGGGTGAGCCGATCGCCGGTGCGGAAGGCGTCGGCGATGCAGCTCATCGGCTCGGCGGCCACCCCGCGGCGCTCGATCCGGGGGATCCCGTCGCCGGTGCACACCTGCCAGGTGTCCATCGAGTCGTCCGTCCAGACCGCCGAGGCGTGCCCGTCGGGGGAGGCCAGCACGATCCAGGCCAGGCCGTCGGAGTCCCGGACCACGTCCACGAACGCGTCGTCCAGCGCCACGCCGGCCAGCGGCTGCGGGGTGCGGCGGTCGGCGGCGCCGGTCAGCGGGACGGTCCCGGTGGGCAGCAGCCGGTCGTCCACGGTGACCTGGGTGCCGGCGTCGATCCGCAGGGTGCACTCGTCGACGGTCGCGTCGCCGGGGGACAGCCACGGGTGGAAGCCGATGCCGTACGGGGCGTCGTCGCCGCCGAGGTTGGCGGTGGCGACCTGGACGCGCAGGCCAGCCTCGCTCAGGGAGTACGTCACGTCGGTGCGCAGGGAGAACGGGTAGCCGGGGGTCGGGACGAGGTCGTGCCGCAGGGTGACGGAGGTGTCCGTGCCGGCGACCTTCTCGAACCGTGCGTGGGCGACCAGCCCGTGCAGGGCGGTGCGGCGGTCGGGCTCGGACAGGTCGACCTGGTGGTCGGTGCCGTCCCAGGTGTACTGCCCGTCGCGGAGCCGGTTCGGCCACGGGACGAGGACGGCGCCGGAGTACGCGGGGGCGATGGCGTCCTCGGCGAACGGCAGGAGCACGTCGCGCCCGCCCACGGCATAGGTGCGGATGCTCGCGCCGACCTCGGCGACGACGGCGAGCTGGTCTGCCAGCACGAGGGCGTGCTGGCGTCCGGAAGGTGCAGGAAAGTTCACGGTCACACGGTAGTGGTCGCCGAGCGCGGGTGTGCCGGGCGCCACGCGGGTCGGGGAACCGTGCGGCACCCGGTAGCCTGGACCGTCGTGGCAGCCACCGACTTCACCGCCGAGATCCGCGACCTTCGCAGCACGCTCGAGTCGATCCAGGCGGTCTCCGACCCGACCGCCCTGCGGGCGAAGATCGAGGACCTCTCGCAGCAGGCGTCCGCGCCCGACCTGTGGGACGACCCGGAGGCGGCGCAGAAGATCACCAGCGCGCTGTCCGCGACGCAGTCCGAGCTCGAGCGCGTCGACCGGCTGCGCGGCCGGATCGACGATCTGGAGACGCTGGTCGAGCTGGCCGCCGAGGAGGACGACGCCGACACCCTGGCCGAGGCGGAGGCCGAGCTGACCGCGATCCGCAAGGACCTGGGCGAGCTGGAGGTGCGCACGCTGCTGGCGGGGGAGTACGACCAGCGCGAGGCGGTCGTGACGATCCGGTCCGGCGCGGGCGGCGTCGACGCGGCGGACTTCGCCGAGATGCTGCTGCGGATGTACCTGCGCTGGGCGGAGCGGCACGGCTACCCGACCGCGGTGCTGGACACCTCCTACGCGGAGGAGGCCGGCCTGAAGTCGGCGACGTTCGAGGTCAAGGCCCCGTACGCCTTCGGGCACCTGTCCGTGGAGGCCGGCACGCACCGGCTGGTGCGCATCTCGCCGTTCGACAACCAGGGCCGCCGGCAGACCTCGTTCGCCGCGGTCGAGGTGATCCCGCTGATCGAGCAGAGCGACGACAACATCGAGATCCCGGAGTCGGAGATCAAGGTGGACGTGTTCCGCTCCTCCGGCCCGGGCGGCCAGTCGGTGAACACCACCGACTCGGCGGTGCGGATGACGCACCTGCCGACCGGCATCGTGGTGTCGATGCAGAACGAGAAGTCGCAGATCCAGAACCGTGCCGCCGCGCTGCGCGTGCTGCAGTCCCGTCTGCTGCTGGTGCGCAAGGCGGAGGAGGACGCGAAGAAGAAGGAGCTCGCGGGCGACATCAAGGCGTCCTGGGGCGACCAGATGCGGTCCTACGTGCTGCACCCGTACCAGATGGTCAAGGACCTGCGCACCGAGCACGAGGTCGGCAACACGGCCGCGGTGTTCGACGGCGACATCGACGGCTTCATCGAGGCCGGCATCCGCTGGCGCCGGTCCGCCGACCTCGACTGACCCGGTCGGTACCGGTCGAACCCGGACGAACCGGACGGCCGGCGCGACCCGCGGGGCGATGCGCGCACTCACAGTGCCGCGCGCGGCGTGTCACGGTCCGGTCACGGCTCCGGGCTGCCTACCCTCGACGCGGCCGGTGCAGCACACCACCCTCCCGTCTCCCAGACCGGCCGGCATCCCGTGATCAGATTCGAGAACGTCACCAAGGTCTACGCGCGCGGCGCACGCCCCGCCCTGGACCAGATCTCCCTCGAGGTCGAACGCGGCGAGTTCGTGTTCCTCGTCGGCGCCTCCGGCTCCGGCAAGTCCACGTTCCTGCGCCTCGTGCTGCGGGAGGAGCGCCCGTCCGCCGGACGGGTCTTCGTCGCGGGCAAGGACATGACCACGCTGTCCTCGTGGAAGGTGCCGCACCTGCGCCGGCAGATCGGCGCGGTGTTCCAGGACTTCCGCCTGCTGCCGAACAAGTCGGTGTTCGAGAACGTCGCCTTCGCGCTGCAGGTGATCGGCAAGCCGCGGCACCACATCCTCACCACGGTGCCGGACGTGCTGGACATGGTCGGCCTGGCAGGCAAGGAGAAGCGCCGGCCGCACGAGCTGTCCGGCGGTGAGCAGCAGCGCGTCGCGATCGCCCGCGCCTTCGTGAACCGGCCGTCGATCCTGCTCGCGGACGAGCCCACCGGCAACCTCGACCCGACGACCTCCCTGGGGATCATGCGCCTGCTGGACCGGATCAACCGCACCGGCACCACGGTGGTCATGGCGACCCACGACGACGAGATCGTGGACCAGATGCGCAAGCGGGTGGTCGAGCTGTCCGGCGGCGAGCTGGTGCGCGACCAGTCGCGCGGCGTGTACGGCTCGGACCGCTGAGAGGAGGGGCGAGATGAGACTGCAGTTCATCCTGTCGGAGATCGGCATCGGCCTGCGCCGGAACCTCTCCATGACCGTCTCGGTCATCCTGGTGACCTTCGTGTCGCTGACCTTCGTCGGCGCGGCCTCGCTGCTGCAGCTGCAGATCGCGAAGATGCAGGACGACTGGTACGACAAGGTCGAGGTCACGGTGTACCTGTGCCCGGCCGGCACCTCCTCGGCCGCCACCTGCGCCAGCGGCGAGGTGACCGACGAGCAGAAGCAGGCGATCCTGGACGCGCTGGACGCGCCCGACGTCGCGCCGTACATCGAGGAGATCTACACCGAGACCAAGGAAGAGGCCTACGCGACCTTCCAGCGTCAGTTCGAGGGCCAGTACTGGGCCGAGCTGACCACCGTGGACGATATGAACGAGTCGCTGCGGATCAAGCTGACCGACCCGGAGAAGTACGAGGTCGTGGCGGACGTGCTGAACGGCCGGCAGGGCGTGGAGTCGGTGCAGGACCAGCGTGAGCTGTACGACACGCTGTTCCTGGTGCTGAACCGGGCGACGCTGCTCTCGGTCGGCCTGGCCGGCGTGATGCTGCTGGCCGCCGTGCTGCTGATCACCACGACCATCCGGCTCTCGGCGATGAGCCGTCGCCGGGAGACCGGCATCATGCGGATGGTCGGCGCGTCGAACCTGTTCATCCAGCTGCCGTTCATGCTCGAGGGTGCGATCGCCGCGACGATCGGGGCGGTGCTGTCCGTGGCCGGCCTGTGGGCCGGGGTGAAGTACCTGATCACCGACTGGCTGGGCAGCCAGATCGTGTGGATCCCCTACGTGGGCACCGACGAGGTGTGGCGGATCGCGCCGTGGCTGGTGCTCGCCGCGATCGCGCTCGCCGCGATCTCCTCCCTGGTCACGCTGCGCCGCTACACGAAGGTCTGACCATGACGAACCCGGCCACCTCGCTCCGTCTGCCCTCCGGGCGTCGACGACTCGTCGCGAGCGTGGTCGTCGGTGCCCTCACGGTGCTCGCCGGTCTGACCGCGGCCGGTCCGGCGCTCGGCGACGACCTGGACGACCAGAAAGCTGCGCTGGAGGCGCAGCAGGCGGAGAACACGCAGGAGCAGGCGGACGCGGAGGCGGCGCTGGAGGGTCTGAGCGACGAGCTGCAGCAGACCGCGCTGGACCTGCAGTCGATCGAGCAGCAGCTGCCGACCGTCCAGGCCGAGCTGGCGACCGCGGAGCAGACGCTGGCGGGCTACGAGCGCGAGTCGGCCCTGATCCAGGACCAGCTGCAGGACGCCCAGGACCAGCAGACCACGATCTCCGCGACGATCGAGACCGACTCCGCGAAGGCGGAGGAGATCAAGGCCCAGATCGGCCAGATGGCGCGCGAGGCGTACCAGAGCGGTCCGTCGCTGTCCGGGCTGAGCATCGTGGTCGGCGCGCAGTCGATGGAGGACTTCGTCGAGCAGTACAGCCTGGCCAGCACGGCGCAGCGCGCGCAGAGCCAGGTGCTGGACGACCTCGCGACGATCGAGGCCGACAACCGGAACAGCGAGGCCCGGCTGACCGCCGTCGAGGAGCGGATCACCGAGCTGAAGGCCGAGGCGGACGAGAAGGTCGCCGAGGCCGAGACCGCACGGCAGGCGGCCGCCGACAAGGAGGCCGAGGTCCAGGAGCTGATCGCGGAGCAGACCGCGAAGCAGGCGACCCTGGAGACCCAGAAGGCCGCGGCGCAGGCCGAGGTCGACTCGATCGACGCCGAGCGGACCTCGATCGAGTCGCAGCTCGCGGACATCGCCGCCCAGCAGCAGGCCGCCGCGGCCGCCAGCGGGACGACCACCACCCCCGGGACCATCTCCGGGGCGATCTTCGGCAACCCGACCTCGATCGACCCGATCTACGTGACCAGCGAGTACGGGTACCGCCTGCACCCGATCCTCGGCTACGTCCGGCTGCACGCCGGGATCGACCTGCGCACCTACTGCAACACGCCGATCTACGCCGCCCGGGCCGGGACCGTGCAGTGGGCGAAGTACCTGACCGGCTTCGGCAACCAGGTGATGATCGACCACGGGCTGCTGAACGGGTCCTCGCTGATGACCTCGTACAACCACATGACCAGCTTCGTGGTCTCGGCGGGGGAGACGGTCACCCAGGGGCAGCTGATCGGCTACTCGGGCAACACCGGGACATCGGCGGCGTGCCACCTGCACTTCGAGGTGTACGTGAACGGCTCCACGGTGAACCCGCGGCCGCTGCTCGGGCTCTGAGCCCGGCATTCCCGGCGGGTCCGCGGGTCCGCAATTCCGTGCGGGGGGCAGCCGCGTGCTCCGGTAGGTTGGCCGGATGGCCAAGCAGACCGGACGCGCCGTCGTCGCATCGAACCGCAAGGCCCGGCACGACTATGTGATCGAGGACGTCTTCGAGGCCGGGATCGTGCTCAGCGGCACCGAGGTGAAGGCGCTGCGCGCCGGCCGGGCCTCGCTGATCGACTCCTGGTGCACGGTGGACGACGGCGAGGCGTGGCTGGAGGGCGTGCACATCCCCGAGTACGCCCAGGGCACCTGGACCAACCACGCGCCGCGGCGCAAGCGCAAGCTGTTGCTGCACCGGTCCGAGATCGACCGCCTGGACGCGAAGACCCGGGAGAAGGGGCAGACGATCGTCCCGCTGGCGCTGTACTTCCTGGACGGACGAGCCAAGGTCGAGATCGCGCTGGCTCGCGGCAAGCGCGAGTACGACAAGCGTCAGGCGCTGCGCGAACGGCAGGACAACCTCGAGGCCCAGCGGGCGATGCGCGAGAAGCACGACCGGTGACCGGAGTGCCGCTGGTGCGCCGGGCGGGCGTGGTCGCCCTGCTCGGCGCGGTGGCGGCCCTGCTGGCCGGCCCGGCGGCGGCCGTCCCCGCGACGACGGGTGACCTGACGGACGGGCAGGAGATCACCCGGTACGACGTCGACGTCGAGCTGGGTGCGGACGGCGTGGCGACGGTCAGCATCGACCTGGACCTGGACTTCGGCGACGACCCGGGGCACGGCCCGTACCTGGTGCTGCCGACCAGGCAGGAGGTGGACGCCGACCACGACCGGCTGTACGAGATCTCCGACGTGACCGCGTCCAGCCCGTCCGGCGCCCCGGCGGACCTGGACGTCGAGCAGCAGAGCAGCGCGCTGGTGCTCAAGATCGGCGACGAGGACGTCGACGACGTCTCCGGCACCCAGACCTACCGGGTGACGTACACCGTGGACGGCTGGGTGAACCCGGCCTCGCAGGACCACTCCGGCGACGAGCTGTACTGGAACGTGATCGGCGACGCGTGGGAGATCCCGCTGTCGGACGTCACGGTGACCGTGCACGGGCCGGCCGACGTGCAGGACGCGCTGTGCTTCGCCGGCCCCGCGGGCTCCACGGACGCGTGCACCGCGGTCACCTCGGACGGGTCGACCGCCGTCGCCGTCCAGGGCACGGTGCCGGTCGGCGACCTGCTGACCGTGGCGGTCGGCTGGCCCGCCGGCACCTTCCCCGGCGTGCAGCCGATCCTGGTGGACCCGATCGACGCGCTCGCGCCGGTGCGACCGGCCTCGGTCGGCGGCGCGGTCGCCCTGCTGGTGCTGCTCGGCGGCGCGGCGCTGGTGATCGTGCGCGTGCGGCGCACCGGGCGGGACCGGGCGCACCTCGGCCTGACCCCGGGGCTGCGGCCCGCCGACGGCGCACCGGGCCGGACCGGGCGCCGGGACCGTCGCGCGCCGGTGGCCGTGCAGCTCACCCCGCCGGACGGGGTGCGGGTCGGGGAGGTCGGGGTGCTGGTGGACGAGCGCGCCGATCCGGTGGACGTGACGGCCACGCTGATCGACCTCGCGGTGCGCGGCTACCTGCGGATCGAGGAGGTGCACCGGAAGAACCCGGCGGCGAAGGCCGAGGACTGGACCCTGGTCGCGCTGCGCCCGGCGGACGACGACCTGCTGCCGTTCGAGGTGACGCTGCTCGCGCGGGTGTTCGACCACCGGGACCGGGTGCGGCTGTCCGACCTGCGCACCACCTTCGCCAGCGCGATGGCCGAGGTGCAGAAGCGGATGTACGCGCACGTCACTGAGGTCGGCTGGTTCCGCGAGGACCCGCAGCGGGTGCGCCGGCGGTGGATCGCCGCCGGGTCCGGGCTGCTGGTGCTCGGTGGGCTGGGGGCGCTGGTGCCGCTGGCGGGCGGCTGGCAGCTCGCCGGCTCCGCACTGGTGCCGCTGGCCGTGGCGGTGATCGGCGTGCTGGTGATGGCCGTCTCCGGCGCGGCACCCGCCCGGACCGCCGACGGCACCGCGGTGCTCGCCCAGGCGCTCGGCTTCCGGCGCTACCTGGCGACCGCCGAGGCGGACCAGATCCGGTTCGAGGAGGGGCAGGACGTGTTCAGCCGCTACCTGCCGTACGCGATCGTCTTCGGCCTGACCGACCGGTGGGCCCGGGTGTTCGCCGACCTCGCCGCGCAGGGCCGGGTCGCGGCCGAGCCCGGCTGGTACGTCGGCAGCCACCCGGTGGTGGGCGTCTACTGGGTGGCCGGCTTCGCCAGCTCGATGGACCGCTTCCAGTCGGTCGCCAGCAGCGCCATCGCGGCGCCGACGCCCGGATCCGGCGGGTCCTCAGGGCTCGGCGGCGGCGGGTTCTCCGGCGGCGGCGTCGGGGGAGGCGGCGGCGGGGGCTGGTGAGCCTCGTCCCCGGTTGACGCATCTGTGCGGCACCGACGGTCCCCGGGCCCGGCTTGCACCCGGCAAGACTGCATCATCTGTGCAGATCAGTGGACCGCCACCGAGCCGGGCCCTGACGATCGGTCCCGTTCCGACATCACCGTCGGGACGTGACCGCATCGCTCGGGCATCGCTGCCCGGGCCTGGACGACAGGGCGGACATGGGCGTCTCGCTGGGCACGATCTTCCTCTCCGAGCTCATCGGCACCGCGGTGCTGCTGCTGATGGGCCTCGGGGTCGCGATGAACCTGCAGCTGGTCAAGACCTACGGTGGCAGCGGGACGACCCTGATGGGTGCGTTCGGCTGGGGCCTGGGCGTGTTCTGCGCCATCTACCTCTCCGGCGCCTCCGGCGCGCACATCAACCCGGCGGTCACGATCGGGAAGGTCTTCGAGGGCAGCGGCGAGCTCGCGACCGGGGTCACGACCTCGGTCGGCACCGTCGCGCTGTACCTCGCGGCCCAGTTCATCGGGGCGTTCATCGGCTCGGTGCTCGCCTGGTTCGTGTACCGGGACCACTTCGACCAGACCGAGGACCAGACGGTCCAGCTCAAGTCGATGGTCACCTACCCGGCGATCCGCCGGCTCTCGCACAACTTCCTGGTCGAGGTGATCGCGACCTTCGTGCTGGTGTTCGTCATCCTGTCCCAGGGCGACACGCCGAGCGGCCTCGGCCCGCTCGCGGTCGGCCTGGTCGTGATCGGCGTCGGCATCACCCTCGGCGGCAACACCAACTGGTCGCTGAACCCGGCCCGTGACCTGTCCGCCCGTATCGCGTTCGCCCTGCTCCCGATCAAGGGCAAGGGCTCCGCAGACTGGTCCTACTGGTGGCCGCCCGTGCTCGGCCCCCTGGTCGGCGGCGCGCTCGCCGGCCTCGCCGCAGCAGCCTGGTGACCGCTCGCTTCGAAGGAGAAGTTCTATGACCACGGTGTTCAACGACGCGACCCGGTTCGCGGACGACATGCTCTCCGGCTTCGCCCGGCTGCACGCCGACCTGGTGGAGAAGGTGCACGGCGGGGTGGTGCGCTCCACCGAGACCCCGGCGGGCAAGGTGGCCGTCGTGATCGGCGGCGGCTCCGGCCACTACCCGGCGTTCGCCGGCTGGGTCGGCCCCGGGCTGGCCGACGGGTCGGTGTGCGGCGACGTGTTCGCCTCACCCTCCACCCAGCAGATCGAGTCGGTCGCCCGCGCGGCCGAGAACGGCGGCGGGGTGCTGTTCAGCTACGGCAACTACGCCGGCGACGTGCTCAACTTCGACCTGGCGGCCGACCGGCTGCGGGCAGCGGGCATCCCGACGCTCTCGCTGCCGGTGACCGACGACGTGACCAGCGCCCCGCGGGACGAGGCCGGTCGCCGGCGCGGCACCGCCGGTGACCTGGTGGTGTTCAAGGTCGCGGGGGCCGCCGCCGAGGCGGGCTACGACCTGGACGCGGTCGCCGAGGTCGCCCGGCGGGCCAACGACCGCACGGTGTCCTTCGGCATCGCGTTCGCCGGCTGCACGCTGCCCGGTGCGGACGGGCCGCTGTTCACCGTCCCGCAGGGCCGGATGGGCGTCGGCATGGGCGTGCACGGTGAGCCGGGGATCGCCGAGGAGGACATGCTGCCGTCGGCCGAGCTGGCCACGATGCTGGTCGACCGGCTGCTGGCCGAGCGGCCCGCCGGGCACGACGGCCGGGTGATCGCGCTGCTGAACGGGCTCGGCGGCACGAAGTACGAGGAGCTGTTCGTGCTCTGGAACGACATCGCCGGGCTGCTGGCGAAGGCCGATCTCGACGTGGTCGCCCCCGAGGTCGGCGAGCTGATCACCAGCCTGGACATGGCCGGCTGCTCGCTCACGCTCACCTGGCTGGACGACGAGCTGGAGCAGCTGTGGACCGCGCCGGTCACCACCCCGGCGTTCCGCCGCGGGCACACCGAGGTCGGGGCGCACCGGGAGCGTCGCGTGGCCGAGGAGACCGGTCCGGCCGGCTTCCCGGCGGCGACCGCGGAGGCGCAGGGGGCCGCCGCGACGCTGCTCGCCCTGACCGAGCGGGCTGCCGTGGACCTGGAGGCGGCGGTGGACGACCTCGGCCGGCTGGACGCGGTCGCGGGGGACGGCGACCACGGCCGCGGGATGAGCGCGGGCATGACGGCGGCGCTGGCCGCGCTGCGGTCCGCCGTGGCGGCGGGCGCCGGGATCTCGTCCGCGCTGGCCGCGGCGGGCGACGCCTGGGGCGACCGGGCCGGTGGCACCTCCGGGGCGCTGTGGGGCACCGGGCTGCGCGCCGTGGCCGAGCGGCTGTCCGACAGCACCGCACCGACACCGCAGGACGTCGCGGCAGCCGTGCGCGCCGGGCTGGACCACCTGCTGGCCTTCGGCCGGGCGAACCTCGGCGACAAGACGATGGTCGACGCGCTGGTGCCGTTCGCGGACGCGCTGGACGCGGGCATCGCCGCCGACCAGGACGTCCGGGAGGCGTGGGCCGCTGCGGCCACGGTGGCCGACGAGGCCGCCCGGGCCACCGCCGGCCTCACCCCGCGGATCGGCCGGGCCCGCCCGCTCGCGGAGCGCAGCGTCGGCTACCCGGACCCGGGCGCCGTCTCGCTGGCGCTGCTGGTCGGGGTGGACCTGGACGGCACGGAGCCGGACGGCCCGGCCCGCGCATGACCTCTCGGCCCGCCGCCCGGCCGCTCGCCGCGGTCAGCCTGAAGGCGTATCTCGGCCATGCCGAGACCGCCCGCTGGCTGGCCGCGGTGCGCCCGGTGGCCGCCGCCCGTCCGTCGGTCGAGGTGGCGGTGCTGCCGCTGCTCACCTCGGTGCCCGCGGCGATCGAGGTGCTCGGCGACGTCTGCTCGGTCGGGGCGCAGGCGGTGTCCACCGCCGACCCCGGCCCGGCGACCGGTGAGGTGCCCGCCGCGGTGCTGGCCGAGCTCGGCGTCCGGTACGGCGAGATCGGCCACGCGGAGCGCCGCGCCGCGGGGGAGGACGACGCGCTGTTCGCCGCCCAGGCCCGCACCGCGGTCTCCGTCGGCGTCGAGCCGCTGATCTGCGTGGGGGAGCCCACCCGCACCGACCCGGCCGGCGCCGCGACCTGGTGCACGGGGCAGCTCGACGCGGTGCTGGCCGGGGTCACCCCGACCGCGCCCGTCGTGGTCGCGTACGAGCCGGTCTGGGCGATCGGCGCCGCCGACCCGGCCCCCGCCGCGCACGTCACCGAGGTGGCGGACCGGCTGCGCCGCTGGGCGGAGGCCCGGTCGGGCGGCGGCACGGGTGCGGGTGCCGGCACGGTGCGGCTGCTCTACGGCGGCACCGCCGGACCGGGCACCTTCGCGGCGCTGACCCCGCACGTCGACGGCCTGTTCCTGGGCCGCCGCGCGCACGACCCCGCCGCACTGGCGGACGTGCTGGACGAGATGGTGCGCACGGTGCGCACCGGAGAGGACCACCCATGAGCGACACCTTGCGGATCGTCGTCGGCTCCGACGACGCCGGCCTGCAGTACAAGGACGCCCTGCGCGACCTGCTGGCCGCGGACCCGAGGGTCGCCTCGGTCGAGGACGTCGGCGTGCGCGCCGACGGCGACACCTCCACCGCGTACCCGCACGTGGCGGTGACCGCGGCGCAGAAGGTCGCCGCCGGCGAGGCCGATCGCGCGCTGCTGGTCTGCGGCACCGGCCTGGGCGTGGCGATCAGCGCGAACAAGGTGCCCGGCATCCGGGCGGTGACCGCGCACGACTCCTACTCGGTGGAGCGCGCGGTGAAGTCCAACGACGCCCAGGTGCTCGCGCTGGGCCAGCGGGTGATCGGCCTGGAGCTCGCGAAGAAGCTGGTGGACGAGTGGCTGGACTACCGTTTCGACCCGACGTCCGCGTCGGCCGCGAAGGTCGACGCGATCACCTCCTACGAGCACACGACCTCCGGGACCCCGGAGGCCACGAGCTGCTGAGCAACCGGAGCGGTCCACCGGCCCCGGGATGGGAAGGGGCACCCGTGCACCGCGACCGCCGCGCCGTGCTCGCCGCCGTGGCCGCGCTGTACCACGTGGAGGGCCTCTCGATGCTGGAGATCGCCGAGCGGGAGCACCTGTCCCGCTCGACGGTCTCCCGGATGCTCGCCCAGGCGCGCGAGCGCGGCATCGTCGAGGTCACGGTGCACCACACCGAACGACGGTCCGACGAGGTCGCGCGCGACCTGCAGGAACGCTACGGGGTGCGCGCCGAGGTGGTGCAGGTGCCCGCGGGCACCAGCGAGGTCGACCGGCTGGAGCAGGTGGCGCTGCGCGGCGCCGAGCACGTGCGCGCCGTGTTCGGCAGCGACATGACGCTGGTGATCCCGTGGGGCACCACGGTCGCGGCCGTCGCCCGGCACCTGGTGCCCCGGCGCACCACCGGGTCGCGGGTGGTGCAGCTCAACGGGTCGGGCAACACCTACAGCTCCGGCATCGCTTACGCGTCCAGCATCATCGACCTGTTCGGGGCGGCCTTCGACGCCTCGGTGCACCACTTCCCGGTGCCGGCGTTCTTCGACGACGTCGCCACCCGGCGGGCGATGTGGCGCGAGCGCAGCGTGCAGCGGGTGCTGCAGATGCAGCGGCACGCCGACGTCGCCCTCAGCTCGGTGGGCAACCTGGGCAGCGAGGTGCCAGGGCACCTCTACCGGTCCGGCTACCTGGAGCGCAAGGACGTGGAACGGCTCGCCGAGCAGGGCGTGGTCGGGGACGTCGGCAGCATCTTCCTGCGCTCGGACGGCACCAGCACCGGCATCGACCTGAACGAGCGGTCCTCCGGGATGCCGTTGCAGCAGCTGCGACGGATCCCGCGACGGATCCTGGTCGCCACCGGCCACGCCAAGGTGCCCGCGGTGCACGCCGCGCTGCTCGCACGCACGGTGACCGACCTGATCATCGACCACGACGCGGCGGTCGAGCTGACCGTGATGCCGGCAGCGCGGCGGGCGTGATCCGTCGGGTTCAGGCCCGGCGGCGCAGCGCGGCCGACGCGCCCAGCACCGCGGCCAGGCACCAGGCCAGCAGCACGACCAGCGACCGCGCGGGCATCGTGAAGGTGCCCTGCGCGAGGCCGGCCCGGACCAGCTGCGCCATCGGCTCGATCGGCAGCCACTCGTGCGCCGTGGACAGCCAGCCCGGCATCCGGTCGGCCGGGTAGCTGACCGGGGAGAACAGCAGCACCACGAACACCAGGGCCTGGGTCATCAGCATCGCCACCGACGGCGCGAGCAGCGACGCCATCGCGTAGCCGACCGCCGCGGAGGTCAGCGACACCAGCAGCACCCCCGGCACCAGCCACGGCGCGACGTCCAGCGTGATGTCGAACCGCAGCGCGCCGGCGACCACGCCGAGCACCATGCCCGGCAGGGCCAGCAGGGTCCAGACCAGCAGGTCGGTGACCAGGAAGGCGGTGCGCGGCACCGGCAGGGTGCGCATCCAGTCCAGGCTGCCCTCGGTGCGGGCCTGGGTGAGCATCTGCGGGGTCATCACCAGGCCGACCGTGATCAGCGTGATGGTCGGCGCGCCGGTCGCCAGGTACAGCGCTACCTGCGCGGTGGGGTCGCCGACCAGCAGGCCGTAGCCGACCACGGTGGTCACGGCGAGGAACGCCTGGACCAGCACCATCAGCGGCAGGTAGCTGGACTGGCGGCGGAGCTGCCACTGCGCGAGCAGCAGGGTCTGACGGACGGCGGTCATGCGGCGGCCCCCGTCCCGGTGCCGGGCGTGGTCCCGGTGGGCTGCCCGTCGGCCGGCTCGTCGGCGTGCGGGCCGACCAGGTGGACGTAGACGTCCTCCAGCGAGGCAGGGGTGAGGGAGTACCGCTCCAGCCGGCCTGCCTCGACCTGCTGCTGCGCCCACCGCACGACCTCGGCGGCATCGGCGGAGCCCACCGTGCCGGCGGCGCGGAGCCGGCCGCTGCTGCCCGGTCGTACCGCGGGGTGCCAGCCCGGGTCGGTGCCGGGGACGAGGTCGACCTCGACGGTGAGCGACCCGCGCAGGCCCGCGGTCAGCCCGGCGGGCGTGTCGGCGGCGAGCACCGTGCCGTGGTCCAGGATCGCGAGGTGGTCGACCACGCGCTCGGCCTCCCGGACGTTGTGCGTCACCAGCAGCACGCCGTGCCCGCGGTCGGCCAGGGCACGGATCTGCTGCCAGAGCAGCCGACGACGCACCGGGTCCACGTCGTTCGTCGGCTCGTCCAGCACGACCAGCCGGCCCGGACGGACCACCGTCATCGCGAACGCGGTGAGCCGGGCGACGCCGCCGGACACCTTCTCCGCCGGAGTGTCCGCCCACGGCCCGAGGTCGAGGTCCTCGATCAGCTGCTGGGTGCGCAGCCGCACCGCCGGGTGGCTCCCGCCGCGGATCCGGCCGACCAGCTCGACCGCCCGTCGGGGTGTCAGCCCGGTGATCGGCACATTGGCCTGCGCCTGGATCGACGCGCGCTCGCGGGCGAGGTGCGGTGCGGCGACCGCGTCCACCCCGGCCAGCCGGATCGTGCCGGCGTCCGGGCGGACCAGGCCCACGACCTGGTTGACCAGGGTGGTCTTCCCTGCGCCGTTGTGGCCGAGCAGGCCGACCACCTGCCCGGCCGCGACGTCCAGGTCGATCCCGTCGTTCGCCTGCACCCCGGGCCGCCGGCGCGAGCCCCCGTACCTCTTGCGCAGCCCGCGCACCGCGAGCACCTCCTGGGCCTGCATCGACCTGTCCTCCCGATCGCCGTCCGACCGGAACATTCCGATCGGTATGTCGTGGGAACGTAGCAGAGACCGCCTGGTATGTACCAGACGTTCTGCGGGCCGGTGAGCCGCGACCCGAGGAGTGGGTACCGGGATACCGATCGGTACCTCGCGGGCTAGGATCGACGCCATGCCGCCCACCGAACCCACCGGAGCAGGCTCGTCCCGCCGCGGCGACGCACCCGACGACCCGCGCGGTGCGGCACCCGGCGATGACAGCATCAGCTCGGCCGCCCGGGCGCTCGCCGATGCCACCGCAGCGCTCACCCGGATGCTCGGCCACCAGGTGCACGACGTGCTGCCCGAGGTCAGCGAGGTCGTCGCCGGCTCCCTGCGCGAGGCTGCCCGCGGTCTCGCCGACGCCTCCGAGAGCGTCTCCCGGCACGCCGGCACCCGCCGCGGCGAGGAGCGCCGCCGCGAGAAGGCCGACCGCACCC
Source organism: Cellulomonas sp. (assembly GCA_036404115.1). Classification (GTDB taxonomy): domain Bacteria; phylum Actinomycetota; class Actinomycetes; order Actinomycetales; family Cellulomonadaceae; genus Cellulomonas. The sequence goes on from DASWPG010000048.1 coordinate 87,969, forward strand.
GCACCGAGCTGCTGGACGCCGCCGCGCGCGCCTTCGCCCGGCACGGCTACGAGGGTGCCGCCGTCGGCGACATCGCCGCCGACGCCGGCTACACCAAGGGCGCCCTGTACGCGCACTTCGGCTCCAAGAACGAGCTCTTCCTCGAGGTCGCCCGTCGGCAGGTCTCCGGCACAGCCGCGCGGCCCTGCCTGCCCGACCCCGCCCTGGAGCAGGACGTCGCCGCGACCCTCGGCACCTCGGGGGACGAGGACGAGCTGCTGCTCGTGCTGGAGATCCTGTCCTACGCCGTCCGGCACCCCGAGGCGCGGGCCGAGATCGGCGCGTTCTACGAGGAGGGGTTCGCCGCGCTCGCCGGGCAGGTCGCCGTCGCCCGTCGCCCCGGCGCGACCCGGCCCGCCATCGAGGACTGGGACACCGCGCTCGCCGTGGTCAGCGTCTCGAACATCGCCCTGCTGCTCGGCGCCGTCACCGGATCGCCGCATGCCTCGCCCGAGGCCGGCGCCCGCACCATCGCCCGGCTGCTGCGCGGCTGAACCGGCGCCCGGGCTGTTCGCGCCCGGCGCACCTCGCACCCGGGAATCGGGGCGACGCCGGCCACGCCGGGGCCGTATGATCGTCGGGCTGCCGCCTGCGGCACCGGGCGACCGGGACCACGGCGGCGGCGGTTGACAACTGAACAGCACACCCACATGGGGGTGATCGGTTTCGACGGTGATCGTCGAGCCAGGAGAAGCGGGTCGAGAACGCACGGTTATCTCGTTAACGCTCCGTGCAAACCTATAGGTGCCGATTCCAATCGCACCGACTTCGCCCTCGCCGCCTGAGCGAGCCTCGAAGTCCGTCAGCCTGAGCTAGCTTCCGACTCAGATCCTGGCGTCATCTAGGGAGCCACTGCTCGCAGCCTTCGTCACCGGGGCTGCGGGGACTTTTAGGTGACTGGGCCCGTCCGCGACTTGTCTGCGTGATCGCGGGGGCCGAGAAAATCAGCTGCAGACTGCACCCGGAGAAGCCCTGGTTCCACGTCATCGGACGCGGGTTCGATTCCCGCCACCTCCACCATGTGCTCGCGCGCGATCCCGGCACCCGGGTGAGCCGCACGTCAGCCAGCACGAGCCCGCCGCTCCCGGCGGGCTCGTGCTGCGTCCAGGGTGTGCGGGTCCGGTGCGGGAACGGTGGCGGGGCGCCGTGCCACCGGCGCTGACCGGCACGCTGGCGTGATGGACGACCTGGGGGCTGCCGCGAACGACCTGGCACAGGATCCGGCGGGCGGCGTCGCGACCGTGCCGGTGCGTGGCCTGCGGCGCGCGCTCGGCATCGGGGGGATCCTCGTCGGTGACCTGGTGTCGGCCTGGCTGTCGCTGATCCCGCTGTCGATCTTGTGGCTGGTCCTGCTGCAGATCAAGGCTGACACGATCGGACCTGCTCAGCACGTCCTCGACGCGGACGAGCCGATCGCCGAGGTCCTGCTCATCGGTGGGCTGCTGCTGCTCGCCGCGCTGCTGCCTGCCCTGATCGTCAGCTTCTTGCTGGGACCGCTGTCGGGGTGGCGTCGTCGCACCAGGGGAGCGGTCGCCGTGCTCGTCGTCCTGACGCCGTACGTGGTGTCGTTGCTGTCGAACGGCGTGTGGAACTTCTTCGTGCGCACCCTGCTGCCCTGACCGCGCTCTCGGCCGGCCGAGAACGCGCCCCCCCGGTCAGCCCTTCAGCCCGCTGCTCGCCAGCCCCTGGATGAACTGCCGCTGCGCGAGCACGAACACGATCAGCACGGGCAGCACCGTCAGGGTGGTGGCGGCGAGCTGCACGTTCCACATCGTGCCGCCGTAGGCGTCGACGTACTGCGTGAGCGCCTGGGGGAGCGTGAACTTCTCCTTGCTGGACAGGAAGACGACCGGCTCCAGGTAGAGGTTCCAGGACTTCAGGAAGGTGACGATCGCGACCGCCGAGACGGCGGGCCGGGCCAGCGGGAACGCGATCCGCCAGAACACGCCGGGGCGTCCGAGCCCGTCGAGCTCGCCGGCCTCCTCGAGCTCCGTGGGCAGGCCGAGGAAGAACTGGCGCATGATGAACGTCGCCAGCACGCTGGGCGCGCCGAGCATCGGGATCACGATCAGCGGCCAGTGGGTGTCGATCAGCCCGGCGGCGTCCACCATCTTGAACAGCGGGACGATCGTCACCTCGGAGGGCACCAGCATCCCGGCCAGCACCACCAGGAAGAGCAGGTTCGAGCCGGGGAACCGCAGCCGGGCGAAGGCGTAGCCGGCCATCGCCGAGAAGATCACGGTGCCGACCGTGACGACCGCGGCGATGTACAGGCTGTTCCAGTACTGCTGGGCGAACGGCTGCAGGGTGAAGACCTCCGAGAACGCGCTCCAGGAGATCGAGTGCGGCCAGAGCGTCGGCGGCTTCGCCAGGATCTCGCTGGTGCTCTTGAGGCTGGAGGTCACCATCCACCAGGTCGGGAACAGGAAGGGCACCGAGGCCACGGCCATCAGGAGGACCAACAGCCCGCGGCCCCAGCGCCGGGTACGCGCGGCACGCCGGCTGTCCACCGGACGCCGGGCGGCGCGACGGTCACTGCTCATGGAAGACCCACCTCTTCCGGCTCTGCCACTGCAGCAGGGTCAGGATCAGGACGATGACGAACAGCAGCACCGCGATCGCGCTGGCGTAGCCGAAGCGCTTGAGCTCGAAGGCCTGCTGGTACAGGTAGTAGACGAGGACGGTCGTGGTGTTCCCGGGCCCGCCGGAGGTCAGCACGTCCACCAGCGCGAACGTCTCCAGCGACCCGGCGACGGTCAGGATCGTGACCAGCAGCACCGTGGGGCTGATCATCGGCAGCACGATCGAGCGGAACCGCCGCCAGGCGCCCGCGCCGTCGATGCGGGCCGCCTCCTGGATCTCCTCGGGGACCTCCTGCAGGGCGGACAGGAACAGGATCATGTTCAGGCCGACGTTCTTGAAGACCTGCACGACGACGACGGCCACCATCGCGGTGACCGAGCCGCGCAGCCAGTTCGGGCCGGTCAGCCCGAGCCGCTCCAGGGCGGCGTTGACGCCGCCGTCGGACTGCAGCAGGAACTGCCACACCAGGGTCCAGGCGACCAGCGAGACGACCACCGGGGAGAAGAAGGCCACCCGGAAGAACGTGGTCCCCGGCAGGCGCTGGTTGAGCAGCACGGCCAGCGCGAGGCTGAGCGAGATGTTCAGCACGACCACGCCGAGGCAGAACCACAGGCTGGACCACAGGGCGTCGATCAGGTTGGAGTCCTGCGCCATCTGCTCGTAGTTGTCCGCCCCCGCCCAGGTGAACGTGCCGGCGAGCACGTTCCAGTCGTGCAGGGAGTACCAGACGACCATCACCAGCGGGACCACCACGAACCCGACGGCGCCGAGCACCGAGGGCGTGGCGAACAGGTACCCGGTGACCGCCTCCCGGCGGCGCCGGGTGAGGCGCGGCGCACGGCCGCGCCTCACCCGGTCAGGAGCCTTCGTGCTCATCGACTCAGCTGCCCAGCAGCGGCGTGATCGAGGAGCAGACGTCGGTCAGCACGGTCTCGGGGTCGGCGTCGGCGGTCCACAGCGCGTCCAGGGCGGTGCGCACCGCGGTGTCGAGCTCGGCGTAGTTCGCGTGGCTCGGCTTGGTCTCGGCGTCCTGGACGGCGTCGACGACCACCTGGAGCTGGTCGGCGTCCAGCAGCGGGTTGGTCTGGGCCAGGGTCTCGGCGTCCTGCAGCGACTCGCGGGGCGACGGGAAGTACTGGGCCAGCTCGGCCGAGTTCTCCGCGTTCGTGAAGTAGGCCAGGAAGTCCTCGGCCGCCTGCACGTGGCTGCCGCCCGAGAGGGCCGCCAGCCCGGCCTGCCCGACGATGTTCTGCTGCCCGGCGGGGCCGGACGGCAGCGGGACGACGTCCCAGCCGAAGGAGCCGTCGAGCGAGGACGCCCGGGAGATCTGGGTGATCGTGAAGGTGGTGTCCCCGGCGAAGAAGTCGTTGGTCGTTCCGGGCTCCGGGATCGCCCCGTCCTCGTAGACCGCGTCGTGGAACCAGGTCATGGCGTCGACCATCTCGGTGGAGTCGAAGGTGCAGGTGCTGCCGTCGGCCGACCACGGGTCGGCGCCCCAGGCGGCCCAGACGGAGGCGAGGTTGCTCCAGGTCGTGTAGTCGAAGTCGCGCACCACCAGGCCGGCGCCGCCGAGCGCGGCGACGCTGTCGGCCGCCATGGACTCGACGGTGTCGTAGGTCCACTGCCCGGAGGCGACCAGGTCGGCCGGGTCGTCCAGCCCCGCCTCCGCCAGGCGGTCCGTGTTGACGAACACCACGAAGGGGGAGTTCGAGAAGGGGTAGGCGTACAGGTCGCCGTCGTCGCCGGTCCACAGGTCGAGGGTGGACGGCATGATGTCGTCGTAGTCGTAGCCCTCGGTGGCGTCCAGGGTGTCGGTGAGGTCGGCGAGCGCGCCGCTGGCGACGAACTCCTTGGCGCTGGACTCGAAGACCCAGGCCAGGTCGGGCGCGTTGCCACCGGCGATCTGGGTGGTCAGCGTCGTGGTGTAGTCGTCGTAGGGCACCGAGTCGAAGGTGACCGAGCTGACCTCGTCGGGGTGGGCGGCCACGTAGGCGTCCGCGATCTGCTGGAACAGGGCGAGCTGGTCCTCGTCGGAGGTCCAGACCGTCATCCGCAGGTCCGCGGGGCCCGAGGACTCGCTGGCCTCGGAGCCGGATGATCCGGAACAGCCCGCGAGCGCGGTGCTGAGCAGCGCGGTGGCGGCGAGGAGCACCGCCGGCTTCGTCATGCGCATGGTCTCTCCTGGGTGGGTGAGGGGGGTGGGTGGTGGATCGGGGGAGGGGCGGGGCGCGGACGCCCGCCGGCTCAGTACGGGCGTGCGGGCCGGCGCCACCGGATCTCGACGCCGTCGGCCTGCAGCTCGCGCTGGAAGTCGGCCAGCAGGCGCGGGTCCGCATGGACGGCGTGCGGCGTGCTGCCGGTCAGCAGGCAGCGGGCCGCGAGCGCCCCGGCGACCTCGCCGGCGTTCCACTCGACGGGGTGCAGCCGGTAGGCGCCGTTGGTCACGTGGGTGGTGCCGATGTTCTTGCCCCCGGCCAGCAGGTTGGTGGTGCGCTGCGGGATCAGGGCCCCCAGCGGAAGCTCGAAGGGGCAGGCGGCGACGTCGATGTAGCTGTCCCCGCCGGTGGAGGGGTGCAGGTCGATGCGGTACATGCCGATGCCCACCGAGTCGGGGTAGCGGCGTGCCCCGTGCTCCCCTCGCACCGCGTAGGACACGTCCTGCTCGACGACGGTGGTCAGGGCCCGGATCCGCCGGCTCTCCCGGTGGTAGGGCGCCATCGCCAGGCCGTGGTCGGTCCCGGTCACGTCGCCGCGCAGCCGCAGGCCCGGCCAGCCGGTGCCGCCGTCGGCGCGGGGCGCCTCGGTCTGCATCCAGTACAGGAAGGACAGCGAGAGCTGGGCGGCGTCGTGCAGGTGCGCGGCGGCGGTCTGCGCGGGCACGTCGATGACCGTGCCCTCGAAGTAGTCGATCGCGGGCCAGTTGACCAGCGTGACGTCGCTGGGGAAGGCGCCGGGGGCGTACAGGTCCTTGGCCAGCACGCGGCGGAAGGTCCACAGGTTCTGGTCGCCGGCGTCGGCGCTCTGGTCGGCGTCGACGGCCAGCGGGTCGTCCCCGGGGTTCGGCTCGAAGTGCCGGGTGACCAGATCGAGGGTGCGCGGGTTCGGGGCCTGCCAGCTCAGCAGCGGGCCGCCCCAGCCGGCGGGCCGGTAGGCGCGCCAGCGGTCGTACTGCTCGGGGCGGTCGATGGTGTGGTCGCCGTCCACGTGGTCGACGGCGAAGCAGACCGAGAGCGCCTGCACATTCTCGGGCTGGGCCTGCGCCGGGGCGCTCGGCTCGCCGGTCTCGGTGGCCGCCTCGAAGCCGGTGACGTACTCGGTGCCGGTCAGCGGGAGCAGGTCGCCGAGCTCGGTGGCGTCCACCACGTAGCCCGCCTCGATCTCGACCGTGCGGTCGTCCCCGGCGCCGGTCCCGGCCAGGCGCACAGAGCGGACCCGGTCCCCGTCGGTGTCGCAGGCCACCGGGACCAGGCCGGTGAGCACCTGCACGCGGCCGGCGGCCCGGTAGGGGGCCAGCATGCCCTCCAGCACGGCCAGCGCCACGCGTGGCTCGTGGCAGAGCTTGCTCACCCACCCGGCGCCCGGGTTGAGATGGGCGCGGGCGGCCGCGGCCGGGGTGAGCGGGTAGAAGTCGCGGTAGTAGGCCCGCACGCCGTCGCGGAAGCGCCGGTAGGAGGCAGTGGTGCCGAGCTCTTCGACCCAGGGGTGCTCGTCGGGCGGGACGGCCTGGGAGGTCGCCTGGCCGCCGATCCACGGGTGCTCCTCGGTCATCACGACATCGACGCCGCGGCGGGCGGCGGCCAGCGCGGCCGCCACGCCGCCCAGCCCGCCGCCGACGACGAGCACCTGGGTCCGCAGGGGGGTGACCTGACTCATGCTGTGCGTTGTCCTCACGTTCGGTGCCGGCTGGTGCCGGCCGCTGCTGGCCGGTGCCAGCAGGGTGGTGTCGGGGGTGCAGGGGACGGGCGTGCCGCCGGGGCGCCCGCGTCGGGTCGGGATGCTCAACCCGCGGGAGGCGGTGGCGGGGCGCTGGTGCCCCCGACGACGACCTCGCAGGGGATGTCGACCTGGAGCAGGTCCCGCGTCTCGCCGGCGAGCTGGCGCAGCACGATGCGCAGCGCCTCGGCGCCCATCCGGGTGCGCGGGATGGTGAACCCGGTCCATTCCGGGCCGTCCGGGTCGGCTCGCTCGGGATCGCCGAGCCGGGCGATCGAGAGGTCCTCGGGCACCCGCACGCCGCGCTCCACGGCGGCCAGCCGCATCTGGGCGGCCAGGTCGGAGGTGACGACCGCCGCGGTGATGCCGTGCGCGGCGAACGCCTCCAGCACGCCGCCGGCGCGCACGTCCGGGGCCTCGTAGATCACCGGGACCAGGCCGTGGGCCACCATCGCCTGGCGGTAGCCGCGGTCGCGGTCCTCGACCGACTCGTGGTCGGTGTACTCGGTGACCAGCGCGATCCCGCGGTGCCCGAGCCCGATCAGGTGCTCGGTGACCTCGCGGGTCGCCGCGTTGTAGGCCGCACCCGCGTAGGGGACGGTGCCGCTCGGGCTGGTGCGGCGCCCGATGAAGGCGAAGGGGTAGTCCTCGCGCAGCAGGGCGTCCAGGTCCTCGGGGAAGCTGTGCCGCCCGAGCAGCACGCAGGCGTCGGTCACCTGGAGCCGCCGCAGCCCGGTCGTCCCGAGCCGACGGCCGTCCTCCTGCGGCGGGAAGGAGGTGAACAGCAGCAGGTCGACGCCGGAGCGCTGCGCCTCGCCCTCCAACCCTTCGAGGAAGGGATGGTAGAAGTCGCCGGCGCTGTGCGGGAAGACGGGCTCGTAGGTGTAGACGCCGATGATCGAGGTCCGGCCGCCCGCCAGGCGCTGGGCCATCGGGTTGGCCACGTAGCCGGTCTGCTCGATGGCCTCGAGCACGCGGACCCGGGTCGCCTCGGTCATCCGGCGGTCCGTGTCGGCCCCGCCGGTGAGCACCATCGAGACGACGGCCTGGCTCACCCCGGCCAGCCGGGCGACGTCGGACTGGGTGACACGGTGGCCGCGACGGGTGCCGGGGCCCGCCGCGGTGCGGCGAACGGTGCTGCGTGCCATGTCCGGTCTCCCTCCTCCCGTGGCCCGGTGCCGGGCCCGTGCCGATCCTGTGCCGGGTGCTGTGCGGCGGCGATGGCGAGAGTCCACGGCGTTATCCGCATAACTGCAAGGTGCCCGAGGAGAGTTTTCCTGCTCGAAACATTCCTGAAAAAATCAGGCTACCGACGGGTCGCCGGTTGTGGTTATGTGCATAACGATCTTCACTCGGGGCCATGCAGGAGCGAGAGCCGCGGGTGCACGTGGGCGTGGACCTGGGCGGCACCAAGATCGTCGCCGCGCGGGTCGTGCCCGGGGCGCTGCCGCGGCTGGACGGACCGCCCGTGCTGCGGCCCACGCCGGCCGCCGCGGGCTCCGCGGCGGTGCTGGACGCGGTCGCGGCGGCCGTCACCGCCCTGGTGGGCACGCGCCGGGTCGCGACCCTCGGCGTGGGGTCGCCGGGCCTGGTGGACGCGGGCAGCGGCCGCATCGTCGCGGCCGCCGACACCCTGCCGGGCTGGGCGGGCACCGACGTGGCCGAGGGGCTGGCCGCCCGGCTGCGCGCCCGCGGGCTGGCCGTCCCCGGGCTGCGGCCCGGCGTGCTGAACGACGTCGACGCCCACGCCGTCGGCGAGGCCCGCTGGGGTGCCGGGTCAGGGCTGGCCCGCGTGCTGCTGGTGGCCGTGGGCACCGGGGTCGGCGCCGGCCTGGTGGAGCAGGGCCGGCCGCTGCTGGGGCGGCACCACGGGGCGGGCGAGATCGGCCACCTGCCGCTGCCGGGCACCTACGGCCTGCGCTGCTCCTGCGGCCGGACCGGGCACCTGGAGGCGATCGGCAGCGGGCCCGGGCTGCTGCGCCGGTTCCGGGCACTGGGCGGCGACCCCGCGGCCGGCACCCGCCAGGTGGTCGCCGCCGCCGAGCGCGACCCCACCGCGGCCCGGGCGCTGCACGACTCGGCGAGCGCCGTCGGACGCGCGCTGGCGGGCGCCGTCGCGCTCGTCGACCCGGACCGGGTGGTGCTCACCGGCGGGATGAGCGAGGCCGGACCGCGCTGGTGGCACGCCGTCACGGCGGCGTTCCGGGCGGAGGCGACCCCGGCGCTGGACGAGCTCGAGATCGTGCCGGGCACGCTCGGCCCCCGAGCCGGGGTGCTGGGCGCCTGGTGGTGGGCGCACGAGGGACGTGCCCGGTCCGGACCCCGAGACCAGCCCCGAGACCAGCCCCGAGACCAGCCCCGAGACGAGGACCGATGAGCAGCACCACCCCCACCCCCGATCAGCAGGCGCTGGTCGCGAGCCTGCGCGGCCGCCTGGTGGTGTCCTGCCAGGCCTACCCGGGCGAGCCGCTCCGGGAGGCGCCGACGATGGCCCGGACCGCCGCCGCGGTGGTCGCCGCCGGTGCGGCTGCGGTCCGGCTGCAGGGCCTGCCGGACGTGCTCACCGGCCGGTCCGCGGTGCAGGTGCCGATCGTGGGGCTGTGGAAGCACGGCCACGACGGGGTCGTCATCACGCCCACGCTGCGGCACGCCGTCGCGGTGGCCGAGGCCGGGGCCGATGTCGTCGCGATCGACGGGACCCGCCGGCCCCGGCCCGACGGGCTGACCCTCGCCGAGACGGTGCGCCGGCTCAAGGAGCGCACCGGGGTGCTGGTGATGGCCGACTGCGGCTCGCTCGAGGACGCGCTCCGGGCCGAGGACGCCGGCGCCGATCTGCTGGGCAGCACGCTGGCCGGCTACACAGGCGAGCGTCCGGCGACCGACGGCCCGGACCTGGAGCTGGTGGCGGCGATCGTCGCCCGCTGCGAGCGACCGCTGGTCGCCGAGGGGCGGGTGGACACCCCCGAGCAGGCCGGCGCCGCGATCGAGGCCGGTGCGCACGCCGTCTGCGTCGGCAGCGCGATCACGCACCCCGGACGGATCACCGAGCGGTTCCTGCGCGGCCTGCCCGCCTCCGGCCACGGCGCCTGAGCGCGGTCGCGCGCAGGGCGTGCGTGGGAGCCCGGCGCGGCGGCGGGCGCAGCGGGCAAGGAGCCGCCGGGCAGCGCTCTCAGGGCAGGTTGATCCGCATCCGGCGCAGCGGCCACCAGAGTGCCGCGGCGAGCGCGAGCACCCCGGCGTTCACCGCGAGCGTGACGGGCAGCAGGGTGGTCGCGGGTGAGGCGGTGCCCTCGGGCGGGCGGATCGCCAGCGGCAGGACGGTCGCGTACTGGCTGAACCCACGGAACTCCGTGTCGATGCCCAGCGTCCAGACGTAGTCCGGGTGGCCGAGCCGGACCAGGTGCAGGTCGAGGCCGCCGTCCGCGCCGAGCGCGGCGACGGTGCCGTGGCGGACGACGTGCCCGTCCCAGAGCAGGGCGACCTCGTCGAACAGGTCGGCGACCTCGGTGATGATGTGGGTGCTGAGCAGCGTGGTGGACGCCGCCGGACGCAGCTCGCGGATCATCTCGACCAGCAGAGGTCCCGGGTGCAGGGGTCGACGGCGGCCAGCGGCTCGTCCAGGACGTAGAGGGGCACCTGCCGGGCGAAGGTCAGGGCGATGTGCGCCTGCTCGGACATGCCCTTCGACAGATCGCCGACCCGGCGGGCGCGGTCCAGGCCGAGCCTGGCGAACATCTGCTCGGCCCGGTCGGGGGAGTAGTCGGGATACCGGGACCGGAACAGCGCCTCGCACTGCTCGACCCGCAGGAACGGGTAGAGGTAGGGGTGGTCGGACAGGTAGGCGACGCCGCCGTCCGGCGGATCCAGCCGCCCGCGGTACCGCTCCAGGAGCCCGACGACGCAGCGCATCAGCGTGGTCTTGCCGGCGCCGTTCGGACCGAACAGCCCGACCACCTGCCCGGTGGGGCGCAGGTGCAGGTCGACGCCGTCCAGGACGGTGCGGCGACCGAGCCGGACGCGCAGGTCCTCGAGCACGAGGTCGTCGCTGTGGTGGTCGGGTGCGGGGGAGTCGTGCACGGGGCGCCTCCGGTTCGGGCCGGACCAGGTCCGTCCGACGCCCGTCAGTCTTGCCGGACCTCGACCGACGGCACCGCGGCCGGACCCTCGACGTGGGAGGAACCACACACGGGCGTGGTGTGTCGTACCGGTCTGCCCCGATCCCCGCCACGATCGGGTCTGACTCGCTGAGACGAGCCGGGTGCCCCCGCTCAGTCGCGGTCCAGCAGGCTCTCCCCGTCGCGCGCCCGCCGCCCGCCGTGCCCGGGGATCGCGTCGATCAGCCGGCGGGTGTACTCGTCACGGGGGGAGTCGAAGATCTGCTCGGGCGGCCCGGACTCGACGATCCGGCCGTGCTGCATCACGTGCACCTGGTGCGAGACGAGCCGCACCACCGCGAGGTCGTGGCTGATGAACAGGTAGCTCAGTGCGAGCTCGCGCTGCAGCCGGACCAGCAGCTCGAGGATCTGCTTCTGCACCACGACGTCGAGCGCGGACACCGCCTCGTCCAGCACGACGAGCTCGGGCTCCAGGGCCAGGGCGCGGGCGATGGCCACGCGCTGGCGCTGGCCGCCGGACATCTCGGTCGGGTGCCGGGACCCGATCTCGCGCGGCAGCGCGACCATCTCCAGCAGGTCCGCGGCGTGGGCACGGCGGCTGCGCGGGGTGCCGACCCGGTGGATGTCGAGCGGCTCGGTGACGCACTGGAGCACGGTGAACCGGGCGTCGAGCGAGCCGTAGGGGTTCTGGAACACCGGCTGCACCCGGCGGCGCACGTCGAGCAGCTCGTGCGGGCGCATGGTGGACAGCGCCCGGCCGCGCACCGTGATCTCGCCGGCGGCGGGCTTCTCGAGGCCGAGCAGCATCTTGGCGGTGGTGGACTTCCCGGAGCCGGACTCGCCGACGATCGCTACGGTCTGGCCCTGCCGGATCTCGAACGAGGAGTCCTCGACCGCGACGAAGTCGCCCGCCCGCCCGCCGCGGCGGTAGGTCTTGCGCAGGTGCTCGACCACGACCAGGGGGGTGCCCGACCCGCTGGGTGCGGCGCCCACCAGCGGCGTGCTCGTCATGGCGGGCGACGCGGCGACCAGCTGACGGGTGTACGGGTCGCGGGGGGAGGTGAGCAGGGTCTGCGCCGGGCCGTGCTCCACCACCCGGCCGTGCTGCATCACCACCACCTGCTGGGCGCGCTCGACGGCCAGCTCCAGGTCGTGCGTGATCAGCAGCACCGAGGTGCCGAGCTCGGTGGTCAGCTCGTCCACCCGGTCCAGGATCGTGCGCTGCACCGTGACGTCGAGCGCGCTGGTCGGTTCGTCGGCGATCAGCAGGCGGGGCCGGCAGGCGAGGCCGATCGCGACCAGCACCCGCTGCTGCATGCCGCCGGACAGCTCGTGCGGGTACTGCCGGGCGCGCCGGGCGGGCTCCGGGATGCCGACCATGTCGAGCAGCTCCACCGCGCGCGCCCGCAGCCGTGACCGGTTCCGTTCGCCGTGCACCGTGAGGGCCTCGGCGATCTGGGTGCCGACGCGCTGGAGCGGGTCGAGGTTCGACATCGGGTCCTGCGGCACCAGCCCGATGCCTGCACCGCGGATCGCGGTCATCTCCCGCTCGGTCCGGCTGACGAGGTCCTGGCCCTCGAAGCGCACCGAGCCGGCCGTGATGCGTCCGTTGGGTGCCAGCAGCCGGTTGATGCAGGCCGCGGTGGTCGACTTGCCGGAGCCGGACTCGCCCACGAGGGCCACCGTCTGGCCCTGCTCGACGGTGAAGGAGACGTCCTGGATCCCGGGCTGCGGGCCGTTCTCGGTGTCGAACTCCACGCAGAGCCCCCGCACCTCGAGCAGGGGTGGGCGGGTGCCGGGTGCGGTGGCGGTCATCAGGTCCTCGGTCGGGTCGAGCGGTGGCATGGTGGGTCAGCTCCTGCCGGGGGCGGCCGGCCAGGAGCCGGCCACGTCGGCGACGGCGCAGGTGGTGCCGAAGTACCAGTCGATGGCGGCCAGCGCGTTCTCGTGCCGTTCCGGCGTGAGCTCGGCTACGGCGTCGCGCACCACGAACGTGCCGTAGTCGCGCTGGCCGGCGTCGCGTGCGGTGGACTCCACGCAGATGTTCGTCGTGACCCCGCAGATCACCAGGTTGCGGATGCCGGTGCCGGTCAGGACGGGTTCGAGCCGGGTGCCGTAGAACGCGCTGGCCCGCGCCTTGTCGATCACGACCTCGCCGCGGCGGGGGGCCAGCACGTCCACGATCTCGATGCCGGGGTCGTCGGGGGCGAGCGCCCCGGCGGCGCGCCGACGTCGGGCCCGCTCGGTGCGGGCGGGCCCGAAGTCGGCCATCCCCGCGCTGTAGACGTAGCGGGTGAAGATCACCGGCACGTCGGCGGCGCGGGCCAGCTCCACCAGGGCGGTGCAGCCGGGGATCGCCGCCATCAGCGGGGTCACGTCGCCGCCGGAGCGGGCGCGTGCGGCGTCGGGGTCCAGGAAGGCGCGCTGCATGTCGATCACCAGCAGGGCTGCGTGGTCGTGGGGGACGTGCATGGCAGGAGCTCCTTCCGGGGGCTGCGGCGGTGGGGTCAGTCGAGGGCGAACAGGCCGTCGGCGCGCGGGCTCCAGGACGTCCCCTCGCTGACCCCGTAGGCGTAGACGTCCGTGAACAGGGCCGAGTAGTAGACCTCGTCGTGCACGAGCTGGAGCAGCTCGCCCAGGACGGCGGCGCGCTCCTCGGTGTCGGTGATCCCGATCTGCTCGGCCATCAGCGCGTCGACCTCGTCGTCGGTGAAGTACCGCGTGCTGTCCGGTCCGACGAGCAGGGAGAGCGGGAGGTCGGCGTCCATGATGGAGGGCGCGAACTGCCAGATGTAGATGCCGGAGAACTCCGTGGCGAGCCAGGCGGAGCGGAAGTTGGCGGTCTCCTGCTGGTCGAGCTCGACGGTCAGGCCGATGTCCTCGAGGTAGCCGGCGATGGCCTGGGCGAGCTGGGTGATCTGCGGCAGCTCGGTCGCGGGGTAGCTGAGCACGATCGCCTCGCCGTCGTAGTCGGAGGCCGCCAGGAGCTCGCGGGCCGCGTCGGGGTCGTAGGCGGTGGGCTCGATGTCCTCGTCGTAGCCGAACGTGGTCGGGGCGACCAGCTGCCCGCTGGGCGAGGCCAGGCCCTGGTAGATGGTCTCGACGATCGCGTCGCGGTCGATCGCCATGTCGATCGCCTGCCGCACGGTGGTGTCCGCCAGGGGTCCGGTGCTGGAGTTGAAGCCGAGGTACAGCACGCGGTTGCTCTCCTGCTCCACCACCTCGATGCCGTCGGTGGACTGCAGCGTCTCGACGTTCGAGGCGCTGATCTGGGCGACGTCGACGTCCCCGGACTGCAGGGAGTTCCCGCGGGTGGTCTCGTCGTCCACGAACCGGTACTCGACGTCCTCGATGGCGGCGGCGTCGCCGAAGTAGTCGTCGTAGCGCTCCAGCGTCAGGGTGTCCCCGCGCGTCCAGCTCACCACCTTGTAGGGGCCCGATCCGACCGGCGCCTCGGCGTACCCCTCGGGGTCGGCCTCGTAGGCGGCCTGGGAGACCACCGGGATCAGGGTGACCTGGCGGTCGAACGGTGCGTACGGCGTGTTCAGGTGGAAGGTCACCTCGTACTCGCCGGTGGCCTCCACCGAGTCGATCCGCGAGACGTAGGACGCGGTGGCGGCCTCGGGGTCGGTCATGCCCTGCTCGAAGGTGAACACGACGTCGTCGGCGGTCACCGGGGTGCCGTCGTGGAACGTCGCGTCCTCGTTCAGGGTGAAGACCCAGGTCTCCGCGGTCTCGTCCGACTCCCACGAGGTGGCGAGGGACGGCTGGACGTCGCCCTCGTCGTCGATCGCCGTCAGGCCGGAGAACACCGAGCGGAACACGCTGAGGGCAGGCACCGAGATGTCGAAGATCGGGTTCAGGGTGGACGGCTCGCCGTTCAGGGCGATCGTGATCGACTGCGACGTGCCGGTCGAGCTGGTGGACGTCGCGGAGTCGAAGCCGCCGGTGCAGGCGGACAGGACGAGGGCGACGACCCCGATCAGGGACGGGACGGTGACTCGTCGGGAGAGTCGTGACGACATGGTGGGACCTCTCGCAGAAGGGGACGGGGTATCAGGAGCGCGGGCGGCGAACTCCCTGGGACAGGAACTGGGCGCCCGCGATGAGCAGGAAGACGGCGACGGCCGGCAGCAGGGTGAGGAAGGGGTGGCTCTGCAGGTAGCCCTGCCCCTCGGCGATCATCAGGCCGAGGCTGGGCATCGGCGGCTGGATGCCCAGCCCGAGGTAGCTCAGCGAGGACTCGACGGTGATGATCACGCCGACCTGGTAGCCCGCGGTGATCAGCAGCTCGGGCAGCACCGCGCGCAGCAGGTGCTTGCGGACCACCCAGCCGGAGGTCGCGCCGGCCGCGACCGCGGCGGAGACGAACTCGCGCTCGCGCAGGGAGAGCACCAGCGACCGGACGAGCCGGGCGAACACCACCCAGTTCATCAGGCCGAGCAGCACGGTCAGCAGCACCGGCGTGGTGCCGACCGTCGCGGCCACCACGATCAGCAGGAGCATGGTGGGGACGGCCAGCACGACGTCACCGACCGCCATCAGGAAGCCGTCCAGCCGACCGCCCCGGTAGCCGGCGAGCAGGCCCACCGCGAGGCCGACCAGCGCGCTGACGGTGACGGCGCCCGCCGCGACGAGCAGCGAGACCCGCGTCGCGACGGCGAGGCGCGCGAGCATGTCGCGGCCGAGCTGGTCGGTGCCCAGCAGGTGCGCCGGGTCGGTGAACGGGGTGAGGTACGCCGAGCCGAGGTCCTGGGTCGTGGGGTCGATCCCGGGCAGCAGGGGCACGACGAGGCCGAGCACGAGCGTGATGCCGATGAAGACGACAGCGACGACGGTCGAGGCCGAGGTGCGCCGGTGCCGGCGGACGCGGCGCGACGGGGCGGGAGCGGCGGTGTGCGGCGAGGTGGTCGTGGTCATCGTGCGATCCGCACCCTCGGGTCGATGACGGCGTAGAGCATGTCGACCACGAGGTTGATCACCACGAACATCACCGCGATCACCACGACGCCCGCCTGGACCACCGGGTAGTCGCGCTGCTCCACGCCGTCGACGATCAGCCGGCCGAGCCCGGGCCAGTTGAACACGGTCTCCAGCACCGCGAGGCCGCCGAGCAGGACGCCGAGGTTCACCCCGGCGACGGTGATCAGCGGCAGCAGCGCGTTCGGCAGCTGGTGGGCGAGCACCACCCGGCGGTGGCTGGCCCCCTTCGCGAGCGCGGTGCGCACGAAGTCCTGGTGCCGGCTGCGGGCGAACGACTCGTTCAGCAGCCGCAGGTACAGCGCGACCTCGAAGGTCGCCACGGTCAGCACCGGGAGGACGTAGCTGGCCCAGGAGGTCCGTCCGATCGAGGGCAGCACGCCGAGCCAGATGGCGAAGACCAGGATCATCAGCACGCCGAACAGGTAGGGCGGGATCGCCTGGCGCGCGGTCGCGACCCACAGCATGGCGGCGCGCACCGCGGGGCTGCGCGACAGCTCGCCCCACACCGCGAGCGCGACCGCGAGCAGCAGGCCGAGCCCGAACGAGAGGAAGGCCAGCTCCAGCGTGTAGGGCAGCCGCTCGAGCACGATCAGCAGCGCGGAGGTGCCCTGGCGCACGGAGGTGCCGAAGTCGCCGACGGCCACCCCGCCCAGGAAGTCCAGGAACTGCACGAGCAGAGGACGGTCCAGACCGAGCGAGACGCGGGCGGCCTCGACCTGCTCGTCGGTGGCCTCCGAGGGCAGCATCAGCCGCACCGGGTCACCGGACAGCCGGGCCAGCACGAACGCGGCCACCAGCACCGCGAGCAGCGTCGCGACCGCGCGCATCGCCCGGGACGCGATGTATCGAGTCATGGTCAGCCAAACGTTGGAGGTTTACCGATCTGGCGCGATCAGGCTGGCACCCGTTGGTTTCTGGCGCGTTACATGAGTGTTCCGGTCTGCTGAACTGCATGATCACGTGAAGGCTGGCCCGATCGTGCTAATGTCCTACGTATTCGGGCGAAGCGTTGCAGTGCCAGTGGATGCCAGTGGATGCCAGTCGGAGCCAGCGGGTGCCGGCTGCCGTCACTGCGGGAGCGAGCTGAGGGAGACCGGGCATGGCGAGTCAGGGGTCGAAGGAGCCGGGGGCGGTGCCCGATGCGCTGCTCGTCAGCCGGATCGAGCCGGCGTACCAGCAGGTGGCGGTGCAGCTGCGCTCGCTGATCCTGGACGGTCGCCTCGCACCCGGCAGCCGGCTCCCCACGGAGGACCGGCTGTGCGTCAGCTTCGGCGTGAGCCGGAACACCGTCCGCGAGGCGCTCCGCCTGCTCAGCGCGGACAACCTGATCGCTACGACCCGCGGTGCGGCGGGCGGCACGTTCGTGACCACGCCGGACGTGGTCGGTGTGCAGCAGCGGTTGCAGACCAGCCTGCGCCTGCTGAACGGTACGAACGAGATCAGCCACGACGAGCTGTTCGAGGCGCGCGTGCTGCTGGAGATCCCGTCCGTGCGGGAGGCCACCACGCGCCGCACCGAGGCCGACCTGAGCCGGCTGCGCGAGCTCGCGGACCAGGTGCGGCGCGCCGACAGCTCCCTGGAGCGCACCACGGTGAGCGAGGACTTCCACCAGGCGATCATCGACATCGCGGGGAACCGGGTGATCGCGCTGATCGCGCCCCCGATCTGGGCCGCGCTCACCCTGAGCTGGCGGGAACGGGGCAGCCGGCACCGCTGGGCGTCGATCGACCACGACCACGACGAGATCCTGCGGCACATCGAGCAGGGGGACGGCGACGCCGCGGCGGACGCGATGCTCGCCCACCTGCGCGAGCTGCACGCGGACGCGGGGGAGGGACGGTGACGACCGCGCTGGGAAGCTCGTCTCTCACCCCGGTCGCCGCCGGCCTGGCACCGGCCGGTCGGCCGCTCGTGCCGCTGCTGGTGGAGAGCCTGGAGCTGCACAGCCGGGTGCGGCCGGAGGCGGTGGCGGTGCGGGACGACTCCGGAGCCGTGACCTACGCCGAGCTGCACGCCCGGGTGTCCCGCCTGGCCGACGCCATCGAGACCGCGGACCTGCCCGCGCGGGTGGCGGTCCGGGCGGGCAACGACGTCGCCCACCTGGCCGCGCTGCTCGCCCTGCCGGCGACCGGGCGCACCGGTGTCGTGATGGACCCGAGGTGGACGGTGAACGAGCTGGTGGCGGCGCGCGAGGCCTTCGGGGCCACCGTGATGCTCACCGACCAGCCGGACGCCGAGGCGCTGGAGGGGTCGGGCTTCGAGGTGCACGACCTGGGCGCCGCGGCCGGGAGCGGGGACGGGCCCTCGGATCGGGTGCTGCGCACCGTGGCCGGTCCCGACGGCACCTTCCTGGTCACCCCGGGCGGCGGGACGAGCGGTCGGATCAAGGGGTCGCGGATCACGCACGCCGCCCAGATCTCCCGGATCGTCACCCAGCTGGTCGAGTTCGGGATCCCCGCGGGCGGCACCTTCCTCGCCTCCACCCCGCTGTTCCACGGCAGCGCCCGGTCGCTGGGCCTGGGCTACCTGTACTGCGGCGGGACGGTGCACCTGATGCAGAAGTTCGACGTGCAGCGCTGGCTCCGGGCCGCCGAGGACGCCACGGCGACGTTCTGCGTCCCGACCATGCTGCGGCGCCTGGTCGAGGCCGCGGAGCACCCGCTCGACCCCCGGCTGCGGCTGCTCACCGGTGGTGCGCCGATCGAGCAGGAGCTCGTCGAGCGGGTGCGCCGGCGCCTGACCCCGCGGTTCTTCGACTACTACGCCTCGGTGGAGAGCGGTCCGATCACGGTGCGGCACCCGAACGAGCACGACCTCCCCGCGGGCTGCGTCGGGCGCCCGGCGTTCAGCGTCCAGGTGGAGATCCGAGACCCCGACGACCAGGGCATCGGCCGGGTCGTGGTCGGCGGCCCGGGGATCAGCACCGGGGTCGAGGGCGCCGCGGAGCCGATCGCGGAGGGCGCGGAGATCGAGATGGGCGACCTGGGCCGGTTCGACGCCGCCGGCCGGCTGCACCTGCACGGCCGCGCGGACGACGTGATCATCTCCGGCGGGGTCAACGTGGAGCCGTCGGAGGTCGAGGCGGTCCTGGAGGTGCACCCCGACGTGCGGGCCGCGGCGGTGGTGGGCGTGCCCGACGCGGAGTGGGGCCGTCGGGTGGTCGCGGCCGTGGTCACCGCCTCGGGTCGCGCGCTGCCCGAGGGCGAGCTGGACGGGTACCTGCGCTCGCGGCTGGCCCCCGCCAAGCGGCCCAAGGAGGTGCGGTACGTGACGGAGCTGCCGCTGACCGGGGTCGGCAAGGTCGACCGTCGTGCGGTCGTCGAGGTCTTCACGGGAAGGGCACGCTGAATGGGCGCCGTCGACATCTGCGTCGGGCTGCAGACCCCCGAGACGGTCGCGCTGCGGCCCGCGTGGGCGAAGGAGTTCTTCGCCGGGACGTTCCACGCCCAGGACGAGGCCGTCGGCGGCATGGAGCTGGCGGACTACGTCGCGGTGATGGACGAGGCGGGGGTCGACGTGTCGATCCTGTTCTCGCCGAAGGCCGGCCCCCGGGGGGAGACCACGAGCTACCGCCCGGACCCGCGGATCGTCGCGGACGCGGTCGAGCGGTTCCCGCAGCGGTTCCGCGGCATCATCGGCATCGACCCGACCCGGCCGATGGAGGCGATCGCCGAGATCGAGGACGCGGTCGGCTCGATGGGCTTCATCGGGGTGCACCTGTACCCGCACTGGTTCGACCTGCCGCCGGACGACGCGCTGTGGTACCCGATCTACGCCAAGTGCTGCGAGCTGGGCGTCCCGGTGCAGCTGCAGGTGGGCCACTGCCTGCGCTACACCGCCGAGAAGCCGCTGCGCTCGGTGGGACGCCCGATCACCCTCGACACGGTGGCGTGCCACTTCCCCGAGCTGACGCTGATCGGGATCCACACCGGGTGGCCGTGGACCGAGGAGATGATCGCGGTCGCCTACAAGCACCCGAACGTGCACATCGGGCTGGACGCCTACGCCCCGCGGTACCTGGACCCGAAGCTCGTGCACTTCATGAACACGTTCGGCAGCGACAAGGTGATGTTCGGGACCGACTACCCGACGATCGACCCCCGTCGGGCCATGACGGAGCTGCGCGGGCTCGGCCTGCGCGAGAGCTCGCTGGAGAAGGTCTGCTCCGGCAACGCGCGCCGGGTCTACGACCTGCCCTGACCGGCCCACGCACCGGCACCACCCGTCCCGCCCGGACCTCCGCGGTCCGCGCCGGGCACCCCACGAGCTCCGAGGAGAGGCGGCACACGGAGATGGACACGCAGATCGACTGGAACGTCGAGGTCGAGCGGATCCGGCAGGCGCGGCGGGACCGCACCCGGGTGGGCCCGGGCACCCGCCCGGCCGTCGTGGTGGTCGACTTCCAGGTGGCCTTCACCCGGCACGACAAGCTCGGGCCCGGCACCGCGGACAGCCTCGCCAGCACGGCACGTCTGCTGCAGGCCGCCCGGCAGGCGTCGGTGCCGGTGATCTACCTGGTGATGGTGCTGGACTCCCTGGACGACCGGATGCTCGCCCAGCGGGTGCGCTCCTCGCTGACCGAGGCGTGCCGGCGCGGCGACCCCCGCACCCAGGTCGACCCGGTCGTGGCGCCCGCCGCCGGCGACCACGTCGTGGAGAAGACCGTGGCCTCCGGGTTCTACCGCACCCGGCTGGACGACCTGCTCGCCGAGCTGGGCGTGGACGAGCTCGTGCTGTGCGGCACCAGCACCAGCGGCTGCGTCCGGGCGACCGCGACGGACGCCGCCTACCGCAGCCTGCACGTCAGCCTGGTGGAGGAGTGCTGCGACGACTTCCGTCCCGTCTCCGAGCAGGCCTCGCTGTGGGACGTGCAGGACCGGTTCGGCGACGTGGTGAGCCTGGACGAGGCCCTGGCGCGGTTCGAGGCGCTGCGGTGAGCGCGCTGCGCACCGACGACCGGCTGGTCTACGCCCCGCTGCCCGGGCGCCCGGTGGTGCGCTGGCCCGAGGGAAAGACCGTGGCGGTCTGGCACGCGCCGAACGTGGAGCACTACGACTTCGTCCCGCCGGGCGGGGCCAGCCCCCAGGGGCGGGTCGCCGCACCGGACGTGCAGCACTACATGCACCGCGACTTCGGCAACCGGGTCGGCTTCTGGCGGCTGGCCCGGCTCGCGGAGCAGTACCGGATCCCGTCGACCGTCTCGCTCAGCCTGATGATCCTGGAGGAGATGCCGCAGGTGCGCGACGAGATCCGACGGCTCGACTGGGAGGTGATGAGCCACGGCCTGTCCAACCTGCGCCCGCTGTACGGGTACGACGAGGCCGAGGAGCGGGCCTTCCTGGAGCAGAGCCTCGCGCTGGCGCACCGGTACCTGGGCCGGGGCATCGCGGGGATGCTCGGGCCGAAGATCTCCGGCACCGACCTGACCTGCGACCTGATGGCCGAGCACGGGATGACCTACCACGCGGACTGGATCCACGACGAGCAGCCGCGTCCGCTGCGCACCCGCACCGGGGCCCGGCTGGTGTCGATGCCCTACAGCTACCTGCTGAACGACGTGCCGACGCTGCACGCCCGCTCGAACCCGGGCTCCTACCTGGTCACCCTGGTGAAGAACCAGGTCGGTCGGCTGCTGCGGGACGCCGAGCAGGACGGGCAGGGGCGGGTGACCTGCGTGGCGACCCACCCGTACCTGATGGGGCAGCCGCACCTGGTCGGCGACCTGGAGGAGATCTTCGCCTACCTGCGGTCGGACGAGCGGATCTGGCTCGCCACCGCCGAGGAGATCGCCGAGCACTACCTGACCCACAGCTATGACGAGCAGCTGGCGCACGCGACGGCCCTCGCGGGAGGACGGCGATGAGCGAGCCGATCGTGCCGGACCCTGCGGGCAGCACCGTCTACGCCCCCGGCCTGCGCCGTGAGTACGAGCCGGAACGTGCGCCGTGGGCGCCGCCGGTCGACGCCCGCGTGGTGGTGTCCGTGCTGGTGCACGCGCCCTGCTACGACGACGACCCGCCGGCCGACGTCGTGCGGCCGGCCGCCATGCAGGGCGGCGTCGGACGCGAGACGGGGGAGCCGCGCCACGGGCAGGTCGCCCGGCTGTCCCAGTGGGACTTCGGGCTGACCGTCGGCACGTTCCGGCTGCTGCGGATCGCCGAGCGGCTCGGCGTGCCGGTCGCCGTGGCCCTGGACGCCCGCGGGGTGGCCCGGATGCCCGGGCTCGCGGCGGCGGTCGCGGCCGGTGCGGGCGAGGTCGTGGCGCGCGGCGCCGCGGCGAACCACGTGCTGCACCCGGGCATGACGCCGGCGCAGGAGCAGGAGTACGTCGCACGGTCGCTGGCCACGGTCCGCGCGGCCGTCGGCCGGCCCGTCGACGGCTGGTTCTCCCCGGAGCGGGCCACCACGGCGCGCACGCCGACGGTGCTCGCGGGAGCCGGTGTGCGCTGGTTCGGCGAGTGGCCGGTGGACGAGCGGCCCGTGCCGCTGGACGGTGCGGCCGCCGGGGTGCAGGCCCTGCCGTTCGCGCTGGAGACCGAGGACATGTTCGCGCTCTACACCCGGGCGATGCGCTCCGACGACTACGAGGTGCTGCTGAACCGCACCCTGGACGCCCTGCTGGCGGACGCCGAGCGGGTCGGCACGCGCTTCCTCGGGCTGAGTTGGTTCGGCTGGGTGCTCGGCCAGGCGTGCTTCGCGGACGTGGCCGAGCGGTTCCTGGCCCGGCTGGTCGAGCAGGACGGCGTCCACCTGGCCCTGCCGGGGGACGTGGCCGGGCTGTGACGGCCGACGCTGACCGCCCACGGGCCGGGCTCGGCTGGGCGCTCGGCACCGGCACCATCCTGCAGGGCCTGAACTCCTCGATGATCGCGGTCGCCCTGGTGACGATCGGCAGCGACCTGGACGTGAGCACCGGCGTCCTCGCGTGGGCGGTGTCCGGCCTGTACGTGGCGGCCGCGGTCGGTGCGCCGCTGGCGGGCTCGCTGGCCGACGCGTTCGGGCCGCGACGGCTGTTCCTCGCCGGGCTCGCCGTGGTCGTGGTCGCCTCGGTGGCCGGCAGCCTGGTGCGCACGGGCGGCGCCCTGATCGCGACCCGGGTGCTGCTCGGGCTGGGGGCGTCGGTGCACTTCCCCGCCGCGATGGCGATCGTCCGGCACCGCTCGGCCGCCACCGGCGACAACCCGGCGCCGCTGATCGGGATCGTCTCGCTGTGCGGCCAGACCACGGCCGCGCTCGGCCCGCTGGTCGGGGCGGTGATCGTCACCCTGGGCGGCTGGCGCGGGATCTACTGGGTCAACCTGCCGGTCGCGCTGGTCTCCTGCCTGACGGTGCTGCGCACGGTGCCCGTCGACCCGCCGGTGCCGCCGCGCGCCGAGCGCCGCCGGCCGGACGTCGGCGGTGTGCTGGGGTTCGTCGCCTGGCTGACCTGCCTGATGCTGGCCCTGAGCCTGGCCGAGTCCGGCGGCACCTGGTGGCCGTGGGCCGTCGCGGGGGCCGCGCTGCTGGCGGTGTTCGTCGGCTGGGAGCGCGGGCGGACCGCACCGTTCCTGGACGTGCGGGAGCTCGCCGGCAACCCGGTGCTGGTCGGGGTGCTGGCCCGCGCCGTCGTGACCTACCTGGCGTTCTACACGGTGTTCTACGGCCTGCCGCAGTGGGCCGAGCGCAGCGGCGGGATGTCCACCCTGGCGTCCGGCACGCTGATGGTGCCGGTGTTCGCGGCCGGTGCGGTGGCCACGCTGGTCGCCGCGCGGTGGGGCGCGCGGACCGACCCCTGGCGCCTGCTCGCGGTCGGGGCCGGCTGCTTCGTGCTCGGCGGCGCGGTGCTGGCCACCGGGTTCCGGCAGGAGATGGGGCTCGCGGTGGCCGTCGGCGGCGCCGTGCTGCTCGGCCTGCCCAACGGGTTCAACAACGTCGGCAACCAGCTGGTGCTGCAGAACGCGGTCGAGCCCGGCCGGTCCGGCGCGGCCACCGGTATGTACCGCACCGCCCAGTACGTCGGCGCCGGGCTGTCCTCGATCGCCGTGACCTTCGTGATGTCGCGCTCGGGCACCGACCCGACCGGTTCGGCGGCCGCCCGGGGGCTCGGCGCCGTCGTCGGCTCGATCGGGGTGCTGCTGCTGCTCCGCGCGCTGACCGTCCTGCTCGCCCACCACCGGAGGAGGCCGGCATGACCGGGCTGTTCGACCCGATCACCCTGCGCGACGTGCGCGCCCGCAACCGGGTCTGGGTGTCGCCGATGTGCCTGTACTCGTGCGAGGGGCTCGACGGTGCGGTGGGCGACTTCCACCTGGTGCACTACGGCTCGTTCGCCGTCGGCGGCGCGGGGCTGGTCGTGACCGAGGCCACCGCTGTCGCGCCGCAGGGCCGGCTGACCCCGCAGGACGCCGGCATCTGGGACGACGGCCACGTGCCGGCCTGGCGCCGGGTGGTGGACGTCGTGCACGCGAGCGGCGCCGCGATCTGCGTCCAGCTCGCCCACGCCGGGCGCAAGGCGAGCAAGTACCGCGAGCTGCCGGACGCCACGGGCGGGCGCGGGCCGATCCCGGACGCGGAGGGCGGGTGGCAGCCGTTCGGGGTGACCGGCGCGCCGTTCGGCCGGCTGCGCACGCCGCGCGAGCTGACCGGGCCGGAGGTGGCGGCGCTGGTCCCCGAGTTCGCCCGGGCGGCCCGGCGCGCGGTCGCCGCCGGCTTCGACGGCGTGGAGCTGCACGCCGGGCACGGGTACCTGCTGCACGAGCTGCTGTCCCCGGTGACGAACCGGCGCACCGACGCCTGGGGCGGCCGGGCCGGCGGGGAGCGGCTGCTGCTCGCGGTGGTCGACGCCGTCCGGGCCGAGCTCGGGCCGGGGCGGGCGCTGCTCGTGCGGCTCTCGGCGAGCGACGTGGTGCCCGGTGGCAGCACCGTGCCGGACACCGTCGACCTTGCCGTGCGCCTGCACCGCCGGGGCGTCGACCTGGTGGACTGCTCGTCGGGCGGGCTGGAGGCGGGGGTCGAGTACGCCCCGGCCCCGGGGTACCAGGTGCCCGGCGCCGCCGCGGTCCGCGCCGCCGGCGTGCCCAGCGGGGCGGTCGGGCTGATCGCCGAGCCGGCGCAGGCGCAGCAGGTGATCGGCTCCGGCGCGGCCGACGCCGTGCTGCTCGGCCGGGCGATGCTCCGCGACCCGCACTGGGCCCGGCACGCCGCGCACGCCCTCGGGCGCACCGACGCGCTGGACGTCCCCGTCCCCTACCTGCGCGCCTGGCACCCGTCCGCGCTCGAACCGCTGGAGCAGCCATGACCACCACCGCAGCACCCTGGCCCGACGACCTGATCGAGATGTCGCAGTCCGAGCTGGCGGACCTGCGCCGCCGGCGGCTGCGTGCGCAGACCGCCCTGCTGGCCCGGTCCAGCCCGTTCTACTCGCGGCTCCTGGCCGGCCTCGGGGTCACCGAGGTGGCGGACCCCGCCGACCTCGCGCTGGTGCCGCCGACCACCAAGGCGGACTTCCTCGCCGCGCCGGAGGACTTCCGGCTGGCCCTGGGCGAGCAGGTGCCGCTCGAGGAGTCGACGCTCGCGTACCTGATCTACACCACGGGCACCAGCAGCGGCCGGCCGGCCCCGCTGTACATCACCACGTCGGACGACTGGGCCTACCAGCTGCACGCCCGACGGTGCTCCCGGATCCTCGGCCTGACCGGCCAGGAGACGATCGCGAACCTGTTCCCGCTGACCGCGTTCCCGCTGGGGGCCCGGATCCGGGCCGACCGCACCGCGGCCGCGCTCGGAGCCGGGCTGGTCCAGGGGCACACCGGCAGCCCGAGCCCGGGCTGGCCGGTGCACCGCCGGGTGGACGAGGCGATCGACCTGGTGCACGCGCACCGCGCCACGGTGCTCTGGGGGATCTCCGGCTTCGTGCGACGGTTCGTGATCCGGGCCGCCGAGCGCGGGGTGCCGCTGGACCACGTGCGCTGGTGCTTCGTCACCGGCGAGGCCACCAGCCCGGCCCGGCTGGCCGACCTGCGCGACCGGCTGGCTCAGGTCGGTGCCGGGCAGGCGCGGGTGGTCGACCGCTACGGGTCCACCGAGGGCTGGAGCATGGTGGCGTGCGACGGTGAGCACGGCTGGCACAACCCCACGCCGGAGGAGATCTACGTCGAGGCGGTCGACCCGGTCACGCACCAGCCGGTGCCCGACGGCGCCGAGGGCCGGCTGCTGATCACCCACCTGCGTGCCCGGGGCACCGCGCTGCTGCGCTACGCCGTCGGCGACATCGTGCGCCTGACCCGGGAGCGCTGCCCCGGCTGCGGACGGATCGGCGAACGGCTGCTGACCAGCCCGCTGCGCACCGGGGCGCTGACCAAGGTGAACGGGACGCTGGTGAACACCACGGCGGTCGCGGAGAGCCTGGTGGCCGTGCCCGGGCTGCGCGAGTGGCGGGTCGTCGCCGAGCACACCGTGCCGGGCGACGAGCTCTCGGGCGACGCGCTGGTGGTCGAGATCGCCCCGGAGGACGGGCGGCCCCGGGACGACGACCTCGTCCGGCGGGTCGCGGAGCTCGCGCACGCCCGCGCGCACCTGTCCGTGGCCGTCCGGGTGGTCGCGGCCGACGACATCTTCGACCCGACGCGCGAGTCCAAGCCGCGCCGGTTCGTCGACCGCAGAGCAGCCAGCAGAGGAGGAGCAGCATGAGCGCACCGTGGGCCATCGACGTGGTGGTCAATCCCTTCACCCCCGAGATCGTCGGCTCGCGCCCCGCGTGGACCGCCTCGTTCATCGGCGGGAAGATCGGCGCCCGGCAGGTGGTCGCCGGCGTCAGCACCGAGGAGTACCTGGCGAAGATGGACCGCGCGGGGATCGA
Source organism: Cellulomonas sp. (assembly GCA_036404115.1). Classification (GTDB taxonomy): domain Bacteria; phylum Actinomycetota; class Actinomycetes; order Actinomycetales; family Cellulomonadaceae; genus Cellulomonas. The sequence goes on from DASWPG010000048.1 coordinate 114,459, forward strand.
GCGCTCGTTCCTGGTCGCGGCCAAGCTCGGACCGGCCTCGGACGAGCGCAGCTTCCAGCTCGAGGTGGAGACCGTGGCGCAGATCGTCGCGTCCCGGCCGGACCGGTTCAGCGGCCTGGTCGGCCTCGACCCGACCGCGGGCATGGCGGAGCTGCGCCATCTCGAGCGGGCGGTGCGCGAGCTCGGCTTCGTCGGCGCGCACTCCTACCCGCACTGGTTCGGCATCGCGCCGGACGACCGCCGGTACTACCCGATCTACGCCAGGTGCTGCGAGCTGGACGTCCCGATCCAGCTCCAGGTGGGGCACTGCCTGCGGTACGACGACGCACGCCCGCTGCGCAGCGTCGGGCGGCCCCTCACGCTGGACACCGTCGCGTGCGACCTGCCCGAGCTGAAGCTGGTCGGGATCCACACCGGGTGGCCGTGGACCGAGGAGATGATCGCGGTGGCCTACAAGCACCCGAACGTCTACATCGGGATCGACGCCTACGCGCCCCGGTACCTCGACCCCGCGCTGGTGCACTTCGCGAACACCTTCGGCCGCGGCAAGGTGCTGTTCGGGACGGACTTCCCGGTGATCGACCCGGAGCGCGGCGTCCGCGAGGTCGCCGAGCTCGGGTTGAAGGAGGAGTCGCACCGGGCGCTGATGCGGGACGCGGCCGCCGCGCTCTACCGCCTCTGAGCGGGCGCCCGGCTGGTGCCGCCGGCGCACGAGCCGTGGCGCGGGCGGGGGATCGGCGCCGATCCCGACCGGCGCCGCCGGGCGAACGTATTCACATGTATACGGCATGTGGACGGCGCGTTGCCGCGGCGGCGTCGGCGCAATACGGTCCCGAACCAGCGGCCCGGCACCCCGGGCGCGGAGGGATGTCAGGAGCACCGATGACCACGACGACGACCTGGGACGACCCCGCGGTGGCCGAGGCCCTGGCGCAGGTCCGCGAGCGCGGCCCGCTGACCTACGGCCTGACCAACTACATCGCCGCCCCCCTGACTGCGAACCTGCTGCTCGCCGCCGGGGCCTCGCCGATCATCGGCGGCACCATCGAGCCCACCTTCCGGCACTTCGCGGCGGTGGCGGACGGCGTGTGGATCAACCTCGCGGCGCTGAACTCGGACCCGGCCGAGGCGCTGGTCGGGGCCGCGACCGCGGCGCACGAGGCCGGCACCCCGTGGGTCCTGGACCCGATCACGGTCGGTGCGGGGTCGCCGTTCAACGACGACCTGGGCCGACAGCTGCTCGGGCTGGCCCCGACGGTGGTGCGGGGCAACGCCAGCGAGGTGGTGGCGCTCGCGGGCGGGCAGGGCGCCAGCAAGGGCGTGGACAGCACCCTCGACTCCGCGTCGGCCGTCGAGCACGCCCAGGACCTCGCGCGGCGCACGGGCGCCGTCGTCGCGGTCAGCGGCCCGGTGGACTACATCACCGACGGCACCGGCACGGTCGCGGTGCCCGGTGGTGACCTGCGGCTCACCCAGGTGACCGGCGTCGGGTGCAGCCTCGGTGCGCTGGTCGCCTCGTTCGTCGCCACGGGACCCGACCCGCTGCGGGCGACGGTCGCGGCGCACGCCGTGCTGGCCCGCGCCGCCGAGACCGCGGCGGCCCGCACCCGGGGGACGGGCGCGTTCGCGGTCGCCCTGCTCGACGAGGTGTCGCTGCTCGGGAGCGAGGAGCGGTGACCGAGCCGTCCGCCGCGCGCCCGACCGGCCCGGCGGTCGCGGACGAGCCGCCGGGGCCCGCCCTGCCGCTCGATGCGTCGCTGCTGCCCTACCTGGTCGACCCCGTGGACCACGGGCCGCTGCTGCCCGCGCCGGGCGGGCTGCGCGACCCGCGCCGCGGGGTGCTCTACCCGGTGCAGGACTCGGTGCTCGCCCTGCTGGCCGGCGAGGCCCGCTCGGCGCCCGGATCGACGGGTCCCGCTCCCGTCGCAGGTCCAGCGGGACCGGGCGGGGCCTCGGAGGTCACCTACGACGGGGTCGCGACCTGGTACGACGAGGTCATGCAGGACCCGCAGGCGCACGGACCCCTGACGGCCGCCACGCGTGACCTGATCGAGGCGGAGCTCGGCCCGGGCGCCGGTCTGGTGCTCGACGTCGCCTGCGGCACCGGTCTGTCCGCGGTGCGGATCCCGACGCTCGGCTACCAGGTGCTCGGCGTCGACCTGTCCGCCGACCAGCTGCGCATCGCCCGGCACCGCATCCCCGTGGTCCGGGCCGACGCGGCTGCGCTGCCGCTGCGCACCGGGTCGGTCGCGGCCGTGGTGACCAGCTTTCCCGTGCTGCCCGACCAGGTGGCGGCGGCGCGCGAGGCGTACCGGGTGCTCGCACCTCGCGGGGTGTACGTGCAGGCGAACGTCCACCCGGTGCTGAACGGCAGCTGGAGCCGCCGCTCGTCGGACGGGTCCGTCACGGTGGCGGGCGCCTACCAGGAGGCGACGGCCACCGCCCCGCAGCGGCATGCCACGACCATCCGCGGCCGGGTCGGCTCGACCCACCTGCCGCTGGACGCCTACCTCGGCGCCCCGCTCACGGCGGGCTTCCGGCTCCGGACGGTGCGCGAGTTCAGCGAGTACCCGGGGACGCTGCCGACCTCGCTGCTGACCACCTGGACGAAGGGCTGAGCCGGGGCGCGCGGGCGCGAGGTCGCGCTCCGGCCGGAACCTGGTCGGAGGGGCCGGGGCGACGGGTCGACCCGTGCCGGGGGCCACCGGGGGCAAGCAGAGGAGATGCACAACCCCCCGGGATGCAGGAGCGGGAGGTCCGGACCGTCGACCACGGCTCCCAGGCACTGATCGTCGATGCGATCGACCGGCTGGCGGCGGCCGGTCCGAGCCTGGGCCGCCCGCTCGTCGACCGTGTCAAGGGCGCCAGCGTGCACAGCATGAAGGTGCTGCGGCCGGGGTCGAACGGCCGCACGGAGATCCGGATCCTGCTCGTGATCGACCCGGACGAGCCCGCGGTCGGACGTCGTCGGTCGGGTTCGTGCTCCGGGCCGCGGCGGTGATCCCAGCGCTGGTCATGCACCTGACGCTGGGGGCTGGAGCGTGCGCACCGGGTGGGTCGTCACCCGGGTGCCGTCGTGCTGGCGCCGTTCGTGGCCTCGTCGGCGCCGACGACGGCGTCCAGCCGGTCGTCGAGGGCCAGGAGGGCCGGGGTCGCCGCGCGCAGCAGCCCGACCAGCACCGGGTCCATCCCCGCGACCGCCTGCGCGTAGAGGTGCGCCCACGCGGACTCGATCCGCCGGCCGTTGTCGATCGCCTGGGGTGTCGGGTGCACCAGCACCCGGCGCCGGTCCTGCGGGTCGGTGGTCTTCGAGACGAGCCCGCGGCGGCAGAGGTCGGTGACGGCGGCGCTGACGTTGCTCTGCTGCAGCAGCCCGACGGCGGCGATCTCGTGGATGCTGACGCCGGGCCGGTTGACGATCACCCGGAGCACCTCGGCGGTGGTGGGCGGCACCGCGTCGATCCGGGCCAGCGCCAGGGACTGTTGCCGCAGCCGCCGGGCGAGCTGGTGCACGACGATCGCGAGGTCCCGCCACTCGTCGGTGCCGGGGTGCCACTGATCGACCGAGGCGTCGTGGCTCATGCCGCGAGGCTACCAGCGGAATATCTATGGATTCATAGAGTATCGTCGGTCGCGATGTCCCCTGATCGCCTTCCCGTCCGCACGACGCTGTCCCGGCTGGCCCCGGCCCTGCGCGAGTTCCGTCGCCCTGCCTGGCGGACCGTCGTGTTCGCCGTGCTGGAGGTCCTGGCGGAGATCTCCATCCCGCTGCTGATGGCCGACCTGATCGACAACGGCATCGAGGCGGGCGACCAGGCGCACGTGGTGCGGGTGGGCGCGGTGCTGGCGCTGCTCGCGGCGCTCGCGCTGATCTTCGGCGTGCTGGCCGGCCGGTCGGCGGCGCAGGCCGCGGCGGGCCTGGCCCGGAACCTGCGCTCGGACCAGTTCCGCGCGGTGCAGTGGTTCTCGTTCGGGAACATCGACCGGTTCTCGGAGGGCAGCATCATCACGCGGCTGACCACCGACGTCACCAACGTGCAGAACGCCTTCATGATGATCATCCGGATCGCGGTGCGGGCGCCCTCGACCCTGGTGTTCGCGCTGGCGATGTCGTTCGTGGTGGCCCCGGACCTCGCGTGGGTGTTCGTGGCGATCATCCCGGTGCTCGCGGCGGCGCTCTACCTGATCGCCACCCGGGCGCACCCGGTCTTCAAACGGGTCTTCGCGACCTACGACCGGCTGAACACCACGGTGCAGGAGAACATCCGGGGCATCCGGGTGGTCAAGGCATCTGTGCGCGGGCCGCACGAGGAGAGCAAGTTCCGCGCCACCTCCGGCCTGATCTACCGGGACTTCACCTCGGCCGAGCGCATCCTGGCGTTCAACATGCCGTCGATGCAGCTCGCGATCTACCTGTGCCTGCTGCTGGTGTCCTGGATCGGCGCGCACCAGATCGTCGCGGGCTCGATGAGCACCGGCGAGCTGGTGAGCGTGATCTCCTACGCGATGCAGATCCTGATGAGCCTGATGATGCTCTCGATGGTGCTCGTGCTGGCGACGATCTCGCGGGCTTCCGCGGAGCGGATCGGTCAGGTCCTGGTGGAGGAGCCGACCATCGCCGAGCCTGCGCAGCCGGTCCAGGAGGTCGCCGACGGGTCGATCGACCTGCGCCAGGTCGGCTTCGCCTACTCGGACGAGCGCGACCAGGACGTGCTGACGGACGTCACCCTCTCGATCGGGTCCGGCCAGACGATCGGGCTGCTGGGTGTGACGGGGTCGGGCAAGTCCTCGCTGGTGCAGCTGCTGCCGCGGCTGTACGACGCGACCTCGGGGACCGTGCTGGTCGGCGGTCACGACGTCCGCGAGTACGGCCTCGGCGCGCTGCGTGCAGCAGTGAGCATCGTGCTGCAGAAGAACGTGCTGTTCGAGGGCTCGATCGCCGAGAACCTGCGGTGGGGCGATCCGCAGGCCACCCCGGAGCAGCTGCGGGCGGCGACAGACGTCGCGCAGGCCACCGGGTTCGTCGAGCAGATCGAGGGCGGGTTCGACGCGCACGTCGAGCAGGGCGGCGCGAACCTGTCCGGCGGTCAGCGGCAACGGCTCTCGCTGGCACGGGCGCTGCTCGCGCGACCCCGGATCCTGATCCTGGACGACTCCACCAGCGCGGTGGACACCACCACCGAGCGGCTGATCCGGCAGGGGCTGCGCGCCGCGCTGCCCGGCACGACCAAGATCATCATCGCCCAGCGGGTGAGCTCGGTGCAGGACGCGGACCGGATCGTGCTGCTCGACGAGGGGCGCGTCGTCGCGCAGGGCACGCACGAGGAGCTGCTCGCGGCCAGCGCCGACTACCACGAGCTGTACCTGTCGCAGAACGCGAGGTCGCTGAACCATGGCTGAGGTCGAGGGGCACCCGCGGCCGCGGGGGGTCGACACCGGGTCGACGACACGTCGCCTGATGGGCTACGTGGCACGCGAGGGTGGCTGGCGCACCCCGGTGGTGCTGGTGAGCATCCTGGTCAGCGCGGCGGCCGGGGTCGCCGGCTCGCTGTTCACCGAGGCCCTGATCGACGACTACATCGTGCCGCTGCTCTCGCAGCAGGCGCCCTCGTTCGCCACGCTGGCGCGCGCGCTGACCGGGATGGCGGGGCTGTACCTGGTCGGTGTGCTGGCCACGCTCGCCTACAGCTGGCTGGTCGTCTCGGTCGCGCAGCAGGTGCTGCGCCGGATCCGCGACGAGATGTTCGCGCACATGCAGCGGCTGCCGCTGCGCTACTTCGACACCCGCAGCCACGGCGACGTGATGAGCCGCTACACCAACGACACGGACACGCTGCGCCAGCTGATCTCGCAGGCGCTGCCGCAGCTGGTGTCCTCGGTGGTCACGGTCGTCACGGTGCTGGTGGCGATGATCGTGCTCAGCTGGCAGCTCACCGTGCTGGTGGTCGTCGGGGCGTGCGTGCTGGTGGCGGTGGCCCGGACCCTGATGCGCGCGAGCTCGCGGCACTTCGTCCGGCAGCAGGCCTCGATCGGCCAGGTGAACGGCTTCGCCGAGGAGACGATCAACGGGCAGCGGGTCGTCAAGGTCTTCAACCACGAGCAGGCCGCGCAGGACCGGTTCGACGAGCTGAACACCGCGCTGTACCGGGACTCCACCGCCGCGAACACCTACGCGAACGTGCTGATGCCGACGGCCGGCGGCATCGGCAACCTGCTGTACGTGGTGGTCGCCGTCTCCGGTGGCGCGCTGGCGGTGAGCGGGCAGGTCGGCATCACGCTGGGCACGATCGCGGCGTTCCTGCAGCTGACGCGCAGCTTCACCATGCCGCTGGTCCAGATCACCCAGCAGCTGAACGCCGTGGTGATGGCGCTGGCGGGCGCCACCCGGATCTTCGAGGTGCTGGACGAGCCGGTGGAGGACGACCGGGGCGCGGTCGAGCTGGTCGAGGTGCCGCGCTCGGCCGCGGCGGCGGGGGAGCGCCGCTGGGAGTGGGTCGACGCCGCGGGCGGTGCCACCGGCTCGCGGACCCCGCTGCGCGGCGACGTCCGGTTCGACCACGTGACGTTCGGCTACCTGAGCCGGACGCCGGTGCTGCACGACATCACGCTGTTCGCCGAGCCCGGGCAGAAGGTGGCGCTCGTCGGGTCCACCGGCGCCGGCAAGACCACCATCACGAACCTGCTGACCCGGTTCTACGACATCGACGCCGGGACCATCCGCTTCGACGGGATCGACATCACCGCGATGCGCAAGGCGGACCTGCGCGGCTCGCTGGGCATCGTGCTCCAGGACTCGGCGCTGTTCACCGGGACCGTGGCGGACAACATCCGCTACGGGCGCCTGGAGGCGAGCGACGCCGAGGTGATCGACGCCGCCCGGCTGGCGCACGCGGACGAGTTCATCCGTCACCTGCCGCAGGGGTACGAGACGGTGATCCACGGCAGCAGCGACACCCTGTCCCAGGGCCAGCGGCAGCTGCTCACGATCGCCCGCGCAGCGATCGCCGACCCGCCGGTGATGATCCTGGACGAGGCGACCTCCAACGTCGACACCCGTACGGAGTCGCTGGTGCAGCGAGGCATGGACGCGCTGATGGACGGCCGCACGGTGTTCGTGATCGCGCACCGGCTGTCGACCATCGAGAACGCCGACGTGATCATGGTGCTCGACCACGGCCGGATCATCGAGCGCGGCAGCCACGACGAGCTGATGGCTGCCGGGGGCGCCTACCACCAGCTGCGCACGGGAGCGGTCGAGCTGTCCTGAGCCGCCGGGGAGCGGGGCCCGGCGGTCGCCCGGCGCGGGGTCGCCCGCTCAGCCGGTGAACTCGTCCACGCCGGGGGCGAAGTCCCAGTGGCCGACCCCGGTGCGGGCGAGCGCCACCGTGACCAGGCCCATGCCTTCCAGCCAGTGCGCCATCGTCAGGCCGCCGACGTCCAGCGGGCGCAGCCCGATGCTCTCGATGAACGCCGAGACGCTCGCCTTCGCCGGTGCGCTGTCGCCGGCGAGGAAGACGGCGGGCCGGCCGTTCTCCAGGACGTCGCGGAAGATGGTGTTGAACGCCTTCACCAGGCTGGTGCCGGCTGGTGCCACCGCGGCGGCCTGCTGCGCGACCGAGGTCCCCTCGCCGTGGGCGAGGCCGTCGAACGTCGCGTTGAACGGGTTGCTGATGTCCACGACGACCTTGCCGGCCAGCGCGTCGCCGTACTCGACGACGACCGGGACGACGGCGGCGTGGAGCAGCGCCGTGATGACGATGTCCCCGGCCGGGACGTCGCCCCAGCCGCCCGCCGTCGTGCCGCCGCCGAGGTCGGCGGCCAGCTGGTCGGCCTTGGACCGGTCGCGGCCCATGATCTCGACGGTGCTGCCGCCGGCGACCGCCAGCGTGCCGAGGGCTCGGGCCATGCTGCCCGTGCCGATGATCGTGATGCTGGCCATGGGGGTGCGCTCTCTTCCAGGTCGCGGGGTCGTGCGGCGGCTCGTACGGGCCGGGCAGCGCGGACGAGCTATGTACACCGTCCGGTGTCCGTAACGTACCGACGGGTCGACCGGCGCGCAAGCTAAGTACACCGGGCGGTACCCGGCGGGCTACGCTGGCGGGATGACGGAGCTGGAGAAGGGGCCGCAGGGCCGGCGCCGGGGCCGGGGGGCACGGGAGCGGATCCTGCGCGCGTCACGGCAGCTGTTCCGTGACCAGGGCATCGCCCGCACCGGGATGGATCAGCTCTGCGCGGTGGCCCAGGTGTCCAAGCGCACCGCCTACCAGCACTTCTCCGGCAAGGACGAGATCGTCGCCGAGCAGCTGCGCCAGCTCGATCCCGAGGTGATGGCCACGGTGTTCGACCGCACGGACCTCACGCCCCGGCAGCAGCTGCTCGCCGCGTTCGACCTGCCGGCGTCCACGCCGATGTGCCCCTACATCGCGGCGGCCGTCGAGCTGCACGACCCCGAGCACCCGGCCTCCCGGTACGCCCGTGACTACAAGCTCGCCCTCGCCGCGCGCCTCGCGGCGGCCGCCCGCGAGGCCGGTGCCGCCGACCCCGACCAGCTCGGCGAACAGCTCGCCCTGCTGCTCGACGGCGCCGCGGCCCGCAGCCGGGTGCTGAACGGTGCGTCGTTCCCGACCGCCGCCGCGATCGCCGCGGTGCTGATCGACCACGCGCTCCCTGCGCCGGCTGCGCGCTGACCCGCCGCGAGCGACGTCAGGCGAGACCGCCGTTGACGTGCACCACCTGACCGTTCACCCATCGGGCGGGGCCGGCGAGGAACGCGACGGTCTCGGCGACGTCCTCGGGCTGCCCCAGGCGCTCCAGGGGTGCCGCCGCGGCCAGGGCCGCGATCGTCGCGTCGTCCTTGCCGTCGAGGAACAGCGGTGTCGCGGTCGGGCCGGGAGCGACGGCGTTCACAGTGATGTCCTTGCCGCGCAGCTCTCGGGCGAGGACCAGGGTGATCCCCTCGACGGCGGCCTTGCTCGCGACGTAGGCCCCGTAGGCCGGGAACCGGGTGCGGGTGACCGTCGTGGAGAAGTTGATGATCGCCCCGCCCGGTCGTACCCGGTCGGCCGCGAGCTGGTCCACGACGAACGTGCCGCGGATGTTGGTCCGGTGCATCCGGTCGAGGTCGGCCAGGTCCAGGGTGGCGATCGGGGCGAGCAGCATGATGCCCGCGGTGTGCACGACGACGTCGACCGCTCCGAACGCGGCCTCGGTCGCGTCGAACGCTGCGGCCATCGCCTGCTCGTCGGCCACGTCGCCGCCGACCGAGATGGCCCGCCCGCCGGTCGAGGTGATCGCCTGGACCAGCTCGTCCGCCCGGGACCGGTTCCCGGCGTAGTGCACGGCCACGGCGAAGCCGTCGGCGGCCAGCCGCTCGACGACGGCCCGGCCGATGCCTCCCGAGCCTCCGGTCACCAGTGCTGACCGGGTCGTGGTGGTTCCTGTGCTGCTCATGGTTCGTCACCTCGTGGTGGATCGGGGGTGTCCCGGCGCGGCTGCGTCGGGAGGGGGGCGTGCGGACGCCCGGTCAGCGGGACCGGTGGGGCTGCTGCAGGCGGGTCAGCCACTCGTCGAGCAGCCCGCGCTCGCCGGAGGTGAGCAGATCGACCTGGGCGCCCGTCGCCAATGCCGACCGGAGCGTCGTCGCCGCGACGAAGGTGCCGCCGTCGAGAGGGGCCGGTGCGTCGACGAGCAGGGAGCGGTACAGCGTGTCGCGCAGCCGCGTCGAGATCGACAGGTCCGGGTACTGGTCGCCGCGCAGCAGCAGCGCGAGCGAGACGCCGGTGTTCGCGGCCAGCACCATGCGGGCGGCGTCCTCGGGCGTGACCGCGAGGCGGCCCTGCGCCGCGAGCCGTTCCAGGTTCTCGCGCAGCAGCGCCATCGCCTCCTCGGCGGACGAGGCTCGGGCGGACAGCGACGTGCCGAACAGCAGCCGGTACGCGTGCGGGTGCTCCAGTGCGAACGCGGTGTGGCTGTCCCATCCGCCGAGCAGGTCGACCAGCGGGTCGTCAGAGCGCTCCTGCGCCCGCTTCATGCCCAGGTACTGCGCCCAGACGTGGTCGACGACGGCGGCCAGCAGACCGTCCTTGTCGCCGAACAGCCGATACAGCACCGGCTGGCTCACCCCCGCGGCCTCGCAGACCGCCCGGGTGGAGACGTCGCCGGTCGGCGACTCGGCCAGGAGCCCTGCCGCTCGTTCCAGTATCACTGATCGCGTTGTCACGTAGCGACGGTAGCACCAGAGGTGTATCGGTGCAATCGGCATCCAATAGCAGCGATACGGGACGCGCGCGGAATCGCCCGTGCCTGACACGTCATCTCGCGACGCGGACGGTGTTTGACCTTCGCCCGGGCGGGCGGAAATCTCTTCATCGAGGTCAAGAGCTCCAGCGCGATGCCCCGGCATGCTGGACGGCAACCCCCTGCTGCGGTGGGGTGCCCCGGGTGAACGACCTGGTCCCGCGTCATCCGCGCGGGGCAAGCGCAGTGCCGCTCCGGCGGTCTCGGGCAGGAGCTGTCATGAACGGTCGCACCCCGGTCGTCGGTGCTGCGGCGTGCTCCGTCCCCGGTGACCGCACGGACGGGTGCGGGTCGCTGCGCGGGCGCTGTCGTCGCTGATCCGACCCGCCGTCCCCGGACACTGCTTCTGCGCGTCGCGTCCCTCTCCCGGGTCGGTCGCGCCCTGACCAGAACGAGGAGCCCCATCATGACCACGACCTTCCCCGAGCGCACCGTCGAGCAGACCGACGACGGCGCGTTCCGCCGCCAGCCCAACCTGTTCCCGACCCGGTTCGGCGACGGTCCGGACCAGGCCCGCCCCGAGCCCGGGCGCTACCGGCTGCTCGGCAGCGTCAGCTGCGGCTGGGCGCGTCGCCAGCTGATCACGCTGCGGCTGCTCGGCCTGAGCGAGGCCGTGCCGTTCGTGCTGCTGTACGGCCGGGACGACGACGGGTGGCGGATCAGCCGGGCGGACAACGACCTGGCGCAGCGCTGGGGGGCGACCCGGCTGAACGAGTTCTACGAGCGCACCCGCCCGGGGTTCACCGGCCGCGGCACCTCCCCGACGGTGATCGACGTCGAGACCGGCACCGTGGTGACCAACAACTACCACCTGCTGAGCAACGACTTCGAGACCGCCTGGCAGCCGTTCCACGCCCCGGACGCACCCGACCTGTACCCGGTGGAGCTGCGCGCGGAGATCGACCTGCTGAACCAGCAGATCTTCGACGACGTGAACAACGGCACCTACCGCGTGCTGTTCGCCACGAACCCGGTTGCGGCGAGCACCGCGATCGGGGTCTTCCACGCCCGGCTGGCGGAGTACGACTTCCGGCTCGCCTCGCGCCGCTACCTGTTCGGCTCGTCGCTGACGGACTCCGACATCCGGCTGTTCGTCACCCTGTCGTCCTACGAGCGCGGCTACCGCCCTCGGATCGCGGAGATCCTCGGCGAGGAGAACGTCCGGCACCTGTCGGACTTCCCGAACCTGTGGGCCTACGCCCGTGACCTGTTCGCGCAGGGCCTCGCGGACGAGCGGGAGCAGTACTTCCTCGGGCTGGTCCGGGGTGCGAACGGTGAGTACGTGCCGGAGGGTGGGTTCACGGGCTCGCTGCCGCTGCCGGACCCGGGCGAGGCGCTGGCCGCGTGGCAGGAGCCGAGCGGTCGGGAGCACCTGACCGGGTCGCCGCTCGCCTCGGGCCCGGGGACGGCCGGCACCGCCCAGCTCTGGCACCTGGGCTGACCCCGCGCCGTCCGCAGCCCCGCACGACCCGACCCGAGGAGGACCCCATGGCGAGCCCCGAGCGGCGCAGGTTGCAGCGCATCGGATTCGTGCACATCACGCCGCTGGACCCGGCGGACCCGCGCCGTGGCCTGACCGAGGCGATCGACCTGTTCGTGCTGGCCGAGAGCCTGGGCCTGGACAGCGGGTGGCTGCGCACACGGCACCTGCAGCACGGGCTCGGGTCGCCTGCCGTGCTGTTCGGCGCGCTGTCCCAGCGGACCAGCCGGATCGATCTCGGCACCGCGGTCGTCCCGCTGGAGCACGAGAACCCGCTGCGGCTGGCCGAGGACCTGGCGGTCGCCGACCTGCTGGCGGCGGGCCGGCTGCAGATCGGGCTGAGCGTGCACCCGCCGCGCTTCTCCGACGAGGTGAACGACCAGGTCTTCGGGGCGGGGTGGCGCGAGCAGGACTACTCGTACGGGCGGATCGAGCGGCTGCGCTCGCTGCTGGCGGGCGACCCGGTGCGCGAGCCGGCGGCCTACGGCGGGATCGGCGGGGACATCGACTCCCGCCGGGTCGAGCCGCACGCGCCCGGCCTCGCGGACCGGCTCTGGTACGGAGCCGGGTCCGTGCGCTCTGCGCAGTGGGCCGGTGCGGCCGGGCTGAACCTGCTGGTCAGCAACATCAGCTCGGCCGAGGAGGGCATCACCGACTTCGATGCCGCCCAGCGCAACCAGATCGACCGGTTCCGCGCGGCGCACCCGCTCGGCGAGCGCGCCCGGGTGGGGCAGGCGCACGTGCTGGTCCCGACCGACGGGGCGACCGCCGACCAGCGGGAGCGGTTCGAGCGGTACGTGGCGGCCCGGACCCCGCGCACCCGTGCCGTGCAGGGGCGCAACACCCTGATCGCGCCGGACCTGTCCGGGACGACCGACCAGATCGTGGCCAGGCTGCTGGCGGACCCGGCCTTCGCGGCGGCGGACGAGTTCCTGGTGGAGCTGCCGTTCGAGCTCGGCCCGGCAGACTGGACGCACATCCTGACGCAGCTCGCGACCGAGATCGCGCCGCGCCTGGGCTGGGAGCCGCAGCGGTGAGCGGCTCGGCCGCCCGGCTCGGCGGGTACCAGCTCGACGACCCGACCCTGCCGGCCCCGGACCGGGTGCTCACGGCCGCCCGGGCGTGGACCGGGGTGCGCGGGGAGCTGGTCGAGCAGGCCGCGGTGGTGGTCCAGGGCGGTGCGATCGCGTGGGTCGGGCCCCGCTCCCTGCTCCCGGAGGTCTATGCCGGCCTGCCGGTCGAGCCGCACCCCGAGGCGACGATCCTGCCGGGGCTGATCGAGGTGCACGCCCACCTGGGCGGGTTCGCCTACGAGTCCCGGCCGGACGTCCCCGACCCTGCTCGGCACGACCCGGCGTGGCACGCGCTCGGCTCGGTGACCGTCGCGCGCCAGCTCGCCTCCGTCGGAGTCACCACGGTGCAGTCGCTCGGGGCCCGGCACTTCGCGGACGTGGCGCTGCGCGAGGCGATCGACCGGGGGCTGGTCGAGGGGCCGCGGATCGTCGCGTCCGGCCCGCAGCTGACCACGACGGGCGGGCACGCCTGGGCCACCGGCGGGGAGGTCGACTCGATCACCGACATCCGCCGGCGGATCCGCGACCACCACAAGGCAGGCGTCGACACGATCAAGGTGATGGCGACCGGAGGGTTCGGCACCGCCGGGTCGGCGCCGTGGAACGCGCAGCTCTCGCAGGAGGAGCTCGACGCGCTGGTGGTCGAGGCGCACCGGCTGGGCAAGACGACGGCCGCGCACGCGCACGGCACCCAGGGGATCGAGCGTGCGGTGCGGGCCGGGATCGACCTGGTGGCGCACGCCTCGTTCATCAACGCCGAGGGCGTCACCGAGTTCGACCCGCGGCTGGCCGACGCACTCGCCGAGGCGGGCACGTTCGTCGACACGTGCAGCCCGCCCAGCCACCCGGCGGTGCCGGGGGAGACCGCCACCCCGCGGGCCAAGCAGCTGTTCGACCACGGGGTGCGCCTGGTCACGGGGCACGACATCGGCGCGGTGCTGCCGGCGAGCGGCTACCTGTTCGGGCTGCGCCAGCTGGAGGAGTCCGGGATCCCGGTGGAGGACGTGCTGCTGGCCGCGACCTCCAGCGCCGCCGCAGCCGTCGGGCTCGCGGGGGTCACCGGGGTGCTGCGACCGGGATACGCGGCCGACCTGATCGTCGTCGCCGGCGACCCGCTGCGCGACCTGGCCGCGCTGGGCCGCCTGGACGAGGTGGTCGTGCGCGGTCACACCTTCCGGCGCGACCCGGTCCCGCCCTACGACCCGGGCGAGCGCGGTGCCGAGCGGTCCACCGGGCTGCGCCGGCCGCGGTCCGGGCTGGAGGCGCGGGAGGACCGGGTCCGGCGGCAGGCCCGCGCGGCCACCCACCCAGGAGCCTGACCCGGGGGAGCGGGCGCGGGCGGCGTGCGCCCTTCTCCGGGCGCACGGTGCTCTTCTCCGGGCTGCACGGTGCTCATCTCCGGGCTACGCCCGGTGCCGGCGGGGCTTCGACCTCGCCCTCAGCACCAGCGCGAACCCGGTGCCGAGCAGCGCGATCGCTGCCAGCAGCGCGCCGGTGACCTCGGCACCGGTCTGCGGCAGCGGCCCGGGATCGACCGGCGGCACCGGGGTCGCCGGGAAGGTGTTGGTGATGGTCGCGACCGCGACGGCGGCGGCCGGGTCCGCGGACCACGGCACCGTCAGCCGCACGGGGTCGGCCTGCGGGTTCGACGAGGAGCCGCCCAGCGTGTCGACCTCGTGCACGACGCAGTCGGCGGCGGCCGGCACCCCGGTCAGGACCCACGGCCGGTCCGGGGCGAAGGTCGCGGTGCCGTCCCGGACCACCACCTGCTCGCCGTCATCGGTGGTCACGGTGCAGGTGCAGGCGAGGGTGAAGTCCCCGTCGGGCACCGTGCTGCCCGCGCCGACCTGCACCGCCTTGGTGACCTGGAGGCCACCGAACACCAGGCCGACGCCGACCTTGGCGGGCTCCGCGGCGGGCAGCACGGTCGGTGCGCCCGGGGTGGAGACCGTCTCGGCGTGGCCGAACGAGCTCCAGGCGATGCTCGGGCTGCCGGGCACCCCCGGATCGGTCGGTGAGCTCATCGTCCAGATGATGTCGACCTGCGCGCCTGCGCCGCGCTGCGGGTGACCGGCGATCCGCTGACCGGCCCGGAGCGGGACCGGATCGCAGGCAGCGACGTGGAGCGGCCGGCCACCTGCGTCTGACCGGGGTGCGCCACGGTGCGGCGACGACCGCCGGTGCGGTGCCGGTCAGTCCGGTCTCAGCCCGGCGATCAGCAGCTCGACCGCCGAGCGGGCCTCGGCGGGCCAGTCCGGCCGGTCGGCGGACGAGCCGATGCCGTGCAGCACGACCAGCACGGCGCCAGGGAGGGTGCCGGGGCGGACGGCGCCGTGGTCGGCGGCCCGGGCGACCAGCTCGGCCACCGTGCGCTCCAGCTCGTCGCCGCCGTCGGCCTGGACGTCCGGGGCGACCAGGGCCGCGAGCGTCCGGGCCAGCGCCGCGTGCGCGACGACGTACTCGGTGAAGCCCCGCAGGAACGCCGCCAGGCTCTCCCCGGGGGGTGCGCCGGAGGAGCGGGCGCGGGCGCAGAGCGCGCCGACCTCGTCGTGGTAGACGGCGGCGGCCAGCGCCTCCCGGGTCGGGAAGTGCCGGTAGAGGGTGCCCACGCCGACGCCGGCGAGCCCGGCGAAGTCGTCGAAGCGCAGCTGTGCGTCGCGGTCGAAGGCAGCGCGCGCGGCAGCGACGATCGCGGCCCGGTTGCGGCGGGCGTCGGCACGCAGGGGTCTGCTCTCGGCCATCGTCCCTCCCGTTGACAGCTGGAGATCGCCTCCATATCGTGCCTGAGCGGAGACGGTCTCCACTTTATCCCGAGGAGCGCGGATGCGGATCCTGCTGATCGGTCGCGGGGTGGTCGCGACGATCTACGGCCAGGTGTGGCAGGAGGCCGGCCACGAGGTCGAGTTCCTGGTCCGGCCCGGTCGCGCCTCCGGGTACGGGCCGCAGGTCCGCACGGACCTCCTGGACGCCCGCCGTTCGCCGCTCGGGCGACGGGTGCGCACGACGATGCCGACCCGGCTGCGCGAGGACCTCGCGGGGGACGAGCGCGACCTGGTCGTGCTCGCCGTCGCGCACCAGAGCCTCGCCGCGGCGGCGGCCGACCTGGCGTCCCGGGTCGGCCGCGCCACCGTGCTGGTGCTCGGCAACCTGTGGGACGAGCCGGCAGCCGTGCTCGCGCCGCTGCCGGCCGACCAGGTCGTGCTCGGGTTCCCGTCGGCCGGCGGCGGCTTCGACGCCGACGGGGTGCTGCACGGCGCGCTGCTGCGCACGGTGGTGCTCGGCTCCGCCGGCGACCGGCCGAGCCCGCGGGAGGCCGCCCTGCGGTCGCTGCTCCGGCAGGCCGGCTTCTCGGTCCGGTCCGAGCCCGACATCCGCGGCTGGCTGTGGCTGCACTTCGCCCAGGACGTCGGGATGCACGCCCAGGGGCTCCGGCACGGCGGGCTGGTCGGTCTGGTCGGGAACCGCCCCGGGCTCCGGGACGCGATGGCGACCGGCGCGGAGCTGCTGCCGGTGCTCCAGGCGCGCGGCGTCGATCTGCGGCGGCACCGGGGCACCGTGCGGATGCTGCGGCACCCGGGCCCGACGTCCGTCGCGATGGCCTGGGCGACCCGCCACGTGCCGCTCGCGCAGATCAGCCTGACCGCGCACACCGATCCGCGTGCGGCCGAGCCCAGCGCCGTGCTGCGGGACGCGGTGCGCGAGGCCCGCCGGCTCGGCGTGGCGACCCCGCGGCTGGACGCGGCCGTCCGGGAGCTGGACGCGGCCGGCTGACCCCTCGGACCGGTCTTACCACCGGCCGGCGCGTCACGGGCGGGCGCGTCACCAGCCGGCCGGCAGCACCTCCGCAAGGTGCTCCCAGTGCGCGTGGTCCGCCACCGGGACCAGGCCGAGCTGGGTGACCGCGAGCTCGCAGCGGCCGGTGTCTGCGTAGACCTCGACGGTCGAGGTGGTGCCGTGCACGCCAGAGGACTGCGTCAGCAGGCACTCGCCGACCCGGGAGCAGTCCAGGTCGAGGATGGCGCGGTCCACCACGGCGCGCAGCCGGCTGCCCTGGCGGTGCACCGTCTGCACCGGGCCCTGCACGGCCTGCATCGCACCGGGGGCCAGGGCAGCCACCCCGACGCCGAGCGCGTGCAGCGAGAGGTGCTCCAGGAAGTCCGGGAGCATGGCGGGGGGCAGCTGCCGGTACCGCACGGCGCCGCTGGCCGCGAGCTCGGCCCGGCGGGCCAGCCCGCCGTCGGTCACCAGGGCGTCCAGCTGGGCGAGGTGGTCGCCGTCGTGCCAGCCGGCCTCGGTGCGCAGGTCGGGCGCCCCGGCGTCCGGACCGCCGGCCGCGCCGGTCGTCGCGCCGGTCGACCAGGGCAGCTCCGCGCCGCCGTGGCCGTCGGCTCTGAGCAGCCCCTCCAGCACCAGCCGGTCCTCGCCGGGGCCGACCCGCAGCCGGTGCGCGGACCGCTGCTGGGCGTCGATCAGGTGCACGACGGCGTCGCCCTCGCCGCTGCCCTCGCCGATCGTGGCGGCGGTGATGCTCGCCGCGTCCAGCCGCAGGTCGATCCGGCCGGACCGGACGTCGAGCGCCCCGTGGGTGGTGCTGCCCGGGCCGTACCGGCCGAGCTGGGTCAGCGCGGCGCACCAGCCGCCGGTCGCGGCGACCGCCTGGGTGAGCATCCCGAGCGCACCGAGCACCTCGCGGCTGTCGGTCCGGGTGGTGCGGTGCGTCCGGTCGGGGGCACCGCAGCCGCAGCCGCAGGTGCACCCGGTCGGTCCGACGGGCTCGTGCTGGTCCTGGTGCATCAGTACACGTCCCTGACGTAGCGCTTCTCGCGCTTGAGCCGCGCGAGGTAGTCGGCCGCACCGTCGCGGTCCTGGCCGCCGTGGGTGGCGACCACCTGGAGCAGCGCGGACTCGACGTCCTTGGCCATCCGGGACGCGTCGCCGCACACGTAGACGTGGCCGCCGTCCTGCAACCAGGCGTACAGGTCCGCGCCCTGCTCGAGCATCCGGGTCTGCACGTAGACCTTCTCGGCCTGGTCGCGGGAGAACGCCAGGTCGGTCCGGGTCAGCACGCCGCGGTCCAGGAAGCCCTCGATCTCGTCCTGGTAGATGAAGTCCGTCTCCCGGTGCTGGTCGCCGAAGAACAGCCAGCTGCGGCCCGCGGCCCCGCGCGCCGCCCGCTCGTGCAGGAAGCCGCGGAACGGGGCGATGCCGGTGCCCGGCCCGATCATGATCAGCGGGGCGTCGTCGTCCGGGACGCCGAACGCGGCGTTCGGCAGCAGCGAGATGCCGACCGGGTCGTCGGCGCCCAGCCGGTCGGCCAGGTGCGTCGAGCAGACACCGCCGTGCACCCGCTCGGTGCCGTGCCGCACGGACGCCACGGTCAGGTGGATCCGGTCCGGGCTGGCCAGCGGGCTGGACGAGATCGAGTACGCGCGCGGCTGCAGGGGGCGCAGCACGCCGAGCAGCTCGGCGACGTCCGGGCGGACCTGCGTCAGGCGGAGCAGGTCCAGAGTGTCCTTGCCCCACAGCCAGCGGTCCAGCGGCTCGCGCTCGCCCCGGGCGACGACGGCGGCGAGCTCGCTGCCCGGTGCGCGCTCGGCGAGCAGGGCGATCAGGTCCTTGGACGGGGTGGCGATCTCGCGGCCGTCGGTCAGCACGTCGCCGAGCGGGGCGTCGTCCACCGGGTGGTCCGCCGATGCGCCCAGGTGGTCGAGCAGCGCGGCCACCAGGGCGGGGTCGTTGCGCGGCATCACGTTCAGCGCGTCGCCGGCGGAGTAGGTGATGCCGGAGCCGCCCAGGTCGAGCTCGAGGTGCCGGATCTCCTTGGCGCTGCCCGGCGCGGACAGCAGCCGGTTCGCCACCAGGCGGGACGGGTACGGGTGGCGCTTGGTCCACTGCGGGGTCGTGCGGGCCGGCGCCGGCGAGCTGCCGGCACCGGGGCCGCCGGTGCTGCCGTCGGCCACCGCGACCCCGCCGACCCCGCCGGCGATCCCGGCCGGGGTCTCGGCGGCGAGCTGGGCGAGGATGGCGTCCATCCAGGCCGTGGACGGGTCCTCGAAGTCGACGTCGCAGTCCACCCGGGGTGCCAGCCGGGTCGCGCCGAGCTGCTCGAACCGCAGGTCGAGCAGCCGGCCCGCGGCGCAGAAGTCGTCGTAGCCGGTGTCGCCCAGCCCGAGCACGGCGTACCGGAGCTGCTCCAGGCGCGGGGCGGACTCCGCGTGCAGCGCCTGCCAGAACAGCTCGGCGTTGTCCGGCATGTCGCCCTCGCCGTAGGTCGAGGTGACCACCAGCACGTGGCTCATCGCGGCCAGCCGGTCCAGCTCGACGTCGTCCAGGGCGGTCACCTCGGCGTGCAGCCCGAGCGGCCCGGCGGCCTGCGCGAGCCGCTGCGCGAGGTCCTCGCAGGTGCCGGTCTGGGTGCCGTACAGCACCTGGACGGTGAGAGCGGGCGCGGCGGACTCCCCGGGCGCGGGCCCGAACACCTGGCGCTGCGCGGCGAGCCCGGCCAGGAAGCCGGACAGCCAGGCCTGCTGCGCCTCGGTGAACGGGGCGTCGACGGGCAGGTGCAGCGCGGTCACCGGGCGTCCGCCATCCGTGCCAGGTCGGCCAGCGCAGCGGTGGACAGGATCTCGTCCACCCGGGCGGCGTCCACGATCCGCGAGTTGCGCTGCTGCTGGTCGGCGATCCAGCCCAGGGTGCCGATGCCGTCCATGCTCTGCACGTTGCGCATCCGCAGCGAGCGCACGTAGTCGTCCAGCCGCTTCGAGGCGATCATCCCGGCCAGCTCGCCGTCGCCGAACTGCTCCAGCGTGCCGCGCAGGTAGCGCTGCACCCGCTGCATCACGAAGAAGTCCTCGGTGAGGATCAGGGTGCGCACCATGCGCTGCAGCCCGGGGTCGTCCGGGCCGCCGGCCTGCGGCAGCCGCTCGCGCGCGACGTCCTGGGCGATCGCCAGCACCGTGTAGGCGGCCAGCAGCTCGAACGCCTCGCCGGCGGCCGCGGGGTCGGACGTGGGGGTGCGGCCGCCGAGCAGGAACCGCCGGTCCCGGTAGTCCAGCTTGATCGCGCGGACCTTGTCGGTCGCGATCGCGGTGGACAGCTCGTCCAGCAGCTCCTTGCGGTCCTTGTCCGCCAGGATCGCCTCGGCGTCCTGGTAGAGCAGCAGGGCCTTCGGCATTCCGCACACCACGTGCTCCCGCTCGGTGAGCCAGTGCTCCAGCAGGTACCGGCCGAGCGCGGAGCCGGTGGCCGCGACGTGCAGCCGCAGCAGCTCCAGCACGGCCTCCTCGTGGAACGAGCCGTGCGTCGGGTCGGTGACCGGGAAGGTCAGCAGCGAGTCGTGGCTGACCCGCCCGCCGAGCTCGCCGCGGGGGTCGTACTGGTACAGGAACCCGCCGCTCATCCCGTTGCCCAGACCCTTGCCGACCGCGCCCAGGTTCAGCACGGTGCCGCTGGTCATGTACTCGCAGCCGAACTCGCCGATCCCCTCGACGACGGCGGTGGCGCCGGAGTTGCGCACCGCGAACCGGTCGCCGGCCTGGCCCTCGACGAACAGCCGGCCGCCGGTGGCGCCGAACAGGGCGAAGTTGCCGATCAGCACGTTGCCGCCGGGCTCCGGGCTGCCGCCGCCGGGGGAGTGCACGACCAGGCGGCCACCGCCGAGGCTCTTGCCGACCCCGTCGTTCGCGGTGCCGGTGTGCTCCAGCTGGATGCCGTCGTTGCCGAACGCGCCGTAGGACTGACCGGCCGAGCCGGTGGTGGTGACGAGCACCGCGCCGGGCCGCAGCGACCAGCGGCCGCGACGGTCGCGCGAGGCGGCCGGCAGCCCGGCCAGCAGCTCCGGGTCGAGCTCGTGGTTCAGCATCCGCTCCACGTCGATCGACAGCTGGCCGCCGACGGACTTGTCCGCGTTGCCCAGCTCGACGTCCGCGATCCGTACCGTGGGCTCGGCGCGGTCCACCAGCGCGGCGCGGACCACGGCGAGCAGGCGGTCGTCCACCGCGTAGTCCTTCTCCAGGTAGACCGGGTCGGTCACGGTGCGGCTGACCACCGGGGCGAGCATCGCGCGCACGTCGAGGCGGCCGACGGCGGCCGGGTGGTCGAGCAGCTGCAGCAGGTCACCGCGCCCGCGGGCCTCGCGCAGCGACCGCAGGCCGAGGCCGGCCAGGATCGCGCGCACGTCGTGCGCGATGTTCAGCAGGTACTGCGCGAGCGCC
This sequence comes from Cellulomonas sp., assembly GCA_036404115.1. Lineage (GTDB taxonomy): Bacteria > Actinomycetota > Actinomycetes > Actinomycetales > Cellulomonadaceae > Cellulomonas. The sequence continues at coordinate 135,521 of DASWPG010000048.1, forward strand.
CGCGGGTCGCCGTCGAACACCTCGGCGTTGGTGGTCAGCCCGGCCGGGCACTTGATGTTGCAGTTCTTGGCCATCACGCACTTGAGCATCATCAGCGCGGTGGTGCCGAACTCGAACCCGTCGCCGCCGAGCAGCGCGGAGGTCACCACGTCCGAGCCGGTCTGGTGCGCGCCGGAGCAGCGCAGCGTGACCTTGTCCCGCAGGCCGTTGGCGCACAGCGCCTGGTGCACCTCGGCGATGCCGATCTCGGCGCTGCGGCCGGCGTACTTCAGGCTGGTCACCGGGGCGGCGCCGGTGCCGCCGGTGTTGCCGGCGACGTTGATCACGTCGGCGCCGGCCTTGGCCACACCGACGGCGATGGTGCCGATGCCCTCGGAGGAGACCAGCTTGACCACGACGCGCACCCGGGCGGCCTTGCAGTCGTGGATCAGCTGGGCCAGGTCCTCGATCGAGTAGGTGTCGTGGTGCGGCGGCGGGGACACCAGCTCGATGCCGGGGGTGCCGCCGCGGGCCGCCGCGATGTCGACCGTCACCTTCGGGGCCGGCAGCTGGCCGCCCTCGCCGGGCTTGGCGCCCTGGCCGATCTTGATCTCCAGCTCCTGCAGCATCGGGTCGGCCAGGTAGCCGGCCCAGATGCCGAACCGCCCGGAGGCGAACTGCTTGATCCGGGAGCCGCGGATGGTGCCGTACCGGGTCAGGTGCTCACCGCCCTCGCCGCAGTTCGACATCCCGCCGACCATGTTGGTGCCGTGCGCGACCGCCTCGTGCGCGGTGGCGACCAGCGCGCCGTGGCTCATCGCGCCGGAGGCCAGCGTGCGGGTGATCTCGTGCGCGGGCTGGACCTCGGCCAGCGGCACCGGGCCGGGCGCGGCGCGCAGCAGCGCGAGGTAGGTGTGCGCGTCCCCCTCGGCGGTCAGGTGCAGGCCGGCCTCGTCGACGTGCCGGGCGGTGATCCCGGGCAGGCCGGCGGCGAGGGCGTCGCCCAGCGCCTGGTGCCGGGCGTGCTCCGCCGCGGCGGCGGACTCCTCGGCGCCGGCACCGGGCTGCCCGGCGGGGCGCGGCAGCGGGTCGAGCCGCAGGTGGTGCCGGTCGCCGTCCTGGCGTGCGGTCAGGCCGCGCACCAGCACCGAGGCGTTGCCGAGCGCAGAGAACCGGCCGAGCTCGCGGTGCAGCTCGGCCGCGGTGCGCAGGGCGGTGACGTCGGCCGGCAGCGCGAGCACGTCCCGCAGCGCGGAGGGGCGACGGGCCCGCTCGGCGGCGGTGCTCGCGAGGAACTCCCGGTAGCCGGGGGTCGGGGCGAACGTGTCGATCTGCTCGTCGGTGAGTGCCGCGAAGCCGGTGTTCCGGTAGGCGTCGTCGGTCAGGCCGAACGAGTCGGACAGCTGGCCGAGCGTGAGGCTGCCGAGCTCGCGCGGCGCGTCGTCCGGGCCGGTGAACGTCGGGGCCTCGTCGGTCATCCCGGCGAAGCCGCGCACCGCGGTGAGGCCGAACGAGTGCCCTGCGCCGTCGGACCGCTCCTTGAACAGCCCCAGCAGCGGGATCTGGCCGTCGGAGTCGACCTGCACGGCCCGCTGGTGCCACTCGGTGGACGCCTGGGCGATCCGGGCGAAGCCCACGCCGCCGGCCGGCGCGTCCAGGTGCGGGAAGCACCGGGCGAGCACCGGGTCACGGGTGTCCAGGTAGTTCGGCTCGAAGAACTCCCCGCCGATGTAGCTCTCGACGGTGCACAGCCCGACCCGCCCCATCGTCTTGGCGAGCGACTTCAGCGCCGCCTTGCGGAATCGCTCGAAGGCGAGGTCGGTGGTGGTGGTCGCGCGGGCCGGCGCGGGTGTGGCGGGGTACTTCTCCTCGGCCCGCAGCCGGGCGGTCAGGCAGTACACCGCGCTGGCGCCGAAGCCCAGGGCCGTCGCGACGTGGTGCGAGGACGGCAGCTGGCCGCTCTCGGCGACCAGCGAGACCCGCTGCCGCATGCCGGACTCGATCAGCCGCTGGTTCGCGGCGGCGATCGCGAGCACCAGCGGGACCGGCGCCCGGTCGCTGGACACTGCGCGGTCGCTGAGCACGATGATGCCGCCGCTGCGGCGGGCGAGCTCCTCCACGCCGTCGCACAGCGCGTCCAGCGCGGCGAGCAGGCTCGCGGCGTTCGCGTCCTCGTCGTCCGGCACCGGCCGGTACAGGATGTCCAGCCGGTGCAGCGGCACCTCGGACTGCACGCGCAGCTGCACCATCTCCAGGTGCGACAGCACCGGGGACTCCAGCACGATCTGCCGGGCCAGCGCACCGCCCCGGTCCGGCTTGCTGCCCAGCGCGACGCGCATGCTCATCCCGTCGGCCTCGCGGATCGAGTCCAGCGGCGGGTTCGTGACCTGGGCGAAGCGCTGGGAGAAGTACTTGGCGACCCCGCCCTCGGCGTCCGCGAGCGCGTTGATCGCGTTGCCGTAGCCCATCGCGGAGATCCGCTCGGCGCCGGTGGCCAGCATCGGGTCGGTCATGAACCGGAAGCTCTCCTGGCTGAGGCTGTACGCGACGTACCGGCCGGGCAGGCTCAGGTCGCCGTCGTAGCCGAGCGAGTCGGTGCTGCGGACGTCGGGGGCCGGCAGGTCCGCGACGTTCACCCGGGCGACGGCCAGCAGCGCGGTGTAGTCCCGGCGTCCGGCGAGCTCCTCGAGCGTCTCGCGGGTGCGCTGGACGCGGCCGGTGCGGTGGTCCAGGTGCAGCATGCCGCCGGCCTCGATCCGGCCGCGGTGCGTGACCTCCGCGGCGGGGAACGGCACCTGGCCGGCCTCGGAGGACACCACCAGGTAGGTGTCGGTCTCCACGGTGCGCAGTGGGCGCAGGCCGAGCCGGTCGAGCCGGGCGCCGATCACGTCGCCGTCGCTGAAGATCAGCGCCGCGGGGCCGTCGTTCTTCTCCTCGTAGAGCGAGAAGTACTCCAGCATGGCGCGCACCGGCGGGGCCAGCGTGCTGTCGTTCTCCCAGGCCGGGGGCATCAGCGAGACGATCGCCTCGACCAGGTCCAGACCGTCGTCGAACACCCGGCTGGTGAGCGTCTGGTCCAGCCGGCTGGAGTCGGACTGGCCCGGCGGGCGCACGATCCGGCGGTCCCGGGCGCGGGCGAGCGCCTCGTCCGTCAGCCGGTTCTTCCGGTCGGTGTTCAGCTCACCGTTGTGCGCCATCAGCCGGAACGGCTGGGCCATCGACGGGTGCGGCTCGGTGTTGGTGGAGAACCGGGTGTGGAAGTACACGGTGCGCACCGCGTGCCGGGGGTCGGCCAGGTCGCGGAAGTACGGGATGACCTCCCCGGAGTTCAGCCGGCCCTTCAGCACCTGGGTGCGCACGCTGAGCGAGAGCGGGTACAGGCCGCGCAGCGCGGGGTCGGCGTACGCCTGCTGCTCGATCTCCAGCAGGGCGGCGTTGGCGGCGCGGTCGGCACGGGTGCGGTCCCAGTCCTGCGGCGCCTCGAACACCCACTGCACGATCGGCAGCTGGAGCGCCACGGCGGCGGGCCGGGTCACCGTGTGGTCGACGGGCACGTCGCGCACCAGCAGCAGGCGCAGCCCGGAGCGTTCGAGCGCGGCGGTGACCAGGGCGCGGGCCTCGTCGGTGCGGGCGGGGTCGGCGGGCAGGAAGAAGTTGCCGACGCCGAACCCGCCGGCCCGCAGCGGGCGGCCGGTGAGCGCGCTGAAGAACTCGACGGACAGGTCGAGGTTGACCCCGGCACCGTCGCCGACGCCCTCGGCGGACATGCCGCCGCGGTGCGGGATGGCGCACAGCGCCTGGTGCGTCCGGACGATCACGTCGTGGTCCTGGACGCCGTCCTTACGGCTGATGAAGCCGACCCCGCAGTCGCTGTGCTCGCGGGTCGGGTCGTACAGGCCGAGGCGGGGTGCGTTCACCGGGCAGGTGCTCCTGTGGGGCCGGGGTCAGGGGTGGCCGGCCGTCCATCAGGAGTGAGGTAAGGCTAGCCTCACCACGGTAGAGCCTCGGGTGGAACTGTCCAAGACGGTGTCCACGGGTCGAACGCGGGGCGCCGTTGATCGCGGTGGTCTACCGGGCGAGGTCTTCCGGCGCGCGGTCCGTCGGCCCCGTGGCCCCGGGTGCCGCCGCCCGGTCGCGCCAGGCCGGGGTCGAGTGCAGGTCGAGGTCCTGGCCCCAGACCATCGCGGCGGGCTGCTCGATGCCGCACAGCGAGACGACGCGCTCGGCGAGGTCGTGCACCACCTCGTCCACGGTGGTCGGCAGGCTGTAGAACACCGGCGTCAGGGGGCAGACGATCGCGCCGGCGTGCGTCACCTCCAGCGCGTTGCGCAGGTGGATCGCGGACAGCGGGGTCTCCCGCAGCGCGAGCACCAGGCGCCGGCGCTCCTTGAGCGCGACGTCGGCGGCCCGGGCGAGCAGCGTGTCACCAGCGCCGGAGGCGATCGCGCCGAGCGAGCGGGCGCTGCACGGCACGACGACCGTCGCGTCCACCGGGAAGGATCCGCTGGAGATCGGCGCCGCGAGGTCCTCGTTCCGGTAGAGCGCGTGCACCCGGCCGGCGAGGTCGCGGGTGCTGAGCCCGGTCTCGTGCTTGAGGGTCGCGGCGCCCCACCTGCTCACGACGAGATGGGTCTCGGCCCCGGCCGCCGCCAGCTGGCGCAGGGTCTCGACGGCGACGGCCGCCCCCGACGCACCGGCGATCCCGACCACGACGCGCATCAGTCCTCCTGTCTCGGCACGGCGTCACGGTAGCCGCCGGACGGCCTGCCGGCCGCGGTCCCCGAGCAGCGTTTACGTGCCGTTAGCCTGCCGCGGTCGCGATTACCGCAGCATGAGAAGCCACTGCGACCGAGCGCCCTTCCCTTCGTACTGTGCGGCTGTCGCCGTGCGCGCTGCGCACCCGCTCGTGAGGATGGGGTCGACATGCCAGCAGCCCGGGCCGACCAGCACGACCGCCCGCTGCGGCTGGTGCGCCCCGCCGAGCGCACCGACGGCATGGCGACGCTGAGCCGCGGACTGGAGATCCTCGACCTGGTGCAGCGCGCGGGCTGCGTGCGGATCGCCGACATGGCCGAGCAGCTCGACATGCCGCTGTCCACCGCCTACCGCTACGTCCGCCAGCTGCGCGAGGCGCGGTTCCTTCTGCAGGTCGACGGCAGCCTGCTGCCGAGCCCGCGGTTCCGGGACCAGGACGCCAGCGAGGACCACCTGGTCGGGCTGGCCGAGCCGGTGCTGCGCCGGATGCGCGTCGCGACCGGCCTGACGGCCATCCTCGCGGTGCGGGTGCACACCGCGGCGCTGATCCTGGACGTGCTCCGCGCGCTGCCGCGCTACCAGGTGTCGTTCGCGCCCGGCGAGGTGCGGGCGCTGCACGCCGGGGCCTCGGTCACACCGCTGCTCGCCTACGCCCCGCCGTCGATCATCGAGGGGGTGCTCGCCCGGGGGCTGCGCCGCTACACCAGCGCGACGCCGTCGGCGCAGGAGGTGCGCGACGAGATCGATCGGATCCGCACCGACGGCTACGCGGCCAGCCACGGCCAGGTCAACCCCGGGATGATGGCGCTCGGCATGCCGGTGCTGCTGTCCGGGCGGTGCGTGTGCGCGGTGTCGATCGTCGGGCGCACCGCGTCCTTCGAGCGGTTCGGCGAGGCGCTGGGCGCGCTCCGCCGCGGTGCGAGCGAGCTCGCGGCCGGTCTCGGCGAGCCCTCCAAGGGCGACGCCTGGGTCGTCGAGGGCATGTGAGCCGAGGACGGCCGAAGATGACGATCGCCGAAGGCGCCGCGCCCGCCGTGCGCATCGTCGTGCTGGTCAAGGCGACGCCCGACGAGGTCGTGCGCACCGCCGACGGGATCGACCGCACGAGCCTGCTGCTGGCCGAGCCCGACGAGTGCGCGACCGGGCTCGGCGTCCGGCTGGCCGGCGGGCCCGGGGCCGAGGTCGTCGCGGTGACGATGGGGCCGGCCGGCGCCGACCGGGCGGTGCGCCGGGCGCTGGAGCTCGGCGCCGACCGCGCGGTGCACGTCGAGGACGACCGGCTCGCCGGGGCCGACGTCACGACGACGGCCCGGGTGCTCGCCGCCGCCGTGCGGACGCTCGGCGGCGCCCGGCTGGTCCTCGCCGCCGCCCGGTCGGCCGACGCGGGGACGGGCGTGGTGGCGGCGCAGGTCGGTGCGCTGCTCGGCCTGCCGGTGCTGGGCAGGGCGGTCTCGGTCGAGGTCGACGGGGACGAGGTCGTCGTGGAGCAGCTGACCGTGACGCACCGCCGCCGGCTGCGGGCGCCGCTGCCCGCGCTGGTCGCGGTCGGCGAGGCGCTGGGGCAGCCGGCGGCGCCCGGCTTCGCGGCGGTGCTCGCGGCACGTCGCCGCACGGTCGAGCGCTGGAGGCTGGACGACCTGGCCGAGCCGGTGACGCCCCGGCCGGTCGCCGCCACGACCTGGGCGGCCGGTCCGGACCGCGGCGCGGCGGTGCTGGTGCGCGACGAGGGGAGCGGCGGGCGCGCGCTGGTCGACTGGCTGCGCGAGCTCGACGTGCTCGGCACGCCGGCGCGCGGGGACGCCCGATGACGGCCGGGGCCGCTGGGACCGCCGGGGCTGCCGCGGCGGTCGTCGTGCTCGCCGGGGCCGGGGACGACGGCGCCGGCGGGGTCGGCGCGCACGAGCTGGACGCGGTCCGCGTCGCCGGGACGCTCGGACTCGTGATCGTGGTGCTGGTCGGCGCGGACCCGGCGCCGCACGCGGCCCGGCTGGGTGCGGCCGGAGCGGTGCTGATCGAGTCGGTGCAGGCAGGGCCGGTGCCGGTCGAGGAGGTGCGGGACGGCGGCGTGCCGACCGGTGGCCTGCCGCCCTGGTGGTCCGACGTCGCGGGCGCGGCGCTCGCGGACGCCGCGGTCCGCCACGCGGCGTCCTGGGTGCTCGCCGCCGCGACGCCCGAGACGGACGAGGCGGCGGCGCTCGCAGCGCTGCGGCTGGACGCGGACCTCGTGGTCGGGGCGGTGTCGGTGCACGACGGCCCCGTGGTGACGACACGCCCCGCGGCGGGCCGGTGGTCGGTCGGGACGCGTCCGTCGGGCCGGCCCGCGGTGGTGACGCTGCTGGTGGGCGGTGCCGGGCCGGCACCGGCGCCCGAGACCGCGGCCGAGCCGGCACCCGTGGCTGTACCCGTCGTGCTCCGCACGGCCGCCGCGCTGCCCGACCGCTGGGCCGGCGTGCGGGTCGGGTCCGACCAGGCCCTGGACGCGGCGGCCAGGCCGTCCCTGGCCCGGGCGACGGTCGTCGTCGGTGCCGGGCGCGGTGCGATCGGGCACCTCGACCTGGTCGAGCGGCTGGCCGACCTGCTGGCCGGCGCGGTGGGTGCGACGCGTGCGGTGGTGGACGCCGGGGGCGTGGCCGGTCACCTGCTGGTCGGCCAGTCGGGCCAGCAGATCGCCCCGCGCGTCTACGTCGCGGTGGGGGTGTCCGGTGCGCTGCAGCACCTGGCGGGCGTGGCGGCCTCGACGACGGTGGTCGCGGTCGACGTCGACCCGCACGCGCCGGTGTTCGGGGCCGCGTCCTACGGCGTCGTCGGGGACGCCGGCGCGGTGCTGCGGCAGGCGGTCGACCTGCTCTCCGCTGGTCGCTGACCGCGGGACGACGCATCGGCGTCACCGTCGAGAAACACGCACGAATCATGGTCGACCGCCTGTTCTCGAAGTGCGGGAGAAGTGCTCCGCCGCATTCTGCACGGCCGTAGCGTCGTGGTGTGCCCGAGAAGCGCGGATGGTGACTCCACCGCCGGCCCGGGTGCGATCCAGCGGGCATGCCTGCTCGTCGTCAGAATGGAGAGGCAATGAGCTACCAAGCGGTCCTCGATGCGTTGCGGGCCGACAACCTGGCCGCCCAGACGGAAGCACCCGTCGAGGTCGTCAAGATGTTCCACCTCCGGATGTTCGAGAAGGGTACGGGGTACCACGGCCTGCCGTTCATGGCGTGGTTCTTCATCGCGAACGACGCCCGGTACGTCGCTGCGTACTCGTACCAGATCGTGCGGCTGGTCCAGTCCGGCGACTTCACGCTGGCGCAGGCCAAGACGATGTTCGAGAACTTCGTCCCGCAGCCGGCCGGCTTCATCGGCGACTGCGGCCTGCACCGGTGCTGGGAGCACGTCCAGGCGGTGCTGTCGGTCTACGACGAGATCGGCACGCTCGACCAGATGGAGGAGGTCGTCAACGAGGTCCTCGTCTACGGGTCGCACCTGAACGCCTGGATCCACCACTACTACCCGTGGAACCTCGGCTACGCCTACCAGCCGATGACCCGGGACTTCGCGCTGGCGGCGGCCGCCGCGTACGAGGGGGAGGTCGCCTGATGAGCGAGCTGATCAAGGTGTCGTGGCCGGTGCTGGGCGCCAGCGTGCGCATCGCGCCGACCGAGAAGAACCCTCACGTCTGGTCCTGGTTCACCAGCTGTCTGCCGATGACGTCCGTCCAGCTGCACACGCTGGTCGCCGGGGAGCTCCTGTACTGGCTGAACATGCCGTTCACCCACTCGGCGACGTTCAGCGAGGCCGAGGCGGACAAGGACAACCTGCACGACGAGCCGGTCGGCCGCGTGACGCTGTTCCTCACCGCGGGCAAGGCCGGTGGCATGTGCATCAAGTACGGCGAGGTCACCGAGGACATGAGCTACCCGACCCTCGGGCAGGTGGTCGAGGAGGACCTGGCGGTGCTCCCGGTGGTCGGGCCGCAGGTCTGGGACAACCTGATCGGTCCCAAGACGGTCATCCTCACCGAGCTCTCGCTCGTCGACGCGTGAGCAGCCGGGAGGGCGGCCGCCGTGCCGCCCTCCCGGTCACCGCCCTTCCCTTGGCCGAACCCGCACGACTGGAGGTGACGTGGACACCGCGTACTGGCTGCAGCAGCTGTCCAACGGTCTGGCCGCCGGCTCGATCTACGCATTGATCGCCGTCGGCTACTCGATGGTCTACAGCGTGCTGTACCTCATCAACTTCGCGCACGGCGACCTCTACATGTTCGGCACCTTCATCGCGCTGACCATCATCGAGTCGGGTGCGCCGGTCTGGGCCGCGATCGCTTTCGCCTGTCTCGCGGGCGCACTGCTCGGGATGGTGACGGAACGGTTCGCGTACCGACCCGTCCGCCATGCCAACAGAATCGTCCCGATGGTGAGCGCGCTCGGTGCCGCGCTGGTGCTCAGATCCCTGGCGCAAGCACTCTGGGGTGCGAGCACAAAACCGTTCCCGAGCTTTCTTCCCACCGGTCGGATCACCATCGGCAGCGCCTCGATCGGCTGGGACTCGATCGTCATCCTCGTGGTCTCCGTGGTGCTGGTCGCGCTGATGTCGCTGATGCTGTCCCGCACCAAGGTCGGCAATGCGACGAAAGCCGTCTGCGCCGACATCGAGGCGGCCAGCTACATGGGCATCGACGTGAACCGGGTGATCGTCGGGATCTACGCGATCGCGGGTGTGCTCGGCGTGGTCGGCGGCGTGATGTTCTCCGCGTACTACAACGCCACCTACATCGGCATGGGGCTGCTCGGCACGATGAAGGCCTGGGCGGCGGTGATGATCGCCGGTGTCGGCAACATCTACGGTGCGCTGGTCGGCGGCCTGATCCTCGGGGTGGTCGAGGCGTTCGCGGGCGCGGTGCTCGGCTCCGGGTACAAGAACGGCGTCGCGCTGGTCCTGATCGTGCTGATCCTCGTGCTCAAGCCGGCCGGCCTGTTCGGCACGCGCATGACGAAGCGGGCCTGAGCGCGATGGCCACGCGATTCCTCGCCCCGCCCGTCGCCCGCCGCCGGGCCGCCGTGCTGCTGCGCGGCCGGGACGTCCGGGTGCCGCTGCTGGTGCTCGCCGCGGCGCTGCTCGCCCTGGTGCCGTTCGCGACCAGCCAGCCCTACGTGCTGCGCGTGATGACGGTGATCTTCATCTACAGCGTGGTGACGATCGGGCAGAACGTGATCACCGGGTACACCGGGATGCTGACGCTCGGGCACGCCGCGTTCTTCGGTCTCGGCGCCTACACCTCCGCGCTGGTGGTGGAGCGCTGGGACTGGCCCTGGCTCGGTGGCTTCGCCGCCGGTGCGGTGGTCGCCGGCGTGGTCGGGCTGGTCGTCGCGGTGCCGTGCCTGCGGGTGCAGAGCGACTTCCTCTCGCTGGTGACGATCGCGTTCGGCTCGATGTTCAGCGTCGTCGCGCTGAACTGGGTCACGCTGACCCGCGGCCCCAGCGGCCTGCCCGGGCTGACCCGCCCGACGATCGGCTCGTTCGAGTTCAGCACCCCGCGGTCGATGTACTGGCTGGCGATCGGGCTGCTGGTGATCGTGTTCGCCGCGACCTGGCGGATCGTGGGCTCACCGATCGGGCGGGCCTGGCAGGCGCTGCGGGACGACGAGATGGGTGCGGCCGCGCAGGGCATCCCGGTCGCCCGCTACAAGACCTACGCCTTCGCCTACGGCACGGTGCTGGCCGGGATGGCCGGCTCGGTGCTCGGGCACTACCTGCAGTTCGTGAACCCGACCAGCTTCTCGCTCGACGTGTCGTTGCAGCTGATGCTGATGACGATCATCGGCGGGCTCGCCTCGCTGGTCGGCTCGGTGGTCGGTACCTCGATCATGGTGCTGATCCCGGAGGTGTTCCGCTCGCTGGTGGAGTACCAGCTTGGCGTGGGCGGCCTGATCCTGGTCGTCCTGATGGTGCTGCGGCCGCAGGGCCTGCTCGGGCGCACCGCGTTCGGGCAGTCCACCGGGCTGACCGGCCCGCTGCGCGTGGTGGCGGACCTGTCCCGGAGGCTCTGGCGGCGCGTCACCGGCGCGGCCGACGACGGGCCGGGGGCGGACCGGTGAGCGCGGACCTGAGGATCGCGGGCGTGCGCAAGGCGTTCGGCGGCGTGCAGGCGCTGGACGGCGTCGACCTGGTGGTCCACGAGGGCGAGAAGGTCGGCATCATCGGCCCGAACGGCTCGGGCAAGACCACGCTGTTCAACGTCCTGACCGGGGTGGAGAAGCCCGACGAGGGCACGATCCACCTCGGTGACGTCGAGCTGACCGGCCGGCCGCTGCACGCGATGGCCGCGCTCGGCGTGGCACGCACGTTCCAGTCGCTGCGGCTGTTCGGCGACCTGACGGCGCGGGAGAACGTGCTGGCCGGGGCGCACCACCGGATGCCCCGCTCTCTGCTGTCGGCGCTGGTGCCCACCCCGGCGGGCCACCGCCGCCGGGTCGCCGAGCGCGGGCAGGCCGACGAGCTGCTCGACCTGGTCGGGCTGGGCCACCGCAAGGAGCACTTCGCGGTGAACCTGTCCTACGGGCAGATGAAGCGCCTCGAGCTGGCCCGGGCGCTGTCCGGCCGGCCGCGGCTGCTGCTGCTCGACGAGCCCGCCGCCGGGATGAACGACACCGGCGCCGGCGAGATCTGCGCGCTGATCAGCCAGGTGCAGGCCGAGCGCGGCGGGACGCTCGTCGTGATCGAGCACAACGTGCGCGTGCTGCTCGGACTGGTCGACCGCGTGGTGGTGATGGACGAGGGGCGCGTGACGTTCGACGGCGCCCCCGAGGACGTCCAGCGGGACAGCCGGGTCGTCGAGGCCTACTTCGGGATGGGTACCGATGCTTGAGATCACCGGACTGACCGTCGGCTACGGCCGCCTCGACGTGCTGCGGGGCCTGGACCTGTCGCTCGGCTTCCGCGAGGTCGTCGGCGTGCTGGGGCACAACGGCGCGGGCAAGAGCACGCTGCTCAAGGCGCTGTCCGGCACGCTGCGGCCGCAGACCGGCTCAATGACGGTCGACGGGGCCGAGATCGTCGGCCGGACGCCGGCCCAGATCGTCCGGGCCGGCCTGGTGCACTGCCCGGTCGGCCGGCGGCTGTTCGAGAACGAGACCGTCGAGTTCAACGTCCGGATCGGCGCGTACACCCGGACCGACCGCGCCGGCATCGCCCGCGACCTGGCGATGTGGCGCGACCGCTTCCCGATCCTGGCGACCATGGCGCGCCGGCGGGCCGGCGACCTGTCCGGCGGCCAGCAGCAGATCGTCGCCCTGGTGCGGGCGATGATGGCGCGCCCGCGCGTGCTGCTGCTCGACGAGCCCTCGATGGGGCTGTCGCCGCGGGCCGCGGACGAGGTGTTCGCGGTGATCGCCGGGCTGCGGGACCAGGGCGTCACCATCCTGATCGCGGAGCAGAACGTCGGCCGGGTGCTCGCGCTGGCGGACCGCGCCGTGGTGATCGAGACCGGCCGCATCGTGCTCTCCGGCGCCTCGGCGCAGCTGCGCGAGAGCGACGAGATCCGGACCGCCTTCCTGGGCGCTCCGGCGAAGACCCCACCACCCCCATCGGACGAGATCTGACGTCCACCTCACCACTCGAGGAGAACAGCATGAGAAAGCGTCTGCGCGTCCTGTCCGCCACCGCGGTCGTCGGCCTGCTGGCACTCGTCGCCGCGTGCTCGTCCGAGTCCTCGGCCGACGACGAGAGCGCGTCGGCCTCCGGCTCCGACGCGATCAACATCGCCCTGATCGTCCCGCTCACCGGGGACGCGGCGCTGGAGGGGGAGAACGCCGTGAACGCCGCGACGCTCGCGGTGGAGCAGATCGCCGCCGACGGCGGCCCGACGGTGACCTTCGACCAGCTGGACGACCAGGCCGACGCGACGGCGTCCGCCAACATCGCCTCCCAGCAGGTCGACCGCTACCAGAACGGCGAGATCGACGCGGTCGTGGGGCTGGCCTGGTCCGGCCTCGCCCTCGCCGACAACCCGCTGCTGGAGGCAGCCGGGGTGCCGACGATCGGCACCACGCCGTCCAACCCCTCGATCTCGGAGCAGGGCTGGACGAACTGGCTGCGCATGGTGCAGTCCGACGAGGGCCAGGCCAACCAGCTCTCCGCGTTCGCGGTGAACAACCTCGGCGCGACGAAGGTCGCGATCCTCTACTCGAACAACGACTACGGCGTGGGCATCAAGGACTACCAGGTCGAGTCGCTGGAGACGCTCGGCGCGGACCTGGTCGCCGAGGAGACCTTCACGCCCAGCGAGGACACCGACTTCACCACCCAGCTGACCAACATCAAGGCGTCCGGCGCGGAGGCGATCATCCTGGACACCGGCTACACCGAGGGCGGCCTGATCATGCGGCAGGCCGAGCAGCTCGGCCTGGACCTGCCGGTCGTGGCGTCCGGCAACAACCTCTACCAGGACTTCATCGACCTGGCGGACGGCGCCGCCGAGGGCGCGTACGTCCTGACGGTGTTCGACTCCTTCTCCGAGGACGCGACCACCAAGGCGTTCGCGGACACCTACCAGGAGCGGTTCGGCTCGCTGCCGGCCGAGGGCGCCTACACCACCTACGACGCGTTCCTGGCGATCGCCCAGGCGTACGAGGACGGCGCGACGAGCGACACGCTGATCGACTCGCTGAAGACCTCCGGGTTCACCGGCGCGGGCGGCTCGTACGCGTGGGACGACGCGGGCGACGTCGCGGACAAGCCGCTGGCGGTGATCGAGGTCGAGGACGGCGAGTTCGCCTCGTCCGGCCTGACGGTCGACACCACCGGGCTGTGACGGGCTGCGGGACGGAGGCGCACGCGATGAGCACGACGGTCCAGGACCTCGCCGGGGCGGCAGCGCTCGTGGTCGGCGGAACCGGTCGGATCGGCTCGGCCGTGTGCCGCCGTCTCGCGGCGCGGGGGGCGTTCGTCGTCGTGCACTACCGCGGCGCGCCGGCCCGGGCGCGGGACCTGGTCGACGAGGTCGGCGGGCCCGGCGCGGCGATGGCGGTGCACGCCGACCTGGACCGGCCCGGGGCGGCGGGCGGGCTGGTCGCGGCGGCCGCCGCCGGGCCCGGCCGGCTGGACGTGCTGGTCAGCACCGCGCACCCGCAGTTCGCGCCGACCCCGGTCGCAGACCTGACGGACGAGGAGGTCGACCTGCACCTGCGGGCCATGCGGGCGCACATCGACCTGTGCCGGGCGGCGGTGCCGGTGCTGGCCGGCGGGGGCACCGGCCGGATCGTGCTGGTCTCCGGCGCGCTGGCCACGAGGGCGCTGCCCGGCTGCGCCCTGTACTCGGCGGCCAAGGCCGGGCTGCACGCGTTCCACCGCGGCCTCGCGCTGGAGGTCGGCCGGGCGGGCATCACCGTGAACGCGGTGGCGCCGGGCCGGGTCGACCCGCAGGACGAGCGGCCGCCGACCGATGCCCACGCGCAGTGGCAGCAGCTGGAGGGCGACCCGCAGGACCGGCGGGCGTTCCCCGACCCGCCGACGGCCGACCAGGTCGCTGCGGCGATCGACGTCTTCGTCGGCCCGGGCGCCGGCGCACTGACCGGGCAGGTGCTCTACCTGGCCCAGGGAGAGGTGATGGCATGAACGGACCGTTGGCCGGCCGGGTGTGCGTCGTGACGGGCGCGGCGGAGCGGGTCGGTGCGGTGCTGGCGCGCACGTTCGCGGCGGCCGGGGCCACGGTGGTCGTCGACCACCTGGGCCAGGGCGCGCAGGCCGCCGAGGTGGTCGCTTCGATCGAGGCGGACGGCGGCCGGGCCCTCGCCGTCGAGGCCGACGTGACCGACCCGGCGACCGGCCCGCGGATCGTCGAGCTGTGCGACCGCGAGCTCGGCCGGCTGGACATCCTGGTGCACAACGCCAGCACGTTCGTCGAGGCGCCGTTCGAATCCGTGACCCCGGCGCAGTTCGACCGCGTGCTCGCCGTCAACCTGCGCGGACCGTTCTTCCTCAGCCAGGCGGTCGGGGCGTACATGCGCGCGCAGGGCTCCGGCACGATCCTCGGGATCCTCGGCAACTCGCTGTACGAGGCGTGGCCGGACTTCGCCGCGCACACCGTCTCCAAGGTCGCCCTGGCCAAGCTGCTGCAGGTGCTGGCGATCGAGTACGCACCGGTGCTCCAGGTCAACGGCGTGGCACCGGCCCGGATCCTGGCCAGCCCGTCCGGCCAGGACACCCGGATCGCCGGCTCCCGCGGCGAGAGCCAGGACCTCGACCCGTCCGGCGTACGGCTCGCGCGCGGCTCGGCGGAGCAGCTGGCCGACTTCCTGGTGCAGCTGTGCTTGGCACCGCCCGTGCTGAACGGCGCGATCATCCCGCTCGACGGTGGCAAGTCAGTCCTCTGACCTGCGCGCCGACCCACTCCGAACCCAGAACCCGAAGGACGCACGAACATGACTGCACGGCAGATCGAGCTCGACGGCACGACCCTGACGCTGGACGAGGTGGTGGCGATCGCCCGGGCGGACGCCGACCACCGGCCGGTCGTCGCCCTCGCCGAGCCGGCCCGGCTGCTGACCCGCACGGTGCGCCGCTACGTCGAGGAGAACTGGCTGTCCGACGACGCCCCGGCGATCTACGGCATCAACACCGGGCTCGGCCGGCTGAAGGACTCCCGGGTGCACAACGAGGACCTGCTGCGCTACCAGCAGCTGATCCTGAACTCGCACTCCGCGGGGGTCGGCGAGCCGCTGTCCCAGGAGGAGGTGCGCGCCGTCCTGGTGCTGCGGGTCAACGCGCTGGCCAAGGGCAACTCCGGCCTGCGCGAGGAGTGCCTCGACCGGCTGCTGGCGATGCTCAACGCCGGCGTGCACCCGGTGATCCCGTCCCAGGGGTCGGTCGGCGCCTCCGGCGACCTGGCGCCGCTGGCGCACCTGGTCTCCGCGATGGTCGGCCACCCGCAGGCGGAGGCGTTCTACCAGGACCGCCGGCTGCCGGCGCAGGAGGCGCTGGCCGCGGCCGGCCTCGCACCGACCTTCGAGCTCGCGCCCAAGGACGTGATCTGCATGATCAACGGCTCGACCGTCTCGCTCGCGATAGCGATGCTCGGCCTGGCCGACGCGCTGCGGATCGCTCGCGGTGCCGACGTGGCGCTCGCGCTGTCGCTGGAGGCGATGCGCGGCGAGGTCGCGGCGTTCGACCGGCGGATCCACGAGGCGCGCAACTCCGAGTCGCAGCAGCTGGTCGCCGCGAACGTCCGCACGCTGGTCGCGGGCAGCGGCCGGTGCACCGAGGCCGCCCGGGAGATCCAGCTGCCGGACGAGATCCGGCACGGCGCCTACCAGGCCCGGGTGCAGGACGCCTACGCGCTGCGCTGCGCGCCGCAGGTGCACGGCGCCTCGCGCGACCTGCTCGGCTTCGCCCGCACGCTGCTGGAGCGCGAGGCGAACGCCGCGACGGACAACCCGCTGGTGTTCCCGGAGGAGGACGGCTCCTACGTGGTGCTGTCCGGCGGCAACTTCCACGGCGAGCCGATCGCGTTCGCGGCGGACATGACGGCGATGGCGGTCTCGGAGATCGGCTCGATCTCCGAGCGCCGGTCCTACCGCCTGACCGAGCCGGGCATGAGCTACGGCCTGCCGCTGAACCTGGTGGGCGGCCAGCTCGGCCTGAACACCGGCTTCTCGCTGGTGCACTGCTCGGCGGCGGCGCTGGCCTCGGAGAACAAGACGCTGTGCTTCCCGGCCTCGGTGGACTCGATCCCGACGAAGGCCAACCAGGAGGACCACGTCTCGATGAGCACGCACGGCTCGCGCAAGATGCGGCGCATCGTGGAGAACACCTGGTACATCCTCGGCATCGAGCTGATCCTCGCCGCCCAGGGCGTCGACCTGTCCGCGCCGCTGCTCGCGGGGGCTGCCCTGGCACCGGCGACCCAGCGGGCGTTCGACCTGGTGCGGGCCACCCTGCCGGCGACGGCGGAGGACCACTTCCAGTCGCCCGACATGTATGCGGCGGCCGACCTGGTGCGCTCCGGCCGGCTGGACGCCGAGTTCGCGGAGGTGCTGGTGTGAGCACGGACCAGAGCTTCGCCGGCTACGTGCGGTCGCTGGAGGACGCCGGCCAGCTGGTGACCATCCCCGGTCGGGTCGGGCTGCGCTCCGAGCTGGCGAGCTGCCTGTCGCTGCTGGAGGACGGCCCTGCGGTGCGGTTCCTGGACGTCGAGGGCTCCTGGCTGCCGGTGATCGGGAACCTGCTGGCCAGCCGCGAGCGGATGGCCGGCGCCCTCGGGGTCGGCGTCGAGGACCTCGCCGGTCGGCTGGTCGAGGCGGTGCGCGCCCCGATCGCCCCGGTCGAGGTCACCGACGCGCCGTGCCAGGAGGTGGTGACGGACGCCGACCTCACCCGGCTGCCGGTGCCGAGCTTCTTCTCCCGGGAGACCGGGCCGTACCTCAGTGCCGGCGTGATCTTCGCGCGCGACCCGGTCACCGGCGTGCGCAACGCGTCCTACGCGCGGTTCAAGGTGCTGGACGCGACGCACGCGATGCTCGGCGTCTCGCCGGCGCACCACCTGGGCCGGATGGTCGCCAAGGCCGCGGAGATCGGGGTCGAGCTGCCGATCTCGGTGGCGATCGGCAACCACCCGGCGGTGATGCTGGCCGCCTGCCTCTACCTCGGCTACGGGGACGACGAGGCGGAGTGCGCCGGCGCGCTGCTCGGCGAGCCGCTGGAGATGGTGGCCTCCACCGAGTCCGCGATCCGGGTGCCGGCGGGCTCGGAGATGATCCTGGAGGGCACCGTCGACCCGTCCGGACGGATCGCGGAGGGCCCGGTCTCGGAGTTCACCGGCGTCTACCACGAGTACGGCTCGGGCTACGTCGTGACTTTCACCCGGCTCACCCGCCGCGACGACCCGTACTTCCAGGTGATCCTGCCGGGCCTGCACGCCGAGCACTGCCTGCTCGGCGGGGTGCCGATCGCCGCCGGGCTGGAGCAGATGCTGCGGCGGATCGCGCCCAACGTGGCGGGGGTGGCCGTGCCGGTGACCGGGGCCGGGCGCACCAGCGCGGTCGTCGCGCTGCACGAGCCGCGGCCGGGCCAGGCGCGGCAGGTGATCGCGGCCTGCTGGAGCCAGGTACCCCTGGTGAAGCAGGTGGTGGTGGTGGACGACGACGTCGACCCGTGGAACCCGGTCTCGGTGGAGTGGGCGCGGATGACGCGGGTGCACCCGGAGCGCGACCTGCTGATCGCCCCGGGGATGCGCACCGACCGTTCGGAGCCGTTGCAGCGGGAGAACGTCGTGGACAAGCTCGGGGTCGACGCGACGAAGGCGCCGGGGGACCGCGCCGAGGGCTGGGAGCTCGCGCGGCTGCCGTCCGACGGCGTGGCGGCGGCCCGGCGCACGCTGGCGGCCGCCGGGATCGAGCCGCGGGTCTCCCCGCTGCTGGCGGGCATCCGGGCGCTGTGGGCGTGACGCGATGAGCGGGGGACGGGTGGTCGTGGTCGGCGCCGGGGTGCTCGGCTGCGCCATCGGCGCGGCGCTGGCGCAGGACGGCTGGCAGGTCGAGGTGGTCGACGCGCTGGGTGCGGTCGGCCACGGCTCGACGAGCGCGTCGCTCGGCATCCTGCGGTTCCACGCGTCGGACCGGCAGCTGGTCGCGCTGTCGGTGGCCGGGGCGCGGGCCTGGCGGGACCCGCGCAGCTGGCTCGGCGACGTGGCGACCGACGGCTTCCTGGACGTCCGGACCACCGGATCGCTCGTGCTGGACCTGGGCGGCGGGTACACGGACGTGGTGCGCGGGCTCTACGACGAGCTCGGCGTGCCGTACGAGTACCTGGACGCCGACCGGCTGGCCCGGCGGATGTCGTGGCTCGACCTGGGACGGTACGCCGGCGACGACGGCCTGCGGGACACCGCGGTCGAGCAGCTGCCGGGCGGGCTGCTCACGCCGCAGGCCTGCTACGTGGTCGACCCGGCCGGGTCGGTCGTGCCGATCGCCCGGGCGGTCGTCGCCCGGGGCGGCTCGCTGCGGCTGGGCACCCCGGTGCGCGCGGTGCACCGGGCCGGCGGCCGGGCCGCCGGCGTGCGACTGGCGGACGGCACGCTGCTGCCCGCGGACGTGGTCGTGCTCGCGCTCGGGCCGCACGCCGCCGGGTTCCTGGCCCGGGAGCACCTGGTGGACGACTGGGGGGTCGGCATCGGCCCGGTGCGGCACGAGATGTTCCGGCTGCCGCTGGCCGGCACGGCGCGCGGCGCGCTGTGCCACCTGGCCGACGACGACCTGGGGATCAACCTGCGGCCCGAGGGCGACGACGCGCTGTACGTCGGCATCCAGCAGCCGGCGGGCACCGTCGGCGACCCCGCGGGCGACCCGGAGGTCGGCGACCCGCAGGTCGACCGGGCGGCGTTCGAGGACGCGGCGCTGCGGGTGGCCCGCCGGGTGCACGGCGCGGGGGTGCCGGCCCGTGCGCAGGGGATCGCCGGCGTCTACGACGTGACCGACGACTGGCTGCCGGTCTACGACCGCACCGCGCTGGACGGCTGCTACGTGGCGGTCGGGACCAGCGGCACGCAGTACAAGACCGCGCCGACGGTCGCCCGGGCGATGGCGGCGCTGGTGGCGGCGTGCGAGGCCGGCGCCGACCACGACCGCCTGCCGGTGCGTGCCCCGGTGCTCGACGCCGGCGAGCTCGACCTCGGCGCGTTCTCCCGGCTGCGCCGCCCGGTGCCCAGCGCGCACACGATCAACGGCTGAGGAGGCGGCGTGCCGATCACCCTGCCCGCACGGGCCCTGCCGTCCGACCCGGCCGTGGGGCCGCCCCCGGAGGCGGCCGCAGGAGCGTGCGCGGGGGCGGAACGGGTCGCCGTCGTCGACCCGTCCTGGGGCCGGGGGCTCGCGTCCTTCGCGCCCAGCGGTCCCGCGCAGGTGGCCGCGGCGGTCGGCGCCGCGCTGGACGCCGCGGCCACCTGGGCGGCGATCGGCCTCGACGCGCGGATCGCCGCGCTGGACGCCCTGATGGCCGAGCTGCTGGACCGCACCGAGCAGATCGCCGTGCTGGAGGCGGCCGACTCCGGCAACCCGGTGGCGGCGTGCCGCCGGGACCTGGTCGACGTCGCGGCCAAGCTGCGGCACTGGTCCGCGATGGCCCGCACGCTGCCCGGGACCCGGTATCCCGGCCCGGGCCTGCACGTCGACACCGCACGGCCGTACGGGGTGGTCGCCCGGGTGACCGCCTACAACAAGCCGTTCATGTTCGCGGCGTCCTGCGCGTGGATGCCGCTGCTGACCGGCAACGCCGTGCTGCTCAAGCCGTCGCCCGCGACCTCGCTGTCCAGCCTGCTGCTGGCGGAGGTCGCGGCGCGCCACCTGCCGGCCGGCCTGCTCGAGGTGCTGCTCGGCGGCCCGTCGGTCGTCGCGGCGCTGGTCGGCGACCCGCGGGTGCGCCGGGTGTCCGTGATCGGCTCGGTGCCGGCCGGGCTCGCGGTGCAGCGGCTGTGCGCGAACAGCGGGCAGGTCAAGCACCTGACCATGGAGCTGGGCGGCAAGAACGCGATGGTCGTCGGGCACGGCGTCGACGTGCCGGCGGTCGCCGACGCGTGCGTCGAGGGGCTGAGCCTGCGCACGACCTCGGGCCAGTCCTGCCAGGCGACCACCCGGCTGCTGGTGCACGAGGACGTGCACGACGCGCTGGTCGAGGCGGTCGCGGAGCGGGTGCGCGCGGTGCGCCTCGGCCCGGCCACCGACGAGGCGAGCGAGATGGGCCCGATGATCTCCGCCGAGCACCGCGACCGGGTGGACGGCTTCGTCGCCCGGGCGGTCGCCGACGGCGCCGTGCCGGTGGTGGACGGTCGCCGGCCGCGGGACGTGCCGGACGGCGGCTTCTACACCGGGCCGAGCGTGCTGGACGGCGTCGCGCCCGGGGCCGAGCTGGCGCGCGAGGAGGTGTTCGGGCCGGTGCTGGCCGTCACCGCGTGGCACGACGCGGCCGAGGCGGTCGCCCTGGCGAACGCGGTGCGCTACGGGCTGACCGCCAGCCTGTGGACCAACGACCTGACCGAGGCGTTCGCGCTCGCGGGCGGTGTCCAGGCGGGCTACGTCTGGCTGAACGACGTGGCGCGGCACCACCTCGGCACCCCGTTCGGCGGGATCAAGGACAGCGGTACCGGCTCGGAGGAGGACGAGATGGCGTTGCGCAGCTTCCAGGTCCGTGGCGTGCTGCACGCGGGAGGTCGCCGTGGCTGACCTTCTCGATCCACGGGAGACGGGTCTCGGCGGCGAGGCCGGCGCGCCTAGCGTCGGGGCCGTGACCAGCCAGCCCGTCCCGCCCACCGATCGTCCCGTCGACCTGGTGGTCACGGGCCTCGTGCGACTGCCCCCGGGCCGCTGGGCGCCCGGTGAGGTGTGGTGCGACGCGGGCGTCGTCGTGGCCGTCGTCGAGGGCGGCACCGAGCAGCCGGCCCGGCGCCGGCTGTCCTACCCCGGCTCGTACCTGGTGCCCGGGGCGGTGGACGCGCACGTGCACGCGTACTCGGCGTCCACCGAGGGGCTGCTGGCCGCCACGAGCGCCGCCGCCGCCGGCGGGGTGACGACCGTGATCGAGATGCCCTACGACGAGGCGGCCCCGATCAACGACGCCGCCCGGGTGATCGCGAAGACCGGGATCGTCGAGCGCGAGGCGGTGGTCGACGTCGGCCTGCTGGGCACGCTGGCCCCGGGCGGCGGCTGGCGCGAGGCCGCGGCGATGGTCGACGCCGGCGTGGTCGGCTTCAAGCTGTCGCTCTACCACACGCACCCGGTGCGCTTCCCGCGGATCGGCCACCTCGACATGCTCGCCTCGATGGCGGAGATCCGCGACGCCGGATCGACGCTGTGCGTGCACGCCGAGGACGACGAGATCGTGCGGGACCTGGCCGCCGACCCGTCCCGGGCCAGCAGCGACGGCTGGCAGGCGCACGGGGCCTCCCGCCCGCCGATCGCCGAGACGCTCGGCACCCTGACCGCGCTGGAGCTGGCGGCGGAGCAGGGCGTCCGGGTGCACATCTGCCACGCGTCGCTGCCGCGCGTGGTCGACCTGGTCACCTGGTACCGCGGGCAGGGAGTCGACGCCTCGGTCGAGACCTGCCCGCACTACCTCGCGTTCAGCGAGGACGACATGGCCGAGCAGGGCGCCCGGCTGAAGATCAACCCGCCGATGCGTCCGGTCGAGGCCGTCGAGGGGCTGTGGCAGCGGCTCGGTGCGGGGGACGTCGCGGTCGTCTCGTCGGACCATGCGCCCTGGGTCGTCGCCCAGAAGACCCGCACGCCGTTCCTGGCCAACGCCTCGGGGGCGCCCGGCATCGAGACCCTGCTGCCGGCGACGCTCGGCCTGGCGCTGCGCCGCGACCCGTCCGGCCGGCTGTTCGACGCCGCGCTGGACGCGCTGACCATCGGCCCGGCCCGGCGCTACGGACTGGACGCCCGCAAGGGGTCGCTGGAGCCGGGCAAGGACGCCGACCTCGTCGTGCTGACCCCCGACCCGGACGCGGTGCTGGACGAGGCGACGCTGCACTCGAACGCCGGCTGGAGCCCGTTCCACGGCCGGGCGCTCGGTGCGCGGGTCGCGCTGACGGTGAACCGCGGCACCGTGGTCTGGGACGCCGCGACCGGCGAGGTCGGACCGGCCGGCGGCGGGCTGCTGGTGACGAGGCCGCCGGTGCCGAGGCCGCGGTGACCGGCACCTGGCGCCCCGAGGCCGCCGAGCCGCTCGCCGACCGGGTGGCCGAGGACATCCGGCTGCTGTCCACGATCGTGGACGACACGCTGCCCGGCTGGACGCGCCGGGTGTTCTCCGAGCAGTACCGCGCGGGCCGGCCGGTCGTCGCCCGGCTGATGCGCGAGGCGGGCCTGCAGGTGCACGTCGACGCGGCGGGCAACGTCGTCGGGCGGCTGCCCGGTGCGCACGGCGCGGGCGCGCCTCCGCTGGTCACCGGCTCGCACACCGACACGGTGCACGCCGGCGGCCGGTTCGACGGCGTGGTCGGCGTGGTCGGGGCGATCGAGGTCGCCCGGCGGCTGCAGGAGACCGGCACCCGGCTGGACCACGACCTGCTCGTGGTCGACTTCCTCGGCGAGGAGCCGAACGAGCACGGCATGTCGTGCGTGGGCTCGCGCGCCGTGGCGGGCGCGCTCGGTGCCGACGACCTGTCCCGTGCCGACGGGTCGGGCCGCACGCTGGGCGCCGCGATGGCCGGCTTCGGCCTCGACCCGGCGGGCTCGCTGCGCGCGTCCTGGGGCGCCCGCTCGGTGCACGGCTACGTCGAGCTGCACGTGGAGCAGGGCCCGGTGCTCGAACGCGTCGGGGTGCCGATCGGGGTCGTGACGAGCATCGCCGGGATCGACCGGCTGCTGGCCTCGTTCCACGGCCGCGCCGACCATGCCGGCACCACCCCGATGGACCTGCGGCACGACGCCCTGGCGGCGGCCGCCGAGGCGGTGCTGGCGATCGAGCGGGTCGGCTGCGGTGCGCCGGTGCACGGCGTCTCGACCACCGGCCGGCTGCTGTCCGGGCCGGGGGCCGTGAACGTGGTGCCCCAGGAGGCCACGCTGTGGGCGGAGCTGCGCAGCACGCAGGCGGACTGGCTGTCCGGCGTGCGTCGCACGCTCGCCGAGGAGATCGCCGTCGGCGCCGCCCGCCGGGGGGTCGAGGTGGTGCTCGACTGGCTCAGCGACCAGCCGCCGGTGGCGGCGACGCCGTTCGTGCAGGACGAGATCGCGGCCGCCGCGCAGGACGTCGGGCTGGCCTGGCGTGCGATGCCCAGCGGCGCCGGCCACGACGCGGCGCACCTGGCGCTGCTGGGGCCGATGGGCATGATCTTCGTGCCGTCCGTCGGCGGTCGCAGCCACGTGCCGGACGAGCTGACCGGGATCGACGACGTCGTGCGGGGCATCCACGTGCTGCTCGCGACGCTGGTCCGGCTGGACCGGGCGCCGGCGACCCGGTCGGCCTGACCCGTCAGCCCCGGTCGGCCGGCACCGCCCCGCGGACCAGCAGCGCCGCGCCGAGCGCCGCCGCCCCGTCGCCCAGCCCGGCCCGCACCACCCGGGGCGCGGTCCCGCGCACGGGCGGCTCCTGCTCGAGGGACCGGCGCAGGGCCGGGTCGAACAGCTCCCAGGCGTTGCTCACCCCGCCGCCGATCACCACCGTGTCGAGGTCGAGCAGCGCTGTCGTGATCACGATCATCCGGGCCAGCGCGGAGCCGACCTCCGCGAACAGCTCCCGGGCCTGCGGGTCGCCCCGCTCGGCGGCCAGCGCGACCTCGGCGGCGGACAGCGTGCGCCCGGTGCGCTCCTGGAAGCAGCCGGCCAGCGACCGCGCCGACGCGATGGTCTCCAGGTGACCGCGGCCGCCGCAGGTGCAGCCCCGGCTGCCGAAGCCCGGGGCGTGCCCGATCTCGCCGGCGGCACCGGTCTGACCCACGAACAGCCGTCCGTCGAGCAGCAGCGCACCGCCCACCCCGGTGCCGAGGGTCACGCCGAGCACGTCCCGGCCGCCGACCGCGGCCCCGGTGGTGGCCTCCGCGAGCAGGAAGACGTTCACGTCGTTCTCGATCTCGACCGGGACGCCGAACTCCCGGCTGAGGTGCTCGCCGACCCGGTAGCCCGCCCAGGCGTGGAACGAGTCGCTCGCGACCAGGACGGTCGCGGTGGCCCGGTCCACCACGCCGGCGACGCCGACGCCGATGCCGGTCAGCACCCGGTCGCCGGTCTCCAGCAGCCGGCGCACCAGGTCGCAGGCTGCCGTCACCATCGCCTCGCCGCCGACCGAGCTCGGGGTCGCCGTGGTGCCCGCGGCGACCACCGCGAGCTCGCTGTCCACCAGAACCACCTGGGTCGTCGTGCCGCCGATGTCGATGCCTGCGACGACCCGCCTCACCGGGCTCCCCTCGCCCGGGCGGCGCGCCGCTCCCGCTTCGCGCGCTGCAGGTCGGGATCGGCGACCGGCACCGCGTCCAGCAGGTCGGCGGTGTAGGCCGCGCGGGGTGCCACCAGGGTGGACAGCACCGGGCCCTGCTCGACCACGACGCCGTCGCGCATCACCGCGACGCGGTGGCAGACCCGCTGGACCACCGCGAGGTCGTGGCTGACGAACAGGCAGGCGAAGCCGAGCTCGGCCTGGAGCTCGGACAGCACCGTGAGCACGTTGTCCTGCACCGACACGTCGAGGGCGCTGGTCGGCTCGTCGGCCACCACCAGGGTCGGGCCGAGCAGCAGCGCCCGCGCCAGGCTGACCCGCTGGCGCTGCCCGCCGGACAGCTCGTACGGCGACCGGTCCAGGACCGAGGCCGGCAGCTGCACCGCGTCCAGCAGCTCGCGGGCCCGGCGCTGCGGGTCCGCGAGCACGTGCCGGTGCACGGCGGCCGGCTCGAGGATGCAGTCCCGCACGGTCAGCCGGGGGTCGAGCGAGGCGGCCGGGTCCTGCAGCACCACGCCGAGCCGGCGCCGGACCGCCCGGTGGCGCCGGGCCGGCCCGTGCAGCATGTCGGTGCCCAGCACCCGCACCTCGCCGGCGTCCGGCCGGGTCAGCCCGAGCACGACCCGGGCGGCGGTGGTCTTGCCCGACCCGGACTCCCCGACCACGCCGAGGGTCTCGCCCGGTGCGACGGTCAGGTCGATGCCGCGCAGCGCGTGCACAGCCCCGCGTCCACGGCCGAAGGTGACCCGGACGTCCCGCAGCGCGATCACCGGCTCCGGACCGCCGTCGTCCGGCTCCGGCCGCTCGTCGTCCGCCTGGTGGTCGGCGGACGGCTGCTCGACCACCAGGCGGGGCACCGCGGCCAGCAGCCGGCGGGTGTAGGGGTGCGCGGGCGAGCGCAGCACGTCGCGCACCGGGCCGGTCTCGACGATCTGCCCGCCGCTCATCACGGCCACCCGGTCGGCCAGGTCCGCGACGACGCCCATGTTGTGCGTCACCAGCAGGATCGAGGTGCCGGTCTCGGCGGCCAGCCGGCGCAGCAGGTCCAGCACCTCGGCCTGCACGGTGACGTCCAGGGCGGTGGTGGGCTCGTCCGCGATCAGCAGCCGGGGGCTGTTGGCCAGCGCCATCGCCAGCACGACGCGCTGACGCTGCCCGCCGGACAGCTCGAACGGGTAGGCCCGCAGCTTGCGCTCCGGGGTGGGGATCTCCACCTGGCGGAGCAGGTCCAGCGCGCGTTCCTTCGCCTCGCCGGCGGTGACGCGCCGGTGGTTGCGGATCGCCTCGACGATCTGGTCGCCCACCCGCATCAGGGGGTTCAGCGCGGTGGACGGCTCCTGGAAGACCATCGCCGCGCCGGCACCGCGCACCGTGCGCAGCTCCTGCGCGGTGGCCCCGGTGGTGACGGTGGACCCGACCCGGACCCGACCGGTGACCGTCGCCTGGTCCGGCAGCAGCCCGACGGTGGCGAACGCCACGGTGCTCTTGCCGGACCCGGACTCGCCGACCAGCGCGAGGGTCTCGCCCGGTGCGACGCTCAGGCTGACCCCGTCGACCGCGGTCACCGGGCCGGAGGCGGTGCGGAAGGTGACCGTCAGGTCGGTGATCTCCAGCATGGTGTCGTTCGTGCTCATCGCCGCTCCCGGATCTCGAACGCGTCCCGCAGTCCCTCGCCGATCGCGTTGAAGGCGCACACCACCGCGATCACGCACAGCCCCGGCGGGACCGTCAGCCACCAGTAGCCGCTGTGCACCGAGCTGAGGGCGTCGCTGAGCATCCCGCCCCAGTCGACGTCGGGCGACCGCACGCCCATCCCGAGGTAGCTGACGTACGCGAGCAGCAGGATGCTGTCCGCGATCTGCAGCGTCACGGCCACCACGATGGTGCTGATGCTGTTCGGCACGATGTGGTGCGTGATCGCCCGGCGGTGCGTCCCGCCGATCGCCCGCAGCGTCTGCACGTAGTCCCGCTCCTTGAGGGTCAGCGTCTCGGCGCGCAGCAGCCGGGCGGGCACCAGCCAGGAGACCAGGCCGAGGATCACCACCAGGCCGACCGGTCCGGGCTGGGCGATCGCCGAGATCACCAGCAGGACGAACAGCGCGGGGATCGCGATGGCCGTGTCCACCAGCCGCATCATCACCGCGTCCACCCAGCCGCCCGCATAGCCGGCGACCGTGCCCCAGAACGTGCCGATCACGGTCGCGAGCAGCCCCGCGGCGAGGCCGATCACCAGGGACAGCCGGCCACCGGCCATCAGCCGGCCGAGCTGGTCGAAGCCGAGGGCGTCGGTGCCGAGCGGGTGCGCGGCCGAGGGCGGCAGGTTCACCTGCGTGAGGTCGGTGTGGGTCTGGTCGGTCTGGTAGAGCAGCGGTCCGACGAAGCAGAGCAGCACGAACGCGACCAGCACGATCAGGCCGGCCACCGCGGACCGGTTGCGCAGGAAGCGGCGCAGCACGCCGGGCCGGGCGGGGGAGTCGCCGACCGGCGAGAGCCCGGGGACGTCGGCGGGCACGAGGGTGGCGGCCATCAGCGAGCGCTCCTGACACGGGGGTCGACCAGCGATTGCAGGATGTCGGCGAGCAGCGAGCCGAGGACCGTCGCGACGGAGATCACCAGCGTGCAGCCCAGCAGGACCGGGAAGTCGGAGGACTGCGCCGAGGTCCAGAACAGCAGCCCCATCCCGGGGTAGTTGAACAGCTGCTCCACGACGAGCGCCCCGCCGAACATCACCGGGATCTGGTAGCCGACCATCGCGATGGCCGGGGTCAGCGAGTTGCGCAGCACGTGCCGCACCAGGATCCGGCGCTCGGAGGTGCCCTTGGCGCGGGCGGTGCGCACGTAGTCCTCGGACAGGTTCGCCAGGGTGGAGGCGCGGATGTACCGGCTGAACACCGCCACGATCGTGACGGCACCGGTCAGCACCGGCAGCACCAGCGCCTGCGGATCGCCGAGCACCGCGGCCACCGTGCTCCCTTGCGGTGCCAGCGCCGGCAGCCAGCCGAGCAGCTCGCTGAACACGATGATCGCGAGCATCCCGAAGAAGAACGACGGCGTCGCGTACAGCACGAACGCCACCCCGGTCGCGGTGTGGTCGAACAGGCTCCGGCGGCGGGCCGCCTGCGCCAGGCCGAGCAGCACGGCGATCACCAGCGCCGCCAGCGTGGACAGCCCGGTCAGGACCAGGGTCTTGGGCAGCCGCTCGACCAGCAGGTCGGTCACCGGCATGTTCAGCGTGTAGGAGGTGCCCAGGTCGCCGGACATCATCCGACCGACGTAGGCGAGGTACTGCCGCCAGATCGGCTGGTCCAGGCCCTGCTCGGCGTTGAACGTGTCGATCTGCAGCTGGGTGGCCTGCGCGCCGAGCACGGCACGCGCCGGGCCGCCCGGCAGGGACTGCAGGAGGAGGAACACGACCACGCTCACCAGGACGATGACGACGGCGGCCTGGGCGAGCCGTCTCGCCAGGAACCAGGTGTATCTCATGGTCGTGCTCCTCCTCGGGGTCAGGCCGGTCGGGCGCCGCAGCGGGCGGTCACCAGGACCACCGCTGCGGGTGGAAGTAGGCCATCGGGTCCTGCGTCACGCCCTGCAGGTCG
Source organism: Cellulomonas sp. (assembly GCA_036404115.1). Classification (GTDB taxonomy): domain Bacteria; phylum Actinomycetota; class Actinomycetes; order Actinomycetales; family Cellulomonadaceae; genus Cellulomonas. The sequence goes on from DASWPG010000048.1 coordinate 163,759, forward strand.
CTGTCGATCACCGAGACCTGGTAGGTCGGGCTCGGCAGCCAGATCACCGGCAGGTCCTCGGCCAGCGTGGCGCTGTAGTCCTGGATCGCGGCGTCGTCGGTCGCGGTGTGCGAGGCGGTGATCAGCGCGTCCACGTCGGCGTCGGAGTACGAGCCGAAGTTGGCGGCGCCGGAGGTCGCGAACAGCTGGTCGCCGGCCGGGAACGCGGGGAAGTACCAGCTGCCGGCGGTCCCGAAGAACGACAGGTCCCAGGTGCACTCGGCCGCGCCCTCCTCGCACTTCGGCGTCTGGGAGAGCACCTGGTCGGAAGCGACCGCGTTGACCTCGAGCTCGATGCCGGTCTCGGCCAGCGAGGACTGGATCTCGGTCATCATGTTGTCGGTGACCGTGGAGCCGGACTGCGACACCAGGGTCATCGACAGCCGGGTGCCGGCCGCCACGCCCTCGCCGCACTGGGTGTCACCGGTGCCGGCGTCCTCGCAGACCGCGACGCCGTCGGAGCCGATCTCCCAGCCGTGCGAGGTCAGCAGCTCCTGGGCGGCGGACGTGTCGTAGGAGTAGGGCTCGTCGAGCTGGGTCTGCGACACGTAGTCGGAGTCGGCGCTCTGCGGCACCGGTCCGTAGCTGGGTGTCGAGGCCCCGCTCTGGATCACGCTGGAGATCGAGTCCTGGTCCACCGACATCTGGATCGCCTGGCGCACGTAGAGCTGGTCGAAGACCGCCCCGTTCGTCGCGCTGTTGAAGTTGTAGACGATGTAGGTGATCGACCAGCCCTCCCACGGATCGACCGTGTAGCCGAGGTCCGTGAAGGTGTCCTCCTGGTCCAGCGAGGAGGACGAGATGTAGCCGTAGTCGACCTGCCCGGCGCGCACCGCGTTCTCCTCGGCGTCCACGGTGGTGAACGGCATCAGGTTCACCGTGGTGATGCTCGCCGGGTCGTCGCCGTCGTAGGCGTCGTTCTTGGTCAGGGTGACCTGGCCGCTCGTGGTGAACTCGGAGACCGTGTACGGGCCGCTCACCACCTGCCACAGCGGGTTGTCCGCGTAGCTGGCCACGTCCTCGGCCTCGCTGACCAGGTAGTCGTAGATGGCCGTGGCGCCCTCGGCGGTGCGGTCGAGGTTCGCGTCGACGTCGACCTCCTCGTCGTCGCTGGTCTTGGCCCACGCGTGGTACGGCAGCGGCGTGATCAGGTTGATCTGGCTGTTGAACAGGATCCAGCTCTGGTTGTACGCCTGGTCGAAGGTGAAGGAGACCGTCGAGTCGTCCACCACCGTGAAGTCCGTGACGTTGTCGGGGAACGAGCCCTCCACGTAGCTGGCCCAGCTCTCCTTGTTGGCGGAGACCAGGTCGTACCAGAACTCGACGTCCCGGCTGGTGATCGGCTCGCCGTCGCTCCAGGTCCGGTCCTTCAGCGTGATCGTCAGGACGGTGCCGTCCTCGGAGAACTCGTAGGAGTCGGCGATCGAGGCCTGCTCGTCCTCCTCGATCGTGCCCGAGGTGCCGTCCACGGCGACCAGCGGCTCCCAGAGCGTGGCGAGCAGCGCGAACGTGTTCGTGTTCGTGTGCCCGGTCGTCGAGATGGGCAGGATCCAGTTCGGCGTGAAGCCGGCGGACAGGGCATAGCTCACGGAGTCGGACGGGGTGGCGCTGTCGTCCTGATCGTCGGAGGACGAACATCCGGCGACCAGCGCGAGCGCCGCGACGGTGACGGCGGCGGCGGCGCTCAAGCGCCGTCGTGGGCTTCTCATGTGTGCTCCTCAAGGCGGTGGGCGGGGCGATCGCTCGCCCCCGAGGGGAGACGGACCCGCGGCTCTTGGACCGTCCGGACGGCAGTCAACTCAGGTGTGATGAAAAAAGTAGACCATCTCTGTAAAAAGCGCGTTACTGCATGCCTGACGAAAGAGAACCCTGATTATGCTGGGCGAGTCCGATGGTCCTCGGACGGTCCGGCAAGGTGGAGCGGGTGGCTCTGCCGGTCGCTCGCCGCGGGGCCGCCCGAGATATTTCGGGGACTTTCGACGATTCTGGTGAAAGTGGAGCCGTGGCGACGTCCGAGAGCATCCGCAGCGCGATCATCACCCTGGTCGCGGGCGGCGAGGCGACCTCGCGCACCGAGCTGTGCCACGCGCTGCGCGCCCCTGCCTCGACGGTCTCCGCCGCCGTCCAGTCGTTGATCGCCGCCGGTCTGCTCACCGAGTCCGGCACCGCCCGCTCCACCGGCGGCCGGCCGCGCAAGCGGCTGGCGATCACCGCCTCCGCGGAGTACGTGGTCGCAGCCGAGGTCGGCAGCTCGCACGCCCGGGTCGGCGTCGTCACCGCCACCGGCGGGCTCACGACGGCCCGCGTCATCCCGTTCGCGGTGGCCGACGGCCCGGAGGCGGGCATCGACCGGCTGGTCGCCGCGTTCCAGGACCTGATCGCCGAGCACGGCGCCGCGGGGCTCGCGGGCGCTGGCATCGCGCTGCCCGGTCCGGTCCGTCCGGACGAGGGGGTCGCCGACTCGCCGTCCCGGATGCCCGGCTGGCACCTCTACCCGGTCCGCGAGGTCGCCGAGCGTCGGCTCGGGGTGCCGGTGCTGGTGGACAACGACGCGAACATGATGGCGTTCGGCGAGTACACCGCCCACCCGGAGACCCGCACCCTGATCACCGTGAAGGCCGGCACCGCGATCGGCGCCGGCTTCGTGGTGGACGGCAACCTGTTCCGCGGTCGGCAGGGCGCGGCCGGCGACCTGACCCACGTCCGGGTGGCGAGCGCGGGGGACCGGGTGTGCGGCTGCGGCAACACCGGCTGCCTGGAGACCGTCGCCTCCGGGGCCGCGCTCGCCGGCCAGCTCCGGGCCGCCGGCGTGGACGTCGCGTCCAGCCAGGACATCGTCGACCTGATCCATCACGAGCACCCGCTGGCCACCCAGGCCGCCCGCGAGGCCGGCCGCGCGGTGGGCGAGGTGCTCGCCGCGATCGTCAACTTCACCACCCCGGACGCGGTGTACCTCGGCGGGGTGTTCTCCTCCGCCGAGCCGTACGTCGCCGCCGTGCGCGGCCGGCTCTACGAGAGCTGCCACCCGCTGGCCACCCGGGAGCTGGTGATCGGCGTGGCCACCACCGGCCAGGACGCCGCCGTGCTCGGCGTCGGCCGCCTGGCCCTGCAGCAGACCCGCAACCGCAGCATCAGCTCCCTGACCAACCCGTCCCCCAGGAGGACCGCCCACCATGGCTCGTAAGCCGCGCATCGCCGTCGCCGGACTGGCGACCGAGACCAGCATGTACTCGCCCGGGAGCACCGTGGGCGCCGACTTCTTCCCGCTCACCGGGCAGCGTGTGTTCGAGCAGGTCGACTACCTGGCGCCCGGCACGCCGCGCGGCGAGCGGGCCGAGTGGCTGCCCACCCTGGTCGGGCGCGCGATCCCCGGCCCGACGGTGGCGCGGGAGGACTACGACCGGCTCCGGGACACCACGCTCGACCTGCTGCGCGGCCTGGACGACCTCGACGGGGTGTACCTGGAGCTGCACGGCGCGATGCACGTGGCCGGGCTGGACGACGCCGAGGCCGACCTGGTGCACGCCATCCGCGCGGTGGTCGGGCCGGACGTGCTGCTGTCCGCCGCGCTGGACCTGCACGGGAACGTCAGCTCCCGGCTGGTGCACGCGCTCGACCTGATCACCTGCTACCGGATGGCGCCGCACGAGGACACCGACGAGACCCGGCTGCGGGCCGTCGACAACCTGCTGGACCAGCTGGCCGCCGGCACCCGGCCGGTGAAGGCCTGGGTCCCGGTGCCGGTGCTGCTGCCCGGGGAGCAGACCAGCACCCGCGTGGAGCCCGCGCGCTCGCTGTACGCCCGGGTGCCCGAGGTCGAGGCGCTGGACGGGATCCTGGACGCCTCGGTCTGGATCGGCTACGCCTGGGCCGACGAGCCGCGGTGCCACGCCACGGTGGTGGTCACCGGCGCCGACCAGGACCTGGTCGCCGCGCAGGCCGAGGGCCTGGCCCGCGCGTTCTGGGACGTGCGGGACGAGTTCGCGTTCGTCGGGCCGACGGCCTCGTTCGACGACGCCCTGGCCCACGTGGCCCGCCCCGGCGGCGCGCGGCCGTTCTTCCTCAGCGACAGCGGCGACAACCCGACCGCGGGCGGCGCCGGGGACGCCACCTACGCGCTGTCCCGGATCCTGGCGCACGCCGACCTGCTGCACGGCCTGGACGTGGTCTACGCGTCGATCCCGGACGAGGCCGGCGCGCTCGCCGCGGCGCAGGCGGGGGTCGGCGGCCGGGTGCGCATCGAGGTGGGCGCCCGCACCGACGCCGTGCACCACGGCCCGGTGCTGCTGGACGGCACGGTGACCGCCCTGCACGAGGACCCCCGGCACGGCGCCGGCATGCAGGCCGTGGTCCGGGTCGGCACCGTGTCGGTGATCGTGACCCAGCGGCGCAAGCCGTTCCACCTGGAGCGCGACTTCACCGAGCTGGGCCTGGACCCGCGGTCGGCGGACGTCGTGGTGGTCAAGATCGGCTACCTCGAGCCCGAGCTGCACGACATGGCGGCCGACTGGATCCTCACGCTGACCCCCGGCGGGGTGGACCAGGACCTGCCGCGCCTCGGGCACCACGCGATCGCCCGGCCGATGTTCCCGTTCGACCGGGGGTTCGAGCCCGACCTGCGCGCCCGGCTGGTCCCGGCCCCCGGCGAGCCGTACCCGGACCCGCAGGCCTGAGGCTCAGCGCAGCAGGTCGGACAGGTCCGCGCCGGCGGCCAGCTCGACCGCCGGCTCGCCGGCCCGGAACAGCCGGGCGCCGGCCGGGGAGCCGCCGAGCGTGAGCACGCCGTCCCGCCGGCGCAGCCAGGTGCCCTCGCGCAGCCCGACCACCGGCACCGCGGACTCCTCGTGGAACTGCCGGATCCGCTCTTCGCGCGTCTCGCCCTGGTGCAGGTCGCCCGGGACCGGGTCCAGGTAGTGCGGGTTGATCTGGAACGGCACCAGGGCGAGCGTGCCGAAGCCCGGCGGCTCGACGATCGGCATGTCGTTCGTGGTGCGCAGGGTCGGCGCGGCGATGTTGGTGCCGGCCGAGGAGCCGAGGTAGCCGGTGCCCCCGGCCACGGCGGCCCGCACGGCGTCGAGCAGGCCCGTGCGGTGCAGGGCGTCGACCAGCCGGAACGTGTTGCCGCCGCCGACGAACACCGTGCCTGCGTCCCGCACGACCTCGACCGGGTCGCCGGCGTGCACCCCGACCACGTCCAGACCCAGGGGAGCGAGCGCCTCGGCCACCTGGCGGGTGTACGCGTCGTGGTCGGCCAGCGCGTACGGCACGAACGCCACCCGTGGGCCGCGGCCGGCAGCGAGCTCCAGGACGGCGTCGGCGGCGTGCGCCAGGTAGGGGCGCCCGGGGGCGGTCGAGTTCGACAGCAGCAGCAGGTCCATCGTGGTTCTCCGTGTCGGTGCAGGTCGGTGCAGGTCGGTGCAGGTCGGTGCGGGTCGGTGCGGGTCGGTGGCGAGGTCGTCGGGTGCGGGGGTGGTCAGGTCCTGGGCCGGTCGCCCCGGCGCCGGGGCGCCGCGGTGCTCGCCAGCACGGTGGACAGCTCGGCGCTCGCCTCGTGCAGCCGGGGCAGGTCGTCCGCGAGCTCGTCCAGCGTGCAGGCGCTCTTGGCGGCCACCAGCGACAGCGAGCCGACGGGTCGGCGGCCGAGCAGCACCGGTACGGCGACCGCCCGGGTGCTCCGGTCGTACTCCCCGTCGGAGCGCGCGTGCCCCAGGCGGGCCGTCTCCTCGAAGTCCCGGTCCAGCGCCGCCTCGTCCACCGGGGTCAGCTCGGAGTACCGCGCCACCGGGCGCCCGGACAGCAGCCGGCGGCGCTCGGCGGCGGGCAGGAAGGCGAAGTAGGCCCGGGAGGTGGCACCGGCGTGCGCCGGGTACAGGTCGCCGACGAGCGGGTGGCTGCGGATCGGGCCGTGCCCGCCGTCCACCGCCGCGATGCACCGCAGGTGGGCGCCGTCCGGCACGGCGAGCAGCGCGGTGCGGTCGGTGTCCTGCGCCAGGCGGGCGAGCACCGGCTCGGCCAGCAGCGCCAGGCCGCCGGTGCGCTCCCACATCGCGGCCATCCGCCACATCGCCGGACCCAGCGCGTACCGCCGGGTCACCGGGTCGGCCCGCAGGAAGCCGCGGGCCGCCAGCGCGGCGAGCAGCCGCTGCGCCGTCGACTTGTCCCACCCGTGCCGCTCGGCCAGCTCGGACACGCCCCAGTCGGTGCGGCGCTCGGAGTAGGACAGCAGCACCTCGAGCGCGCGGTCGACCGTCTGCAGCGGTGACCGGACGGTGCCGGCCTCGGCGTCGGGCTCGCTCCCGGGCTCGGTCATGCGGCTCCCCCTGGTCGCGCGGACGCCGACGGCCGGACCCGGCCGTGGCGCTGCCCATGATGCACCAGCGGTGCGAAATCTGAATGTTACCTTCAGATAGTGAGAAGTCCTTGATCGACCGCTCGGGGTGGCCGGACGCTGTCCGCGCGCGGATCCACCGCCCGTCCCGACCCGAAGGGCCTCCGATGCTGTCCCAGGTGCTGTCCGTCCTCGACCAGCTCGACTCGCCGACCGTCGACGGCGACGCGGTGGCCGCCACCCTGCGCGCGCTCGTGCCCGCCGACGGCCCGGGGCCGCTGCCCACCGTCGAGGTCGAGCGGGTGCACGGTGCGCGGGGCCACACGGACTTCGTCACCGTCCGGGTGCCCGGCACCCGCGGCCGCACGGTCGGCGGCGATGCGCCGACCCTCGGGATCATCGGCCGGCTCGGTGGCATCGGCGCCCGGCCCGAGCTGATCGGCTACGTCTCCGACGGCGACGGCGCGACGGCCGCGCTGGCCGCCGCCACGAAGCTCGTCACCATGCACGCCCGCGGCGACCGGCTGACGGGCGACGTGATCGTCGCGACGCACGTCTGCGCCTGGGCGCCGACCCGACCGCACGAGCCGGTGCCGTTCATGGACTCGCCGGTGGACCTCGGCGTGATGAACGACCACGAGGTGCACCCGGAGATGGACGCGATCGTGTCCATCGACACCACCAAGGGCAACCGGATCATCAACCACCGCGGTATCGCGATCTCGCCGACCGTGCGCCAGGGCTACCTCCTGCCGGTCAGCCCCGACCTGGTCGCGCTGCTGGAATCGGTGTCCGGCGAGCCCGCCCAGGTGTTCGCGCTCTCGACCCAGGACATCACCCCGTACGGCAACGACCTGCACCACCTGAACTCGATCCTGCAGCCCGCGGTCGCGACCAGCAGCCCCGTCGTCGGCGTCGCGATCACCACGGTCACGGCCGTGGCCGGCTGCGCCACCGGGGCCAGCCACGAGGTCGACATCGCGCTCGCGGCGCGCTACGCCGTCGAGGTCGCCAAGGGGTACGGCAGCGGCACCGTGCGGTTCCACGACGAGGACGAGCTCGCGGCGCTGCAGGCCCGGTACGGCAGCGCCGCCCACCTGCAGACCCTCGGCCGCGCACCCGGGGCCGCGGTCTGAGCGGGGTGCCCGGTCCGCGCCACCGGGCTGCCTCCCCGGGCTGCCTCCTGGGCCCGGCCACAGGCTAGGCCGCCCCCGGCCGCCGGGCGGTGCTCGCGGCGGCCAGCAGCACGACGCCGCAGCCCGCGACGACCAGCCAGCCGGGGTGCGTCGCCGCGGCGAGCCCGGCCGGCGTCGTGGCACCCGCGAGCAGCCCGCCGGCCAGCGCGATCCCGGCCGCCGCACCGAGCTGTCGTGCGGTGGAGGTGATCGCGCCGGCGACCCCGGCGCGGGCCGGTGGCAGCCCGCCCACGGCGATCGTGGTGACGGGCGCGTTGGCGAACCCGAACCCGATGCCGATCAGCAGGTAGGACGTCAGCAGCGTGGCCAGGCCGGTGCCGTCGGTGAGCCGGGTCAGCACCAGGCCGCCGGCGAGGTAGCAGGTGCCGGCGACCAGCAGCGGGACCCGGGCGCCGATCCGGCCGGCCAGGTTGCCGGCCAGCGGCGCGCACACCGTGGCGCCCACCGCCATCGGCAGCGTGGCGAGCCCGGCGTGCAGCGGCGTCCAGCCGCGAGCGTGCTGCAGGTAGAGGGTGTTCAGCAGCAGCGTGCCGCTCAGCCCGACGAAGACCGCGAACGCGGCCAGGAACGCGGCGAGGAACGTGCGCCGGCGGAACAGCACCAGGTCGATCATCGGCTCGCGGCGGCGCCGCTCGACGGCGACGAACGTGATCAGCGCGAACGCCGCCACCGCGTACGCGACGAGAAGAACGGGCGCGGTCCAGCCGAGGTGCGGCCCCTCGATCAGCGCGGCCACCGAGGCCGCGACCAGCACGGTCATCAGGACCTGACCGGGCAGGTCGAGCGCTCGCGCCACCGCGGCGCGGGACTCGGGCAGCACCCGGCCGGCCAGCACCAGGGCGAGCAGCACCAGCGGGGCGTTCACCCAGAACACCGCCCGCCAGCCGAGCGCGTCGATCAGCATGCCGCCGACCGCGGGGCCGGTCGCCATGCTGAGCCCGAACACGGAGGCCCACACGCCGATCGCGCGGGCACGCTCGCGCGGGTCGGGCATCGCGTTCACCACGACGGCCAGCGCGACCGGGCTGAGCATCGAGGCGCCGACGCCCTGCGCGGCGCGGGCGGCGACCAGCGCACCCACCGTCGGTGCGGCGGCGCAGGCCAGCGAGGCCAGCCCGAAGACCGCCAGGCCGATCCGGAACACCCGGCGCCGGCCGGACCGGTCGGCGGTGGCACCGGACGAGATCAGCAGGCTGGCCAGCACCAGGGTGTAGGCGTCCACCACCCACTCCAGCGCCCGGGTGTCGGCGTGCAGCCCCGCGCCGATGCTCGGCAGCGCGACGTTCACGATGGTGGTGTCCAGGCCGACCAGGAACATGCTCAGCGCGCAGACGGCCAGGATCGTCCAGCGCCGCCGGCGGGTCAGCGGCTCGGCGCCGGCCGGGGCTGTGCTGGTGCGGGCGGTGCCGGGGGGTGCGGTGCTCATCGGGGGCCTCCGTCTCGGGAGGCGCCATCGTCGGCGAGGACGGCCACCCTCCCGGCGGCTTCTTGCGGTTCCTGCAAGGATTCCTGCCATGGACGACGAGGTGGCGCGGGTGCTGGACCGGATCGGCCCGCGGCTGCGCCGGCTGCGCCGTGACGCCGGCCTGACCCTGGACGCGCTGGCCGAGCGGACCGGGCTGTCCGCGAGCACCCTGTCCCGGGTGGAGCACGGGCTGCGCCGACCCACGCTGGACCTGCTGCTCCCGCTGGCCCGGGCGCACCGGGTCAGCCTGGACCAGCTGATCGCCGCCCCGGCCACCGGCGACCCCCGGGTGCACCTGACCCCGCTGCGCCGCCGCCGGGACAGCGTGGTGATCCCGCTGACCGAGCACCCCGGCCGGGTGCAGGTGTTCAAGGAGGTGGTCGGCCCGGGCAAGGCGCCCCGGCTGGTCACGCACGAGGGCTACGAGTGGCTGTACGTGCTGTCCGGCCGGCTCCGGCTGCTGCTCGGCACCGACGACCGCGACCTCGGCCCGGGCGAGGCGGTGGAGTTCGACACCCGGGAGCCGCACTGGTTCGGCTCCGCCGACGACGGCCCGGTCGAGGTGCTGCACATGTTCGGCCCGCAGGCCCGCCGGGCGTAGCGCCGGGGTGCGTCAGCCCGTGACCAGGACGATCTTCCGGTGACCGGCGCCCGCCTCGCCGAACCGGTGCGCGTCGGCGACCTCGGCGAGCGGGAACGCCCGCACCGGCGGCAGCGCGAGCCGCCCGGAGGTCACCAGGTCGCCGATCTGGTGCAGCGTGTCCAGCGCGCGGCCGGACTCGCCGGTGCTGAACCGCACGCCGTGCTGACGAGCACCCGCGTGGTCCGCGAGCGTGACGACGTGCTCCGGGCCGCCGGCCAGCGCGACCAGCTCGGGAAGCACCCCGCTGCCGGCCACGTCCAGCGCCCGGTCCACGCCGCCCGGGCAGACCGCCCGCACCTGGGCGACCATCGTGCCGCCGTAGGTGACCGGGGTCGCGCCCATGGCGCGCAGCCGGTCCTGACCGGCCGCGCCGCCCGTGCCGATCACCCGGGCGCCCCGGGCCACCGCGAGCTGCACCGCGGCGCTGCCGACGTTGCCGGTGGCGCCGTTGACCAGGAGGGTCGTGCCGGCGGTCACCCCGAGCTGGTCCAGCCCGCGTGCGGCCGTCTCGACCGCGGCCGGCAGCGCCGCGACATCGGTGAACGAGAGCGACGGCGGGATCGGTGCGTAGGCGAGCAGCACCGCCAGCTCTGCCTGCGCCGCGCCGTCGGCGAAGCCGAGCACCCGGTCGCCGACCGCGACGTCCGTCACCCCGTCGCCCAGCTCGTCGACCACGCCCGCCGCCTCGTACCCCAGCGTCTGGGGCAGGTCGGGGTCCATCAGACCCTGCCGCTTCTTCCAGTCCGAGGCGTTCACCCCGGCAGCCCGCACCGCGATCCGCACCTCGCCGGGCCCGGGGTGCGGGTCGGGGAGCTCGACCAGCTCGAGCACCTCGGGACCGCCGAACCGGCTGAACCGGACCGCCTGCATCTGCTGCTCCGTCCGTGCGTCCCGCCGTCATCGGGTGCGGCGGGTGTGGTGGGTCGTGCCGTCGGCGGTCAGGGGTCGCGCCGCCGACCCACCCTAGCGAGGTCGCGTGCCCGGACGCGCCTGACCTCGGCGGGGGATCGACCCGTATGCTGCCGACCGACGGGGCGAGAGGAGCGACGGGGCGATGAGCGGACGCGTGACGGCGCGGCACGTGGCGCAGCGCGCCGGCGTCTCGCAGAGCACCGTCTCCTACGTGCTGAACGACAGCCCGAACCAGACCATCACGCCGGCCACCCGGCAACGGGTGCTGGACGCTGTCGAGGAGCTGCACTACGTCCCGTCGGCCGCCGCCCGCGCCCTGCGCAGCGGGACCAGCCGGGTGGCGCTGATCGTGCTGCCGGACGCGCCCATCGGGTCGACCATCTCCCAGCTGATCGAACGGGTCAGCGACGACCTGGAACCGTTCGGCTACAGCGTCGTGTACCGGCGGCACCGGGGCAGCGCGATGCTGGAGCGGGCCTGGCGGGAGACGCGGCCGGCCGCCGTGGTGGACCTGGCGGCGGTCGGCGAGGAGGACCGCCGGCGGATCCGTGCGGCCGGCATCCCGGTGATCGAGGCGGCGCTGGACGACCTGTCCCGGGTGGGTGCGCTGTCGGTCGGCCAGGTCGAGATCGGCCGGTTGCAGGCCCACCACCTGCTGGAGCTGGGGCACCGGCACCTCGGGTACGCCGCACCGGACGACCGGCGGGTGGACGGGTACTACACCCGGCGGCTGCTCGGGGTGCGCGAGGCGTGCGCCGCGGCCGGGGTGCCCGAGCCCGTGGTGGTGCCGGTGCCGCTGGACGCCGGCTCCGGTGCAGCCGCGGTGTCCCGGTGGACGATGGCGCCGCGCGGCGAGCAGGTGACCGGGGTGTGCGCCTACAACGACGAGGTGGCGTTCGCCCTGCTCGCCGGGGCACGGATCCTGGGCCGGGTGATCCCGGACGACCTGGCGGTGGTCGGGGTGGACAATGTCCCGCTGTCGCCGCTCGCCGCGCCCGCGCTGACCACGGTCGACATCGGCACCATGCAGATCGCGGACGAGCTGTCCCGGCTGATGCGGGCGGCGATGCTCGGCGAGGACGCCTCCGTCGGTCTGGTCGAACCCGCGGCGACCCTGGTGCGGCGCGCCTCGACCTGAGCGCTGACCTGCACGAACGCGCTCGTGCACGGGGCGTCCGGCGGGCCGCGGACCGGGCTGCGGGCAGGTCGGGAGGCGGTTCGCCGAGACCGTCACCACTTCGTGACCTGTGACAGCGCCCCGCCCTCTTGCTCTCTGGTCCGGACCCGGCGTAACGTCGCTGATACGTCACAGTGAATTCGTACCGCAGGTCGAATGCATATTCGTCCATCGGGTCGGTGAGACGCGAGCCCTCAGTGACGTGGGCCCGCGGCCGGCAGCGAGCACGGATCAGTTCGACGACCACATCAAGGGAGATGGCACATGCGACGACGCATCCTGGCGGCGGGGGCCACAGCGGTGGCCCTGCTGCTTGCGGCGTGCTCGGGCGGCAGCAGCAGCGACAGCACGTCCGGCAGCTCCGGGGGCACGGACAGCCTGGTGATCGGCGAGATCTCGTACCCGGCGTCGTTCGACGTCAACGGCTACTCGATCGCGCACTACGTCACCTACTTCCAGGCGGTGTACGACACGCTGCTGCGCCAGGACGGCGACGGCAACATCGTCGCGGGCCTGGCCACCGACTGGTCCTACGACGACGCGCGCACCCAGCTCACGCTCACGCTGCGCGAGGGCGTGACCTTCACGGACGGCAGCACCTTCGACGCCGACGCCGTGGTCGCCAACATCGAGAACTTCCAGGCGTCCTCGACGCCCGACCTGTCGAACGCGCAGTACATCAGCGACGCGACCGCGACCGACGCCACGCACGTGGTGATCACGCTGTCCGCGCCCGACCCGATGCTGCTGCAGTGGTTCACCGGCTCGCTGGGCTACATGGCGGCGCCGGACTCGTTCACCAACGCGGACGTCGCCACCAACCCGGTCGGCACCGGCCCGTACATCCTGGACACCGCCAAGACGGTGGTCGGCTCGACCTACGTCTACGACAAGAACCCGGACTACTGGGACGACTCGTACACGGTCTACGACACGCTGACGATCAACTACTACGAGAGCAGCACCGCCCTGCTGAACGCGATCCAGGGCAAGCAGGTGGACGTCGCCACGTTCTCCGACGTCACCTCGCTCTCGCAGGTGGAGAGCGCCGGCTACACGGTGAACACCTCCCAGCTCGACTGGACCGGCCTGATCCTGTTCGACCGGGACGGCACCGTCGACCCCGCCCTCGGCGACGTCCGGGTGCGCCAGGCGATCAACTACGCGATCGACCGGGACGGCATCCTCAGCGCCATCCAGCTCGACAAGGGCACCGTCACCAGCTCGGTGTTCGGCACCGCGACCGCCGGGTACGACGAGGACCTCGACTCGTACTACAGCTATGACCCGGACAAGGCGAAGGAGCTGCTGGCCGAGGCCGGCTACGCCGACGGGTTCAGCCTGACGATGCCGAGCTCGTCCCTGATCAACCAGAGCCTGCTCACCACCATCCAGCAGGAGCTCGCCGACGTCGGCATCACCGTCACCTTCGAGGACACCGGCTCGAACTTCATCACCGACCTGCTGGCCGGGAAGTACACCAGCTCCTGGATGCAGCTCGCGTCGGCCAACGACTGGCAGTTCGCCCAGCTCGCCCTGGTCCCGAACGCCACGTTCAACCCGCTGGGCACCGAGTCCGCCGACCTGGACCCGCTGTTCACGCAGATGCAGTCCGGCACCGAGGAGGAGGCCACCGCTGCGGCGCAGGAGGTCAACCAGTACGTCACGGAGAACGCCTGGTTCGTGCCGTTCTACCGGGTCGACAACATGTTCCTCAGCAACGACGACGTCACGGTCACCATGGCCGCGGACAACGCCACGCCGTACCTGTACCTGATCCAGCCGGCGTCCTGATCCATCGCCCTCCCGGACCGGTTCCCCTGCTGGTCCGGGAGGGCGATGCCCCTCGGAGGAGTACTCAGTGCTGAAGTTCCTCGTGCGGCGCCTGCTGTCGGGCGTCGCCATGCTCTTCGTGATCAGCACCGTCGCGTACGGGCTGATCTTCCTGACCGGGGCGGACATCGCCCGCAACCTGCTCGGTCAGAACGCCTCGGCCGAGGCCGTGGCGCTCAAGGCGCAGCAGCTCGGCCTGGACCAGCCGCTGGTCTCGCGCTACCTGAGCTGGCTCGGCGGCGCCGTGCGGGGTGACCTGGGCACGTCCTGGTTCTCCGGCGCGAAGGTCACCGACCTGCTGTCCGCCCGGCTCGGCGTCACGCTCTCGCTGGTCATCCTGTCCACCCTGATCTCGGCCGTCCTCGCGACGGCCATCGGCGTGTGGGCCGCGACCCGCGGCGGCTGGGTGGACCGCGTGCTGCAGGTGGTCTCGCTGGTCGCCGCGGCGATCCCGAACTACCTGGTCGCGCTCGGCCTGGTGATGCTGTTCGCGATCAACCTGGCCTGGTTCCAGCCCACCGGCTACGTCCGGCCGCAGGACGACCCCGCCGGCTGGGTCTCCTCGATCACCCTGCCGGTGATCGCCCTGACCATCGGCTGCATCGCGGGCGTCGCCCAGCAGGTGCGCGGCTCGATGATCGACGGCCTGCGGCAGGACTACGTGCGCACGCTGCGCAGCCGCGGCCTGCCCGAGCGCCGGGTCGTGCTCAAGCACGTGCTGCGCAACGCGGCCGGGCCGGCGCTGTCCGTGCTGGCCCTGCTGTTCGTCGGCCTGCTCGGCGGTGCCGTCGTGATCGAGCAGGTGTTCGCGATCCCCGGCCTGGGCTCGCTCTCCGTCTCCACCACCACCCAGGGCGACATCCCGGTCATCATGGGCGTCGTCGTGGTGGTCGCGGTCATCGTCCTCGTCGTCAACCTCGTGATCGACATCGCGCAGGGCTGGCTCAACCCGAAGGCACGGATCTCGTGACTGCCCAGACTCTTCCCGACACCGCCGCCGTCGACCCCACGGTCGCCGCGCCCTCGCTGGGCCGGCGGCTGCTCCGTGACCCGCTCGGCGCCAGCGCACTGGTGTTCCTGCTGGTCGTGATCCTCGCGGCCGCGTTCGCGCCCCTGCTGACCAGCCACGACCCGAACACCGCCGTGCTGCAGGACGTGCTGGCACGCCCGGGCGAGAACGGCCACCTGCTCGGCGCCGACCGGTCCGGCCGCGACGTCTGGGCCCGGCTGCTGTACGGCAGCCGGTTCAGCCTGCTCGGTGCGGCGCTCGCCGTGGTCGTCGCCGTCGGCATCGGTGCGGTGTCCGGCCTGATCGCCGGCTACATCGGCCGGTGGTTCGACGGCGTGGCCTCCTGGGCGGCCAGCATCCTGATGGCGCTGCCCGCCATGGTCGTGCTGCTCGCGGCGC
Organism: Cellulomonas sp.; assembly: GCA_036404115.1. Taxonomy (GTDB): domain Bacteria; phylum Actinomycetota; class Actinomycetes; order Actinomycetales; family Cellulomonadaceae; genus Cellulomonas. Next base: position 178,760 of record DASWPG010000048.1, read on the forward strand.
GCTCCGTGATCGGCACCTCTGCCTGGTGGGCGATGGCGATCTTCGGCGTCCTGCTGTCCGCCTCGGTGTTCCGGCTGGTCCGGGGCACGGTGCAGGCGGTGCGCGGCGAGCTGTACGTGGACGCCGCCCGGGTCGCGGGCCTGAGCGACCTGCGGATCATCTTCCGGCACGTGCTGCGCGTGGTGCGCGCCCCCGTGATCATCCAGGTGGCCTCGATCGCCTCGGTGTCCATCGCCATCCAGGCCGGTCTGGAGTTCCTGGGCCTGGGTGACATGACCATCCCGACCTGGGGGTCGATGCTGAACGACGGGTTCGCGGTGATCTACCAGCAGCCGATCCTGCTGCTGTGGCCGAGCCTGGTCATCGCCCTGGTCTGCCTCGCGCTCGCCCTGGTGGCGAACTCGCTGCGCGACGCGCTGGAGGGCACCGGGGCGGCCCGGCCGAAGGCCCCGGTCCGCCGGGCGGCGGTCCCGGGCGAGGCGCCGGCACCGGTCGGCGCGGCCAGCCTGCCCGCGGACGAGGAGGACGTGATCCTGCGGGTGCAGGACCTGCACATCGGCTACGCGCAGGCCGCCGGCACCAAGGAGGTCGTGCACGGCGTCAGCCTGGACGTGCGGCGCGGCGAGGTGCTCGGCCTGATCGGCGAGTCCGGCTCCGGCAAGACCCAGACCGCGTTCGGCGTGCTGCGCCTGCTGCCGGTCGGTGGCGGGCTGACCGACGGGCGCGTGCTGTGGCACGGTACGGACATGGCGACGCTCGACCAGCGCGCGATGGCCAAGATCCGCGGTCGCAAGATCGCTTACGTGCCGCAGGAGCCGATGAGCAACCTGGACCCGACCTTCACCATCGGCAGCCAGCTGGTCGAGCCGATCCGGCAGCACCTCGGCCTGAGCCGGACCGCGGCCCGGGCACGGGCGCTGGAGCTGCTCGAGCGGGTCGGCATCCCCGACCCGGTCCGCACGTTCCGGTCCTACCCGCACGAGGTGTCCGGCGGCATGGCGCAGCGCGTGCTGATCGCCGGCGCGATCTCCTGCGAGCCGGAGCTGCTGATCGCCGACGAGCCGACCACGGCCCTGGACGTCACCGTGCAGGCCGACGTGCTCGACCTGCTCCGCTCGCTGCAGGCAGACCTCGGCATGGGGATGATCCTGGTCACGCACAACTTCGGCGTCGTCGCCGACCTGTGCGACCGGGTCGCCGTGATGCAGGACGGCCTGATCGTCGAGGCCGGCCCGGTGCGGGACGTGTTCCGTGACCCGCAGCACCCCTACACGCGCCTGCTGTTCGACGCGATCCTCACCGAGGACGGCATCCGGGACCCGTTCCGCCCGTCCGAGACCACCGAGACCGTCACCGCCCCGACCACGCCGGCCGGGACCCCGCCCGAGGAGGCCCGTCGATGACCGCCGACGCGTCCGCACCGCTGCTGGACATCCGTGACCTGGTCGTGGAGTACCCGCGGCCCGGCCGGCGCTCCGACCCGGTGCAGGTGCTGCACGGGGTCGACCTGGACATCCGACCCGGCGAGTGCGTCGGCCTGGTCGGGGAGTCCGGCTCCGGCAAGACCACGCTCGGGCGGGCGGTGCTCGGCCTCGCACCGATCGCGTCCGGCACGATCGACTACCGCGGGACCGACATCGCGCACGCCGACCGGGGCGCCCGCCGCGCGCTGGGCAGCGAGATCCAGGTGGTGTTCCAGGACCCGTACACCTCGCTGAACCCGTCGATGACGATCGGCGACATCCTGTCCGAGCCGCTGACCGCGAAGCGGGTGCCGAAGGCCGAGGCCCGCACCCGGGTCCGCGAGCTGCTGGACCAGGTCCGGCTGCCCTCTGACGCGCTCGGCCGGCTTCCGCGCGAGTTCTCCGGCGGGCAGCGGCAGCGGGTGGCGATCGCCCGGGCCCTGGCGCTGTCGCCCCGGCTGATCATCTGCGACGAGCCGGTCTCGGCGCTGGACCTGTCCACGCAGGCCCGGGTGCTGGACCTGTTCGTGGAGATCCAGGAGCGCACCGGGGTGGCGTACCTGTTCATCACGCACGACCTCGCAGTGGTCCGGCACGTCAGCCACCGGGTCGCCGTGATGTACCGGGGCGACATCGTGGAGTGGGGCGAGACCGCCGCGGTCACGTCCGCCCCCGAGCACCCCTACACCCAGCGGCTCTGGATGGCCGCGCCGGTGCCGGACCCGGACGAGCAGGCGCAGCGCCGGGCGAACCGGCACCGGCTGCTGGCGGCCCAGGCCGAGCAGGACGAGCAGGCCGGTGCCGTCGCCTGACCGGGGCGGGCGACGCACCGGGGCGACCGACGAGGAGGAGCGCAGCGTGCAGCAGGACGACCGGGTGACCGGTGCGAACGGGACGGGGCCGGACGGCCGGCTGGTGCGCTGGGCGGGCGGCACCGCGCCGTGGGCCCTCGCCGCGTCGACGGCCTGGGGCCCGGGTGGCGACGCGGACTTCCCGCCCGCGGTCCGCGTCATCATCGACAACGACTTCGCCGGAGACCCGGACGACCTGCCGCAGCTGGCGCACCACCTGCTGTCCCCCTCGGTGGACGTCCGGCTGGTGATCAGCTCGCACCTGGCCCCGGGCGACGTGTTCCACCCCGGACCGGGCAGCGCCGCCGCCGGCGCCGAGCGGGTGCGGCTGCTCGCCGGGGCGATGGGCGTCGACCTGTCCGACGTGCTGGTGGTCGGGGCCGAGCAGGGGCTGGCCGACCTGGCCACGCCGAGCCCGTCCGAGGCGTCCCGGCGGATCGTCGCCGAGGCGCTGCGGGACGACACCGACCTGCCGCTGTACGTGCTGTGCGGCGGCGGGCTGACCGACGTCGCGAGCGCGTACCTGGTCGAGCCACGGATCGCCGATCGGCTCACCGTGGTCTGGATCGGCGGCCCGGAGGACCCGGCGCTCGCCGCGCCGCCGCCCGGCGACCCGACGCCGGAGTACAACCTCGGCATCGATGTCACCGCCGGCCGCCTGGTGCTGGAGCGCTCGACGCTGCCGCTCTGGCAGGTGCCGCGCAACGCCTACCGGCAGGCGATCGTCTCCGACGCCGAGCTGCGCGCCCGGATGGCCCCGGCCGGCCCGCTGGGCGCCCGGCTGTACCGCGAACTGGTCGCACTGGAGCGCCGGGTGCCGGAGATCCTCGGCGGGCGGCGGGAGACCTACTGCCTCGGTGACCAGCCGCTCGTGCTGCTCAGCGCGCTGCAGACCGTGTTCGAGCCGGACGCGGGCTCCAGCGACGCCGTCATCCGGCACGCCCCGCGGCTCGGGGAGCGCGGCGCCTTCGTCGCCGACCCGGACGGGCGGGAGATCCGGGTGTTCACCCGGCTGGACACCCGCCTGATGTTCGAGGACCTGTTCACCAAGCTCGCCGAGCACGCTCGGTGGGCGCGGGAGGCGCTGCCGGGCTGACGGCGAGGCTCCGCCCATCGGCCCCAGGACAGAGCCCATCGGGTATGACTAGAATCATGGTCATGACCACGATCGCGCCGCTCGCCCACGTCAAGGCGCACCTGTCTGCTGTCGTCGGTTCGGTGCACGACACCCATGAGCGTGTCGTGATCACCCGCAACGGCGAGCCGGCGGCCGTGCTCGTCTCGCCGGACGACCTCGCGGCGCTGGAGGAGACGCTCGAGATACTCTCCGACCCGGAGGCGATGGCCGAGCTCCGGGCCGCACGAGCAGAGGTCGAGGCGGGAACCACGGTCGAGCTGACCGAGCTCCGTCGTCGATGACCTACACGATCAGGTGGGCGTCGCCGGCGCGCCGTGCCGTCGAGAACGTCCTGCCTGAAGCCGTGGCCGCGGCGGTCTGGGAGTTCGTCAACGGACCGCTCGCCCAGAACCCGCATCGGGTCGGGAAGCAGCTCGTCGGCGACCTCGCCGGCTACTGGTCCGCACGGCGCGGCCAGTACCGGGTGATCTACCTGATCGACGACGGCCGTGTGATCGTGACGGTCGTGAAGGTCGACCACCGACGCGACGTGTACCGGTAGCCGCGGGTCGCCCTGATGACCGGTCGTTCGGGTCGATGATGATCCCGGTCGCCTGGTCGGTCGGGCGACCGTCACGATCGTCCGTCAGGCCGTGCGGACCTCGATCCGCTGAAGCCGGACCAGCTCCTCGTACCGGGTGAGGTGGCGAGCAGCTCGCCGTGCGTGCCGCTGGCCGTGACCTGTCCGCCCTCCAGCACCACGATCTGGTCGGCGTCGACGACGGTCGACAGGCGGTGCGCGATCACCACCACGGTGCATCGCTCGCTCGCGCGGGTGACCGCCTGCAGCAGCAGGGACTCGTTCGTGCTGTCCAGGTTCGACGCCGCCTCGTCGAGGAGCAGAACCTCGGCTCCGGAGAGCATCGCGCGGGCGATGGCGAGGCGCTGCGGGACGACACCGACCTGCCGCTGTACGTGCTGTGCGGCGGGGGCCTGACCGACCTGGCCAGCGCCTACCTGCTCGAACCGCGGATCGCCGACCGGCTCACCGTGATCTGGATCGGCGGCCCGGAGGACCCGGCGCTCGCCGCACCGCCGCCCGGCGACCCCACCCCGGAGTACAACCTCGGCATCGACGTCACCGCCGGCCGCCTGGTGCTGGAACGCTCGACCCTGCCGCTCTGGCAGGTGCCGCGCAACGCCTACCGGCAGGCGATCGTCACCGACGCCGAGCTGCGCGCCCGGATGGCACCGGCCGGCCCGCTGGGCGCCCGGCTCTACCGGGAGCTGGTCACGCTGGAGCGCCGGATCCCGGAGGTCCTGGGCGGCCGGCGGGAGACGTACTGCCTCGGTGACCAGCCGCTGGTGCTGCTCAGCGCGCTGCAGACCGTGTTCGAGCCGGACGCCGGCTCCAGCGACGCCGTCACCCGGCGGGCCCCGCGGCTGGGGGAGCACGGCGCCTTCGTGGCCGACCCGGACGGGCGGGAGATCCGGGTGTTCACCCGGCTGGACACCCGCACGATGTTCGAGGACCTGTTCACCAAGCTCGCCGAGCACGCCCGCTGGGCGCGGGAGGCGCTGCCGGGCTAACGGCGCTCGCTGCGGGGCGCACCCAGGGGTGTTGCTCATCGGGGCGGACGGCCTGGATGGTGTTCATGACCACGACCATGCCGCTCGCCCAGGTCCGGACGAACCTCTCAGCCGTCGTGCGGTCCGTGCACGAGACCGGAGGACGTGTCGTGACCACCCGGGACGGCGGAGCTCACCGTGCTGCGTCGTCGGTGAGCCGCCCGTCCGCCCGGCCGACCCGGTCCAGCCAGTCGAAGAACTCGGCAGCGGAGAGCACCGGCTTGCCGTACTCCTTCGCCTTGCGCGCCTTGCCGGACTGGGTGCCCAGCTCGGCGACGACCAGCGCGTCGCACCGGGTCCTGGTCACGGTGTCCACGGCGAGCAGCCCGGCGGCACGGGCCAGGCCCTTCATCTGCTCACGGTCGTGCGGGCGGCCCGCGGGGGAGAGCGCCTCGCCGGTGAAGCAGACCCGGGCCCGCGGGGTCAGCACCGCGTCGATCGAGGCGGTGCCGTCGGCCGGCGCGAGGGCCGCGGCGAACGAGGTGCCGAGCAGCGGGCCGAGCACGCCCAGCCGGTCGACCAGCTCCGGTGGCAGCCCGGCGACCTTCTCGACGGCGGAGGCCAGCCGGTCGGCGACCACCCGGTGCAGGCCCGGCCACGCCGGCACGGCCGCCGCGACCCGGTCCGGCGGCGCGTCGGCGAGCAGCACCGCGCTCAGACCGCGGCTGACGTCGAGCAGCGCGGCCAGGGTGGGCAGCCGTGGGTCCTGCGGCCCGGCGGCGTCGGGGTCGCGGGTGAGCAGGTAGGTCGGCTCGGCCTCGGCGCGGTCCGGCACCGGGAACGCGGTGGCGCCGGGGTCCTCGGCCCGCAGCCGGTCGCGCACCCGCAGCGCCGCACGGGCGCGCACCAGGGCGCTTCCGGCGGTCAGGTCCGCGCGCTCGGCAGCGGACAGCGCGTGGGTGGGCAGGTCCACGGCGAGCGGGAGCGTGGTGCTGCGGCCCAGCCGCTTGAGCTCGAAGTCGACCAGGCCGAGCGCGGCGTCCGTGCCGACCCCGACCGGGGTGCAGCCGGCCAGCAGCGGGGCGAGCACGTCCCACACCTCGGGCAGGGTCGGTGCGAGCAGCACGTCCGCGGCCCGGATGCCGAACGCCTCGCGAGCGTCGCCGAGGTCGCGGTGCGGGTTCACCAGGGTGCTCAGCGCGGTGCCGTCGTCGAAGGCGACCGCGAGCTCCACCGGGCGCGGCCGGGACATCCGGCCCTCGGCGCCGACGGTGAGCACGCCGAGCGCGCAGTACCGGGGCGGGCCGGCGGGGGCGGACGTCTCGGCCAGGAAGCGCAGCACGCGGCGGTCGGTGCGCAGGTCCTTGGGCAGCACCGAGCGGTGCAGCACCAGGCCGTCCAGCGAGGTGCACCGGCTGAGCGCGACGTACACCTGCCCGTGGTCGAACACCCCGCCGGACAGGTCCACCACGAGGTGGTCCAGGGTCTGGCCCTGGCTCTTGTGGATCGTGATCGCCCAGGCCAGCCGGAACGGCAGCTGGGTGTACGTCCCGACCACCTCGTGCCGCAGCGTGCCGCCCTCGACCACCGGGCGGGTGGCCTCCCAGGTGGTGGGCGTGATCGTGACGGCGCTGCCGTCCTGCAGCTCGACCGTCACCGCGGGGCCGCCGCGCGGGTCGATGGCGCGCACCCGGCCGATGCTGCCGTTCACCCAGCGGTCGGCCGGGTCGTTGGTCAGCAGCATGATCTGCGCGCCGACCTTGTACCGGACGGTGCGCTCGGCCGGCGGGTCGAACAGGGACAGGTCGCCGGTCTCGACGGCCTGCTCGACGTGCTCGGGGCCGGGCAGCGCGTCCAGCCGCTGCCGGTTGCGGGCGGTGACCACGCTGTTGGTCGGTGCGACGGTCAGCCAGAGCTCGTGCTCTGGCGGCACGAAGTCGGGGTCGGTGCGCGCGTCGAGGTCGGCTCGGGCCTGGTCCAGCAGCACGCCCTCGCGGATGGCGTTCAGGATCGCGGTGAGCCGCTGGTCGCCCTGCTGGCGGAACACCGTGGTCAGGGCCACGGTCGGGAAGTCCTCCCGGCGGAAGGACTCGGCCGAGAAGAAGTACGGCGTGCCGTAGCGCTGCGCGATGTGGTCCGCCTCCGCGGTGGTGACCACCGGCGGCAGCTGGAACAGGTCGCCGACCAGCACCAGCTGGACCCCGCCGAACGGCGTGCCCGGCCGGGGACCGAACCGTTCGAGCACGGCGGTCAGCATGTCGAACAGGTCCGCCCGGATCATCGACGCCTCGTCCAGCACGAGGGTCTGCAACGACGCGAGCGTCGTCGCGAACCGACCGGGCCGGTAGCCGCCGTGCCGGACGTCCTCGACGGTCGTGGTCGGCCGCAGGCCGAGCAGCCGGTGGATCGTGTAGCCCTCGACGTTCAGCGCGGCGATGCCGGTCGGCGCCGCCACGACCACCCGGCGGTCGGTGGACGCGAGGTAGTGCCGGACCAGGGTGGACTTGCCGGTGCCCGCCTTGCCGGTCAGGAACAGGTTGCCGCCGGAGTCCAGCAGGTCGAGCGCACGTCGGAGCTCGTCGGTGAGCACGATCTGCGCGGCGGTCATGGCTCCTCGGGCGGCGGGGTGCGGGATCGGTCCCACCGTAGCGGGGCGGCGCCCCTCCTCAGACCCGCCCGGCCCGCCCTGCGAGACCGTCCCGCCCGCCCGGGCCGGTGCCGCTACCGGTGCGCGGGCTGCCCGCGGTACCACGCGACGAGCGCGGCGCCCGGATCGCCGATCCGCCGCCGGAACGCCGACCGGTCCAGCGCCTGCGGGCGCAGGCTGACCCAGCTGGACCGGCGCAGCCCCGGGACGCCGGGCGGCACCCGGGCGTAGTCGCGCCGCGCGTCCTGGTCCTGCGAGGTCAGGCGGGCGATCGTGCAGGTGCGGGTGTCGATGGCCAGCACGAGCACCGGGCGGTCCTTGGCGCCGGTGCCGTCCTCGAACGGCACCAGGGCGAACCACACCTCCCCGGGCCGCGGCGCCGGCCGGCGGCCCCGGGACCGGGTTCGACCGGCACGCCGGCCGCGGGCCCGACGCCGGCCGAGCGCCACCAGGACGGCGAGCGCGGCGAGACCGACCAGCAGGAGCCACGGCCGGTCGGGGAGGAGGCGCGAGGCGTCGTCGACCATGACCGCGATCGTGCCACGCCGACCCGGGGCGCCGACCCCGGTCCTCCACCGGGGCCGGCGCCCCGCCGCTCAGCCGGCCAGCACCTCGCGCAGCCGCGCCGCGAACGCCGCCGGCTCCCCGGCCTGCCCGTACTCGTCGCCGAGGAACCCGCCGTGGTGGCTGGGGAACACGACCAGCTCCTGGTCCAGCGCGTCGGCCAGCGCCGCGGACGTGCGCCAGGTGAGCAGGCCCTCGCTCTCGGCCCCCGCCGCGACCAGCACCCGGGCGCCGGCCGCCCGCAGCGCCGTCAGGTCGGGCCGGTATCCGGTGACCGGCGCCGAGCGGCCGGACAGCAGGGGGTCCTCCCGCGAGCCGTCGTCGTCGGCGGGCAGCCCGAACGCGCCCGGGTCGGGCAGGTCGGTGCCGAACTCGGCGGTGAACGGCCCGGGCCAGGAGGTCAGCGCGATGAACGCGGCCATCCCGGCACCCCAGCCGGCGCGGTGGTAGGCGTCCCGGACCTGCTGCTCGGCCGCCGCGGCCAGGTCGGCGTCGGGCAGCACGGCGAGCACCGGCGGCTCGTGCGCGACCAGGGTGCGCACGTCCTCGGGGTGCGCGGCGACCAGGGCCAGGGAGGTGACCGCGCCGCCGCTGCTGCCGAACAGGTCCACCGGTCCGGCGTCCAGCACGGCGACCAGCCGGTGCAGGTCCTCGGCCTGCTGCTCCGGGCGGTGCTCGACCTCGCCGTCGGTCCGGGTGCTGCGGCCCAGGCCGCGCGGGTCGTAGGTGACCACGGTGCGGTCCGGGAAGAACGAGGCCAGGGTCGCGAAGCCGCCGGCGTCCATCGGCTGGCCGACCAGCAGCAGCGGCGGGGCGCCGTCGGCCGGCGGCAGCGGGCCGCGCACGTCGTAGACGATCGCGGCGCCGGGGACGTCCAGGGTGCGGGTGCTCGCTGTGCTCATCGGGGCTCCTTCGCCGCGAGGGGGGCTGCGCGGGGCGTCCGGCGGGACGACCCGGTCGACAGCGTGGCACCCGGTGCCGGCGCCCGCACCCTCGCCGGGACCGGTTCGCCCGCACCCTCGCCGGGCCGACCGGTGACCGGCCCGGGCGGCGGTCCCGCCCGGCATCGGCCCGGTGCGGCAGGATCACCCGCGTGGACGTGGAGATCGAGGCGGTCCTGTGGGAGTGGCAGGCGCGGCGGACCGACCGGTGGACGTTCGTCAGCGTGCCGCAGGACGTGTCCGACGAGATCGAGCAGCGGGCCGGGGCGTTCGCGCACGGCTTCGGGTCGCTGCGGGTCGAGGTGACGGTCGGCGGCACGGTGTGGCGCACGTCGATCTTCCCGAGCCGGGAGCAGGAGGCCTACATCCTGCCGGTGAAGAAGGCGGTGCGTGCGACGGAGGGGCTGGTCACGGGCGCACCGGTGCGGCTCCGGCTCCGGCTGCTCGACGTGTGAGGCCCCGGCCGGTCCGGTCGTCCTGCGGGACCTCGGGCCCTGGGCCCGGCGCGTCCCGGGTGTGAGGCTCGGTCTGTCGGGACGACGGAGCCCCGGCACGGCCGCCGGCAACGGCGCCGGCGGCCGGCATCCCGGGCCTCAGGCCGCGAGGTCGACCGTCGCACCGCGCTGCGCGGGCAGGACGCCGCGCTGGGCGGGGAGCGCGTCGGGCTCGGCGTCTGCCGGCTCCTCGGCCCGAGCCGTCGTCACGCCGGCCCCGGCCGACCGCGCGCGGCGGGTCCGCAGCACCACGGCCACCGCGTGCGCGCCGACGGCGGTCCAGACCACGTTGGTGACCACCGACGGCCAGACCCCGCTGCGCGCGGCGACCAGGCCCATGAACAGGCCGGCGATCACGTTCGTGAGCTGGTAGCGGCCCGAGGTGGCAGCCCAGCGGCCACGGGTGACCATCACGTAGGCGATCAGGCAGGTGACCGCGCCGAACCAGCCGAGCGCGGTGACGAGAGCGGACACAGCAGTGCTCCATGGACGCAGATGTGGGTGCGGGACAGCCGCGCTGCCCGGTGACCGTGCGGTGCGACGTGTCCAGTGTGACCACTTGCGGGGTTCAGCACAATCGAACAAAGATGAGACAGGTATGTAGAAGAACTACATGGCTGAATCGTGATCCGACCTGGGGAGAACCGATGCCGACCGACCCCCGGCGCCTTGCCGTCCTGCTCGCCGTGCACCGTGGCGGCGGGGTGCTCGCCGCGGCGGACCTGCTGCACGTGACGCCGTCGGCGGTGTCCCAGCAGATCGCCCGGCTGGAGGCGGAGGAGGGGGTGCCGGTGCTGGACCGCGGACCCCGCGGGGCGACGCTGACCGCGGCCGGCCGGATCCTCGCGGAGGCCGCCGAGCGGATCGAGGCCGAGCTGGTGGAGGCGCGCAAGTCGCTGGCCGCCCTCGGCGGCGAGCTGTCCGGCCGGGTCACGATCGCCGGCTTCCAGACCGCGATCCGCGCGGTGGTCGCCCCGGCGCTCGCGGTGGTCGCCGCGCACCACCCGGGGGTCGAGCTGGTGGTGGAGGAGCGCGACCCGGAGGAGTCGGTGCGTCGGCTGCGCGAGGGCGACGCGGACGTGGTGCTGCTGGAGCGGGACGAGGACTCCGACACCCACGTGCCGCGCGGGCAGCGGGACGTGGTGCTGCTGGAGGAGCCGTGGCGGCTGGTGCTGCCGGCGGCGGTGGCGACCCCGACCCAGCTCTCCGACCTCGCCGGGACCACCTGGCTCGGGGCCGAGCCCGGCACCGCCGCGGCCCGGGCGATCGGGCGGATCGCCGCGGTGGTCGGGCCGACGAGCAGCCGGCACGTCTACTACGACTTCGACGTGGCGCTCGCGCTGGTCGCCGCCGGCCAGGGGGTCGGGATGCTGCCGGCGCTGGCCCTGCAGGGCGAGCTGCCGGACGCGGTCACGGTCGCGACCGTGCCCGGGCTGGGTTCGCGGCGGCTCGTCGCGCGGCACCGGGCGACGCGCCGGGAGCCGGGTCCGGCGACGGTCGCGGTGATCGAGGAGCTGCTGGCCGTCGCGTCGGGGCTGGACCTCGGGCAGTGAACACGAACCGACGCTGCACCTGGAAGCTCACCAGGTAGAGCACCGCCTCGGTGGCGACCTTCGCCGTGAGCAGCCCCAGCCCCAGGCCGGTCAGCGCCCGCAGCACGCCGTAGTTCGCCGCCAGCAGCCCGGCCGCCAGCAGGGCGTACCGCAGCGCGGCCCGGCCCACCGGCACCCGCCGCCCGCCGGTGAACACCAGGTGCCGGTTCGCCAGGAAGTTGCTGCCGGCGCTGATCGCGCGCGCACCGAGCACCGAGACCAGCAGCGAGCCGGTGGCCGCGTGCAGCGCCAGCAGCGCCACGGTGTCCAGCGCGAACGAGCCGAGCGAGGCGAGCGAGAACCGCAGCAGCGGCGCCAGCACCCGCACCGAGTCCCGGACCGGCCGGAAGTGCGAGGACACGTTGGCGTCCAGGTAGATGGTGGCGATCTCGACCTCCTCGATGCCCGTGCCCTCGGCCGCGGCGCGCAGCAGCAGGTTGAGCTCGTACTCGAACCGCTCGCCGCGCACCGTGCGCAGCCAGCCGAGCATCGAGGCGGGGTAGCCGCGCAGCCCGGTCTGGGTGTCGCGCAGCCGCACTCCGGTGGCCAGGTGGAACAGGCGGCCGGTGGTGCGGTTGCCGAACGCCGACCGCGCCGGCACCGGCCCGGTGAACGACCGCCAGCCGAGCACCATGGCGGGTGCGGCGGGGTCCTGGCCGCGCAGCACGGCGGCCACCCGCAGGATGTCCGCCGGGGAGTGCTGGCCGTCGCTGTCCGCGCAGACCACGGACTGACCTGGCCAGTGCCGGGCGACATAGGCGAAGCCGGTCTTCAGCGCGCAGCCCTTGCCGCGGTTGCCCGGGTAGGTGAGCACGGTGCGCCCGGGCCCCTGCACCGAGCGGAACAGCGTCCGGTAGGCGGGCCCGGAGCCGTCGTCCACCACCACGACGTGCAGGTCGGGGGCGCAGTCGCGCAGGTCGTCCAGCAGCCGGACGAGCCGCTGGTCGGGCTCGTAGGACGGGATCAGCACGATCACGGCTCAGCCCCCGATGTACAGGATGTCGGAGGTGCCGCGCTCGGTGCCCGTGCCCAACGGGTTGTTCACCAGCGACCCGTTGAAGTACATGGTCGAGGAGCCGCCACCGTCCAGGTTGTACGCGGTGGTCGCGCCCAGGGACTGCATGATCTCGGCGAGCTCGGTCATGGTGACGCCCTTCGAGTAGCCGGTCGATCGGCCGTCCACCACGACGAACACCAGGTGGTTCGCGTCGATCACACCGACGGCGGTGCGTGGCTGGTCACCCTGGATCGAGTGGTTGCCGACGTTCGTGTCGACCTCGACGTCCTCGATCCCGTCCACGATCTGGCCGTCCTCGACCAGCGCGGGCCCGAACGACAGGGTGTTCCACACGCCGTCGGCCACCAGCTCGTCGGCGGTGGTGCTGGTCTCGTCGTACACCTCCACCGTGCCGTCGGTGTAGAAGGCCAGCCCCTCGCGGGCGCCCTCGTCCCGGTAGACGACGCCGTTGCGGATCACGATCCCGGTGTCCCGGAAGCCGTAGTAGTCGCCGTTGATCGCGAAGATCGCGTCGTTGTCCGCCGCGATGTCCGAGGTGGTCTCGGTGATGTTGGTGCCGAACTCGTTCTGCGCGAACGCGGAACGGAGCACGGTCGCGTCGGACAGCGTCACGTCCGCGACGTAGTAGGTGACGGTGTCGTCGCCGCTGCCGGTGACGACGGTGGAGATCGAGATGGACGCGTCGTCGGACTCGTAGGTGGTGTCCGTGACGGTGGCCTCGGCATCGGCGGTGCTGTCGTCCGTCGCCTCGTCCGTCACACCGTCGGCGGCCTGCTGGGCTGCCTCGTAGGCGTCCACGTCGCCGATCTCGACGTGCTCGATCACGTACCGGTCCAGCGCCCAGGCCGTCGCCCCGCCGAGGCTCAGGGTGAGCACCAGGACCGACACGAGCACGCCGCGGCGCAGACGGCTGCGCCGGGTCCGGGGGGTGCGGTTTCGTCGGGTCATGGTCCGTTCCTACGGACCGGGACGAGGCGGGTCCGGTGCGTCCGCTGAGCGGCTGCCGTGAGGGTGGCCCGATTGCTGAGCGCACGCCCTGACCGGTCCGCCGGGCGGGGTTGCCGGGTCGATCCGTGCGCGGCAGGGTGGGCCCGTCACGCCGACCCGATCGCGAGGAGACCGCCATGACCGCCCGGTTGAACCCCTACCTCACCTTCCGCGGCACGGCCCGGGCCGTGCTGGAGCGCTACCAGGAGATCTTCGGCGGCGAGCTGACGATCAGCACCTTCGACGCGTTCGGGGTGAGCGACGACCCGGCCGAGCAGGGCCACGTCATGCACGGCCAGCTGCTCGCGCCGAACGGCCTGGTGCTGATGGCGGCGGACGTGCCGGCGTCGATGGAGTCGGGCGGCAACGGCACGGTCTCGCTCAGCGGCGACGCGGACTCCGCGGCCGATCTGCGCGCGTGGTGGGCCGCCCTGGTCGACGGCGGCACGGTGGTCGAGCCGCTGGTCACCGCCCCGTGGGGGGACGAGTTCGGCATGCTCACCGATCGGTTCGGCGTCGCCTGGCTGGTGAACATCGCCGGCCCGGCCGCCTGAGCCGGCCCGACCGGCGCCGCACCGGCCGCACGGCTGCTCCGCCCGGGTGGGCGGGCGCGCGGCGGCGGCGAGACACGCCGCCACGAGGGGGCCCGGGAGGGTTAGGGTCACCGTCGGCGCCCGGAGGCCCGGGACGCCCACGGACGTGCCGCGGGCGCGCCGCGCCGGCGCGGGAGGAGCAGGGATGACGATCGGTCTGCACAACGAGTACCTGACCGAGGTGCTGGACGGCTCCGGACATCCCGCGCAGTTCTCCCTGCACTGCCCGCCCACGTTCAACTTCGGCTACGACGTGGTGGACCGGCTCGGCACCGAAACCCCGGACCGCCGCGCGCTGCGCTGGTGCGACGACACCGGCGTCGAGCAGACCTACACCTTCGCGGACGTCGCCCGGCGGTCCGACCAGGCCGCGTCGTTCTTCCGTTCGCTCGGCATCGGCCGGGGCGACCGGGTGCTGCTGATCCTCAAGCGGCACGCACAGTTCTGGTGGGCGATCACCGCCCTGCACAAGATCGGCGCCGTCGCCGTGCCCGCCACCAACCAGCTCAAGGCCTACGACCTGGTGTACCGGCTGACCGAGGCACGGGTGACCGCGGTGGTCTGCACCCTGGAGGGCGGGGTCGCCGCCGAGGTGGACGCCGCCGAGGCGCAGACCGGCCGCCCGCTGGTGAAGGTCGGCGTGCGTGGCGCCCGGGACGGCTGGACCGACCTGGACGCCGGGATGGCGGCGGCCGCGCCGTTCGAGCGGCCCACCGGTGAGGACGTCCCGGCTCTCGGTGACCCGATGCTGCTCTACTTCACCTCCGGCACCACGGCGCAGCCGAAGATGGTGGTGCACGACTTCTCCTACCCGGTCGCGCACATCGCCACCGCGAAGTACTGGCACAAGGTCGACCCGGAGGGGCTGCACCTGACCGTCTCGGAGACCGGCTGGGCGAAGTCGGTCTGGGGCAAGCTGTACGGCCAGTGGCTGCTGGAGACCTGCGTCGACGTGTACGACTTCGACCGGTTCGACCCGGAGCACCTGCTGCGGCACCTGGAGCACGCCGGGGTGACCACGTTCTGCGCCGCACCGACCGTCTACCGGTTCCTGATCACCCAGGACCTGTCCCGGTACGACCTGTCCGCGCTGCAGCACTGCACGATCGCCGGCGAGGCGATGAACCCGGTGGTCTACGAGACGTTCTGCGAGCAGACCGGCCTGGAGCTCAAGGAGGGCTACGGTCAGACCGAGATGACGCTCGCCGTGGTGACGAACTGGTGGCAGCCCACCAAGGCCGGCTCGATGGGGGTGCCCTCCCCGGGCTACGACGTCGTGCTGCTCACCGAGGACGGCCGCGAGGCCGGGGTGGGCGAGGACGGCGAGATCTGCCTGCGGCTGCCCGAGGGCGGCAAGCCGATCGGCCTGTTCACCGGGTACGACGGCGACCCGGAGACCACCGCCTCGGTCTGGCACGACGGCTACTACCACACGCACGACCTGGCGACCCGCGACGAGGACGGCTACTTCTGGTACGTCGGCCGCACGGACGACATGATCAAGACCTCCGGCTACCGGGTCGGCCCGTTCGAGGTGGAGAGCGTGGTGATGGGCCACCCCGCCGTGGTCGAGTGCGCCATCACCGGCGCCCCGGACGAGGTGCGCGGCGTGGTGGTCAAGGCCACGATCGTGCTCGGCGAGGGGTACACCGCCGGCGACGAGCTGGCCCGGGAGATCCAGGCGTTCGTGAAGAGCCGGACCGCGCCGTACAAGTACCCGCGCCAGATCGAGTTCGTCACCGCGATGCCGACCACGATCTCCGGCAAGATCCGCCGGGTGCAGATCCGCGAGGACAGCGAGCGGGCCGCGGGCGGCGCGGAGGCCTGAGGCGCCCGCGCCGCCCGGCCCGGCGCTCGCGGTCAGGCCGGCAGCAGCCCGCCGCCGACCCAGGACCGGATCGCGGTCACGTCGCCGTCGGTGAGCTCCATCCGCGCGCCGCGGCACAGCCCGACCACGTTGTCCGCCCAGGCGCCGGCGACCTGTGCCGCGGTGACCGAGCTGTCCAGCTCCAGCCCGGTGTAGAGCACGCCGGAGATGACGAAGTTCACCGTGGACCGACCGACCGCCGCGCCGGCCTCCTGGCAGGCGTCGCGCACCCGGCGGGAGGTCGCGGTGCGCTCGAACGCGGTGGCCCGCACGTCGTCGGCCAGGGTGGTCAGCAGCACCCGGTAGTTCGACTGGCTCAGGCCCGGCGTGTCGGTGACCGCGACCACCTGGCGCTGCAGGGCGGTCGGGTCGGTGTCCGCGACGGCGCCGGGCAGGTCGGCCTCGCCGAACCGCTTCGGGTCCCAGACGTACCCGGGCGACGGCTTGGACGAGGCGCCGAGCTCGGGCACCGCCGAGGCCAGCCACGCGAACAGGCCGCCCGTGCCGGACCACCGGGTGCTCGGCAGCGTGGGGTCGGCCTTCTGGGCCGCCTGGGCGACCGGGCCGGAGGGGACGGGCCGGTCGGCCGAGCGGACCCGCTGCAGCACGGCGCGGCGCGCGGCCAGGGCGGCGCGCTGGTCGGCGGTGGGCTGCTCGGCGCCGGACTGGCCGGAGGCGGTGGGGCTCGCGCCGGCCGGGCTCGCGCCGGTCTGCTGGCCCGGCCCGGTCTGGCCGGTGACGGGCGCGCCGTCGGGGGCCGGGGCGGCGGCGACCGGCGCCGCCGGCTCGACGGCCGGGGCGTGCGAGCCGCTGGTGACCAGCTCGGCCAGGTCGTCCGCGGTGATCACGGTGTCGGCCACCGCGCGGTAGGCGCTCGCCGCCGGGCTCGCGGTGATGATCGTCACCCGGCGGTCGGCGGCCCGGCAGCGCAGCGCCAGCGGCGTGAAGTCCGCGTCGGCGGACACGATCACGAACTCCTCGTACCGGGTGTCGGCGGCCAGCGCGTCCACCGCGTCCAGCACCAGGTTGATGTCGGCGCTGCTCTTGCCCTGCTGGGTCAGCGACGGGCAGTCGACCACCTGGAACCCGGCCCGGGTGAAGTTCGGCCGGTACCGGGAGAACACCGACGGGTTGAGGTAGCACGCCCGCACCAGGAACCGCCGGTCGAAGTCCCCGTCGGCGTCGCTGCCGGTCTCCAGCTCGCCGAGCCAGTGCCCGGGGTCGGTGGCGAACGCCTCCGCCGCGTCCGGGTCCAGGCGGCGCAGCCCGATGTAGACGTTGTCGAAGTCCACGAACATGGCGGCGCGCAGACGGCGGCCCGGGTCGGTGCTGACGGTGGTGGTCACCCGGCCCATCATCCACGGTCGACGGCCCCAGCGTGCGCAGCGGGTGCAGCGGCGCCCGCGGCACCCGATTCGTGCCGCCCGGGGCCCCTGCGTAGGTAGAACCTCACATGCGTCCCGGCGGCTGCGCCCGACATCGCGTTGTCTGGCCCCCTTCGTCGTCCGGCTGCCGGGCCCCGCCCACCCCGCGGGTGCTGCCAGAGCAGGGACGGCCCGTCCCGCACCCTGGAGCGCCGAATGACCCGAACTGCTGCTGCACCACGACCGGCGACGTCGCGCACGCGCGCCCTCGCGGCGGCGGTGACGGTCCTGGCGCTGCTCGCGGCCCCCGTGCTGACGGCGGTGCCCGCGCGCGCGGACACGACCGGTGCGATCACCGAGCTCGCGCTGTCCGTCACCGACGACGGCACGGCGAGCGTCGGCGACATCGACCCGGCCGCGGACAACGGCCTGGTCGCGACGAACGACGCGATCACGATGAGCTGGCAGGTCGAGGCGACCGACCTGGTCGACGGCGTCCTCACCCAGACGCTGCCCGAGGGCTGGTCCTGGGTGACGAGCTCGCTGGGCAAGCTGTCCTCGCAGTCGTCGCTCTACGGCTCGGCGTACACGGTCAGCGGCGACGGGCGGACGCTGACCGCGACGATGTCCATCCCGGGTTCGAGCCTGATCTCGGTGAGCGGGCTGCAGGCCGTCCCGGCGATCACCGTGGCGCCCGGCAGCGTCTACACCCCGGAGCTGGTGGCGACCGATGCGAGCGGCAGCCGAAGAACGACGGCGGCCGACCTCACCGTCGTCTCGGTGCCGCAGGTCACGCTGGGCACGTCCTACCTGTCGCGGGACGACGCCACGCACGACTTCGGCTCCGGGCCGGAGCAGGCCGTCTTCCTCAAGGCGATGCTGGCCTACCGGGCCGCCGCGAACCTGACCGGGCAGCAGGACCCGTTCGAGCTCGACCTGCCGCACCGGGTCACCCTCAGCTATGTCGGCCCGGACCCGGTCGAGGTGACGTCGTGCAGCGGTACCGGCTCCGAGGGGCTGACGATCGTCTCGGTCGCCGACGGCGTCATCACGCTGGACCTGACCATCCAGCCGACCAGCCTGACGGCGAGCCCCGCGGTCTGCCTCTGGTACCGCAGCGAGGGGATGGCGACCAGCTCGGCCGGCGGCGAGGCGATCACCATGACCCTGGCCGCGGGCGAGCTGAGCACGTCGGACGGCGCGGCGGTGGTGCGCGCCGGTGGCGACACGATGAGCGCGGTCGTCTACGACGGCACCAGCCGGCCGGTGACCCCGCCGCGGGCCGCGACCCTCGAGGTCACGAAGGGCGGCTGGAACTGGCGCGCCAACCCCGGCGGGCCGGTGCTCCCCGCGCGCACCGTCACCACCGGCTGGTCGCAGTCGCCCTCCTACGTGACCTCGGGGGGCACCATCCTGTCCGGCGCGTCGTACACCCCGTCCTACGACTACGCCTCGCAGACCACGGTGGGGACCGAGGGGCTGGTCGGCTACCAGTTCTGGGACCCGGCCCGGGCGACGATCGTGGACGACGAGTCGAGCATCTTCGTCGGGCAGTACCGCACCGCGATCAGCGCCGACACCTACCGGCTCGAGTTCACCACCACCCAGGTGACCACCGACCCGGCCACGTCGAACACCTGGTACCCCTCGATCGCCGAGGCCGGTGGCGCCGCGGTGGTCAGCGGCGTGCGGGTGACCTACACCGGCGGCACCTGGGCCGCGGGCGTCGCATCGGGCACCGCGAGCAGCATGTCCTTCAACGTGCCGTTCCTGGCCGACGCGTCCGGGCTCATCACCACCTTCTCCGTCGTCGACGTGTGGACCGCCAGCGGTGACAGCCCCCTGATCAAGGCGATCTCGGTCGCGATCCAGCCCTTCTCCACGTCGGCCAGCATCACGGCCTCGATCAACCAGGTCGTCACGGGCAGCCCGGTCACCTACACGGTGCGGGTGGGCGCATCGGGGTCGACCACCCAGCCGCCCACCACGCCGGACTACCAGGTCGCCGTCTCTACGAAGGTGACCCTGCCGTCCAACATCGTGTCGGTCGACCTGTCCGGCGCGACCGCGAACGGCTGGACGCTGGTCAGCGAGACACCGGCCGACCTCGGCACCGACGGGCTGCCCGGCACCGCGGACGACGTCAGCGGCATGATCCTGGTCTTCACGCGGGACACCGTGGTCGACGCAGACGTCGGCACCGACCTGCCCTCCTTCAGCCTGACGGGGGTCACAGGGCTGAACGCGCCCGCCTCCGGGAAGATGGAAGCGGCGTTGTCCGGCATCCTGGACGTCGCGGCGACCGGCGAGCGCATCGTGGCCAACGCGTCCGCCACGATCAGCGTGCTGCAGGCCGAGTCGCTGCTGGTGGAGGGGTCCACCCCGACCGCCCGGGTCGCGGTGACCGACGACACCGTGCAGTGGTCGACCCGCTGGTCGAACTACTCCACCAGCAGCCAGGACGGCGTCACCTACGTGCTGGACGTGCTGCCGTACGACGGCGACGCGCGCGGCACGTCCACCTCCGGCTCGCTCACCCTGCGCTCGGCGACCCTGCTCGGCGGTGCCGCGGCCGACGGCGTGATCGAGGTGACCAGCACCGACCCCAGCGCGATCGGGGCCGCGCCGGGCACCGCCGCCACCTGGACCACCCTCGCCGAGGGCACCGACCTGTCCGCCGTCACCGCGGTCCGGGTGCGGCTGTCCGGCATCGAGGTGGGCGGCAGCGGCGCGCTCGACGTCACCCTGGGGATCGCCGGCCACGCCCTGGACGACGTGCTGGTGAACTCGGCCGTCGCGACCTTCGAGGGCAGCGTCCTGACCAAGTCCACCGACCCGGTGCCGGTCACCGTCGCCGGCGCCGCCATCACCGGTCGTGTGCTGATCGACCCGGACCGGGACGGGCTGGCCGGCTCGGACGGCGAGCCCGCCGACGGGGTGTCGGTCCGGCTGACCAGCGCCACCGGCGACCGCACCCTGACCGCCGTGACCGACGCGCTCGGCCGGTACTCGTTCGCTGCGATCGGCGCCGGGACCTACCGGGTCGAGGTGGACACCAGCACGATCGCCGGGACCTCCGTCACCCCGACGCTCGACCCCGACGCGACCATCGACGGTGCGACCGAGGTCACGGTCTCGGGGCTGCAGGAGGTCGAGGACCTGGACTTCGCCTTCGCCGTGCGGAACCCGGCCCTCGCGGTGCAGACCGTGGCGAGCGTCCCGTCCGACGACCTCGCCGCCGGCAGCACCGTGACGTTCACCAGCACCGTGACGAACACCGGCGACGCGCCGCTCTCCGACCTGACGCTGACCGACTCGCTGCCCGGCGACCGGACCACCGGCACCTGGGCCTGGCCCGGGGTCGAGGGCGAGCTGGCCGTGGGCGAGTCCGCGACCTGGACCGCCGTGCACACGCTGGACCAGGGGGAGGTCGACGCCGGCACCGTCACGACGACCGTGCGGGTCACCGCGTCCGACGACGTGGCCAGCCCGGTCAGCGGCTCGGCGCAGGCACAGGTGACCGTCGTGGGCGGCGCCGCGCTGAGCGTGACCGGCACCGGGACCGCACCCGGCACCATCGCCACCGGTCAGGACGTCTCCTGGACCGTGACGATCGAGAACACCGGCGCGAGCACCGTGACCGGCATCGCCCTCACCGAGCCGGCCGCCGGCACGTCGGACTGGACGATCGACTGGCCGGGAGAGGCCGGCCGGCTGGCCCCCGGCGAGAGCGTCGTCGCGACCGCGACCTCCGCGCTCTCTCAGGCCCAGGTCGACGCGGGCACCGTCACCGCGATCCCCACCGCCGCCGGACGCACCGTGCTCGGTACGGACGCGACGGCCACGGCCCAGGTCCCGGTGACCTTCGCTGTGCCGGGGGCGGTCACCGTCCGGATAACGGTCGACGGCTCCCGGGAGACCGAACGGCCCGGCACCGAGGTCACCGACGGCGACGACGTGGCCTGGGCCTACACCGTGACGAACACGGGCGCGGCCACGCTGCACGACGTGGTCGTGACCGACGACCGCGACCCGTCCACGGCGATCACCGCGCCGGACGGCTTCTCCGGCGACCTGGCACCGGGGGAGTCCGTGCAGCTCGTCGCGACCTCCGCCGCGCTGCTCGGCGAGCGGTCGGTCACCGCGGTGGTGCAGGCCACCGCAGGCAGCGGCAGCACGCAGGCCGTGGGCACCGACACCGTCTGGTGCACCGCGGTGCCGCCCGAGCTCGGCGTGATCGGCGGGCACGTGCTGCTCGACACCGCGCGGGACGGGTTGGCGAGCGCGCCGGGCACGCCCGCCGTCGGGGTGCCGGTGCAGCTGGCCGACGCCTCGACCGGCGCGGTCGTCGCCACCGTCGCCACCGACGCCGGGGGGACATACACGTTCTCCGGGCTGGCCGGCGGCACCTACCGGGTGACGATGGACGCCGGCGTGATCGCGGGGGCGAGCGTCACCGTCACCGTGGACCCGGACGACACCCTCGACGGCACCACCGAGGTCACCGTCGGTGGCCGGGGCGCCGTCGCCGGCCTGGACTTCGCGGTCGCGGTGCGCAACCCCGCGCTGACGCTGACCGCCTCGCCCGAGGCGTCCTCGACGGCGCTCGCCGCCGGCGACCAGGTCGTCGTGGTCTGGACGATCACGAACAGCGGCGACACCCCGGAGTCCGCGGTGGTGCTGAGCGACGAGCTCGACCCGGCACGCACCGAGCGGACGGTGGCCTGGCCCGCTGCCGACGGCCTGCTGGAACCGGGCGCGTCCGCCACGGTCACCGTCCGCTGGACGCTCGACCAGGCGGACGTGGACGCCGGGACGCTCACGTTCCGGGCGCACGCCGCTGCGGTCGACGACCTCGGCACCGCGGTGACCACCGGCACCGTCACCGCGCAGGTCGCGGTGCCGAGCGGCGCGGCGCTCACCGTCATCGGCACCGGGGTGCTCCCGGAGACCGTCGTGGCCGGCGGCGAGATCGCTTGGACGTTCACGGTGACCAGCACCGGGGCGGCGACCGTCACCGGGGTGCAGCTCTCCGAGGCGCTGGGCGGCATCAGCGCGCTCGCCGTCACCTGGCCCGGCGACGAAGGCGTGCTGGCTCCCGGCGAGCAGGCGGTCGCCACCGCCACCTCGACACTGACCCAGGACCAGGTGGACCAGGGGTCCGTGGCAGCCCGCACCACCGCGACCGGCACGGCCGTCACGGACGGTGCCGAGGTCACGGCGACCACGCCGACCACCCTGATGTTCCCGGTGCCCGGCGCGGTCACCCTCGAGCTCACCCTCGACGGTGCACGGTCCGCCGAGGCCCCGGGCACCCAGGTCACGGTGGGGGACAGCCTCGCCTGGGCCTACCTGCTGACGAACACCGGGGCGACCACCCTGCACGAGGTCACCGTGACCGACGACCAGGACCAGGAGCTCGCCCTGGTGCAGCCGGACGAGTTCACCGGGGACCTGGCCCCCGGTGAGTCCGTGCTGCTCACCGCGACCACGACGGCGGTGCGTGGCCAGCAGCTGGTCACCGCCGCGGTCACCGCGTCGGTCGGGGCCGGCTCGTCGCGGTCCGGCGCGTCCGACCTGGCCTGGTACACCGGCGCCACGGTGGCCGATGACGGCGGCACCGACGGCGGCACCGGTGCCGATGCCGGTGCGCAGACCGACGCCGGGTCGAGCACCTCGGTCGCCCAGGTGCTCGCGATCACCGGTGCGAGCGTGCTCGGCGCGGCCGTGCTGGCGCTGATGCTCACGCTCGCCGGCACCGCGCTGGTCCGGCTGCGATCGCGCCGCGAGGCCGGGCGGGGGTGACCGGCGCACGGCTCGGTGGGACACGCAGACGACTACGCAAATCGTGGCGGGAACTACTGGTCCGGCGACGGGAAGCACGCAGTTCCCTGCGGTGCTGGGCCTGGCCAGGCCCAGAGTCCTGAGCATCCAGTAGCCGACCCAGAGGTCCGACCCATGTCTCGTACGTCCCCGTTGTCCTCGCTCGGCCATCCGGTCGGCGCCCTCCGCCGCTGGAGCCTCCGCTCCCTCGTCAGCGTGCTGGTGCTGCTGATCGCCGGGGTCGTGGGCGCACCCGCGGTGGACGCGGTCGAGCCGGGTGCCGACGGCACCGGCGCGGTGCAGCCGACCGTGACCGCGCAGGACGGCACCGCGCAGGACGGCACCGAGCCGCTCGTGGAGGACCCCGCCGAGCCGGTCGTGGACGACTCCGCCCAGGCCGACGCCGCAGCGGCGACGGCCGACCCGGACGGGGCGGCCGACCCGGACGAGCCGGCCAGCACGGACGAAGCCGCCGCCTCGGCGGAGGGCGGCGCTGCGGCGCTGACCCCCTTCGACGGATCGGTGGCCGCTACCGGCCAGGTCTCCGGCCTGACGCTGACGGTGGTCTCGGACGGCACCGCGAACTCCGACGGCTCCTGGGACGCCACCGACGACCCGGGCGAGGACTCCTCGGCCACCAACGGCATCGTGCGGACGCACGACTCGGTGGTGTACCGCTGGGGGTACTCGGTCGCCGAGGCCGGTGACGTCACGCTGGTCCAGACCCTGCCCGTGGGCATGTCCTGGGTGGTCGCCGAGTCGACCGCGGTCTGCGCCGAGGGCACCGACGCGGTGTCCGGCGACGGCCGGACCATCTCCTGCACCATGGCCGACCAGGCGACCGGCGCGTCGACCTACCTGGTGCGCGCGACGGTGGAGCACGGCACCCAGGGCCAGGAGCTGAGCACGGTGCTGTCCGGCGCGGGCACCGCCGACTCCGCCGCGGCCACGGTCACGGTCTCGGCCACCCCGCAGATGAGCGTGCGGATCAACAGCTGGGCGAACGGCTTCACCCTCGGCGGCGAGTCCGGCGAGGAGTACGGGCAGAGCGCGCACGTCTGGGTGTACGTCTACCAGGACGTCGACGACGTCCGCGGCGTGCGGGGCAGCGAGGGCCTGACCGACTCGTTCAGCTTCACGCTCGACCCGTCCGACATGGGCGCGGGTGCCATGGCGACCACCTGCACGGCGAGCTCGGGCACCACCGCGATCGGCACCTCGATCGGGGGCACCCGGACCGCGACCAACTCCGTGCCGAAGGCCGGCAGCTGGTCCTGCTCGCAGGACGAGGTCGGCGGCCCGATCACCGTCACCGTGACCGGGGCGATCACCGACCTGCGCAGCTACCCGACCACGAACCTCAGCGGCAGCGCCGTCACCGGCAAGGCCTACGCCACCTTCGGACTGATCTCGCTCTGGATCCCGAACGAGGACTATCCGGCCGCGCGCACCATGAAGGTCCAGGTCCGGGACTTCGACCCGGACTCGGCCAGCGGCCAGTCCAACTTCGGTGACGGCTACGCGGTCGGCCAGGAGCCGGACGCCGCCCCGCTGTCCAGCACCAACTACACCACCTTCACCTTCGCCACCAGCACCGAGGCCGCGCTGACCACCTCGCTGAGCCGGGTGTACGCCGCGGACGGCGGGGCGGTGAACTACGACAGCCCGCAGGCCGAGGGCACCACCTCCACCACCTCCGGGGTGGCACCGATGGCCGCGGGCGAGACGCTGCGGTTCGGCGGTTCCATCAACGGCGCCTCGCCGTGGGGCGACGCGTACTCCGACGTCGGGCTGTGCATGGTCTGGGACGAGAGCCTGCTCAGCAGCGCCGGGGCGCCCGAGCTGGGCTACGGCAGCACCGACCTCGAGCTGGTCGGGGTGGAGTACGCGCACCTGGACGTGAGCACCGACGCCGAGCGTCGCACGGTGGACTGCGGCACGTCCGGCGACGGTGCGACCGAGTGGTCCAGCTCCGTCGAGGGCGCGGGCGGCACCGAGGTCGTGAACGCGGTGCGCTTCACCATCCCGGAGCTGCCGTTCAAGGCCACCCGCTACCTGGCGGTCCCGCTGACCCGCACCGAGGAGACCCTGGACGCCGGCACGGTGCTGCCGGTGTTCTGGCAGGTGCGCTCGGCCATCTCGGACCGGGTCGGCTCCACCTTCACGCCGGCCACCCAGACCAGCAGCACGCTGGGCTCCCGGGCGATCAGCGCCGACGGCAAGGTCACGGTGGACGTGTCCTGGGCTGGCTCCGTCACCGCGCCCGGCACCACGCAGACCATGACCGTGCAGCCGACGGTCACCGGCACCGCGCCGGACGCCTCGGTGGCGGTCACGCTGCCGGCCGGGACCACCGTGCTCGCGGGCTCGTGGCCGGCGCAGCACACCCCGTCCGTGGTGGAGAACGCGGACGGCTCGGCCACCTACACCTTCGCGCTCGGCGACCTCGCCGAGGGCACAGAGATCGAGCCGGTGACCTTCGACGTCACCACCTCGGCCCGGCTCGAGATGCCCGCGACCCTGACAGCCTCCGCCGTCATCACCAGCGTCTCCGACCCGCGGGTGGACTCCTACCGCACCGCATCGGCGTCGACCACGGTGAACGCGACCACCGGCTTCGCCGCGCAGCTGTCCACCTCGGGCATCCATGCGATCAGCGGTGTGCCGCTCACCTACACCCTGACCTGGGTGAACGGTCTGGACACCTCGCAGGGGGACGGCTCCTTCGTCGTGCTGCTGCCGTTCGAGGGCGACGCCCGCGGCACCACCGGCACCGCCGAGCCCGTGACGCTGGACGACGTCCAGGTGTCCGCGGACATGGCCGTGACCGTGCAGTTCACCACCGACGCGGCCGCGGCCGTCGAGACGGCGCTGACCGGGGACCGCTCCGGCGGCACCGGCATCACCTGGACCGACGCCACCGACGGGGCCGACCTCTCCGGCGTCACCGCGGTGCGGTTCGTCACCGGCGACATCGCCGGGCACACCACCGGCGAGGCCACCCTGACCGTGACCCCGGGCAGCCAGGCGCGCACGGCGGTGCTGGTCACCGACCTGTCCGGCACCGTCGACGCGCTGGAGACCCCGCTGGCCGGCGTGAGCACCACCCGCGTCGTCTCCGGCAACACCGAGCTGTCCGGCGAGGTGTACCTCGACCGGGACTACGCCTGGGAGGCCACCGGCACGTCCGAGCCGCTGGCCGGCGTGCAGGTGCTCCTGACCGGCCACGGCTTCGGCGAGAACGGCGCGGACGACGACGGCGCCGGCGACGACATCGTGATCGACGACGAGAACGCGCTGGTCGCCACCACCGACGCGGCGGGCCGGTACGTGTTCGACGGCCTGCTGCCCGGCGAGTGGACCGTGCAGGTCGACGAGTCGACCCTGCCGGCCGACGCGCAGCCGATCACCGCCGCCGAGGCGCCGGACGCGGACCTGGTCCTCAGCCCGGCCGAGGAGCGCACCGCGGTGAGCTTCGGCTACATCGTCCCGCTGGACCAGCCCGTGCTCGAGGACCTCTCGGTGCAGCTGGCCCCCGGCGGCTCGATCACCGTCCCGGTGCCCGACGGTCTGGACGGATCCGTCACGATCACCGGCAGCACCGAGCCCTCGCTCGGCACCGTCACGGTGGCCGAGGACGGTGCCTCGCTGATCTACACCGCCTCCGCGACGCCGGGCAGCACGTCCTTCACCTGGACGGTGACCGACGCGGCCCGGCAGACCGCGACCGCCACCGTCTCGGTCCAGGTGGTGGCCCCGCCGACGGCGAGCAGCGCCGAGCGCGTGGTCGGCCAGGGCAGCACCGCGCTCGACCTGGCGGACCTGGTCACCGGCGAGGCGCTGGTGACCACCGTGACGACCGGCCCGCAGCACGGCACGGTGACGGTGCACGGCTCCGTGGTCGGCTACCGGCCGACCGACGGCTACGTCGGTGACGACTCGTTCACCTACACCGTGACGGACGCCGTCGGCTCCGCCGCCTCCGCCTCCGTGCGGCTCGTGGTGCTGGCCACCCCGGTCGCCGCGGACGGCTCGGTGTGGACCACCACCGCGACGCCGGTCGCCATCGACCCGGTCGCCCTCGGCACCGACCTGGACGGCCGGACCGTCTCGGTCGCCACGGCGCCGACGCACGGCACGGTCGAGGTCGCCGCCGACGGCGTGCTGACCTACACCCCCGAGGACGGCTGGACCGGCACGGACACCCTGGCCTACCAGGTGACCGACGCCGCCGGTCAGCAGGCCACCGCCACGGTCGTCGTGCGCGTGGTCCCCGCCGTGGTCGCCGAGCCGGACACGGCCCGCACCGCCGTGCAGACCCCGGTCGAGCTGGACGTCCTGGCGAACGACACCGCCCAGGAGGGCGCCGTCACCGCGGTGACCCAGCCCGCGCACGGCGGCGTCGTGATCGTGGACGGCGAGGCCGGCACGGTCCGGTACACCCCCGCGGACGGCTTCTCGGGCACCGAGACGTTCACCTACACCCTGACCGACGCCGTCGGCCAGACCGCCACCGGCAGCGTCACCGTCACCGTGCTCGCACGGCCGACCGCCGAGGCGGTCTCGCTGCGGGTGCCGGTCGGCAGCACCGTCGAGCAGGCGCTCGTGGCCACCGGCACCGAGCTGGTCGCCGCGCTCGGCACGGACGCGGAGCACGGCGCCGTGACCGTGACCGCTGACGGCACGCTCACCTACACGCCCGACGCGGACCACGTGGGCACCGACCGGGCCGTCGTCATCTGGACCGACCCGGTGGGCCAGCAGGTCACGCAGAGCGTGTCCTTCGTGGTCTACGACGGGCCGGTGCTGCCGGACAGCACATACCTGACCGGTGCGGGCGTCCCGCTGGAGCTCGACCTGCTGGCCGGTGCCAGCGCATCGACCACGCTCACCGTCACCACGGTCTCGGAGCCCGGCAACGGCGCGCTGAGCACGGTGGGAGCTGCGGCGACCTACGTCCCGGCCGACGGCTTCGCCGGCACGGACACCTTCACGGTGACCGCCACGGACGAGGACGGCCAGTCCGTCACCGCGACCGTGACCGTCACGGTCGACCCGGCACCGGTCGCGCCGGAGGTCACCGCCCGGACCGCCTCCGGCACCCCGGTGCTGCTGGACGTGCTGGCGGACGCCACCGGCGTCGAGGTGGCGCTGACCTCGGTCACCCAGCCCGCAGCGGGCACGGCGACGGTCACGGACGGCCGGGTGCGGTTCGTCCCGACGGACGACCAGGCCGGCGTGGCGACGTTCACCTACACGGTGACCGACCGCACCGGCGTCACCGCGACCGGCACGGTCACCGTGACCGTGGTCGGCGTGCCGGTGGCCCAGGACGTCACCCTGCGGGTCGGCGTCGACACCTCGGTGCGGGTCGACCTGGCCGCCCGGGTCGCCGGGGACGACCTGACCGCGACCGTGAGCACGGCGGCCGCGCACGGGACGTTCACGGTGGACGCCGACGGGGTCGCGACCTACCGGCCCGAGGCGGGGTACCTCGGTACCGACCTGGCGGTCGTCACCTGGACCGACCCCGTCGGCCAGACCGCCGCGCAGACCGTGCAGATCGCGGTGGTCTCCGGGCCGGTCGTGCCGGACGCCGCGTACCGCACGGGTGCCTCGGCGCCGCTGACGATCGACCTGCTGGACGGCGCGAGCGCGTCGAGCACGTTGACCGTCACCGGGATCTCCGAGGCCACCGGCGGCACGCTGACGGTCGACGGCTCCACCGCCGTCTACACCCCGGCGGACGGGTTCTCCGGCCTGGACGGGTTCACCGTCACGGCCGTGGACGAGGACGGGCTGGTCGCCACCGGCACCGTGACCGTCACGGTCTACGCGGTCCCGGGCGCCCCGGCGGTGAGCGCACGGACCGCGCTGGACTCCGCCGTGACGCTGCGTCCGCTGGACGCGGACGCAGCCACGACGTTCGACCTCGGTTCCCCGGCCTACGCGTCGGCGACCGTCACCGCCGTCACCCAGCCGGAGCACGGCAGCGTCGAGCTGGCCGCCGACGGCACCTCGTTCACGTTCGTCCCGGAGGCGGGGCTGGCCGGCACGAGCACCTTCGGCTACACCGTGACCGATGACCTCGGCCAGAGTGCTGAGGGCACCGTCGAGGTGCGGGTGGTGGCGCTCACCGCCGCCGAGGTCACGCTGAGCACCACGGTCGGCTCGCAGGCCACCGTGGACGTGCTGGGTGCCGTGACCGGTGAGAACCTCCAGATCGAGTCGCTGACCGTGCCGCTGCTCGGCACGGCCGCACTGCTGGACGGCCAGGTGGTCTACACGGCCGCCGCCGAGGTGGGCACGGACACGTTCGCCGTCACGGTGGCCGACGACCTGGGGCAGCGCGTCACGGTGACCGTGCAGGTCGAGGTGGCCGCGGCGCCGAGCGCACCGGGTGCGGACGACGCGGCCGTGGACGGCGGCACGACGACGGACGGTCCGGGCGCGGCCACCGCCTCGGACGGTGCCGCGAGCAGCACGACCGCGACCGGCACCGGCTCGACCTCCTCGGTGCTGGCGATCACCGGCGGAGAGGCGCTCGGCATGCTGGCGCTGGCGCTCGCGCTGGCCGCAGCGGGCACCCGGCTCGTGCTGCTGCGTCGTCGGCGGTCGATCGGCTGACGGAGCGACGCCGACGGGCGCGGTGCGGTGACCTCCGGGTCCGGCACCGCGCTCGCCCGCGCCGCGGGTGCCGTCGGCGGGCCTCGACCGCAGCGCGACGGCCGACGGGCACAATGGGTCGGTGCCCCCTCGTCGCCGGGCGCGCCCGCTGCGCGCTCTCGTGGTCTGCGTGCTGACCTCGGTCGTGCTCGTCGGCTGCGCCTCGCTGCCGGCGAGCAGCCCGCAGGCCGCGGCGGGCACCCCGTCGCCCAGCCCCACCGGGACGACCATCGAGGCCGCGGCCCCGACGGCGCTGCCGGCGCAGCAGCTCGACGCGGGGACGGTCGGCACCGGTGCCCCGGTCACCGTGACCGGTACGGGCCCCGCGGTGGTCGACTTCGTGCGTGGCGGGGACTTCGGCGTGGTGGCCCGGGTCGACTGCAGCGCCTGCTCCGGCACCTTCTCGGTGCGTGACCCGGACCGGGACGGCCTCTGGGGATCGGGCGAGGCCCCGCTCACCGGCAGCTACCTGGTGGACGTGCGCAGCGACGACCAGACCGAGCGCTCCCTGGTGCTGGACGTGCAGGGCAGCTGGTCGATCGAGCTGTCGAGCTGGACGGACCTGCCGGTCGTCACCGGCGCGCAGACCGGCACCGGGGCGACGGTGCTGCGGCTCGGCGACGAGACGGGCGCCGTGCTGCTCGACTTCACCCCCACGGACGCCTCCGACACGCTGGTGGGCCGTGCCGTGCCGGAGAGCGACCTGACCGGGACCGGGGCCGCCGAGGTGCTGGTCTTCGGCTCGGACGACGCGGTGCAGGGCGTCTCGGTGCCCGTGCCGCTGCCCGGGGTGGTCGCGGTCAGCACCACCGGCACCTGGAGCCTCGCACCGGTCGGGTAGCGCGGCGGCGGGCGGCCCGTTTGACTTCGAGCGCGCTCGAAGGGGCATCGTCGTGCCGTCGGGCGGTGCCCGGCCTCGGACGACCCCACAGGAGCGACCATGCGACTCGGTGCCCACCTCATGCGGTTCGACGCGGTGCAGCCGGCCCGCCTGCGGCAGGAGCTCGCCGACACGGCGGAGGCGGCCGAGACGGCCGGGCTGGACTGGCTCTCGGTGATGGACCACTACTTCCAGATGGAGCCGGCCGGCTTCCCCGCGGAGGATCCGATGCTGGAGGCCTACACCACCCTCGGCTACCTGGCGGCCCGCACCGAGACGGTGCAGCTGGGCGCACTGGTCACCGGGGTCACCTACCGGCACCCGGGGCTGCTGGCCAAGATCGTCGCGACCCTCGACCTGCTGTCCGGCGGCCGGGCGACCCTCGGGATCGGCGCCGCCTGGTACGAGCGGGAGCACCTGGCCCTCGGCGTGCCGTACCCGCCGCTGGCGGAGCGGTTCGGCCGGCTGGAGGAGGCCGTGCAGATCTGCCGTCAGATGTGGGACCCGACGCAGGAGGGCCCGTACGACGGCATCTACTACCACCTGGCCGAGACGCTGTGCCGACCGTTGCCGCTGAGCCGGCCGGGGCGCGGGCCGGAGGTCATGATCGGCGGCTCGGGGGAGCGCAAGACGCTCCGGCTGGTCGCGCAGTACGCCGACGCGTGCAACCTCTTCGCGGCGTCGCCGGAGGAGGTCGCGCACAAGCTCGACGTGCTGCGCGCGCACTGCGAGGACGTCGGCCGCGACCCCGCGCAGATCCGCACCACGATGCTGGTCGGCGGGGACGCGCTGCTGGCCGGCGACGTCGCGGGCTTCGTCGACAGCCTGCGCCCGTACGCCGCCCTCGGCGTCGAGACCGCGATCCTGCGCCCGCCGACCACCGCCACCGCCGCCTGGCTGCGGGACCAGGTCGCCCCGGCGGTGGGCCCGGTCGCCGCGCTCTGAGGTCGCCCGCCGTCCGGCCTTCGCGGCCGGGCGGCGCGCAGGGCGGTCAGAGCGTCCGGATCACCCGCGCGGGGTTGCCGGCCACGACGACGCCCGGGGGCACGTCCTTGGTGACGACCGACCCGGCGCCGACCACGCTGCTCTCGCCGATCGTCACGCCGGGCAGCACCACGACGCTGCCGCCGAGCCAGGCGTTCGCGCCGATCACGATCGGGGCGACCCGCTCGTAGCCCGCGCGCCGGTCGTCCGGGTCGATCGGGTGGTTCGGGGTGTAGAGCCGGGTCGAGGGGCCGATCAGCACGTGCTCGCCGATCTCGACCCGGCCGCCGCCGAGCACCAGGAAGTCGGTGTTGATGAAGGTGCCGGCACCGATGCTGACGTGCTGGCCGTACTCGACGACGAACGGCGGGCGGATGTCGACGTCCTCGCCCACCTCCCCGACGATCTCGCGGAGCAGCGCCAGCGCTGCCTCGGGGTCGGTGCGGTAGATCTCGGTCAGGCGGCGGCACGCCTCCTGGTTCCGGGTGGTGATCTCGGCGAGCTCGGTGCTCAGCCGGTACCGGTACCAGTCGCCCGCGACCATCTTGTCGTACTCGGAGCGCCCGGGGTCGGGCGCAGGGCGGGCGTCGGCGGCCGTAGATATCGATGTCATAGCTGGATCGTAGCGTGGCGCCCTGCGGCCCGAGCGGGTATCCGACGGCTGGTCAGCGCGGTGCGGGCCCGGCCGCGAACGGGTCGGCGCCGCGCACGGCCCGGCTCAGGCGCGCGGCGCGGCGGTGCTGGCGCGGACCATCAGCCGGGTGGGCACCACGATCCGGTGGTCGGTGAGCTCCGCGTCGTGCCGGATCTGCCGCAGCAGCAGGTCCATCAGCTGGTGCCCGATCAGGTGGAAGTCCTGCTGCACGGTGGTCAGCGGCGGCCAGAGGTAGTCGGCCAGCGGGATGTCGTCGAAGCCGACCACGGAGATGTCCTGCGGCACGCGGCGGCCGTGCTCGTACAGGGCGCGCATCAGGCCGGCGGCCATCTCGTCGTTCGCGCAGAACACCGCGGTGACCGCCGGGTCCTCGGCGATCCGACGGCCCTGCTCGTAGCCGGAGCGGGCGGACCAGTCGCCGCGCACCGGCTCGTGCACCTCGCGGCCGGAGCCGATCAGGTGCTCGCGCCACACCTCGACCCGCAGCTCGGCGGGGGAGGAGTCGGCCGGGCCGGCCAGATGGTGCACGGTGCGGTGCCCGAGGTCGAGCAGGTGCTGCACGGCCATGTGCGTACCGGTCACCTGGTCGGCGCCGACCGCGGGGTGGTGCCCGACGAACCGGGAGTCGGAGACGACCACGGGCACCCGGGGCGGCAGCGCGAGGCTGGTGGGCGTGGCGGTCTCGGCGCGGATGATCACCAGGCCGTCGATGGACTGGTGGGACAGCCGGGCCATCGCCGCGGTGACGTCGTCGGAGGACGGGCTCTGCACGTCGACCAGGCTGACGGTGTAGCCCTCGGCGCGGGCCGCCTCCACCACGGCCTCGACCGTGCGTGCCTCGCCGGTGCGGGCCAGCCGGTGCGCGATCAGCCCGATGGTGCCGAACGAACCGTTCCGCAGCGCGCGGGCGGCGTGGTTCGGGGAGTAGCCGAGCCGGTCCATCGCGTCCAGCACTCGCCGGCGGGTCGCCGGCCGCACGTTCTCGGCACCGGTGGACACCCGGGAGACCGTCTGCGAGGACACCCCGGCGAGCTCGGCGACGTCGGCGATCGACGGCTGCGCGCGCCCGCGCCCGGTGCCGGCCGGGGGCAGGGCCGTCGGAACGGGTGCCGTCGGGGCGGTGGCCCCCGGAGGCGGGGCGGCCGGGCGGCCCGGGCCGTCGGTGCTGGGCATGGGCCGATGATAGCCGCATGGTGACGCAAACATCTGTGGCGTCGTGCGGGTCGGAGCGGGACTCGACGGGCCTGCCGGGCGCGGATCGGCGCAGATCGGCCGGGACGGCGCGACCGGCCCCTCGGCGGTGATCGGCCGCGACATGCCCGGTCATCACGCGGATGGTGACGTCACCATTCTGTGACCGACCGCTGGTTGACATCGGTTCGCGACGCATGGCAGCGTGGCGGCACACACCGAATGTTGACGTCAACATCGGCTGTTCCACCGAAGACCCCGAAGGAGTGGCTCGCAGTGACGCAGAGCTCCCCACCCGTCGCCGTACCCGGCGCGACCGTGCACCGCAGGTCGAGGCCGCAGCCGGCCGGCCGGCAGCGCGGACGCTGGACCGGCTGGGGATTCGTCGGCCCGTTCATGGCCGTGTTCACCCTGGTGTTCCTGGCGCCGATCGCGTACTCGATCTATCTCAGCCTGTTCCGCACCCAGCTGGTCGGCGGCACCTCGTTCGTCGGGCTGGACAACTTCGTCCGGGCGTTCACCGACCCGCTGCTGTGGGCCGCGGCCGGCCGGGTCGCCCTGTTCCTCGTCGTGCAGGTGCCGATCATGCTCGGGATCGCGCTGCTGGTATCCCTGGCGCTCGACTCCGGCCGGCTGTACGGCACCGGCTTCTTCCGGATCTCGATCTTCCTGCCCTACGCGGTGCCGGCGGTGGTGGCCGCGCTGATGTGGGGCTTCATGTACGGCACCCGGTTCGGCCTGGTCGGCAACATCAACGACGCCCTCGGCATCACGCTGCCGGACCCGCTGTCGCCGTCCCTGGTGCTCGCCTCGATCGGCAACATCGTGACCTGGGAGTTCGTCGGCTACAACATGTTGATCTTCTACTCCGCGCTGCGGGTGATCCCCAGCTCGCTGTACGAGGCCGCCGAGATCGACGGCGCCGGGCAGTGGCGGATCATCCGGGCGATCAAGCTCCCCGCGATCCGCGGCGCGCTGGTCATCGCGACGATCTTCTCGATCATCGGCAGCTTCCAGCTGTTCAACGAGCCGAGCATCCTGCAGAGTCTGGCGCCGAACGCCATCACGACCTCGTTCACCCCCAACCTGTACGCCTACTCGCTGTCGTTCTCCGGCCAGCAGTACAACTACTCGGCGACCGTCGCGATCATCATGGGCCTGATCACCATGGCCGTCGCCTACGTCGTCCAGCTGCGCGGCATGCGCAAGGAGGCATGACCCGATGGCGACGACCACCTCCCCGCGCCTGCGCACCCGGCGTCCGCACTCCGTGGCCCGGCCCCGGCGCAGCGTGCTGCTGACCGTGCTGACCGCGATCGCCGGCGTCTACAGCCTGATCCCGCTGGTCTGGCTGCTCATCAACGCCACCAAGACCCAGTCCACCCTGTTCGACTCGTTCGGCCTGTGGTTCAGCGGCGACTTCTCCCTGTGGGCGAACATCCGGGACACCCTGACCTACGACGACGGCATCTTCGTGCGCTGGCTCGGGAACACCGTGCTCTACGTGGTGGTCGGTGCCGGCGGCGCCACGGCACTGGCCGTGCTCGGCGGCTACGGCCTGGCGAAGTTCAGCTTCCCGGGCAAGAAAGGCGTGTTCGCGATCGTGATCGGCGCGGTGGCCGTGCCAGGCACGGCGCTGGCGGTCCCCACGTTCCTGATGTTCAGCAAGCTGGGCCTGACCAACACCCCGTGGTCGGTGATCATCCCCTCGCTGATCTCGCCGTTCGGCCTCTACCTGATGTGGACCTTCGCTGCCGAGGCGATCCCGACCGAGCTGCTGGAGGCCGCCCGGATGGACGGCGCCGGCGAGGCCCGCACGTTCGGGCAGATCTGCCTGCCGCTGCTCGGCCCCGGCATCGTCACCGTGTCGCTGTTCACCATGGTCGCGACCTGGAACAACTACTTCCTGCCGCTGATCATGCTGAAGGACCCGGACTGGTACCCGCTGCCGCTCGGCCTGAACGCCTGGAACGCGCAGGCGGCCACCGCGGGCGGCGAGGCGATCTTCAACCTGGTGATCACCGGCGCCCTGCTGACCATCCTCCCGCTGATCGCAGCGTTCCTGCTGCTGCAGCGGTACTGGCAGTCCGGTCTGACCGCCGGCTCCGTCAAGGAGTGAGCACCCCGACCATCCGTCCCGTTCTGACAACGAAGTGAGAGGACCGAAGTCCATGACCACCCCCCTGACACGGCACCTGTGGCGCGCAGTCGCGCTCGCCGGCGCCGCGACCCTCACGCTGACCGCGTGCGGCTCCAGCAGCTCCAGCAGCGAGGACACCGCCTCCGGCTCGACGGACAGCGGCACGCTGACCGTCTGGGCCTGGGACAACACCGTCGAGCCGATCGCCGACGCCTACATGGCCGAGCACCCCGACGTCACCATCGAGGTGGTGAACGCGGGCACGGGCAACGACCAGTACACCGCGCTGCAGAACGCGGTGGCCGCCGGCTCGGGCATCCCGGACCTGGCGCAGATCGAGTACTACGCCGTCCCGCAGTTCGCGATCGGCGGCGCGCTCGCGGACATCTCCGACCTGGGCGCGAGCGACCTGGACGGCACCTACAGCTCCGGGCCGTGGGAGTCGGTGCAGCAGGGTGACGGCATCTACGGGCTGCCGATGGACTCCGGCCCGATGGCGCTGTTCTACAACACCTCGGTGTTCGAGAAGTACGGCGTCGCGGTGCCCACCACCTGGGACGAGTACCTGACGGCCGCGCGCGCCCTGCACGCCGCCGACCCGGACGTCTACATCACCAACGACACCGGTGACGCGGGCTTCGCCACCTCGATGATCTGGCAGGCCGGCGGCCAGCCCTACACCGTCGACGGCACCGACGTGACGATCGACTTCACCGACGCCGGCAGCCAGAAGTTCGCGGAGCTCTGGCAGACCCTGATCGACGAGGACCTGCTGGCACCGATCAGCTCGTGGAGCGACGAGTGGTACCAGGGCCTCGGCAACGGCACCATCGCCAGCCTGACCACCGGCGCCTGGATGCCCGGCAACCTGGAGGCCTCCGTGACCGCCTCGGCCGGCCAGTGGCGGGTCGCGCAGATGCCGCAGTGGGAGGCCGGCGCCTCGGACACCTCGGAGAACGGCGGCTCGGCGATGTCGGTCACCGAGGCCAGCACGAACAAGGCGCTCGCGTACGACTTCCTGAGCTACCTGTCCAACGGTGACGGCGTGCAGATCCGGATCGACGCCGGCGGGTTCCCCGCCACCACCGCGGACCTGGAGTCCGAGGAGTTCCTCAGCCAGGAGTCCGACTACTTCGGTGGCCAGAAGATCAACGAGGTGCTCTCGGAGGCCGCCGCCGACGTGGTGACCGGCTGGTCCTACCTGCCGTTCCAGGTCTACGCGAACAGCATCTTCAACGACACGGTCGGGCAGGCCTACGTGTCCAGCACCACCCTGGCCGAGGGGCTGGCCGACTGGCAGCAGGCCTCGGTCGACTACGGCAACGAGCAGGGCTTCACCGTCGACGGCTGAGGTCCCGCCCGACCCGGCCGGCGGCGGGGGACCGTCCCCGCCGCCGGCCGTGCCACCCCCACCAGCACCACGCGAGGAGCAAGCGACCCGCCATGCCGACGTTCGAGATCGGTGACCGCGACTTCCTGCTGGACGGACGTCCGTACCAGGTGATCTCCGGCGCCCTGCACTACTTCCGGGTGCACCCCGGTCAGTGGGCGGACCGGATCCGCAAGGCCCGTCTGATGGGTCTGAACACGATCGAGACCTACGTGGCGTGGAACTTCCACTCCCCGGAGCCCGGCCGGTTCGACACCGACGGGCCGCGGGACCTGGGCCGGTTCCTCGACCTGGTGCACGCGGAGGGGCTGCACGCGATCGTGCGGCCCGGCCCGTTCATCTGCGCCGAGTGGACCGGGGGCGGGCTGCCCGGCTGGCTGCTCGCCGACCCGTCCGTGGGCGTGCGCCGGAACGAGCCGCGCTACCTGGCCGCGGTCGGCGGCTACTACGACGCGCTCGCCCCGATCCTGGCCGATCGCCAGGTCACCCGGGGCGGACCGGTGATCGCTGTGCAGGTGGAGAACGAGTACGGCGCCTACGGCGACGACCAGGACTACCTGCGCGCCCTGGTCGACCTGACCCGGGGCGGCGGCATCGACGTGCCCCTGCTGACCTGCGACCAGGCGGACGACACGATGCAGCAGCGCGGCGGCCTGCCCGAGCTGCACCGGACCGCGACGTTCGGTGCGCGCGCGGTCGAGCGGCTCGGCCTGCTGCGCCGGCACCAGCCCACCGGGCCGCTGATGTGCATGGAGTTCTGGGACGGCTGGTTCGACTCGTGGGGGCTGCCGCACCACGTCGCCCCCGCCGCGACCAACGCGCAAGACCTGGACGACCTGCTGGCGATGGGTGCCTCGGTGAACCTGTACATGTTCCACGGCGGCACCAACTTCGGCTTCACCAACGGCGCCAACGACAAGGGCACGTATCTGCCCATCACCACCTCGTACGACTACGACGCCCCGCTGGCCGAGCACGGCGCCGTGACCGAGAAGTACCTGGCGCTGCGGGAGGTGATCGCCCGGTATGCCCCGGTGCCGGACGAGCTGCCCGCGCCGGTGCCACCGGCCCCCGAGGCGGACCTGGTGCTGGACCGCGCGGCGCCGCTCACGGACCTGCTGCCGCTGCTCGGTGCGCCGCGCACCTGGGACCACCTGCCCACGATGGACGAGCTCGGCCAGTGGTCCGGCTTCGCGGTGCACCGCACGCAGGTCACCGCCGAGGACCGTGTGCTGACCCTCGGCGAGGTGCGGGACCGCGCCCTGGTGCTGCTGGACGACGAGCCGGTCGGCGTGCTCAGCCGCACCGAGCACAGCCGCACGATCGCCCTGCCGCCGCGCGCCGGCACGCTCACCCTGCTGGTCGAGGACCAGGGCCGGGTGAACTACGGTCCGCGGATCGGCGAGCCCCAGGGCCTGATCGGCGGGGCCCGGACCGCGGTGCGCGAGCTCACCTCCTGGCAGACCGTCTCGCTCGCGCTGGACACCCTGGACGGTGCGGCGGCCGAGGCGGTGCGCACCGCCCCCGCGATCGCGGCCGACGCCCCGCTCGCCGGCCCGGTGCTGGTGCACGGCACCCTGGAGACCACGGCCGGCGTCGACCACTTCCTGCGCACCGACGGCTGGGGCAAGGGCCTGGTCTGGGTGAACGGGTTCCTGCTCGGCCGGTACTGGTCCGCCGCGCCCACCCGGACGCTGTACGTGCCCGGCCCGCTGCTGCACGGCGACGGCGACGAGGTGGTGCTGCTGGAGCTGCACGGCGCGGCCGCCCCGCAGGTGTCGTTCGTCGCCGGCCCGGACCTCGGCGCGACCGAGGTCTGACCGCCGGGTCCGTCGGGGCCCGGCCGCGGCCGGCCTCCGTGCTCGTGCTCTGCGTCCGCCCTGATCTGTCCTGGTCTGCGCCATTCCCCCCGGGAACGCTCAGAAGGCTCCCAGCATGGTCGATGATGGTCACAGGTGGCGCGGCACCCGACCCGGGGTGCGGCGACGCAGGGGATAGGACGGGAGTGGACCGCACAGAGCCGTCGGGTGGGCTGCGGGAGGGTGCCTCGGGGCACGCCTCCTCCGGTCTGCGCGCCTCGGCGGCGGCGTCCGGCCCGACCGTCTCGCCCGGGCTGGCCGCGATGGCGGACGGCAGCGACCTCGCCGGGCCGGTGCCGCCGGAGCTCACCACCGACGAGCTGCGCGACCTCGCGCGCCGGCAGGCGGAGCGGATCACCCAGCTCGACACCGTGATCCGGGTGGCGCCGGTCGGCATCGGCCTGGTCTCGATGGACGGTCGCACCCCGCTGACCAACGACACGCTGCGCCTGCTGCTCGGCTACAGCGCCGCCGAGTTCGCCGAGCTGCCGTTCTCCGCGTTCACCCACCCGGACGACGTCGAGGCGAACGAGGTGCTGTTCGCCCGGATGTCGCGAGGCGAGATCGACACGTTCGCGATGGAGAAGCGGTTCCTGCGCCGGGACGGCAGCACGGTGTGGGCGGACCTGACCGTCTCGCTGGTGCGGGACCGGCACGGCCGGCCGGACTACGCCATCGGCATGACCCAGGACATCACCGAGCGCAAGCGGCTGGCCGACGAGCTGCACGCGGCCGAGCTGCACTACCGGCTGCTGGTCGAGCAGGTGCCCGCGGTGGTCTACACCGCGGAGCCCGGGGCGGACGGCCGGTGGCGCTACGTGAGCCCGCAGATCGAGCGGATGCTCGGCTACACCCCGCAGGAGTGGACCGACGCGCCGAGCCTGTGGGCCGCCCGCATCCACCCCGACGACCGGGACGCCGTGCTCCGGCACGAGCAGGACGTGGTCCGTACCGCGACCGAGGTCGAGACGCACCCGTCGATCACCTACCGGATGCTGCACCGGGACGGCCGCACGGTCTGGGTGCGGGACGACGCGCTGGTCCTGCGGGACCGGGACGGGCGGCCGTCGTTCCACGGCGTGCTGATGGACGTCACGCAGGAGAAGCAGCTCCAGGAGCGGCTGGCGCACATGGTCGACCACGACCCGCTGACCGGCCTGGTGAACCGGCCGCACTTCCACCGCCTGGTGGACGCCGCGCTGGACGACCGTGCCCGGGTGGCGCCGGCAGCGCCGGGTGCGCGCGACGTGCCGGGTCCCAGGATCGTGCCGGGCGCCGGGGCGTCGGTCCCGCGCGCGGCGGACGGCGTCGCGGTGCTCTACGTAGACCTGGACGGGTTCAAGGCGGTGAACGACGGCTTCGGCCACGCCACCGGCGACCGGGTGCTCGGCGCGGTGGCGGGGCGGCTGCTGTCCAGCACGCCGCCCGGCGGTACCGCCGCACGGCTCGGCGGCGACGAGTTCGCGATGCTGGTGCTCGGGGCGGTCGACGCCCGGACGGTGGCCGAGCAGGTCGCGGACGCGGTGCGGGACGTGCGGGTGGCCGTCGCCGGCCAGCAGGTCCCGGTCACGGCGAGCGTCGGCTACGCGGTCGCGGAGCGCTGGCACACCACCGAGCTGCTGCTGCACGACGCCGACCAGGCGATGTACCGGGCCAAGCTGGCCGGCGGCGCCGGCTCCGCCGGGTCCACCCGGGAGTAGGCCGGGCGCCGGCGGCCCGGTGCTACGGCAGCCGGGGCAGCGCAGCGAGCACGACGGCCGCCGAGCGGTCCGCGGCGTCGTCGACGTGGGTGCGGAAGTCGTCCGCCCCGGCCGGGCCGCACAGGTCGGAGACGCCCCGCACGGCCAGGAACGGCACCCCGTGCACGTGCGCGACCTGGGCCAGCGCGGTGGTCTCCATGTCGGTGGCCAGGGCGTCCGGGAACCGCTCGCGCACCGGTCCGACCAGGGCGGCGTCCACGAACTGGTCGCCGGAGATCATCAGCCCCGGCCGGACCGTCAGGTCACCGGCGTCGGCGCCCAGCACCACGGCGCGCAGCGACGGGTCGCCGAGGTACGTCGCCGGCATCCCCGGCACCTGGCCGAGCGCGTAGCCGAACGCCCGGGCGTCCGCACCGGTGTACAGGTGCTCGGTGCCGACCACCACGTCACCGACGTGCACGCCCGCCCGGACGCCCCCGGCGGTGCCGGCGCTGAGCAGCGCGGAGGGCAGCTCGCCGCCCCGCGCCCCGGCGACCAGCACCAGCGCGGCCGACGCCGCCGACGCCGCGTTCGCCAGACCGATGCCGGCTCGCACCAGCAGCACCTGCCGGCCGGCGAGCGCGAGCAGGTGCTGCTCCGCCCCGCCCACCGTCACCGGGTCCGCGACGCGATCGGCACGGTGCAGGAACGGGGCCGCCTCGTCCGGCATCGCGACCGTGACGACGAGCTCGACCCCGGCCAGCGAGGCCGTCACGCGGTCACCTGGCTCCACTCGGCGCGCCGTGCGAGGAACTCCCTCGCGGCGTCCTGCGCACCGGCCAGCGTGTGGTTCGCGCCCCAGCCGCACTGCACCTCGTTGGCGGCGGGCACCTCGGTCGCGGTGGTGATGTCGGCCAGCGTCGCGGCCACCAGGTCGGCGACCTCGTCGTCCGCCCAACGCCCCTCCAGGATCAGGTAGAAACCGGTCTGGCAGCCCATCGGGGAGAAGTCGATCACCCGGTCGCTGTGGTTGCGGGAGTGCTCGGCGAACAGGTGCTCCAGGGAGTGCACCGTCGGCATCTCAAGGTGCGCCACGTTCGGCTGGGCGAACCGGATGTCGAACTTGCTGATCACGTCGCCGGCCGGCAGCACCTTGAGGTCGGCCAGCCGGATGTAGGGCGCGGCCACGGTGCGGTGGTCGAGGTTGAACGACTCGACGTTCATGCGGGGCTGGGTCACGAGGTCCTCGGCTTCGGTTGCGGTGGTGCGTACGGGCGTCGGGACCATTGTGCAGCGGGGGACCGGGCGCGGGTGCCGGCGGCTCTCGTGGTGGACGTCGTCGCGCGGGGCCGGTGGTGAGCCTGACGGGTCGGACCGGTGACCCGGCGGGTGTGGCGGGGCCGGCGGGTGGCCCGGCGAGCCCGGTGGGTGGCCCGGTCGGGCGGGACGAGCACGGGCCCGTGCCGGCGTCGGCCCGTCGGCGCCTCAGCCCCCGTGCGGGCCGCGCTGCTGCGGGACGGTGGGCGGCGCGCCGAGGGCGGCCAGCAGGGCGGCGCAGAGCGTCGCGCGGCCGGTGCCGGGCGCGCCGGGCGCTGACGCGCCCGCCCGTGCGTCGCTGCCGCCGAGCAGCCCGACGACCTGGTGGGCCAGGGTGCGGGACATCGGTCCGCCCGAGCCGACGTACGGCTCGACGAGCAGCAGCGCGGCCTGCAACGAGGTCTCCCGGGCCAGGTCCGTCGGCGCGCCGTCCGGGTCCGTCGGCACCGGGCCGGTCGGCACCGGGCCAGCCGGTGCCGGTCCTGCGTGCGCCGGGCCCGGGGTCTGCGGCAGGTCGGTCGCCGCCGCCTCCTGGTCGGCGAGGTGCCGACCGGCGGGGCGGGGTGCAGCGTGCTGCGCGGAGTGGCGCGCGGAGTGGCGCGCGGTGCGCCGGGCGACCCGGCGGGCGGAGTCCAGCTCGCGCAGCTCGCGGTACATCTGGGATGCCTGGTTCGCGCTCACCTGCACGGTCACCCTGGTCCCGCCCTTCTGGTGGTCGGCGCGGTCGGTGTGCTCCGGCGAGAGGAGCGACCGTGGCAGCCACCGGGGGGTCGGATGGTGGCTGCCACGGTCATGGGTCCGCGAGCGCGGGGCGGGGTGCGACGCGCTCGCGGAGCTGTGGGGTGCCGGGCTCTGGTGAACACCCTCACCTGCCGCGGTGCCGGACTCACCACTCAGTCGAGGATTTGCGTAGGTCCCGGCGTCAGGTTGAGTAGTTCCACCGCCGATCTGCGTGGTCGCCGGGGTCGATCCGTGAGCTGCTGAGCGTGCGGCCGGACGCACACGTCCGGAACCGAGCGGGCAGCGGTCGTCAGCGGTCGCCGCCGGGTGCCGGACGCCGGTGGTCGTGCGTGCTGCCGGTGGCCCGGCCTCAGGTCACGACGCGGACCGGCGTGCCGGCGCAGAACGCCTCGACCGCGCCGACGCAGCCGTCCACCATCCGGGCGAGGGCCTGCGGGGTCCGGAAGCCCAGGTGCGGGGTCAGCACGGTGCCCGGCGCGGTGAGCAGCGGATCGTCCGGGTCCAGCGGCTCGGGGTCGAAGACGTCGAGCGCGGCCAGCAGGTCGCCCCTGGCCAGCCGGGCGGCGAGCGCACCGGGTGCCAGCAGCTCCCCGCGCGCGGTGTTGACCAGGATGGATCCGGGGCGCAGCAGGTCGAGCTCGGCCGCCCCGACCAGGTGCCGCGTCTGCGGCGTCAGCGGCAGGTGCAGGCTGACCACGTCGGCGCGGGCGAACACC
The DNA here is from genome assembly GCA_036404115.1 of Cellulomonas sp. Taxonomy (GTDB): domain Bacteria; phylum Actinomycetota; class Actinomycetes; order Actinomycetales; family Cellulomonadaceae; genus Cellulomonas. The sequence goes on from DASWPG010000048.1 coordinate 221,868, forward strand.
TCGGCCAGGTCCGCCGCCCGCTCGGCGCCCAGACCGGCGAGCGTGCCGGCGTCCGCCCGGCGGTCCCAGGCCAGCACCGACATGCCCAGCGCCCGCACCAGGCGGGCGAACGTGCGGCCGATCCCGCCCAGGCCGAGCACGCCGACGGTGGCGCCCTCCAGCTCGCGGCCGGGGAAGCCGGTCCAGTCGCCCGACCGCACCGCGGTGTCCGCGGCGGCGATGCCCCGGGCCGCGGCGAGCAGCAGCGCCAGCGCGTGCTCGGCGACCGCCCGGTCCCCGTAGCCGGTGACGTTGGTGACGGTGATCCCGAGCTCGCGGGCCAGCGGCAGGTCCACGTAGGACGCCACGCCGGTGCCGGTGAACGCGATCAGCCGGGTGCGCGGCGCTGCGGCGCGCAGCGCGGCGTCGGACAGGTGGGTGGACAGCAGCACCACGTCGGCGTCCCGCACCCGGTCCACGACCGTCGCCTCGTCCGGCTCGTCGTGGTGGAGCACCACCTCGCCGAGCGCGGCCAGCCGGGCGCGCAGCGCCGGGGTGCCGAACAGGGCGGACAGTCCGCCCTCGCCGCTGGGGCAGACCAGACGGCGGCGCCGCGCGGTGGCCGGGACGGTGCTGCGGGGGGAGAGCGCGGGGTCGGGCGAGATCACCCTCGTGACGGTAGCCGGGGTGTGTGACGGCCCGGTGACACGGACCGGTGCGCGATGCACAGCACCTGCACAGCGGTGGACCGCTCAGGGCGCCCGGGTGCCCCGTCGATCGGGCGGGGGACGGCGCTCGCGCCGACCGCGGCACACCCACGACCCGTCCGTCACGAACCCCGGAGGACCCGATGGAGATCAGCTCGACCACCACGTCGCTCACCGACCTGAAGAAGCAGCTCCAGGAGGACCAGCGCAGCCTCGTCAAGCACCAGCGCGCGGGCGCGGACCAGGCCGTGATCACCGCCGACCAGGCGAAGGTCACCCAGGACCAGGCCGCGATCACCGCAGCCCAGGTGTCGTCCACCTCGGCGGGCAGCACCTCCTCGGACGGCACCGGCGGGGTGGTGGACGTGCTCGCCTGAGCCCGGCCGGTCAGCGTCCGCGCAGCCGGTCGATCTCGCGCCGCTCCCGCTTGGTCGGGCGCCCGGCGCCCCGGTCCCGCTGCGCGGCCACCGCGACGTGCTCGCGCGGCGGGGGCGGCGGCGTGCGGTCCTGGTAGCAGGCCGCCGCCGGTGCCGCACCGACCCGACGCTCGATCACCCGGGCGACCAGCACGATCCGCTCCGGGCCGTCGCCGCGCACCCGCACCTCGTCACCGGCCGTCACGGTGGTGGCCGGCTTGGCCCGGTCGCCGTTCACGGTGACGTGCCCGGCCCGGCAGGCCGCGGCGGCGAGCGCCCGGGTGCGGGTCAGGCGCACGGCCCACACCCAGCGGTCGACCCGGGTGACGGTCGGACCGGGCGTGCCGCCGCCCGCTGCTCCGGCGGCCGTCATGCGGACCGACCTTCCCGGCCCTCGTCCGTCGTGCGACCGTCCCACGCCGCTCGGGACCCCTGCGCCTCGGCGAGGACCGCCTCGGCGGGGTGCCCGCCGGGTGCCTCGCCGTCCGCAGCGGCCCGTTCCGCGAGCCGGAGCAGGGTCGCGTTCACCGGCACCGGGACACCGTGCAGCCGGCCGAGCAGCACGATCTCGCCGTTCAGGTACGCGGCCTCGATCGACCCCGCCCCCCGGGCCAGGCTCTGCCAGGAGGAGCCGCCGCCGCGTGGTGCGCCGGGCAGCTCCACCAGGGTGAACCCGTGGCGGGCGACGGCCTGCTCGGCATCCGGGGTGACCTCGACGCCGGCGGCGGCCAGCACCTGGTCGGCCTCTGCCCGCACGGCGCGCAGCAGCTCCCGGGTGCCGTCCGACCCGATCGGCCCGCACAGCGCCTCGACGGCGTTGGCGAGGTTGGAGAGCAGCTTGGCGTACTTCCACGCCAGCACGTCCGCGACAACCGGGGCGCGGAATCCGCCGGCCACCAGGTCGGCGCCGACGGCGTCGAGGGCGGGGTCCGGGTCGCCGGTCGGCACGCTGCCCAGGGTGAGGATCCCGGTCACCGGGCTGCCGGCTGCCGAGACGTGCCCGGGCTCGAGGTAGGTGGCCGGCAGCCACACGCACATCCCGGCGACCCGGGCGAACCGGCGCAGCGCGGTGCGCTCGTTGTCCACGCCGTTCTGCGCGCAGACCAGCAGCAGGTCCTCGCCCGCGGTGCGTCCTCCGGCGACGGGTCGGCCGGCCCACTGCGCGGTGACCGCGGCGGTGTCCTGGCCCTTCACCGCGAGCACCAGCACGTCGTCGGGGCGCAGGTCGACCTCGGCCGGCCCGGCGGCGGTCGGGCAGCGCAGGGTCCGGGCGCCGGACGCGGTGGTCAGGTGCAGGCCGTCCTGCCGGATCGCCGCGAGGTGGGCGCCGCGCGCGACCAGCACGACGTCGCGTCCGGCCTCCGCGAGCAGCCCGCCGATGGTCCCGCCGACCGCCCCGGCGCCGATGATGACGTATCGCACACGGGTCACGGTGCCACATCGCGCTGCGGCAGCACATCGGGCGGGGACGGCGACGGCCGCGCCGGACGAGCGGTCCGCCGCGGCAGTCCGGGGCGAACGGTCAGGAGACGGCGGCGAGCACGGCCGGCAGCAGCACGGCGAGCGCCACGCCGGCGATGGTCATGCCGCGGGACGGGTCGGTCGCGGGGGGCTGGTAGGGGGTCTGGGCAGAGGCCGCGTCGTGGGGCTGGCTCACGGGGATCTCGTCCCAGGTCGCAGGAGGGGGCGGGCGGCCGGTCGCCGCCGGGCGACAAGGTTTCCGGGACCGGCGGTGCCGCGTCCGGCCCTCGTGCGGGTTTCTCCTGGCCTGCACCCGGAATGTGGTGATCTCCCGCGCGGGCACCGCGGACGGGGACCCCGTGCCGCGACGTACGGTGGAGGTCATGACCACGTCCCGTTCTGCTTCCTCGTCCGTCGTCGCCGTCACCGGTGGCCTCGTCGTCCCCGTGTCCGCACCCCCGATCGAGGGTGGCACCGTGCTGATCCGGGACGGTCGGATCGTGGCGGTCGGCCCGGCCGCGGAGGTGACGGTGCCCGGGGGCGCGACCGTGCTGGACGCCACCGGCCGGTGGGTGCTGCCGGGCTTCGTCGAGGCGCACGGCCACGTGGGCATCCACGAGGAGGGCGAGGGGGTCGAGGGCAACGACACCAACGAGATGACCGGGCCGAACATGGCCGCGGTGCGCGCGATCGACGCGGTGAACATCGACGACGAGGGCTTCCGGGACGCGCTGTCCGGCGGGGTCACCTCGGTCGTGGTGAAGCCGGGCTCGGGCAACCCGATCGGCGGGCAGAGCGTCGCGATCAAGTCCTGGGGCGGGCGCACCATCGACGAGCAGGTGATCAGCGCCGCGGTGAGCGTGAAGTCGGCGCTCGGCGAGAACCCGAAGCGGGTGTACGCCGCCAAGAAGCAGACGCCGTCCACCCGGCTCGGCACCGCGCTGGTGATCCGGGAGGCGTTCACCGCCGCGCAGCACTACCGGGCGGCGCGGGCCGCCGCGGAGGCGAAGGGGGAGCCGTTCAAGGTCGACCTCGGCCTGGACACGCTGGTCCGGGTGCTGGACGGCGAGCTGGTCTGGGACCAGCACACCCACCGGCACGACGACATCGCCACCGCGATCCGGCTGGCCGACGAGTTCGGCTACCGCCTGGTCGTCAACCACGGCACCGAGGGGAACAAGATCGCCGACGTGCTCGCGGAGCGGGACATCCCGGTGATCTTCGGCCCGATGTTCACCTCGCGGTCCAAGCCCGAGCTGCGGGACCGGGCGATCGCGAACCTGGCGGCGCTCGCGGCCGCCGGCGTGCGGGTGGCGATCACGACCGACCACCCGGTGGTGCCGATCAACTTCCTGGTGCACCAGGCGACCCTCGCGGTGAAGGACGGCCTGCCGCGCCAGACCGCGCTGGAGGCGCTGACCGTCAACCCGGCCGCGTTCCTCGGGCTGGACGGCCGGGTCGGCGCGCTGGAGGCCGGCCGGGACGGTGACGTGGTGGTCTGGTCCGGCGACCCGCTGGACGTGCGCTCCCGCGCCGAGCACGTGCTGATCGAGGGGCGCACCGTCTACACCTGGGACGCCGCGACGGCGACCGGGCACGTGGTCGAGCGGGCGGAGCGCTTCACCGCCTGACCCGCGCACCGGCGGCCCGGCACCGGGTCGCCCGGACCGGGCTGCGAGCCGGCGCCGCCCCCGGACGCATGGGCAGTTCCCAGGAAGGCCCCAGCGAGCGTCCGGGTGCGCGGGGTGCACTGGTTCCTGTCGACGCCACCGCGGCGTCCGTCGCAGGAGGTTTCCCATGGACCAGCACGAGCAGCCCGACCGGACCGGTCAGGCCGCACAGCCCGAGAGCGCGCAGACGGCCGGCACTCCGGCAGTCGTGCCCGCGACGATCATGGTCGGCGAGCCGTGGCCGGCTCCGCGCCGCTCCCGGCGGCGCACCGCCATCGCACTGCTCGCCAGCGGGGTGCTGGCCGGCGGGCTGGTGGTCGGCGGCGCGCTGATCACCACCGGCCTGCCGGGCTCGTCGGACGGCACCGGGCTCGCCGCGGCGCCGGGGACGTTCGGGCAGTCCGGGTCCGACGGCTCGTCCAGCTCCGACGGGTCGTCCGGCTCGTCCGGCTCCACCGGGGGCTACGGCTCCGGTGGCTCGAGCGGCTCCAGCGGCACCGAGAGCTCGGGCACGACGACTCTGGACACCACGGACGCGACCACCGAGCAGCAGCAGGGCGTCGTGCTGATCAACACGGTGCTCGGGTACCAGAGCGCCGAGGCGGCCGGTACCGGGCTGGTGCTGACCTCCGACGGGCTGATCGTCACGAACAACCACGTGATCGAGGGTGCGACCGAGATCACCGTCACGATCGGCACCACCGGTGACACCTACACCGCGACGGTGGTCGGCACCGACAGCACCGCGGACATCGCCGTGCTGCAGCTGCAGGACGCGAGCGGGCTGACCACCGTGAGCCTGGACGACGACACCGACGCGGTGGCCGTGGGCGACACGGTGACGGCGATCGGCAACGCCGAGGGCGGTGGCGTGCTGGTGGCGGCCGCGGGCAGCGTCACGGCGGTGGACCAGTCGATCACCACGTCCTCGTCTGGCGTGTCCGAGGGCGAGTCGCTGACCGGGCTGATCGAGGTGGCCGCGGACGTGGTCTCCGGCGACTCCGGTGGCGCGCTGCTGGACGACGAGGGCGAGGTCATCGGCATCACGACGGCGGCGTCCTCGGGCTCGACGGACATCACCGGCTATGCGATCCCGATCGAGGACGCGCTGGAGGTGGTGACGCAGATCGTGTCCGGTGACGACACGGACACCATCACGCTCGGCTACCCGGCGTTCCTCGGGATCGAGCTGGCGACCACCTCGTCCTCCGAGTCGAGCGGCCTGGGGTCCTCGGAGTCCGGCTCGACGCTGCCGGGCGGTTCCACCGGGGACGGCTCGTCGAGCGGTTCGGCGGGTGGCTCGACCGGCACCTCGACGACCAGCGGCGCCACGGTGGGCGGCGTGATCGAGGACACCCCGGCGGCCGAGGCGGGTCTGGTGGCCGGCGACGTCATCACCGCGGTGGACGGGACGACGGTGGCCTCCGGCGACGCGCTCCGCGAGGTGCTGGCGGACTACGCCCCCGGCGACCAGGTCACGCTGACCTGGACCACCACGGACGGCAGCACCCAGACCGCGACGGTGACGCTGATCCAGGGCCCGGCCGACTGACGGCAGGCGAGGGCCGACGGCCCCGTCCGACGCGCACGACGCGTCGGACGGGGCCGTCGTCTATGCCGGTGGGACGAGTTTTACAACGATGTACTTCTCGTTGCATCATGGGGGAGAGACCGTGGCCGGATCCACCGGCCGGTGCTCCCGATCGAGAGGAACCGGCCCTGTGCCCACCGCCACCCTGACCGTCGACCCCGCCCTGGTGGTCTCGCCCGTGCACCGGCGCACCTTCGGCTCGTTCATCGAGCACCTGGGCCGCGCGGTGTACACCGGCATCCACGACCCCGGCCATGCCACGGCGGACGCGGACGGCTTCCGCCAGGACGTGATCGAGCTGGTCAAGGAGCTCGGTGTCAGCACGGTGCGCTACCCGGGCGGCAACTTCGTCTCCGGCTACCGCTGGGAGGACGGCATCGGCCCGGTGGCGGACCGTCCGGCCCGGCTCGACCTCGCCTGGCACAGCCTGGAGCCGAACACCGTGGGCGTGGACGAGTTCATGCGCTGGGCGCACCAGGCCGGCGTCGAGCCGATGATGGCCGTGAACCTCGGCACCCGGGGGGTGCTGGAGGCCGTCGACCTGCTGGACTACTGCAACGGCACCTCGGGCTCCGCCTGGTCCAGGGCCCGCGCGGCGAACGGCTCCCCGGAGCCCTACGGCGTGCGCATGTGGTGCCTGGGCAACGAGATGGACGGCCCGTGGCAGACCGGCCACAAGACCGCGCACGAGTACGGCCGGATCGCGGTCGAGACCGCGCGGGCGATGCGCCAGGTCGACCCGACGCTCGAGCTGGTGGTCTGCGGCTCCTCCGCCCCCGACCTGCCGACGTTCGGCAGCTGGGAGCACGAGGTGCTCACCGAGACCTACGCCGAGGTCGACTACATCTCGATCCACCGCTACTACGAGGTGTTCGGCGACGACGTCCGGTCGTTCCTCGGCTCGTGCGTCGACATGGACGCCTTCATCGCGGACGTGGTCGCGACGGCGGACGGCGTCCGGGCCGCGCTGAAGGAGACCAAGCGGCTGAACCTGTCGTTCGACGAGTGGAACGTCTGGTACCAGCTGCGCAGCGCGTCGGTCCCGCCGCAGGGCGACGACTGGCCGGTGGCCCCGGTGCTGCTGGAGGACCACTACACGCTGGCCGACGCGGTGGTCGTGGCCAACATGCTGATCACGTTGCTGCGGCACTCGGACCGGGTGACCTCCGCCTCGCAGGCCCAGCTGGTGAACGTGATCGCGCCGATCATGACCGAGCCGGGCGGCCGGGTGTGGCGCCAGACCACCTTCCACCCGTTCGCGCAGGCCTCCGCGCTGGCCCGGGGCGTCGTGCTGGACACCCGGCCGGCCTCGCCGACCTTCGCCACCGACCTGCACGGCGACGTGCCCTCGGTGGACGCGGTCACCACCTGGGACGAGGAGACCGGCACCGGCGCCCTGCTGGTGGTGAACCGGAACCCGGACGCCGCGCAGAGCCTCGCGGTGGACCTGAGCCGGCTGGGCGACGTGCGGCTGCTCGGCGCGACCACGCTGCACGACGAGGACCTGTCCGCCCGGAACAGCGCGGACGAGCCCGACCGGGTGGCCCCGCGCGAGCGGGACGACGTCACGCTGACCGACGGCGTGCTGACGATCGACCTGCCGGCGGTGTCGTTCTCCACGGTGCGGTTCGCCCGGGCCTGAGCCGCGGGCCCGAGCGGGGCAGACGGACGGGGCGGGAGGTCGTGCGACCTCCCGCCCCGTCCGTCGCGCTGCGCGTCAGGCCATGACCGGCTCGCGGCGCCGCACGACCAGGCGGCGCACCCGCACCGTCAGGATGCCCAGGCCGAGCAGCGCCACCCCCAGCAGGCCCAGCGGCACGGACTGCGCACCGGTGGAGGCCAGCGGGGTGCTCGCGGCGTCCGCCAGCACCACGACGCCGGTGGACAGCGAGCGGACCGAGCCGTCGGTGCCGACCCCGTTCAGCTGGATGGTGTGCGCGCCGGTCTCGATGCCCTCCGGCAGGGCGAACTCCTGCGCGAACGTGCCGTCCGCGCCCACGGTGACCTGGCCGAGCAGGTACGGGGTGGAGAACAGCCACACGTCCGCCGTGCTGCCCGGCAGGAAGCCGGTGCCGGAGACCTGCACCGACCCGCTCGCGTGCACCACCAGACGTCCGGCCGGGTCGACCTCCAGCGGCGAGCCGTCGGTCTCGGTGGCCTGCAGGCGGACGGTGAACCCGTCACCGGTCACGTTCCAGGCGCCGTCGGCGGTGGAGATCGTCACCGGCTGGCGGACGTCGTCCACCAGCAGCCAGGACTCACCGGCCGGGACCTCGGGCAGGGACGAGCCGGTGACGCCGGGGACGCTGATCGGGGCCAGCGTGGTGGTGCCGGCCACCGCGAGGGAGGCCGCACCGCCACCGGCCGCGTTCACCGCGCGGAGCTGCACCGAGTAGGCCTTGTCGTTGTCCAGGCCACGGATCACCAGCGGGGAGGTGGTCGAGGACGCGAGGGTCCAGGTCGCACCGCCGTCCAGCGAGTACTCGTAGCCGGTGATCGCGCTGCCGTTCACGTCGGTCGGTGCCGCGAAGGCCACGGTGAGCTGGTGCGCGCCGCCCGTGACGGACAGGATCGTCGGGGCCGAGGGCGGGGCGTACGCGGTGACCTGGACGGTGCTGCTGGCCGCGCTCGTGCCGGTCGCGTTGATCGCCGAGACTCGGAACGTGGTGGTCGTCCCGCCGGTCAGTCCGGTGGCCGTGTAGGAGGTCGCCGTGCTGCCCGTGTCGGCCACCACGACGGTCCAGGTGGCGCCGCCGTCGTCCGAGCGCTCGATCAGGTAGCCGGAGACGGCCGAGCCGCCGAGCCAGGTCGGGGCGGTCCAGGTGAGCGTGGCCTGGGCGTTGCCGGCAGTCGCGGTGACGGCGCCGGGCGTGCCCGGGACCGACGTCGCGATGTCCACGGCGACCGTGCAGGTGCTGGAGGCCGTCACGCCGGACGCGGTCACCGTGACGGTGAACTGCTCCGTGGCCGCGGTGGTCTGCGCGTCGACCGCGGTGGCGTTCGGCACGAAGGCGTACCGGCCGCTGGCCGCATCGATGTACAGCGTGCCGAACCTCCCGGTGCGTGCGGCGGTGTAGGTCTGCCCGTCGATCGTCGCCGACCGGGCCGTGGCCCCGTCGATGCCGTAGGTCAGCACGTCCCCGTCCGGATCGCTCCCGGAGAGCGTCCCGGTGCTGGTGGCGTAGGTCTGGTCGCCGGCCTCGTTCGTCAGGTGGGTCGTGCCGGGGCCGGTGATCGTCGGCGGGTCGTCCACCGGCGCGATCGTGATCAGCGCGTCGGAGGTCGCCGTGCTGCCGGACTGGGTGGTCGCCGTCTCCGTGATGGTGCGCGAGGACGTGGGCGCGTCGGTGGTGGAGGAGTACACCAGGTGCGCGGCGACCGCGTTCAGCACGGTGGCGTCGACCCGCTGCCCGTACACCCGCACGTTGTCGATCAGCAGCGTCGCACCGGCGGCCCGGCCGCCGGACAGGTCGTGGGTGCCGGCGACGAACACGAAGGTGTAGGTGCCGTCGGCCGGGATCGTGGTGGTCTTCGTGGTCCAGGCGGTCTGGCCGCCGGTGGCGTCCAGCAGGTCGGTCTGGTGGCCGTTCTGGTCCACCACGTAGCCGAAGACGTGGAAGTTGTCCGCGCCGGCGTAGGCGCGCCAGTCGAACGAGATCACGTCACCGGCGGAGGCCGTGAACGTCGAGCTGTACACCGCGGGGCCGTGCACGACGTCGTAGCCGGCCAGGGTCGTCATGCTGGAGCTCAGCTGGAGGGCGTAGCTGCCCTCGCTGACGTTGCTGCCGCCCACGACGGTCGAGGAGTACGAGGACGCGACCGGCGCGTTGTCGTCGTGGTTGGTGACGCTCGACGGGTACGTGCTGTCGTCCGTGGCGACGTAGCCGTTGATCGAGGTCACGCCGAGGTCGACCTGCTGGTTCACCGCCGTCCACCCGGTCAGGTCACCGGTCTCGAAGCCGGCGTTGGCGAACGCGGAGCTGAAGTTGATCTGCAGCGACGTGCCCGCGGCACCGTTCTTGGTCGAGTCCACCGTGCCGATCTGCTCGGCGGTGCTGCCGTTGCCGAGGTAGACGACGCTGCCGACGATGGTCACCTCGCCGGAGACCGCCGACGGGGCGCTGTCCTGGCGCAGGCTGAGGACGTCCGAGGAGTCGGCGCTCTGCACCGCGAACTCGACGGTCTTGCCGTCGTACGGCCCGGGGTCGGAGACGGTCAGGTACTGGCCCACGTCGATCGGGGTGTTCTGCTCGGTGTAGTGGATCTCCGTGGTGGCGACGGCGGCCTGGATCGGCAGACCGGCGAGGACGACTGCCGCGCCGATCCCCGTCGCGGCCAGGATGCCGGCGCGGGCGCGATGGTTGCGCGTCGCTGCGATCATGTGGTATTCCCCCCGATCCGCCGCGGGGCGCGGCGTTCGTGCACGTCCGGGTGACGTGCTGCCGTCTGATCGGAGGGCAGATCGAGGAGTTGATCGGCATGAAGAGTGACATGGATCACATCGCCCCGTATGTCCGATTGCTCCATCTGGGGGAAGCGCTTGCCTGATGGCATTCACCCGGATGCGCCGACGGCCGGCTCCCCGGGATGCGGGGAGCCGGCCGTCGGCGGCGGTGCTGGAGCGTCAGTCGCGCAGCTCCAGGTAGCGGGCGATCAGCGCGCGGGTGGACGGGTCCTGACCCGCCAGCGACTCCGCGTCGCCCTCGACCGCCGGGGCGATCTCCAGGGCGAGCTTCTTGCCCAGCTCGACGCCCCACTGGTCGAAGGAGTCGATGCCCCAGACCACGCCCTGCACGAAGGTGATGTGCTCGTACAGCGCGATCAGCTGGCCCAGCACCGACGGGGTGAGCGAGGCCGCCAGGATCGAGGTGGTCGGCCGGTTCCCGCTGAACACCCGGGCCGGGACGATCGCCTCGGCGGTGCCCTCGGCGCGCACCTCGTCGGCGGTCTTGCCGAACGCCAGCGCCTTCGTCTGGGCGAAGTAGTTCGCCAGGAACAGCCCGTGCACGTCGGTCTCGCCGTCCTTCAGCGGGTGCGCGGGGTTCGCGACCGCGATGAAGTCCGCCGGGATCAGCCGGGTGCCCTGGTGGATCAGCTGGTAGAACGCGTGCTGGCCGTTGGTGCCGGGCTCGCCCCAGAACACCTCGCCGGTCTCGGTGGTGACCGGCGAGCCGTCCCAGCGGACCGACTTGCCGTTCGACTCCATGGTGAGCTGCTGCAGGTAGGCGGCGAACCGGTGCAGGTACTGCGCGTACGGCAGCACCGCGTGGGTGTGCGCACCGAGGAAGTTCACGTACCAGACGTTCAGCAGGCCCATCAGCACCGGCACGTTCTGCGCGAACGGTGTGGTCCGCACGTGCTCGTCCACCGTGTGGAAGCCGGCCAGGAAGTCACGGAAGCTGTCCGGTCCGATCGCGATGGCCAGCGAGGTGCCGATCGCGGAGTCCACCGAGTAGCGCCCGCCGACCCAGTCCCAGAAGCCGAAGGCGTTGGCCGGGTCGATGCCGAACGCGGCGACCTTGTCCAGGGCGGTCGACACGGCGACGAAGTGCTTCGCCACCGCGCCGGTGCGGGCCTCCTCGGTGTCCTCGATCGCGCCGACGGCCACCAGCTCGCGCCACAGCCAGTCACGGGCCAGGCGGGCGTTGGTCAGCGTCTCCAGCGTGCCGAAGGTCTTCGACGCGACGATGAACAGCGTGGTCCGGGGGTCCAGCCCCTTGACCGTCTCGGCCAGGTCGGTCGGGTCGATGTTCGACACGAACCGCAGCTCCAGGCCCTCCTGCACGTACGGCTTCAGCGCCTCGTACGCCATCACCGGGCCGAGGTCCGAGCCGCCGATCCCGATGTTGACCACCGTGGCGACCCGCTCGCCGGTGACGCCGGTCCACCCGCCCGAGCGGACCTGGTCCGCGAACACCGTGATCTTCGCCAGCACCCCCTGCACGTCGCCGTCCACGTCCTGGCCGTCGACCACCAGCGGCGGCTGCGCGCCGGCCGGCCGGCGCAGCGCGGTGTGCAGCACCGCGCGGTCCTCGGTGACGTTGATGTGCTCGCCGGCGAACATCGCGGCCAGGCGTCCCGCCAGGTCGACCTCGGTGGCGAGCCGGGTCAGCAGCGTCAGCGTCTCGTCGGTGACCAGGTTCTTCGACAGGTCGACGTGCAGGTCACCGACCGTGCGGGTCAGCCGGGTCGCGCGCTCCGGGTCCGCGGCGAACCAGCCGCGCAGATCCGGGGTCAGCGCGTCGCGGTGCGCGGTCAGGTCGGTCCAGGCGCCGGTCGTGGTGGCGTCGATGGGTGTGCTCACGGGGGTCCCTACTTCCGGTCCGGCTCTCTCGGGACAACCGTACCGATCTCCGGCCCGGTGGCGTTCAGGACGTCGGTACCGGTGGCGGGCCGGATCGACCCGGTGGCCTGCGTGCGGGAGAGTGGCCGGGTGGAGAACGGACCTGCCCTGCTGTGCTGCGGGCTGACCACCCTGGACGTCGTGCAGCGGGTGGTGGCGCTGCCCGGTCCGGACCAGAAGGTCGTCGCCGACGGTCTCGACGTGCGGTTCGGCGGGCCGGCCGCGAACGCCGCCGCGACGGCCGTGGCCCTCGGGGTGCCGACCCGGCTGGTCACCGCGGTCGGCGACGGGCCGGTCGCCGACCTGGTGCGTGCGGGGCTGGCCGCGGCCGGGGTCGAGGTGGTCGACCTCGCGGCGGGCACCGGAGCCGTCCCGCCGGTGTCGACCGTGCTGGTCACCCGCGCCACCGGGGAGCGCGCCGTGGTCTCGGTGAACGCGGTCGGCATGCCGGACCTGGCGGAGGCCGCCGCGGGCGTGCTGCGCCGGGGGCTGCTGGACGGCGTGACGGCCGTGCTGGTGGACGGGCACCACCTGGCCGCCGGGGTCCGGGTGGCCGCCGCCGCACGGGCGCGGGCCGTGCCGGTGCTGCTGGACGGCGGCTCCTGGAAGCCCGGCCTGGGCGACCTGCTGGCACAGGTGGACCACGCGGTGCTCTCCGCAGACTTCACGCTGCCCCGCGACGGTGCGCACGGCACGGGCGGCGCCGAGGAGCCGGACGACGTGCTGGCGGGCGTGCTCGCGAGGTGGCCGGTGCGGACCGTGGCGCGGTCGGCCGGGGGAGGCCCGGTGCGCGGGCGCTCGCGGGACGGTGCCAGGTGGACGGTGCCGGTCGCCTCGATGCCCGCCGACGAGGTGGTGGACACCCTGGGCGCCGGTGACGTGCTGCACGGCGCGACCGCTGCCGAGCTCGCCCGGGGCGTCGCGCTGCCCGCGGCGTTGCACGTCGGGGTGCACCGGGCCACCGCCTCCGTCCGGCACCCCGGCGCGCTCGGCTGGGTGCGGGGCGTCGACGGTGCCGGCGGGGTCGGCCCCGGCGCCGCCGGCTGAGCACGAGGCCGGTGCCGCCGTCAGCCGCGGCGGCGCAGTGCCACCAGGCCGACGCCGGCGACGACGACGCCGAGGCCGATCAGGCCGATCAGCACCGAGGTGCCGGTGACCGCGAGCACCGAGGAGGTGCGTGCGGCCGCGGTGGCGGGGGCGGTCTCGTCCGCGGCGGGGCTCGTCGGCGTGCTGTCGTCCGCCGGGGTCACCTCGTCGTCGGGCAGGACCGGGTCGGTGGGGTCGACCGGCTGCACCGGCTCGACGGGGTCGACCGGGTCCACGGGGTCCACGGGGTCGACCGGGTCCACGGGGTCCACCGGGTCGGGCTCGTCCGCGACCACCCGCTGGGTCGCGGTGCCGGTGAAGTTCGAGAAGGCATCGGTGGTGCGGACCGACCAGGTCAGCGTCGCGGTGCCGGCCTCGTCGTAGGTCCAGGTGCCGGCGTCGGTGTCCACGGTCGGCGTCGGGCCGCCGGTGGTGGTCACGTCGACCATGCCCTCGCGGTCCCGGACCACGTCCGTGGACGGCGTGCCCGGCACCGTGTCCGGCAGCGCGACCGTCTGGGACTCCGCCGTCAGGGACACGAGCGAGGTCAGCGTGGCGACCGGGGTGAGGTCGGCGATGTGGTTGTGGCTGACGGCGAGCACGGTGAGCGAGGTGAGGCCCGCCAGCGGCGTGAGGTCGCTGATCTCGTTGAACGCCAGCTGCAGGACGACCAGGTCTGTCAGGCCGGCCAGCGGGCTCAGGTCGCTGACCTGTGCCGTCTGCACCATGAGGTTGGTCAGGCCGGTCAGGCCCGCGAGCGGCCCCAGGTCGGCGAGCTCGTTGTTCCGGATGCTCAGGGTGCGCAGCGTGCTGATCTCCGCGAGCGGCGTGAGGTCGGTCAGCGGGGCGTAGGCCATCTGCAGCGTGGTCAGGGGCAGCCCGGACAGGGCCGTCAGGTCGGTCACGTCGAGCTCGCTGACCGTCAGCGAGGTGAGGGTGGGGATCTCGGCGAGCGGCCCGAGGTCGGTCAGCGGCAGGTCGACCAGCTGCAGCGACTCGACCGGGGCGCCGACCAGGGAGGACAGGTCGGTGATCGGGACGTCGAAGAAGCCGAGGTGCTGCACGGTGCTGGCCGCGACCGGTGCCAGGTCGGTCACCGGCATCGAGGTCACCTGCAGCGAGAACAGGTCCGGGATCAGCTCGACGCCTGTCAGGTCGTCGGTCGTCAGCGACGTCAACGAGAGGATCGAGAGCCTCGGCATGCTGGCCAGCGGGCTGAGGTCGGTCACGGCCGAGCTGCGGAGCAGGACCATCGACACCCAGGCCATCGTCTCGATCCCGGTCAGGTCGACCAGAGCCGGGTCGGAGCAGGTGAACGGGTCGGTGGACAGGGCCACGACGTCCATCGGGATCGGGTCGTCCTCGGTCAGCGGCTCGTCCAGCTCCAGGTAGTTCGACACCCAGGTGCGCACGCAGGCGCGCATCGCCGGGTCGGGGAACGTCTCCTCGTCGGTGGCCGTCACGGCGGCGGCGGCCTGCCGCGCGGCGGCACCGGTCGCGGCGTGCGCGGGTGCCGCGGCGATCGCGGTGCCCGCACCGAGCAGGGTGCTGAGCAGCACGGCTGCGGCGATGGCGACGGGGCGGCGTGCGCGGTGGTGCGAGGCGGTCATGACCGGTCATCTCCTGGATCGGTGGGTGCACCCAGGGTCTGGTCCCGGCGGCCCGGGATCGGGGGACCATGGGGGATTCCTCCCGGTACGGGCAGTGCTGCCCCTGGTGCCCGGGTCGCGTCGTCCGCTCGCTGGGGGGCCGCCGGGTGTCCGGCATGTCAGGCCGATGAACGGGCGGTCACGATGCGGTCACGGTCCGCAGAACGCCTTGACGGCTATTAGTAAGGAAGGTCTACTAACAAACATGCCATCGACGGAGACGGCGCGGCTGGCGCCCTCGGCGGGCCCCGTGCTCAGGGGAGTGGGTCGCACGCTGCGGCCCACCGCCAAGGTGCTCCCCGAGCACGCACGGGCCCACAACCGGTCGCTGGTCCTGCAGCACCTGTTCCACCAGGGGCCGTCCTCGCGCGCCGACCTGGCCCGCAGCACCGGGCTGACCCGGGTGACCGTCTCCGACCTGATCTCGGTGCTGATCTCCGAGGGGCTGGTGGCCGAGCTCGGCATCCGGCCCGAGGGGCGCGTCGGCAAGCCCGCGACCCTGGTCGGGATGCGCACCGAGGAGCACCAGATCATCGCGGTGGACCTGGCCGACGACGCCGCTCTGCGCGGCGCGGTGATGACGCTCACCGGCGCGGTCGTCGCCCGCCGGTCGGTCGCCCTCGACGGACGCACCAGCGACGAGGCGGTGTCCGTGCTCGAGGCGCTGTGCCGCGAGCTGCTGGCCGCCGCCGACCGGCCCGTCGTCGGGGTCGGGATCGGGTCGCCCGGCGTGATCGACCGCGACGGCACCGTGATCGAGGCGCCGAACCGCGGCTGGTACCACCTGCCGCTCGCCCAGCTGCTCAGCGACCGGCTCGGTGTGCCGGTGCTGGTCGCCAACGACGCGAACACGCACGCGCTGGGGGAGTACACCTACGGCGGGGCCACCGGCACCGGGCTGATGGTGATCACGATCGGTCAGGGCGTCGGCGCCGGCATCGTGCTGGACGGCGCGCTGGTCCGCGGTCGCGGTGACGCCGCCGGTGAGATCGGGCACGTCACCGTGGTGGACGACCGGGACGTGCGTGCCGGCGACCCGCTGCCGCTGGCGTGCGCGTGCGGGCGGGCCGGCTGCCTGGAGACCCTGCTCTCGCTGCCCGCCCTGCGCCGCGCCACCGCCGGCCGCACCCCCGAGGAGTCCGACGCCGTGCTCGCGTCGGTCGGACGGAAGCTGGGCGTCGCCCTGGCTCCCGTCGTCAGTGCGCTCAACCTCGCCGAGGTCCTGCTCTCCGGCCCCCCGGAGCTGCTGGACGGACCTCTGCGGGCGGAGGCGCTCACCACGATCCGGGCCCGGACCATGCCCCTGCTGGGGCAGGACCTGGTGCTCCGGATGGGAACGCTCGACGAGGATGGGACGCTCTCGGGCGCCGCGGCCCTCGTCCTGGCCGGTCGGCTCGGAGTCATGTGACGACCCCGAGCCGACCGCTTGCAGTGCCGGTATCCAGCACCCCCGGCGACGCCCATCCAGGCCTCGCCTCGCTTCAGGGAGGAACACCAACGTGAAGATCGTACGTATCGCGGCTGTCGGTGCGGCCGCAGCGCTCGCACTGACCGCCTGCTCGTCGGGCGACGACTCGTCCGCCGAGGACACCTCGTCCTCGGCCAGCGGCGACATCCGGGTCTGGCTGGTCGGGACGGACACGCCGCAGACCGCACGGGACTACCTCAAGACCACCTTCGAGGAGGAGAACCCCGGGTCCACCCTGACCATCGAGGAGCAGTCCTGGACCGGCCTGGTCGACAAGTACACGACCTCGCTCTCCGGGTCCGACTCGCCCGACCTGGTCGAGATCGGCAACACCCAGGCCTCGGCGTTCACCTCGGCGGGTGCGTTCCTGGACCTCACCGACAAGTACGAGGAGCTCGGTGGGGACGACCTGCTGCCGGGCTTCGTGGAGGCCGGCACCTACGACGGCAAGTTCTACGCCGCGCCGTACTACTCCGGGGCGCGGATCGTGACGTACTCCAGCCAGATCACCGGTGACACCGCCGCGCCCACCACGTGGGACGAGTTCCTGACCAACGTCGAGTCCCTGACCACCGACACCGTGTCCGGGCTCTACACGCCGGGCAAGGACTGGCGCGACTTCCTGCCGTTCGTGTGGGTGAACGGCGGCGAGATCGCCACCCAGGCGGACGACGGCACCTGGGAGGCGGGCTTCTCCAGCGACGAGTCCCTCGCCGGCCTGGAGCAGCTGCAGCAGGTCATGCTGAACTCCAACCACGCGCCCGCCGACTCCGACGAGAGCGACCTGCAGGTGCCGTTCTGCGAGGGCAGCATCGCCTACCTGATGGCGCCGAGCTGGGTGAAGGGGTCGATCTCCGCCGCGGAGGACGCCGACACCCCCGGGTGCGCCAGCACCTACGGCTCGGCGGACAGCCTGTCGGCGTTCGCGCTGCCGGGCGAGACGGACGGCAGCTACGCCCCGGTGCTCGCCGGCGGCTCGAACATCGCCATCCCGGCGAAGTCCCAGCACCAGGACCTGGCCTACTCGGCGCTGCAGATCGTGCTGTCCGACGGCTACCAGCAGCTGCTGGCCGACGGCGGCCTGGTCCCGGCCAAGGTCTCGCAGGCGTCCTTCCTGCCCGACGACGTGTTCTCCCAGGCGGCCGCGAACGCCGCGGCGAACGCGAAGCAGACGCCGAACTCGCCGAAGTGGGCCGACGTCGAGGCCTCGGGGATCCTGGAGGACTCGTTCACCAAGATCGCCCAGGGCGATGACGTCGCCACCGTCGCCGCCGCCCTCGACGCGTCGATCAACTCGACCCTGAACGGCTGAGCCGTCCCCGGTGGCGCCGCACCCCGCGGCGCCCACCGGGGCCCGGCCCGGGCAGACACCTGGAGCACCCATGTCCACCTCGTCCCCGCTCGTGGGCGCCGGCCGGGCCGGTCGGCGCGCCGCGCAGGCCCCCGCACCGGTCCGCCGCCGGCGGCCGTCGCTGTTCCCCTACGCGCTGCTGCTGCCCTCGCTGGCGTTCCTGCTGGTGCTGATCGGCTGGCCGCTGATCAAGCTCGTGATCACCTCGTTCCAGCACTTCGGCCGGGAGCAGGCGTTCGGCGCCGCGCCGACCTGGGCCGGTCTGGAGAACTACACGACCGTCCTGACCGACTCGCAGTTCTGGCTCACCCTGGCGCGCAGCTTCGCGTTCATGGTCGCGGTCGTCGCCCTGACGATCGTGATCGGCACCCTGCTCGCCCTGCTGATGATGCGGCTGCGGCGCGGCTTCCGGCTGCTGGTCAGCGTCGGGCTGCTGCTCGCCTGGGCGATGCCCGCACTGACCGCCGTGATCGTCTGGGGCTGGATGTTCGACACCCAGTACGGCGTGATCAACTACCTGCTCACCCAGATCACCGGCCACTCCTGGTCCGGCCACTCCTGGCTGATCAACCCGCTGTCGTTCTTCGTCGTCCTGGCGATCATCGTGATCTGGCAGGGCGTGCCGTTCATCGCCTTCACCATGTACGCGGGTCTGACCCAGATCCCCGGCGAGGTGCTGGAGGCCGCGCAGATCGACGGCGCCGGAGCGTCCAAGCGGTTCTTCCAGATCCAGGTGCCCTACGTGCGCTCGATCCTGACCGTGCTGATCGTGCTGTCGATCATCTGGGACCTACGGGTGTTCGCGCAGGTCTACGCCCTGCAAGGCATCGGCGGCATCGCCGAGAAGACCAGCACGCTCGGGGTGTGGATCTACCAGAAGGGCACGGCCTCGGGCGACTTCGGCGTCTCCGCCGCGGCGGCCGTGATCATGGTCGTGATCATGCTGGCGATCTCCGTCTCCTACGTCCGTCAGACCATCAGCGAGGAGGAGCTGTGAGCGCGATCGTCGCCCCCCGTCCCGTGGCCGCCCCGCCCGCACCCGGTGCCCGCCGCCGGCGCTCCGCCCGCTCCCGCTGGACCGAGGTCGGCCTGTCGGCGATCGCCGTGGTGGTGTTCCTCGCCTCGGTGTTCCCGGTCTACTGGATGGTCAGCTCCTCGTTCCTGCCCACCAACCTGGTGCGTGCCGCGACGCCGACGTTCTTCCCGGGCGCCGACTTCACGCTGCGGAACTACGACACCGCCATCTTCGGCACCACCCGCGCGTCGTTCCTGCCCGCGCTGGGCAACTCGCTGAAGGTGACCTTCCTGACGCTGGTCGTCTCGCTGGTGTTCGCCTTCCTCGCCTCGATCGCCCTCGGGCGGTTCCGGTTCCGCGGCCGCAAGACGTTCATCATCGCGGTGCTGGTGATCCAGATGATCCCGGGCGAGGCCATGATGCTGACCTACTACCGGATGATCGACGGCTGGAACATGCTGAACTCGGTCTCCGGCCTCGGGCTGATCTACATCGCGTCGGTGCTGCCGTTCACCATCTGGACGCTGCGCGGCTTCGTCGCCGGCGTGCCCGCCGATCTGGAAGAGGCCGCCATGATCGACGGCTGCTCCCGCACCGGGGCGTTCTGGCGGATCACCTTCCCGCTGCTCGCGCCCGGGCTGGTGTCCACCGGGGTGTTCGCGTTCATCCAGGCGTGGAACGAGTTCGTGATGGCGCTGGTGATCATGTCCCGGCCGGAGGCGATGACGCTGCCGGTCTGGCTGCGCACGTTCCAGCAGGCGACCAAGGCGACCGACTGGGGCGGTCTGATGGCAGGCTCCACCCTGGTCGCGATCCCTGTCGTGGTCTTCTTCCTGCTCGTCCAGGGCCGCATGACCGGCGGCCTGGTGTCGGGCGCGGTGAAGGGGTGAGATGGACATCGTGACCCCCGCGCCGGGGCCCGTGCCCGGCGGCTGGTCCCTCGGTCTCGACGTCGGTGGCACCAAGGTCCTCGGGGTGCTCGTGGGCCCGGACGGCCTGCCCGGGCCGAGCCTGCGGCTGCGCAGCCACCAGGGCGCCGAGGCACTGACCGGAGCCGTCGAGGAGACGATCGGCCGGCTGCTGGTGGACGCCGGCCGCACGCTCGGCGACGTCGCATCGGTCGGGATCGGGCTGCCCGGCGTGGTCGACCCCGCGGCCGGCACCGTCGCGCACGCCGTGAACCTCGGGATCGAGGCACCGTTCCCGCTCGCGGCCCGCCTGACCGAGCGGCTGGCCGGTCTGCCGGTCCGGCTGGAGAACGACCTGAACGCGGCCGCGCTCGGCGCCGCGCACCTGCAGCCGGAGCCGACGCCCGACATCGCGTTCCTCGCGGTCGGCACCGGCCTGGCGGCCGGCCTGGTGCTGGACGGACGGCTGCGGCGCGGTGCGCGCGGCGTCGCTGGGGAGATCGGCCACCTGGTGCACGTCGTCGGCGGCCTGCCGTGCCGGTGCGGGCAGCGTGGCTGCCTGGAGCAGTACGCTTCCGGCTCGGCGCTCAGCGCGGCCTGGCCCGGCCCGGGCGACCGGCCGGCCCCGGTGGCGCTGTTCGAGGCGGCGGCGGCCGGCGACCCGGGTGCGCTGCGGGTGCGGGACACGTTCGCGACGGCGCTAGCCTCGGCGGTGCGGGTGCTGCTGCTGTCGACCGATGTCGCGCACGTGGTGGTCGGCGGCGGTGTCAGCGAGGTCGGGGCACCGCTGCTGGACCTGCTCCGCGGACGGCTGGACGAGGAGGCCGCGGGCTCCGCGTTCCTGGCCTCGATGCAGATGGCGGCGCGGGTCTCGCTCGTGCCGCAGGGTGTGCCGGTGGGCGCCGTGGGTGCCGCACTGGCCGGACGGAAGGAGTCCTGATGGAGGTCGTCATCGCCCCGGGAGCCGAGCTGGCCCGGGTGGCTGCCGGCACGATCGAGCGGTTGGTGCGGGCGCGTGCGGCTGCGGGTGGGTCGGCGGTGATCGGGCTGGCGACCGGGTCCAGCCCGCTGGCGGTCTATCAGGAGCTGGCCCGCCGGCACACCGAGCACGGCCTGTCCTTCGCCGGCGTGCGGGCGTTCATGCTGGACGAGTACGTCGGTCTCGCCGCCGACCACCCCGAGCGGTACCGGAACGTGATCGAGGCCGAGTTCGCCTCCCGCGTCGACATCGACCCGGCCGCGGTGCAGGGTCCGGACGGGCTGGCCACCGACATCCCGGCCGCGTGCGCCGCTTACGAGGCCGCGATCGTCGAGGCCGGCGGCGTGGACGTGCAGCTGCTCGGCATCGGCACCGACGGGCACATCGCGTTCAACGAGCCCGGCTCGTCGCTCGCGTCCCGCACCCGGATCAAGACACTGACCCGGCAGACCCGCGAGGACAACGCCCGGTTCTTCGGCGGCGACGTCGACCAGGTGCCGACGCACTGCCTGACCCAGGGGCTCGGGACGATCATGTCCGCCCGGCACCTGCTGCTGCTGGCCGCGGGCAAGCAGAAGGCGGAGGCCGTGCACCAGCTGGTCGAGGGTCCGGTCAGCGCGATGTGGCCCGGGACGGTGCTGCAGCACCACCCGCACGTCACGGTGCTGGTGGACGATGCCGCGGCCTCCAGGCTGCAGCTCGCCGACTACTACCGCGAGACCTACGCGCTCAAGCCGGCCTGGCAGCTCCCCTGACGGCGGGCGGCTCCGGCACGGCGCTCGGGCCCGTGCCGGAGCGGCGTCGTAGACTCCACGGCATGAGCGAGCCCCTCCCGCCGAGCACCGAGCCGGACCGCCTGTCGGAGCCGTCGACCGGGACGTCGACGGGGCTGCTGGAGCGCACCGAGACGCACGAGCAGGTCGAGCCGGGCGACCACGAGCGGTTCGCGCACTACGTGCGCAAGGAGAAGATCATGCAGTCCGCGCTGTCCGGCAAGCCGGTCGTCGCGCTGTGCGGAAAGGTCTGGGTGCCCGGCCGGGACCCGAACAAGTTCCCGGTCTGCCCGGTCTGCAAGGAGATCTACGAGGGTCTGCGCGAGCCGCAGGACGGCGACGACGGTGGCTCCTCGGGCGGTGGTGGCCGCCGCTGGGGCTTCGGCCGCGGCAAGGGATCCGGCTCCGGCGACGCTGCCGGCGGACGGTGACCGCCCCGGACCGCTCCGCACCCAGCACGCACGCCTCGCCGGCCGCAGCATCGCAGCTGCCGCCGGCGTTCCCCGGGCGTGCGCCCTGGGGAACGGCGGGCAAGCTGCGTGCCTGGCAGGCGGCGGCGCTGGAGCAGTACCTGAGCAGCGCTCCGCGGGACTTCCTGGCGGTCGCGACCCCCGGGGCAGGCAAGACGACGTTCGCGCTGCGGGTGGCCACCGAGCTGCTGCAGGCACGGATCGTGCGCCGGGTGACCGTGGTCGCACCGACCGAGCACCTGAAGCACCAGTGGGCGGACGCCGCGGCGCGGGTCGGCATCGCGATCGACCCGAACTTCCGCAACACGCAGGGTCGGCACGGCCACGGCTTCGACGGGGTGGCGCTGACCTACGCGCAGGTCGCCGCGAAGCCGGCGCTGCACGCCGCGCGCACCACCGCGGCCCCGACCCTGGTGATCCTGGACGAGGTGCACCACGGCGGTGATGCGCTGTCCTGGGGCGACGCGGTGCGCGAGGCGTTCGAGGGCGCGACCCGCCGGCTCTCGCTGACCGGGACGCCGTTCCGGTCGGACACCGCCGCGATCCCGTTCGTGGAGTACGAGCGCGGCGGGGACGGCATCCGGCGCAGCCGTGCCGACTACACCTACGGCTACTCCGAGGCGCTGCGGGACCACGTGGTGCGCCCGGTGCTGTTCCTCACCTACTCGGGGTCGATGCGCTGGCGCACCAAGGCCGGCGACGAGGTGAGCGCCCGGCTGGGCGAGCCGCTGACCAAGGACATGACGGCTCAGGCGTGGCGGACCGCGCTGAACCCGGACGGCGAGTGGATCCCGTCGGTGCTCGCGGCAGCCGACCGTCGGCTGACCGAGGTGCGGCGCACCGTGCCGGACGCGGCGGCGATGGTGATCGCCACCGACCAGACCGACGCACGCGCCTACGCCGGGCACCTGGCCCGGATCACCGGGCGGTCACCCACGGTGGTGCTGTCCGACGACGACGGTGCCAGCGCCAGGATCGACGAGTTCTCCGCCGCGGGCTCCCGGTGGCTGGTCGCGGTGCGGATGGTCTCCGAGGGCGTCGACGTGCCGCGGCTCGCGGTGGGTGTCTACGCGACCAGCGCCTCCACGCCGCTGTTCTTCGCCCAGGCGATCGGCCGGTTCGTCCGGGCCCGCCGGCGCGGCGAGACGGCCTCGGTCTTCCTGCCGAGCGTCGCGCCGCTGCTGGCGCTGGCAGGTGCGCTGGAGGTCGAGCGGGACCACGCGCTGGACCGGCCGCTGACCGCCGAGGAGCAGGGCGACCTGGACAACCCGGAGGACGCGCTGCTGGTGGAGGCGAACCGGGCGGAGAAGGGCTCGGACTCGATGCAGCAGGGCACGTTCGAGGCGCTGGAGGCCCAGGCGTCCTTCGACCGGGTGCTGTTCGACGGCGGTGAGTTCGGCACCGGCGCGGACGTCGGGTCGCAGGAGGAGCTGGACTTCCTCGGGCTGCCCGGGCTGCTGGACGCCGACCAGGTGACCACGCTGCTCCGCCAGCGGCAGGCCGACCAGGTCAGCGGGCGCAAGAACCGGCACCAGAGCGCCGCCCGGCAGGCCGAGGAGCTGGCCGCGATGGACCACCGCCGCCAGGCCGAGCTGCGCAAGGAGCTGGCCCAGCTGGTCGGCGCCTGGTCCCGGCGCAGCGGGCAGCCGCACGGCCAGGTGCACACCGAGCTGCGCCGGCGGTGCGGCGGGCCGGAGGTGCCGATGGCCGACCCGACCCAGCTGGAGGCGCGGATCGCGCTGCTGCGCGGCTGGTTCGTCGGCCGACGCTGAGCGCGGGATCCCGCCCGGCTGCTGCGGCGCGTGCCTCCGACGGCGTCGCCTGTGGCGCGGGCTCAGAGCGCCAGCGTCACCGTCGGCAGCGCGGCCTCGTCGTCGGACAGCCGGCGGGCGCCGCGGGGCAGCTCCTCGCGGGAGGCCCGGTGCCGCTCGGCGGCGGTCCGCACGCCCTCGGGCCCGGTCCAGCCGGGCTGTACCTCGCCGTCGACCACCAGCGGGACCAGCAGGGAGCGCAGGTCCGCCGTGCCCGGCTGCCAGGCGGCCACCGCCGCGTCCGGTCCGGTGACGACGACCTCCTGCACCGCCCGCCCGTCCGGCCCGAGGCGGCGGGCTGCGGACTTGCGACCGCCCACGGAGGTCTTGGCCACCGACGTCTTCGCGACCGGGGCCAGCACACCGTCCGCGTCCTCGCGGGCGACCAGCTTGTAGACCATCGCGCAGGTCGGCGCGCCCGAGCCGGTGACCAGCGAGGTGCCGACGCCGTAGGAGTCGACCGGCGCCACCGCCAGCGCCGCGATCGCGTGCTCGTCCAGGTCGGACGTCACCACGATCTGGGTGCGGTGCGCGCCGAGGGCGTCCAGCTGCACCCGCACCTCCTGCGCCAGCACACCGAGGTCGCCGGAGTCGAGCCGCACCGCGCCCAGCCCGGTGCCGGCGGCGGCCACCGCGTGCTGCACGCCGGCACGCACGTCGTAGGTGTCCACGAGCAGGGTGGTGCCCGGGCCGGCGGCGGCGACCTGCGCGGCGAACGCCGTGGGCTCGTCGTCGTGCAGCAGGGTGAACGCGTGCGCCGCGGTGCCGATCGTCGCCAGCCCGTACCGGCGGCCGGCCTCCAGGTTCGAGGTGCCGACGAAGCCGGCGACCACGGCGGCGCGCGCGGCGGCCACCGCGGCGTCCTCGTGCGCCCGGCGGGCGCCCATCTCCAGGCACGGCCGTCCGATCGCGGCGCTGGTCATCCGGGACGCCGCCGAGGCCACCGCCGAGTCGTAGTTCAGGATCGAGAGCACCACGGTCTCCAGCAGCACCGCCTCGGCGAACGTGCCGTCCACCGTGAGCACGGGGGAGTGCGGGAAGAACATCTCGCCCTCGGCGTAGCCGTGCACCGAGCCGGTGAACCGGTAGCCCGCCAGGTAGTCCAGCGTGCGGTCGTCCACCACGTGCTCGTCGGCCAGCCAGTCCAGCTCGGTGCTGCCGAACCGGAAGTCGGCCAGCGCCTCCAGCACCCGGCCGGTGCCGGCCAGCACGCCGTACCGTCGCCCGTGCGGCAGCCGCCGGGTGAACACCTCTAACACGCACCGGCGGTGCGCGGTGCCGTCGGCGAGCGCGGCCTGCAGCATCGTGAGCTCGTAGCGGTCGGTCAGCAGCGCGGTGCTCGAGGTCATGGCACCACGGTAGGTCGTCCGGTCGGCGCGGGGCACCGTCGGCGGGAGCAGGGACCACCGATCGGGACGGCCGCAGCCGGTGCGCAGGGGCGCCACCTACGATGGGCCGGGTGTCCGTGGAGATCGCACCCGAGCAGACCGTCCGGACGGACGGGGCGCTGGCCGACGCCTGGGTCACGATCGTCTGGAACGACCCGGTCAACCTGATGTCGTACGTCACCTACGTGTTCCGGTCGTACTTCGGCTACCCGCAGGCGAAGGCGGAACGGCTGATGCGCGAGGTGCACGAGGACGGCCGGTCCGCGGTCTCGACCGGCAACCGCGAGCAGATGGAGGTGGACGTGCAGGCGATGCACGGCTTCGGGCTGTGGGCGACGATGCAGCGGAGCGACGCCTAGGTGCGCGCGTTCCGGTGGCAGGACGACGCGCTGGTCGCCGAGGTCGCGCCCGGGGAGCGGGACGTGCTGGCGACGGTGGTCGCGGACGTCGCCGAGCTGCTGGGTGCCGGTCGGCTCGAGGTGCACGACCCGCGCGAGGGCGGCGAGGTCGGGCTGCGGATGCGGCTGGAGGCGGTGCCGGCCCCGGACGACCCGGCGGTGCACCGGCTGCTGCCGGACGCCTCCCGGGACGACCCCGAGGTCGCGGCCGAGTTCCGCCGGCTCACCGAGGACGACCTGCGCCAGGACAAGATCGCCCGGCTGGCGGAGCTGTTCGCGCTGCTCGCCCCGGACGACGGCGAGGACGGGGGCGAACCCGACCGGGGCCATCGGGTGCGGGTGCCGCGGGCGGACGGTCCGCGGCTGGCCGCCACGATCACCGACCTGCGCCTGGTGCTCGGCGAGCGGCTGGGTGTGCAGGACGAGCAGGCCGGCGACCTGCTGGACGACGAGCTGTCCGGGCCTGATCCCGCGTCGGACGACCGTGCCGCACAGATCCGGCACTACCTCGGCTCGGTCTACGTCGCGCTCGGCTGGTGGCAGGAGACCCTGATGTCCTGCCTGCTCGCCGACCTCGACCGGTCCTGACCTGCTCCTGGCCCGCGCTGCGCCTGCCCCCGACCCGCGCCGGGCGGCGCGGCGGTTGTGAGGATGCGGTGCAGGGCCGGTGGCGCGGCGGGCCCCGGGGCCGGGGCCTCCCGGCGCGGGGACTAGGGTTCCTCGGGTGAACGACGCCCCTATCGGGATCTTCGACTCCGGCGTGGGCGGTCTGACCGTCGCGCGGTCGATCCTCGACCAGCTGCCCCAGGAGTCCACCCTCTACATCGGGGACACCCTGAACACCCCGTACGGCACCAAGCCGCTGGCCGCCGTGCGCGCGCACGCGCTGGAGGTGATGGACGACCTGGTGGACGCGGGGGTGAAGATGCTGGTGATCGCCTGCAACACCGCCTCGGCCGCGATGCTGCGCGACGCCCGGGAGCGGTACACGCTGCGCAAGGGCCTGCCGGTGGTCGAGGTGATCCTGCCGGCGGCGCGCCGGGCGGTCGCCGCCACCCGGACCGGCCGGATCGGTGTGATCGCCACCAAGGCCACCGTCGAGTCGCGCGCCTACGACGACGCGTTCGCGGTGGCGCCCGGCGTCACCCTGATCACCCGGGCGTGCCCACGGTTCGTGGAGTTCGTCGAGGCCGGCGTCACCTCCGGGCCGGAGCTGCTCGGCGTCGCGGACGAGTACCTGCGCCCGGTCAAGGAGGCCGGCGTGGACACCCTCGTGCTCGGCTGCACGCACTACCCGCTGCTGACCGGGGTGATCTCCTACGTGATGGGCGAGGACGTGACCCTGGTGTCCAGCGCCGAGGAGACCGCCAAGGACGTGTACCGCACCCTGGTGGCGCACGACCTGGAGCGGGACCCGGCGGCGGGGCCCGCCGAGCACCGGTTCCTCGCCACCGGCGACCCCGAGCCGTTCCAGGCGCTCGCCCGGCGGTTCCTCGGGCCGGAGGTCCGGCAGGTCGAGCGGCGCGACGCCCTGCGCTGACCAGCGGGCCCGCACACCCCGACCGGCGGGGCGGCCGCGCACCGACCGGGCGTGACGAGCGCCACGTCCGGTCCGGGACCCTCGTCCGGCCGCGGCGCTGCGCGGCGCGGCATCATGGGCAGCGGACCGCCGCAGGGTCGACGTCGTGACCCGGGTCCACCAGGGAGCGTGGCGATGAGGCTGGTGGTCGTGGGCAGTGCCGGGTCGTTCCCCGGGCCGGACTCCGCCGCGTCCTGCTACCTGGTCCAGGCCGAGGGGCCGGACGGTGCGGGCGGCACCCGCACCTGGAACGTGCTGCTGGACCTGGGCAACGGTGCGCTGGGCCCGCTGCAGCGCCACCTGCCGCCGGCCGCGCTGGACGCGGTCGCGATCAGCCACCTGCACGCCGACCACGTCGCGGACGTCGTGGTGCTCGGCGTGATGCTGCGCTACTGCCCGCAGGGGCCCCGGCCCGAGCCGCTCGCGCTGCACGGGCCGGAGGGCACCCGGGCGCGGCTCGGCCAGCTCGCCGGGCACGATCCTGCGACCAGCACCGACGACCACCTGGCGATCGGCACCTGGCGGGCCGGCGTGCCGGTGCGGGTCGGTCCGCTGACCATCGAGCCGGTGCCGGTGGAGCATCCGGTGCCGGCGTTCGGGTTCCGGATCACCGGGCCCGCCGAGGACGACCCGGCCCGCACCGCGACCCTGGCCTACACCGGCGACACCGACGAGTGCGCCGGGCTGGACGCGCTGGCGCGCGGCGCCGACGTGCTGCTCGCGGAGGCCGCCTACCTGGAGACCACCGTCGGGGCGCCGCGCGGGGTGCACCTGACCGGGCGGCGCGCCGGTGCGGCGGCGGCCCGCGGCGGCGTCGGCCGGCTGCTGCTCACCCACCTCGTCGCGTGGAACGACGCGGCCGAGTCGCTCGCGGAGGCGCGTGCCGAGTACGACGGGCCGGTGGAGCTGGCCCGACCGGGGCTCGTCGTCGCCCTGTAGCCGCCCCGGCTACCCTCTCAGGCATGACTTCCGACGCCTCCACCAGCTCCGCCGTGCCGACGAACCGCGCTGACGGACGCGCCGCCGACGAGCTGCGCCCCGTCTCGATCACCCGCCGCTACCTGGACGCCGGCGAGGGCAGCGTGCTCGTCGAGTTCGGCGGCACCACGGTGCTGTGCGTCGCCTCGTTCACCGCCGGCGTGCCGCGCTGGCGGCGGGGCTCGGGCCAGGGCTGGGTGACCGCGGAGTACGCGATGCTGCCCCGCGCGACCACCACCCGCTCGGACCGCGAGTCGGTGCGCGGCAAGATCGGCGGCCGCACCCACGAGATCTCCCGGCTGATCGGCCGCTCGCTGCGTGCCGTGATCGACGTCGCCGCGCTCGGCGAGAACACCATCGTGCTGGACTGCGACGTGCTGCAGGCCGACGGCGGCACCCGGACCGCCTCGGTGACCGGTGCCTACGTGGCGCTCGCGGACGCGGTGGCGTGGGGGATCGCGCAGGGCTCGGTGGACGCGCGCAAGACCGTGCTGCGCGACTCGGTGTCCGCGGTCAGCGTGGGCATCGTGGACGGCCGCCCGGTGCTGGACCTGCCCTACGTGGAGGACGTGCGCGCCGAGACGGACATGAACGTGGTGGTGACCGGCTCCGGCGACTTCGTCGAGGTGCAGGGCACCGCGGAGCACGCCCCGTTCCGCCGGGACGAGCTGGACGCGCTGCTGGACCTGGCCCTCGGCGGCACCTCCGAGCTGGCCCGGCTGCAGGCCGAGGTGCTGGCGGTGCCGGCGTCCGAGGGCACCGTGACGCGGCGCGGCGGTTCGGCGGCGCGCGCGTGACGTCCACCACGCCCCGGCTGGTCCTCGCCACCCACAACGCGCACAAGCTCGGCGAGCTGCGCGCCATCCTGGCCCCCGAGCTGCCCGACCTGGACCCGGCCGTCGTGGTCGGTGCCCGGGACCTCGGCGCCCCGGAACCGGTGGAGGACGGCACCACGTTCGCCGAGAACGCCCTGATCAAGGCGCGTGCCCTGGTGGCGGCCACCGGCCTGCCGGCCGTCGCGGACGACTCGGGCCTCGCGGTGGACGTGCTCGGCGGTGCGCCGGGCATCTTCTCGGCCCGCTGGTCCGGCCGGCACGGCGACGACGCGGCGAACCTCGCGCTGCTGCTGGCCCAGCTCGGCGACATCGCCCCGGAGCACCGCGGTGCCCGGTTCACCTGCGCGGCCGCCCTGGTCACCCCGGACGGCCGGGAGCAGGTCGAGGTCGGGCACCTGGTCGGCACCCTGGCCGCCGCGCCGCGCGGCACCGGCGGCTTCGGCTACGACCCGATCCTGGTCCCGACCGGGGAGCAGCGGACCTGCGCCGAGCTGAGCCCCGAGGAGAAGAACCGGATCTCGCACCGCGGGCAGGCGTTCCGCGCGCTGGTGCCGGCGATCGTCCGGGCGCTGCGTGCCTGACCGGGCACCCCGCGCCGTGCGCCGGACCGGGCCCGAGGCGGACCGTGCCTGAGGTGCAGCTGGTCGCGGACGGCCTGTCGTTCGGCTACCCGGGCCGACCGGTGCTGGACCGGGTCGCCCTGTCCGCCTCCGCCGGCCAGCGGGTCGGCGTGGTGGGGGAGAACGGCGCCGGCAAGACCACCCTGCTGCGGCTGCTCGCGGGCGACCTGGTGCCGACCGCCGGCGAGGTGCGCCGGTCCGGCACGGTCTCCGTGGTGCACCAGGAGCTCGACGTGCCCGTCGGCGCGACCGTCGGCGACCTGGTGGCGCGGACCGCCAGGCAGGTGCGCGCGGCGGCGGAGCGGCTGGACGCCGTGGTGCGGGACCTCGACCACGACGCCGGCGACCTGACCGCGCTGGCCGAGGCGATCGCCGCCGTCGAGCGGGTGGCCGCCTGGGACGTGGACCGCCGGGTGGACGAGGCGCTCACCCGGTTCGGCGCCCCGCGGGACGTCGGGCGCCGCCTGGACACGCTCAGCGTCGGCGAGGCGTACCGCGCACGGCTGGCCTGCCACGTCGCCGAGCGGGCCGACATCCTGCTGCTGGACGAGCCGACCAACCACCTGGACGTCGGCGGCATCGACTACCTCACCGCGCAGCTGCAGCAGTGGCCCGGCGTGGTGCTGATCGTCACGCACGACCGGCGGCTGCTGGACGACGTGATGACCGCGATCCTCGACCTGGACCCGTCGATGGACGGGCGCCCGGTGCTGTACGGCGCCACCCGGTACGCCACCTACCGGTTCGCCAAGGACCAGGCGCTGCGCCGGTGGCGGGTGCGGTACACCCAGGAGCGCAAGCGCGCCGAGCAGCTGGCCCGCCGGCTGGACGCCTCCTACGAGGGGCTGTCCGACGAGTGGCGGCCGGAGAAGGGCTCGCAGAAGAACCGTCGCGCCACCCACGCCCGGATCCACGTCAAGGCGGCCGACCGGCTGGTGCAGCGCCTCGAGGCGGAGGCCGTCGAGGTGCCGGTGCCGCCGCCCGTGCTGCTGTTCCCCGACCTGCCGAGCATCCCGGCCGGGTACACCGGCG
This sequence comes from Cellulomonas sp., assembly GCA_036404115.1. Classification (GTDB taxonomy): domain Bacteria; phylum Actinomycetota; class Actinomycetes; order Actinomycetales; family Cellulomonadaceae; genus Cellulomonas. Next base: position 252,376 of record DASWPG010000048.1, read on the forward strand.
GGCCGCTGCTGGAGCTGCGCGCCCCACGGGTCGCCGGCCGCCTCGACCTGCCCGGGGTCCGGGTGGAGCTGCCGCCGGCCGGGCGGCTGCTGGTCACCGGCGCGAACGGCGCCGGCAAGTCGACTCTGCTGGCCGCGCTCGCCGGCGCGCTCCGGCTGGATCGCGGGCTGCGCACCGTCGCACCCGGGGTGCGGCTCGGCGTGCTCGGGCAGGACGACCCGGCGGGTGCCGGGGACGACCGGCGCGGCACCGGCTTCGAGGCGGTCGCCCGCCGGGCGCTGGACCTGCTGCGGTCCGGGCTGCTCGACCCCGCGCAGGTGCTGCCGGTCGCCGCGCTCGGCCTGCTGGACGAGGAGGATCTGGACCGCCCGCTCGGCGAGCTGTCCGTGGGCCAGCGCCGCCGGTTCGACCTGGCCGCCGCGCTGGTCGCCGCCCCGCACGTGCTGGTGCTGGACGAGCCGACCAACCACCTGTCGATCGTGCTGGTGGACGAGCTGACCGCGGCGCTGCGGCTGACGTCGGCGGCGGTGGTGGTGGCGACGCACGACCGGGCGATGCGCGCCGACCTGGCGGACTGGCCGGCGGTCGAGCTCTAGGCCGGCCGGCCCACGGTGGGTCCGCTGGTCGATCCGGGCAGGCTACGGGCGGGCAGGTGGCCGGCACCCGGCACCGGTCGGGGCCTCCCTCAGACCCCGTGCGGCGCCGCCGGCAGCACCCGGTCCAGCAGCCGCACCAGGGCCGCGAGCAGCCCGAAGGCCAGCGCGATCCCGGCGGTGTTCGTCAGTGCCTGGCCCAGGCCGATCGCACCCACGTCGAGGAACTGGTACGGGTACCAGCCGCTGATCGCCCCGTGCACGAAGGTGTAGGCGATCCAGGCCAGCGGGTAGACGACCGCCCAGCCGACGGTGCTCCACCGGAACCGGGGCCGCGGGCCGACCAGCAGCCACACCACCCAGGTTCCGATCGGGGCGACGGTGTGCAGCAGGAAGTTGGACACCTGCCCGGCGGGGGCGAGCTCGGACGCGTAGCCGGAGAGCAGCGCGTGGTAGACCACACCGGTCACGGCGATGCAGAGCAGCGCGTCGAGCCCGATCACCGCGCGCAGCCGGCCGCCGCCGACCGGGGCGAGCAGCACCAGCACCGAGGCCAGCGCCACCAGCAGGTTCGACTGGATCGTGAAGTAGCTGAACAGCCGGGTCAGCCGTTCGGCCCGGCCGAGCCCGGAGTCCGGCGCGATCGAGAGGGCCTGGGCGACCTCCAGCACCAGGGCGACCAGCACGGCGAGCACCAGCACGCCGTGCAGCACCCGGGACAGCACGAGGACACCCGGGTGCGCGCCGGTGCGGGTGGTCGTCGGGGTCGGCACGCCGGGCCTCAGGGCATCCGGCCGACGAAGGCCATCGCCTGGCGCAGCAGCAGGCCCTGACCGCCGTTCAGCTCGACCTGCACCTGCTCGCTGGAGGCCTCCTCCGGGGTGAGCCAGGCGAGGTCCAGCGCGTCCTGCTGCGGGCGGCAGTCCCCGGACACCGGCACCACGTAGGCCAGCGAGACCGCGTGCTGGCGCGGGTCGTGGTACGGCGTCACGCCGGGGGTCGGGAAGTACTCCGCGACCGTGAACGGCTGCGGGGAGGCGGGGATCTGCGGCAGCGCGACCGGGCCGAGGTCCTTCTCGATGTGCCGCAGCAGCGCGTCGCGCACCCGCTCGTGGTACATCACCCGGCCGGAGACCAGCGCGCGGGACATCACGCCCTCCGGCGTGACCCGCAGCAGCAGGCCCACCGCCACCACGTCGCCGGACTCGTCCACGCGCACCGGCACCGCGTCCACGTACAGCAGCGGCAACGAGCGGCGCGCGGCGGCGATGCCCTCCTGGCTCAGCCAGCCGGACGGACGCTCGGGCTCGCGGGGCAGGTCAGCCGTGTCGGTCACGGTGCAGTTGTACCCCGTGGCCCGGCGGGGCGGCACCCCGACGCGCGGTGCAGGGGTGCCGTCCCGCCCGTCCGGCGGCCCGCGGGGCGGCACCGGGCGGGGTCGACCGCAGCCGGGAATACTCGGGCCGGACGAGGCGCTCTAGCGTCGAAGACCCGAGTCAACAGGAGGCGAGAGATGGCCACGACCGAGCTGACGGCCGGCACCATCCAGGAGACGATCACGGACCACGAGATCGTCCTGGTGGACTTCTGGGCCGACTGGTGCGGCCCGTGCAAGCGGTTCGGACCGATCTTCGAGCAGTCGTCGGACGAGAACCCGGAGATCGTGCACGCCAAGGTCGACACCGAGGCGGAGCAGGCGCTCGCCGCCGAGCTGCAGATCACCTCGATCCCGACCCTGATGGCGTTCCGCGACGGGATCCTGGTGTTCAACCAGGCCGGCGCGCTGCCCGCCCCGGCGCTGGCGCAGGTGGTGGACGCCGTCAAGGCGCTGGACATGGACGACGTCCGCGCCCAGATCGCCGCCGCGGGTGCCGGCCAGGGCTGAGCCCCGC